>NZ_JBITLS010000009.1:194332-302430 GCF_044465465.1 Nonomuraea sp. NPDC049655
TGCTTGACGACGATGCGGACGTAGCCGTCACCGGCGTCGCGCAGCTCGAACTTCTCGTTGTCCTGGGTGCCGGAGTCGTACTGGTTCACGCTGGCACCGTAATCGAGGCTGGCGTTCTCGATGGCCAGCACCTTGCCCGAATGCTTGACGACGATGCGGACGTAGCCGTCACCGGCGTCGCGCAGCTCGAACTTCTCGTTGTCCTGGGTGCCGGAGTCGTACTGGTTCAGGCTGGCGCCGTCCTTGAGGCTGGCGTTCTCGATGGCCAGCACCTTGCCCGAATGCTTGACGATCAGCCGGGCGCGAGAAGGGAAGGGAGCCATGGTTACCTCCTTGGTAGGGGAAATCGGGGGGAGGAGCCTGACACACACCGGACGGCGTGCCCTGCCGGTGGTCACCACATTGAGCCGGCCGACGCTCAAGGGGCAACACAGAAAAAGGGGCCATATATTCTTCAGCCACGAATTCCGGCAGATGCGCCCGTCAAGAAAGCCCGTGATGAGCTGCCGAACAACGGCGGGAACACCAGCGGCGTGCCCGCAGTGGTGGAGTCCGCGGACAGCATCTGGTTGAAAGCCTCGGCGAGAATCCAGCACGCCCCCGCGTAATCCTTCTCGTTGTAGTGCACGAGCCGGAAGCGCATGGAGGAGTACATGGGGTCGAACGCGGCCTGCTCCACCACCTCATCGGAGGTGATTATCAGCGCCTTGCCGGAATGTTTGGCGAAGAGCTGATAAGCGCCGGCAGGAGCACGGGCGGGCTTGATTTTGGTGCACCCTCGATGTCAATCACCAGCCCCTGTCCGGTCGATGATCGAGGCAACGGCGCCCCGTTCGTCTCTATGAAACTTGATTACGGGCGGGAAAACACCCCCCAGCCCTGGCCACATCCGGACAGGATTCAAGCCTCCGCCACTTAATCCCTCCAGCGGTGCCAGGCGGGATCACCACAAGGTGTCCGGCAGCCCGTCCGAGGGGCCGGCGCAGGCGACTATCACCGTTCAGATCCGATGACAATGGCAGAAGTGGGGTCGAGGTCGGCCGTATGGAGAATTAATGTCAAAGTACACCGGGCCAAAGCACTGGTGCTGGTCGGGTTATCGCCCATGGAGAGATGACTGAATGGCCATGTCCATGTGACGCCGGCGCTTGGTCGCTATTGGCCAGTAGGCAGGTGATTGTTGACGTGCGCACGTGAAAGCGGCAGAGCCGGGGGGGAGGCGATGTCGTTGCGTTCTCGGTTGGGTGCACATGACGTCCACGCACGCTTGACCAGGATCGAGACCCGGCCGACGACGAACTCACCGCCCGCGGGACAGAACAACCTGATCGCCGATCCGGCGGCGGGCGACAGCGCGATCTCCAGTAGAACGTTCTGCGGCGAGGCGCGCCTGGGTGTCGTACTCGCCCATCACACCCCGCATCTCCATCCAGGCATCGGCGCAGGACCAGGCCGATCGCGTCGGTGACCGTCCGCCGGTGGCCTGCGAGCCGCGTAGCCGCTTCGGAGAACATGCAGCTCAAGCCCTGTGTGATGGTTTGACGCGGCACAGGGCGAACGGGGGGTCTATGCGACGCCGGTCTGAGCGCGGACCATCCGCGCGTACCATCCGTGCCGGTCGCCGAGCAGGTCGAGGCGATCTCCGTGTTCCGCTACCCGGCCCTCGTCCAGGGCCACGACGGTGTCGAAGGACTCGAGGACGCCGAACCTGTGGGTGATCATCACCGTCGTCCGTCCCGCCCGCTCGGCCAGGATCGCCTCGACGACCTCCAGTTCGGTCATCGGGTCGAGCGCGGAGGTGGCCTCGTCGAGAACCAGCACTGACGCGCCGGCCAGGAGCGCGCGGGCCAGGGCGATGCGCTGTCGTTCGCCGCCGGACAGCAGCGCCCCCCGCTCTCCCACCAGCGAGTCGTAGCCGTCCGGGAGTGCCATGATCCGCTCGTGGACGCGGGTGAGCCGGCAGGCGCGCATGAGATCGTCCGCGGTGGCGTCGGGGGCGGCGTATCGGAGGTTGTCGGCGATCGACCCCTGGAAGAGGAAGGGCTCCTGCGTGGCGATGCAAATCTGTCCGGGCGACGGACGGGTGATCTTCACCCCGTCGATCCGGACCGAGCCCTCGGTGGGCGTGTGCAGGCCGGCCAGCAGGTGGCCGAGTGTCGTCTTGCCCGAGCCGCTCGGGCCGACGACCAGCGTGGTGGATCCGGCCGGGAGGGCGAGACTCACAGCGTCCAACGCCGGACGGCCCCGCTCCTCTGCGGCGTACCGGAACGTGGCCCCATGGACGGCGAGCGCGCCGGGCCCGGGAGCGGGGTCCGGCCGTGCGTCAGGGCCGGGCTCCGGCTCGGGCTCCATGTCGAGGTAGTCGAAGACCCGCTCGAAGGCTCCCTGGGCGGAGCGGAACTCGGTGGAGATGTGCAGGAGTTGCCAAAGGGGCTGGTAGAGCCTGGCCTGCAGCACGGTGAAGGCCACCAGTGTGCCTGGGGTGATCCCGTCGGACAGGCCCGCCGCCACGAACACCAGATAGGGGGTCAACACGAAGAAGACGTGTCCCGCGCTCAGCACCCCTTGGGCCACCAGTCCGGAGCGTACTCCGAGCCGGATCAGCCGCCGGCTTTCCGTGGCGAATCGGCCGGCCTCGTCCGCGCTTCTGCCGTGGACCCTGGCCAGGATGACGGCGCCCAGGCTCAGCCGCTCCGCCACGATGGCCGACAGTTGCGCGCGAGAGTGCTGGCTGACCTCCGACAGGTTCTTGAGCGCTCGCCCGGAGCGGGAGGCCACCCAGACGACGATGGGCGCGAGAATCAGGGCGGCACCCGCGAGCTGGGGGGATAGTGCCACCATCGCGCCGGCGGCGGCCACGAATCCGATGACGCCGGACAGCGTGCTGGGCAGGGTGTCCTTGACGGCGTTCTCGATCTGAGCGGTGTCGTTGGCCAGCCGCGACTGGATCTCGCCACCTGGTGTCGCGGCGAAGAAGGCCAGCGGCATGCGCTGGAGACGGCCGAACAGTTCCACGCGCAGCGCGTGCACCACTTGCTGCGCGACGCGGGCCGACACCCACGACTGGCCGAGGTCCACCACACCCACCGCGCAGGCGGTGGCCGCCGCCAGGCCGGCGATCAGCGCGAGCAGCGGCAGGTCGGGACCGCCCGCGCCGAACAGCGCCCGGTCGAAGACCAGCTGGGTCAGCAACGGGACGGCGGCGTTCAGCGCGGAGTAGGCCACGACGAGCAGGACGACGAAGCAGATGGCGAGCCGGTGCGGCATGAACAGCCGCACGACCCTGCGCCAGGTTCCGGGGGCGGGAGGCTTCTCCGGAGCGAAGAGGGGACGATCGTGCACGGGCCGGGCCTGTCCTTGTCTGCATCGAACGTCTGGTGACCGAGCGTCTGGTGACCGAGCGTTTGGTAGATCGAACGTCTGGTGATCGAACAGAGCCCCGCCCGCCCGTGTCCGGGCGGGCGGGTTCGACTGTCAGTTGTCGGTGCAGCCGAAGTGCTTGATGCAGTTGGTCAGCCGGAGCGCCTCGTTGGCGCCGGGCTCGAGCTCCTGGAGCGCCTGCAGGTCCTCGACGTCGAAGGACATGGTCGTCACCTCCTTGTGAATGCCGGGGCCGCCAGTGGCGCGGCCGTCTGTCATCGCCGTCCCGCTGCGGGAGCGGCGAGCCTGGGGGCCTCCTCCGGCATCCACAACCGGGCGGACCGGTCGCGCAGTCGGATGAGGAAGGCGACGATCCCCGCCGTACCGGCGAGAAAGGTCGGCGGGAAGTCTCCCTGGGGTCCGGGGACGAGCAGGCGGCCGCGACGATCGGCCGCACGGATTTCGAGGCAGCCGGCCAGATCTCGCGCCCACCGCCGGTAGTGGTCGTCACCGGTGAAGTCGGCCATGTCGAGCAGGAATTCACCGTCGCCGGGCAGTCCGTGGCACGGCACCGGCCCTGACTGCCATCGAGTACGGTGCACGGCCGCCGCGGCCTTGCGCGCCAGGTCCAGCGCGGGCGGGTCGCCGGTGGCACGCCAGTACCTCACGAGGAAGGAGCCGATCCCGGAGGAGCCGCTGCACCAGTGCGGCCGGCGCGGGCGCACCGTGGACAGGTCGCCGCGCTGCGTCGGCCACCAGGCGGTGTCGCCGTCCACTTCGGCGTGTTCGTAGAGGGCGCGGGCGATCTCGTGGACGGTCGCCGTCCAGTCAGGCCGGTGGAGGGCCCGGCCCGCGTGGAGCAGCGCGGTCCCGATGCCGGCGATGCCGTGCGCGAAACCGAAGTGGTTGGCCCCGGCCAGGCCCGAGTCGAACGTCTGCGGCGTCGGCCACTGCGGGTGGCCGTTGCCGTACGACCGCGCCTGATGCAGGTTCTGGAGGGCTTCGGCGGCCCGGTCCCGGAGCGGGAGATCTCCCGAGGCCAGGGCGATGTGCAGGAGCGCCATGCCGCCTCCGGCCAGTCCGTGCGTCACGTCGGAGCCGGGGTGGTCGGTCGGCAGTCGCCGCGCCGTCCGTACCGCGAACCGGGCCAGCTCGGCGTCGCCCGTGGCCGTCGCCGCGTCGTACAGCGCCCACACGGCGCCGGAGCGCCCGAAGTGCAGGCCGGGCGGCCAGACGTCCTCGGCCGCCAGCCGCCGCCTCAACCAGCGGGCGAGTTCGGCAGCCGCCCTCGCGTGCGGTTCGGCTCGTGTCAGGACGCCGAGGATTCCCGCCGCGCCGCCGTTGACCGAGCACGGATCGGCCTCGATGCCGTCGGCGGCGTCGGGCCACGGCGACGGGGCGTCCTCGCTCGTGTCCATCGTCTCCACCAGGTGCGCGATCCCGTCGTCGATCAGGCGGCCGATCCGCTGCGGCGGCCGGGACCGGTGGTGGGGGGCGGCCCGCTCCGGGGCGGGAGCGGTGAGGAAGCGGAGGCAGCTGTCCAGCGACCAGCGCCGCTCCGGTTCTGTCGCCAGCAGGCCCTCCACGAGCGGTCGCAGCAGGGCGAGCGTGGGGTTGGCCGCGGCAACCGCTGCCACCCTGGCCGCCTGGCCGGGGCCCGGCGGGTCCAGGTGGGCGCCGACCGCCAGGAAGTACGCCATCGCGCCGAGACTGTAGAGGTCGGCGCTCGCGTGCGGGGCGGGCCGGAACTCCCCCGTGTGGCCCGCCAGCTCCGGGGCGAGGTAGCCCGGAGTCCCGCCCACCATGACGGTGGTGCCCGGCACGGCCGCGTGTTCCAGGTCGATGAGCCGTAGTTCACCGCCGGGCGAGAGCATCACGTTGTTCGGCGACAGGTCGCCGAACACGTAGCCTCGGCCGTGCAGCGCCTTCAGCAACGTGGTCAGGCGGCTGATGATGGGCAGGACCTGCGCCGGCGCGCTGCCGAAGCCGTCCTCGCCCAGTGGCCCGGCATTCTCGTCCGACCAGCGCTGCAGCGTGATCCCCGGCACGAGCTCCTCGACGAGGAAGGTGTGACCGCCCTGCTCGAAGAAGTCCACCACGGCCGGTGTGATCCCGGCCGTGGCGAGGGCTTCCAGGCAGGAACGTTCGGCCGCGATCCGATCCCGCGCGTCGCGGCCGCTCAGATCGGCGCACGCGTGCGGACGCCCCTCCTTGACGACGACCTCGTGGCCGGTGGCGGTGTCCTCGGCGAGGTAGACGCCGCCCCGGTTGGCATGCCGTACGGCCTTACGGACGATGAACCGGTCATTGAGCATCACCGCAGACGCCCGCGGGCGCCGGCTCGCCACCGGAACCTCGAACGGGCAGGTCGCGAACGGCGGCGGGGAGAAGCTGGGCCGCCGTTCGTCGGGAACGAGCCGGCCCTGCGGCGAACGCAGCCGAATCTCGTAGAACCCGTCGTTGCCGAGCACGCGGTGCCCGCTGAAGGCGCCGTAGCGGTAGTGGACGATCCCGCCCACCCGGTACGGACGGTCGGAAAGGATCACCGGACCGGGAAGTCCGCGGGTGGCGTCATCGAGCAGGGCGGCCAGGCGTACCGACTCGGCGTCGTCGAGGGGATAGACGGTGATGAACTTCCCGGCCTGCGCCCGGCTGCAGTGCGGCTCAAGGAGTTTCCAGTAGTCGCTCAGCCGGGCGGGGAACTTGAAGGCGCAACGGGCCTCGGCGAGTACTCGCGAGACGCGGGCGAGCGCCAGCGGGGCGGAGAGCATCGTCGCGGAGACGTGCAGCTTCCATCCCTGGTCGGGCATCGGGTAGGCGTCGGGGGTGACCTTGCACCAGAGGTTGTCCTCGACGATCGACCAGTCCTGTGCGCCCGCGCGCCCGAGTTCGGCGGTCACGATGTCGCGCAGAATGGCCGGGTCTTCTGAATGCATGCCCACGTGACCCGCTTCCACCGTCGCCGCTTGCCTGCGGAACCGAGAGTCGCGAAGCGCTCTTGCAGATGAATGGGAAATGAATTGAATGCGAGGTGAGAGCTCCTCTCCCGGCCGGAGGAGAGCGCCACTCCCTGTATCGGTCGCATTCAGCTGAGATGCCGGAGGTGAGGCACGGCGCGAAGCAGCCGAACGCTTTCTGGGCGAGAGCTCGACGGCCGGGGTTTGCGCCTTCGCTTTCGACCCCCATTTCATTTTCCGATTTTGCGGTTTTGGGCTGCCCGATTTTAAACGCTCAAACCTTTTCCCGTGGTTATCGCGCAGTTCTCCTGGCGCTCGGCCTTTCATCATGTCATGTGTGACATGCTACTGCTCGTGTGCGGCGCGAGGCCGCACGCCCGATCATCAAAGGGGAAATCGTTGAAGCAGATCGTCAAGCGTGGAGCCGCGGTACTCGCCGCAGGGGCGGCGGCCGCGGGGGCGCTCGCGTTGAGCAGCCCGGCATCCGCCGTCACGACTACGACCACCTGCAGTGACAGCGTCCTGATCTCGGGCCTCTCCACCAAGGCCTGCGTGGATCTCACCGGCACCCAGGCACGGTTCTACGGCACCGTCGGCGCGCCCGGCATCGCGGAGCCTGGACCCGGCGGAGTCATCACCCCACAGCGCGCAGAGGTGGAGGTGTCCGGCCAAGTCGTCGGTGGCCTGTTCCTCGGCTCCCGGCGGCAGTCGGTGAGCATCTGGAACAACACCGTGACCGTTGAGGGCGCCACCGCGACCGTCCCCTGCGGATCGACGGTTCGCGCCGAGGTCAAGCTGTCCCAGGGGCCCGTGGGTCCCGGCGGGCCCAGCTTCTACGGCCCTGCCTCCGTCACGGTGGACGCGCCGGTCGGCTGCTGAAACAGATGGATCGACGGTGGGCGCGGAACAGCCGTTCCGCGCCCACGTGCGCATGTCCCCGGCAGCGCTGAGGTCGTAGCGCTGGAAGGGCAGGTGGTCGCCCGCCACCGACACCGTGCCGGCCGAGCTGGAGATCCGCCGAGGAGATCCTCGAATCCCTCGCTGAATATTGCCGGCGAATTTCAGGCGGAAGACACTAGTCGCCGTGGAGCCCGTCGGGGTCGCAGTAGTCGATCTCGTTCGTCGGCTTGAAGTCGGCCACGATGATCTCGCGCCGGAACGGGCCGCCGCTCTCCATCTCCTCGGCGGACGCCTCGAAGGTGAAGCGCTGCATGGGCCGCAGCAGCCTGCCCGCGATGACCACCGGCCTGCGCACCGAATAGATGGCGGGGAACGGGCAGCAGTAGTAGCTGCCGAGCGGCTTGCCCGCCGCGTCTACGGCGTAGGCGATGGCGCCGTCCCGGAAGGCGGCGTCGATCTGCGCCTGGATGTGCAGCGTGGCGGCCGGGTCGGGGTCGTACTCCCACATCTCCTTGACGGCCTGCCGGGCCTTGGGGTCGGCCTGCCAGTAGTCCCGCCGCTGCGGGTCGGTCAGGCACCACGGGTCGAGGTCGCGCAGATTCGCCTCAAGGGACTTGTACGTCGCCGCGGGCCTGGTGACGGTGCTCTGGTAGGTGGCGATGTGCCTGGGCATGGCGATGAGCTGGCCCACGTGGTAGTAGAGCTCCAGGGACCGCTGCAGCCGTTGCTCGATCGCCTCGTGCAGGCTCGGCTGCGGATCGGCCTTGAGCAGCCCCTCGGCATAGTCGGCGGCGGTGGCGGCCTCGGCCACGAGCTGGCGCAGCCGCTGCAGGTCGGCCTGGTGGTCGTGGTCGTCGGCGACGGTCTGCTCGAACACGCCGAAGGCCACCTCCGCGTGCCGGCGGATCGCGCGGGTGGCGGCCAGCATGCCGTGCAGGTGGGGCAGCGGGCACGGGTCCGCCTCGGCCCATTCGGGCAGGTCGGCGGGCAGCTGGAGCTCTGTCTCGACCAGATAGCGGGTGTTGCCGGCCGCCTGCCGGGCGCGTGACACCCAGCCTTCCACCTGCGCGAAGCAGGCGGCCACCTGCCGGCTGGTGACCGGCGGCACGTAGCCCGCGGTGCGCGGGTCGGCGCTGTAGTCGGAGTCGAGCAGCTGCTCGCCGATGGTCTGCAGCACGAACGCGTTCCAGGTGCACAGCAGCTGCCCGGAGGCGGACTGCGGGCCGTGCCAGAGGTTGACGCCGTCCTGGACCAGGCGTAACCGCAGCTCCTCGGCACGCTCCAGCTCGGTGTAGACCAGACCCCCGGCCCGCCGGTACGCCTCCAGCTCGTCCGCGCGCACCTCGCCCTTGTACGCCGCGACCATCCGCGTCATCAGCGTCGGCCGCCCCGGATCATTGGCCATCATGTACGTCCCCGTCCTCTTCCCCCGTGACAATTGGTGATCCGTACCCTAAGCCGCCATCCCTTCGGCGGGCCATCCATGGCGAGCTCCGGAATCAGCCCGCGCGGCACGGAGGTGACGCCCTACGATCGGGGGATGGCCGTCCCCGAGCTGATCCGCATCGTGACGCGTTCGTCTCCCATGGCGCTCGCCCAGGTCGAGCGCGTCCGGCGGGAGCTGGCCGACCGGCATCCCGGCATCCGCACCGAGGTCGTCCCGGTCACCACGTCCGGCGACCGGTGGCAGGGGGCGCTGTCGGCGCTGGGCGGCAAGGGCGCCTTCACCAAAGAGGTCGACGAGGCGCTCCTGGCCGGCCAGGCCGACCTGGCGGTCCACTGCATGAAGGACGTGCCCGCCGACCGCCCGCTGTCGGCCGGCACGGTCTTCGCGGCCTTCCTCAAGCGTGACGACCTGCGCGACGCGCTCGTGCACCCCGGCGGCCTGAAGCTGGACGCGCTGCCCGAGGGCACCCGGATCGGCACGTCGTCGGTGCGGCGCGTGGCCCAGCTCGCCGCGTCCCACCCGCAGCTGCGCTGCGTGCCGATGCGCGGCAACGCCAACCGGCGCCTGGAGAAGCTGGACGCGGGGGAGGCCGACGCGCTGCTGCTGGCGGTGGCCGGGCTGGAGCGCATCGGCCGGCCGGAACGGATCACCGAGGCGCTGTCGCTGGAGACGATGTGCCCGCCGATCGGCGCGGGCGTGCTCGCCCTGCAGTGCCGGGAGGACGACCCGGCGACCGTCGACGCGGTCGCCGGGCTGGGGCATGCCGACACGTGGCGGGAGATCACGGCCGAGCGCATGCTGCTGCACGTGCTCCAGGGCCACTGCAACTCGCCCATCGCCGGGTACGCCCGCGCCGAGCGCGACGGCCGGTTGTCGTTGCGCGCCCGGGTCTTCTCCCCCGACGGCAAGCGCGTGCTCGACGCGCACGAGTGGGCCGGCCCGCTCGACCCGGCGACGCTCGGCACCTCCGTCGCGGTCGCGCTGCTCCGCCAGGGCGCCCGGGAACTGATCGACGCCATCCCCCACTGACGGCGGGCCGCCTATGTCGTGGCGGCCGCCACCTCGTCCTGGTCGCGGAGGGGCTCGTCGCCGTGCAGCAGCCACTCCAGCGTGGCGGGGGTGGCGTCGAAGTGCCCGGCGTGCCCGGCGTCGGGCTGGACGGTGAGGGTGGCGGTGGGGATCCGGGCGGCGAGCCAGCGGGCGTGCGCGACCGGCACGACCCCGTCCAGCTCGCCGTGCCACAGCCGGACCGGAACGGTGATGGCGGCGGGGTCCACCCCCCAGGGCCTGCCGAAGAGGGCGATGACGTCGTCGGCCCAGCCGCCGAGGCCGGGACGGACCGCCTCGGCGTAGGCGGCCGCCAACATGGCGCTGACCTCGGGACGCGTCAGGACGGCGGCCTCGAACGGCGGCAACTGCGGCGGCCCGGACGAGTCCGCCCCCAGGTGGGCGATCATCGCGTCGCGATCCTGGAGGGCGACGGCTGCGCTGCGCCGGTTGCCCTCCATCATCCCGGCCGTCCAGTCCAGGCCCTCGGCGTCGCGTGGGGCCAGCGCCGCCAGCGAGGCGACCCGGACGGCCCGGCCGGGGTGGCGGGCGGCGAACGCCAGCGCGTGCGGCCCGCCGCCGGAGACCCCGTAGACGGCGAACTCGTCGAGGCCGAGCGCGTCGGCCACGGCGGCGACGTCGTCCGCGCCGTCCACGACGCGTCGCCCGGGCAGCGGCGTCGAGCCGCCGAGGCCGGGGCGGTCGAAGGTGATCAGCCGGATGCCGAGCCTGGTGTACAAGGAGTCGTCGGGGTGGCGGGCCAGGCGTCCCACGGGGGTGCCGTGCAGGTAGAAGACGGGTGTCCCGTCGGGGACGCCCCACTGCTCCACGGCAAGGGCGCGGCCGTCTCGCGTGATCACTGTGTGCACTCCGCCACGGTAGCCAGCAGGGACACCTGCGCACCGCAGGTTTCATTTCCGGCGAAACAGACGAATCGCCAGCCGGGTCAGCGGGTGCGGGCAAGGGGGCGTCCGGGGGGAAGTGCTTGCGGGCCCGCCCGGCTTCCGCGTGGGAGTGGCGGTTTTCCGTAGGAAAAGCGGAGGGACTTCGCCATGGTGGCGGAACGAGGGTGATCCATAGCGTTGGGCGGGTGCTCAGAGACATCGTCGCCGTGTTCTGCCTCGCCCTGCCGCTCGCGTCCGGCCCGGCCCCGCCCGAGGACCTCGCCCCAGCGTCGGTGGACGCCTTCGTCACGAGGTACCGCGAGGCGACCGGGCTCCCCGGGGTCGCGGTCGCGATCACCAAGGGCAGGCAGGTCGTCCACGCCGCCGGGTACGGCCGGACCGCCTCCGGCGAGCCGGTGACGACGGACACACCCATGGCCGTGGCGTCGGTCAGCAAGTCGTTCACCTCGCTCGCCGTCCTGCAACTGGTGGAGAAAGGCCAGGTCGAGCTGGACAGGCCGGTGCGCGGTTACCTGCCCGAGTTCACCATGGCCGATCCCAGGGCCGCCCGGATCACCGTGCGGCAGTTGCTCAACCAGACCTCCGGCATGGCCGACTCGGCCTTCCGCGAGAAGAGCCTGCCCCAGCCCCGCACGCTCGAAGGCGCCGTCGCCCGGCTGAGGACGGCCCGGCTCGCCGCGGAGCCGGGCACCGCCTTCAGCTACCACAACACCAACTACCAGGTCGCCGCGCGGCTGGTCGAGGTGGTGAGCGGGCAGCCGTTCGCGGCGTACCTGCACGAGAACGTCTTCACACCCCTCGGCATGCGCCACAGCAGGACGGTCGACACCGACCGCGACCTGCCCGGCAGCGCCCGCGGCCATCTGGTCGTGCTCGGCCGGGCCGTCGCCGTGCCGGAGCCGCCCGGGTTCGGCAACGGCTCGGGCGGGATCCTCAGCACCGCCGGCGACATGGCCCGATGGCTGATCGCGCAGAACGACGGCACCCTCTCCCCGCGAAGCGTCAAGGAGATGCGCACGCCGTCCGAGCAGGACGGGGAGTACGCCCTCGGCTGGGAGATCGGCGAGACCGCGCGCGGCACCCCCGTCGTCCGGCACGACGGCGACCTGTTCACCTCCACGGCCGCCCAGCTGCTGATGCCGGAGCGGGGGTACGGCGTCGCGGTCATGGCGAACACCGGGACGGCCTTCGGCGACGCCGGCGCCCTCATGGACGGCCTGGTCGCCCTGATCGAGGGAGGCACACCCGAGATCCCCTCCTCGCCGCCCTACCTCGTCACCGACATCCTGTTCGTCCTGCTGACCCTCGCGACCGTCGGGCTGGCCGTACGGGGCGTGGCCCGCTCCCGGCGCTGGGCCGTCGGGTGCGTGGGATGGCGGCGGTCGCGGCTGCTGCCGCTGCTGGCCCCGCTCGCGTTGTGCGTCACGATCGTCCCGATCATGCGGGTGCTCCTGCGGGGTGGCGACATCATGTGGATCCAGGTGGTCTATCTGTATCCGACGTTCATGATCTGGTTGGTGACGGCCGCGGTCGCGGGCGCGGCGGTGACGGCCGCACGGCTGCTCGCCGCGGCCCGCACGGGCAGGTTGACGTGAGAGGGCGAGAAGGCATGGACGTGTACGAAGCCGTGGACAGCCGCCGGGCGGTGCGGGCGTTCAGCGACGAGCCGGTCCCCAAGGAGGTGCTCGAACGCGTGCTGACCGCCGCGACGCGGGCCCCGTCGAGCGGGAACCTTCAGCCGTGGCGGCTGTACGTCGTGGCCGGTGAGCCGCTGGCCGAGCTGAAACGGCGGGCGACGGCCAGGGCGCTGGCGGGCGACCCGGGTGACGAGCGGGAGTACCCGATGTACCCGGCCGAGCTGACCTCGCCGTACCTGGACCGGTTCGCCGCCGCGGCCGACCAGCGGTACAAGGCGCTGGGGATCGAGCGCGACGCCCCCGACCGGCCGCGGCGGATCGCCGCCTTGAACTCGGCGGCGTTCGGGGCGCCGGTCGTCCTGTTCTGCTACCTCGACCGGGCGATGGGCCCCGGGCAGTGGGCGGACGCGGGGATGTACCTGCAGACGGTCATGTTGCTGCTGAGGGCGGAAGGGGTGCACAGCTGCCCCCAGGTGATGTGGACGATGTACCGCGAGACCGTCAGCCGGACCGTCGGCGTCCATGACGGGCTTGTCCTGCTCTGTGGGGTCGCGGTGGGCTTCGAGAGGGAGGACGTGCCGCGGCTGCGTACCGGGCGGGCCGACCTGGCCGAGACGGTGAGCTTCGTCGGAGTGTGACGCCAGACGGTCGGGATCGGCGGGCGGTCAGGATCGGCGGGCGCGGGAGGCGAGGCGGCCGGCGACGGCGAGGACGAGGTCGCGCAGCTCATCGGGACGCTCGATGACGAACGGGCGGTCGAGCGCGGCGAGCACGCTGGGCAGCCAGTCGAGCCGTTCGGCCCGCAGCTCGACCCGCCACCAGCACTCGCCCGCCGGCCCGGCCTCCCCGGCGGGCTCCTCAGCGGGGTCGTCAGCGGGCTCCTCAGCGGGCTCCTCAGCGGGGTCGTCAGTGGTATCGAGGGCGGGCTCGTCGGTGATCTCCTCCATGGTGGCGACGGCGGCGGGCAGGCGGGTGCGGATCTGCTCGGCCGTCCCGTGGATCCGCAGGGTCACCTCGTGCCGGTAGGACGCGGTGGCGAACCCCGACAGGACGCGCTGCGCCGGATCCGGCGCAGCGCGTCCAGCCGGCGCCTCGAACGAGCCGGGCAGGGCGCGGGCGTCCGCGACGCGGTCGAGGCGGAAGGTCCGCTCCTCGCCGAGGCCGGGGTCCTCGCCGGTGACGTACCAGCGGCCCGCGTGGCTGACGATCCCGTACGGGTGCAGCGTGCGGTCACTGCGCCGGCCGGTGCGGTCGGCGTACCGGATCGAGACGGGCCGGCGGTGGCGTACGGCGTCGGCGATCGTGAGCAGGACGGCGCCGTCCGGGCCGGCGGGCCTGCCGGACGGGCCGGTGAAGGCGAGGGCTTCCATGAGCGCGTCGAGTCTGCGGACGAGCCGTTCCGGCAGCACCCGGCGGATCTTCGCGGCCGCCGTCTCGCTCGCAGTGTCGCTCGCAGTGTCGCTCGCAGTGTCGCTCGCAGTGTCGCTCGCAGTGTCCCCGGCGTCGCCCGCCGTACGCCGGTTGGCGATCAGGCCGAGCAGCACGGCCAGCGCCTCGTCGTCGTCGAGCATGAGCGGCGGCAGGCGGTAACCGCGGGCGAGACGATAGCCGCCGTAACGGCCGCGCACCGACTCGACCGGCAGCCCGAGGTCGACGAGCTGACCGACGTACCGCCGCACGGTACGGCCGTCCACGCCGAGCCGGTCGGCCAGTTCGGCCATCGTCCGGACGCCGCCCGACTGCAACAACTCCAGGAGCGTGAGCACACGACCGGTGGGTGGCGACATGAATACGAGCCTATGGCGAATAGTGGACCGAATCCGTCCAGTATCAGTCGTACCGTGCGGGGTGCCAAGAGCTGCACGAACACTGAAGGAACGTCATGAACTTCGTATCGATCCGCATCATCACCGATGACGTCGCCCGCCTCGCCGGGTTCTACGAGCAGGCCACCGGGACCCCGGCGACCTGGTCCACCGAGGACTTCGCCGAGATCAGGACCGGCACCGCCACGCTGGCGATCGCGAGCACCCGCACCGTCCCGCTGTTCGCCCCGGGCTCCTCCCGCCCGGCCGACAACCACAGCGTGATCGTCGAGTTCCTGGTGGACGACGTGGACCGCGTGTACGAGAACCTGACCGGCCTCGTCACCGACTTCGTCAACGAGCCCACCACGATGCCCTGGGGCAACCGGTCGCTGCTGTTCCGCGACCCCGACGGCAATCTCGTCAACTTCTTCACCCCGGTCACCCCGGCCGCCGTGGCGAGATCCGCCCGCTGATCAGAAGGCCAGCGGGCGGGGTCAGGCGGCGGGGGTGCGGCGGCGGGACTGCCAGGCCAGGTGGGCGTCGCGGACCTTGGTCCACAGGGCCTCGCGTTCGGCGCCGTTGACGTCGTCGAGGCGCAGCCCGAACACCTCCTCCAGGGCCCCGAACCACTCCCGCCGGGTGGACAGCTCCCGCTCGGTCCTGCCGTCCGCGCCGATCCGGCGCAACATGCAGCCCACCAGGCAGTCGGCGCCCGTCGCGTCGCGCCGCAGCACGACGGCGGCCCGCACCAGCCGGGACTCGGGCGACGTGCACAGGTACGGATGCCACTCCACGAAGTCCCCGGGCTCGGCGGGGGCCCGCTCGACGTCCAGCCCGGCGATCGACCCGCGCGGGTCGTGGTCGAACCGCCAGCCGCCGGGCTCCACGTCCGAGGCGGACAGCCGGAACTCGAACGGCCCCTGCCGGTACGTCCCCGCCCGCAGCGGCAGCGGCTCGTGCAGCCCGTCGCCGAGCCCGATGTCCACCAGCCAGTCCTGCCCGTCGAGGGCGACGGTGAGCGCGAGGTGCGGCGCGAACGACGCCGGCGAGGCGGGCGCCCGGACGGCGGCCTGCACCCCGGCCCGATGCCAGGTGACGTCGTAGCCGAGCGCGGTCAGCAGCGTGGCGAACGCCCCGTTGAGCTGCACGCAGTAGCCGCCGCGCCCGCGCAGCACCCGCTCGACCGACTCGCGCGGGTCCACGGTGATCCGCCGGCCGAGCTGAACCTCCAAGGTCTCGTACGGCACCCGCTCCACGTGCGCGCGGTGCAGGGCGCGCAGCGCCGGGAGCGACGGCTCGCCGGGGTCGCCGACGTCCAGCCGGTCGAGGTAGGCGTTCAGGTCACGGTCACGAGTTCGCCGCATGGGCCCTCCCTTCGGTCGCCGCGTCCATCGTGGTCCGCCGCGCGGCCGTCCCGCACCTCGCGGATTGCTCCTCAGGTGACGCTGCGGGGCGGGGAGCGGGACGGCGGGCGGACGTACCGCGCAATCCACGAGATGCGGCGGCGCGCGGCCGCGACCGACGATGACCAC
Source organism: Nonomuraea sp. NPDC049655 (assembly GCF_044465465.1). Lineage (NCBI taxonomy): Bacteria > Bacillati > Actinomycetota > Actinomycetes > Streptosporangiales > Streptosporangiaceae > Nonomuraea > Nonomuraea sp. NPDC049655. Next base: position 209,926 of record NZ_JBITLS010000009.1, read on the forward strand.
GATGACGCTGCCCTGAGCGGTTCACCGGGAGGAGACGACCAGATGCGCAACCAGACTGTCGCACCGGAGCGGGTGAGCGCCCGATGGGAGGATCACCTGCCCGACCTGCTGGACAAGCTGGGATTGCCGGCCGAAGGGGCGATCCAGGTGGGCGCGCACCGGGGCCAGGAGGTGGAGGCGCTCACCAGGTGCGGGTTCCGCCGCCTGGTCATGATGGAGCCCAACGGCGACCACCTGCCCGCGCTGCGCGAGCAGCTCCGGCTGCACCACCTGGCCGCCGGGCTGCCCGAGCCCGAGCACGGCCACCCGGCCCGCGAGGTCGTGGCGGCGTGCGCCGGCCGGGAACGCGGCCAGGCCACGCTCAACGTCACCCCCTACGACAAGCAGTCCAGCATGCTGCCGCCGCTGCTGCCCATGGCCGTCGTCCGGCAGGACGTCGTCCCGGTGATCCCCGTCAGCGAGGTGCAGCACGGCTGCAACGTGCTGGTGGTGGACGCCCAGGGCGCGGAGCTGGAGGTGCTGGCCGGGACCGACCTGAGCCGGCTGCGGCTCGCCGTCATCGAGGGCAGCGTGACGGCCCGCTACAGCGGCGGCTCGACCCTCGACAGCATCGCCGAGCACATGACGGCGCACGGCTGGCGCGAGGTGGCCGCCTGGCCGCACCAGCGTCCCGGCGTCGTGGACGTCGCCTGGCTGGCCCCTTGGCCCACCCCGTTCTGATGGACCGGCCGTCGGACGGGGGCCTGGCGTGCGAGCGCCGCGGGGCGGTGGCCGTCCTGCGGCTCGACCGGCCCCGCGTGCGCAACGCGCTCGGGTCCGGGCTGGTCGCGGCGCTCGGCTCCGCGCTGGCCGAGCTGGACGACGACCCCGGGGTGCGCGCCGCCGTGCTGACGGGCGCGCCGCCGGGGTTCTGCGCGGGTTCGGACCTGAAGGAGCTGTCCGGGATGACGCGTGAGGGCATGGTGCGGCACGAGGCCGACACCGGGCGCGTGGCCAGGGCCGTCCAGCATCTCGGCATCCCCGTGGTGGCCGCCGTCGAGGGCTTCGCGCTCGGCGGCGGCTTCCTGCTGGCCACCGGCTGCGACGTGGTGGTCACCGCCGAGGACGCCCGCTGGCACCTGCCTGAGGTGCGGCTCGGCTGGGTGCCGCCCTGGGGAATCCAGAGCCTGGCCGCCCGGGTCGGGCCGGTCGCCGCGCGGCGGCTGGTCTGGGGCGACCGCCCGCTGACCGGCCGCGAGCTGCACGGGATCGGCGGCGCCGACGAGCTGGCCGCGCCGGGGCAGGCGCTGGCGTGCGCGCTGGAGGTGGCGGCGGGGCTGGCCGCGCTGCCCCCGCACGCGGTCGCCTCCGCCAAGCGGGCGCTGACCGACGCGGTGAGCGGGCCCGCCGAGACGCTCGACGCGCGCACGGCCTGGATGTTCGGCGCCGACTGCGCCTCCGCCGCGGCCCGCGAGAGCCTGGCCCGCTTCGGAGCCCGCCCATGACCGCCCCTGACCAGGCCCCTGACCAGGCCCCTGACCAGGGCCCTGAGCCAGTGGCGGGTGGCCGGACGGGCAAGGTGTGCGGGGTGGCCGAGGCCGTCGCGCTCATCGAGGACCACCAGGCCGTCGCCAGCACCGGCGTCATCGGCTGGCTCACCCCCGACGCCCTGCTGGCCGCGCTCGGCGAGCGCTTCGCCGCCACCGGCGCCCCGCGCGAGCTGACCTTCTACTTCCCCTGCGCCACCGGGGACGCCGTCGGCATCGGCGGCATGGACCACGTGGCCAGGAAGGGCCTGATGCGCCGCATCGTGTCCGCCTCGTTCATCAACCCCCGCCACCCGGTGACCGGCGCCCGCCCCGCCCTGACCGAGCTGATCCAGAACGACCTCGTCGAGGCGTACAGCTGGCCGATGGGCGCCGCCATGCACTGGCTGCGCGAGGTGGCCCGGCGCGGCCCCGGCTACCTGACCCGGGTCGGCCTCGGCACGTACGCCGACCCCCGGCACGGCGGCGGCAGGTTCACCCGCCTGGCCCAGGAGGACCTGGTGGAGCTGGTCGAGCTGGGTGGCGAGGAGTACCTGTTCTACCCGTCCTGGCCGCTGCACGCCGGACTGGTCCGGGCGAGCGCCGCCGACCCCGACGGCAACCTGTCCTTCGAGGACCAGCCGCTGTTCTCCAGCGCGCTGGCGATCGCCCTCGCGGTGAAGGCGTGCGGCGGCACCGTGATCGCGCAGGTGTCGCGGATCGTGCCCGCCGGCTCGTCGCCCGCGCGCGAGATGCGCGTGCCCGGGGCGCTCGTCGACCGGGTCGTCGTGGTTCCGGACGCGCCCATGACCACCGGCGTACGGCACGACCCCGGCTACCTCCGGCACGTGCCCGACGCCGTCGCGCGGGTGCCGCGGCTGCCGTCCGGCCCGGACAAGGTGATCGCCCGCCGGGTCGCCAGGGAGGTCAGGCCGGGGGAGACCTCGATCTTCGGGTTCGGCGCCTCCTCCGACGCCGTCCTGGCCATGGCCGAGGACGGCCTGCTGGACGACGGCCGCCTGGACGAGCACCTGTTCACCACCGAGCACGGCTCCTTCGGCGGCATCGTGATGAGCGGCTGGCAGTTCTCGGCGAACTACTCGCCGCGGGCGCTGCTGGACGGGCCCTCGCAGTTCGACTTCATCGACGGCGGCGGCTGCCCGTTCGCCGCGCTCGCCTTCGCCCAGATCGACGCCGAGGGCAACGTGAACGTCAGCCGGTTCGGCGCGGCCAACCCCGGCGCCGGCGGGTTCGTGGACATCGCGCACAACGCCACGCGGCTGGTCTTCGCCGGCACGCTGACCACCGACGGCCTCCGGGTGAGCTGCGCCGACGGCGCGCTGCGGATCCTGGCCGAAGGGCGGGTGCGCAAGCTGGTGCCGCGGGCCGGTCACGTCACGTACCGGCTGGGCGAGGGGGTGCGGCGCGGGCAGTGGGCCCGCGTCGTCACCGAGCGGGCCGTCTTCGACGTCACCGCCGGCGGCCTGGAGCTGGTGGAGCTCGCGCCCGGCGTGGACCTGCGCCGCGACGTGCTCGACCAGATCGGCTTCCCGGTCCGCGTCTCGCCGTCGCTCGTCCTCATGGACCCGGCCCTCTTCCGCCCCTGACCGTCGGCGGGTGCAAGGCCGGGCCGGGGCCGGGGGCGGGTGCCCGGCTGTGGGCCGCCGCCCCCTCCGGTCCACGCCGCTCGCCTCACGCCCGGTCGCCCCCGGCCGTCCCTCCGGTTCACGCCGCTCGCCTCGCGCCGGCCGTCGCGCCGGACGGCAGTGAGCGGATCTCCGCGGCGAGCCGGTCCATGGCCGCGTGCAGCAGCGCGTCCGACAGGTACGGCGCCGGCCCGAGCCGCAGGTACTCGCCCCGGCTGTCGGCCTGCACCCCCCGCGCCGCCAGCCCCGCCCGCAGCCGTCCCGCGTACGGCGAGCGCAGCGCCAGGAACCCGCCGAACTCCTCGGGCGCGGCGTCCAGGTCCCGGCTGACCACGTGCGCGGGCGCGCCGATCTCGTCGAAGCGCGCCGCCAGCAGCCCGCGCTGCCGCAGCGACACCGCCCGCAGCACCTGCGGCGTCAGCCCCTGCGCGGCGAAGAAGTCGAACACCCGGGCCGCCCGGTAGTGGCTCACCGGGTCGTAGGTCGCCCCCGCGAACCGGGCCGCCCCCGCCGGGTAGCCGACCCGGCCGCCCGCCCGCGGGTCCTCGGCCAGCTCGGCGAACTCCGAGTACCATCCGGTCACCACCGGCCGCAGCCGGTCGGCGTGCGCCGGCAGCCGCAGCACGCAGTTGCCCTCCCCGAGCTGCAGGTACTTGTACCCGCCCGCCACCACCCAGGCCGAGTCCAGGCCCGCCGTCGAGAACGGCACCACGCCCAGCGCGTGGTAGGCGTCCACCAGCAGCTCGGCCCCCCGCGAACGGCAGGCGGCGGCGAGCTCGTCCAGCTCCGGCACGATCCTGGCCGTCTCGAACAGCACCGCCGAGACCAGGACGGCGGCCGTGCGCCCGTCGGCCGCGTCCGCCAGCCGCGCGGCCAGCGTGCCCACCGGCTCCGGCGGGACGACGACCACCTCCACCCCCTCCTCGGCCAGCCGGGCGAGCTGGCGCCGCAGCGTGTGGAACTCGCCGCCGGAGGTGACCAGCCGGGGCCGGCCGCGCAGGTCCAGCGCCGACAGGAAGCGCAGCACCAGCTCGTGCGTGCTGGACCCGAGGGCCAGCTCGGCGTACGGGTCGCCGAGGAAGAGCCGGAACCCCTCCCTGACCCGGTCGGCCTTATTGAACGCGGCGGCCCACTTGTCGTCCACGTCCCTGGCGGCGTCGTCGAACGCCTCGATCTGCCCGGCCAGCGCCACGTCCGGCCAGGCCTGGTGGGAGTGGCCGGTGAGCAGCAGCCGGTCCGCCGCGCGGAAGGCCGAGTAGTGCGGCGCCAGACGTCCCGAGATGTCGTTCATGCCATGCTCCTGACCGCCCACAGGTCGGGGAACGACGGCGTCAGCGAGGCCCGCAGGTACGCCCCGCCGCTGGAGCCGCCGGTGCCCGGCCGGGCGCCGATGGTGCGCTCGACCATCTTCAGGTGCCGGTACCGCCACTCCTGGAGGCATTCGTCCAGGTCCACCAGCCGCTCGCAGAGCTGGGCCGCGCCGGTGTCGTCCCGGTAGACCCGCAGCAGCAGGTCCTGCACCGGCTCCGACGGCTCCAGCGGCAGCCGTACGTCGCGGTGCAGCCGGTCCTGCGGCACCTCGTAGCCACGCAGGTACAGGTACGTCAGCAGCGAGTCGTACAGCGTGGGCCTGGCCATCGCCGCCTCGATCCGGGCGCGGGCCGGGGTGCCCTCGGCCTGGCCGAGCAGCATGCGCTCGTCGCGCCGGCCCAGCACCGCCTCGATCTCGCGGAACTGCGCCGACTGGAAGCCGCTGCTGGTGCCCAGCTTGCCGCGGAAGGCGGCGAACTGGAACGGCGTCATCGTCTCCATGACGTCCATCTGGGAGACCGCGAGCCGCATCAGCTTCAAGGACCGGTGCAAAGTCCGCATGGCGTGCGCGGTGAATCCGCCGGCGAGTTCGAGTTGCAGCTCGGCGAATTCGTGCAGCAATTGTTTGAACCACAGCTCGTACACCTGGTGGACGATGATGAACAGGGTCTCGTCATGGCTCTCGGAAACCGGTCGCTGCGCCGTGAGGATCTCCTCCAGCGCCAGGTAGGACGAGTACGTCAGAACGGTGTCTTCTCTCATGGCCCCAACGATGCGCGCCCCGGGGAACGGGCGACAGGGCATTCCCGGGCAGCTACCTGCCCCGCCGGGACCGCTTCCTGCAATTCGCCGGAAACGCATTTCGGAAGATGTGGAAAAGGCCGTCCGGCGGCACGGGGAATTCAGCACGACACGAGATGCGGCCGCCCGCGGCCCCGCGTGACGATGGCGCCGAGGGGGCGCCGAGCCCCATCAGCGAGCGAACTGCGAGGAAACATGCCATGACCTCACCGGAGATCATCAAGAGGGGCGGCCCCGGCAAACGTGCCCCTCGGCTCGACGGGCTGCGCGGATATCTGGCACTGGGCGTGATCGTGGTGCACGTCGCCTTCGCCGCCGGCGTCATCGGCTTCTACGACAAACCGTCCGTCGGCATCTGGCCCGTGCTGATCCAGGGTCTCAACGTGCTGCTGCCGCCCTTCTTCGTGATGTCCGGCCTGCTGTTGTACCGGCCGTTCGCCAGGGCGACGATCGTCGGCACGCCGCGTCCTGAGCTCAAGGGCTACCTGATCAAGCGCATGCTGCGAATCCTGCCCGCGTACTGGCTGGTGGCCGTGGCGGCGCTGCTGCTGCTCAACCTCAAGAGCGTCGACGGCCTCTGGTACGTGCTCAGCCCCCTGCTGCTCATGCACTACTACGTGCCGGGCCCCGAGGCGGGCTACGCCGGGCTGGAGCCCACCTGGACCGTGCCCGCCGAGGTCACCTTCTACCTGGCGCTGCCCATCCTGGCCTGGATCTTCGACCGGTACGCCAGGAAGGCCGCCGACCCCGGCGCCAAGGCCCGCCGCCTGCTGGTCCCGCTGGGCGTCTTCGTGCTCGTCGGCCTGGCCTGGACCGCGTACACGCACCTGGAGTCGATGGGCCCCTTCCCGTACGAGTACTTCTGGGTGATCGGCTTCACCGGCTTCCTGGCCATCGGCATGGGCCTGGCCATCCTGTCGGCGTACGCGGAGGCCAAGGACACCACGCCCGCCTTCTACCGTCTGGTGGCCCGCCGGCCGCTGCTGTTCTGGCTGGGCGCGGCCGTCGTCTACGTGATCAACTGCATCCGGCCGTTCGGCAAGCCCGGCATGGCCGACTACGCCACCGTGCCCGAGGCGATGGCCGAGATGGTGCTGTTCCTGATCTTCGCGCTGCTGGTCATCGCCCCGGTGGTGGTGCCCGGCGTGCACTCGAAGGTCATCGACGCGGTGCTCACCAACCGTCCGATGCGCTTCTTCGGCCGCATCTCCTACGGCGTCTACCTGTGGCACTTCATCCTGCAGTACCTCTGGCTGCAGAACGGCAGCGTCTTCGGCGCGCCGCCGGTGCCGATGCCGGTGGTGATGGGCAAGTCCGGCTTCTGGGAGCTGCTGGCGGTGGTGCTCGTGGGCACGGTCGCGGTCGCGACGGTCAGCTACTACCTGGTCGAGCTGCCCGCGATGCGGCTGCGCGAGCGCCTGGTGGCCCGGCGCGCCGAGACCGAGCCGCGCCGCCCGGCCGAGAGCCCGCGCGTCCCGGTCTAGCGGTTGGGGGGTGGCCGGGGCGGTGGCCTTGCCGCGGCGGCTGTTCAGGTCAGGCCGAGGACGTCAGGAGCAGGTGATGGCGATCTTGCCGAGGGTGCCCGCGCGGAAGGCGGCGAACGCCTCGGGGGCCTGCTCCAGCGGGTAGGTGGCGGAGACCGGCACCCGCAGCGCGCCGGCCGCGACCCGGGCGGCCAGCTCGCTCAGGGTCCGCGGGTTCGGGTCTGCCATGACGGTGTGCACGGTGATCGCGGCCCCCTGGACGGCGTCCTGGACGGCGTCCTGGACGGCGTCCTGGGTCAGGCCGAGGGTCGAGGCGAGCCGGCCGCCGCCGCGCAGCAGTCCCGCCAGCTCGGCGCCGTCACCCGCCAGGTGCAGCACGGCGTCCACGCCCGCCGGTGCCAGCGCGCGGACCTGGGCGGACAGGTCGCCGCCGTGGTCGACGAGCTCGACCTCGGCGGCGGTGAGCTCGGTGACGAAGTCGGCCTCGGCGCCGGGACGGGCGGTGGCGATCACCCGGGCGCCGCGGGCGGCGGCCAGCTGCACGGCCAGCGCGCCCACGCCGCCGGTGGCGCCGGAGATCAGCACCGTCTCGCCCTCGGCCGGGGCCACGGCGTCGAGGCTGTCCAGCGCCGCGGTGCCGGCCAGGCCCAGCGCGCCCGCCGCCGCGGCGGCCAGCCCCTGGGGGAGCGGGGCGATGCCGTAACCGGCGGACACGGTCACGTACTCGGCCATCGAGCCGGGGCCGAGGAACGGCTTCATCACCACGCCGAAGACCGGCTGCCCGACGGTGAAGCCCTCGGCGCCTTCGCCGAGCGCCTCGACGGTGCCGGCGAAGTCCTTGCCCACCACCAGCGGGAACCGGTGCTCCATCATCTGCTGCAGATAGCCGGCGGCCACGGCCAGGTCGAAGCCGTTGACCGCGGAGGCGGTGACCTTCACCAGCACCTCGCCGGCCTCCGGCCGCGGGACGGGCAGGTCGGCCAGGGCCGGGTCGGCGGGGACGGAGTTCAGCATGACAGCACGCATGAGCTGCACCTCTCAAAAAAGTGGAACGGGCTACCCGTTTCGTGCTGCCCAGCGTAACAAGAAAAATGGGTAGGTCGTTCCACTTGGGTAGGATGGAGGCATGGATCATCCCGCCGACGCCTCCGCACCCTCCGGCGAGCAGCCCGGGCCGGGCCTGCGCGCCGACGCCGAGCGCAACCGCGAACGCATCGTGGCCACCGCCCGCCGCCTGTACGCCAGCCACGGCCTCGGCGTCTCCATGGCCTGCATCGCCCGTGCCGCCGGGGTCGGCAAGGCCACCCTGTCGCGCCGCTTCGCCACCCGCGAGGAGCTCATCAACGCCGTCTTCGCCGACCGCATGGACGCCTACGCCGCCGCCGTCGCGCAGGCGCTGGCCGACCCCGACCCCTGGCACGGCTTCGTCGGCTACGTCCAGGCCGTGTGCGCCATGCAGGCCGCCGACCGCGGCTTCGCCGACGTGCTGGCCATGACCTTCCCCGCGGCCAAGGCCCTGGAGAAGCGCCGGGCCGCGGCCTACCACGGCTTCCTCAACCTCATCGAGCGTGCCAAGGCCACCGGCCGCCTGCGGGCGGACTTCAGCGACCAGGACATGGTCATCCTGCTGATGGCCAACGCCGGTGTCATCGCCGCCACCGGGGACGCCGCCCCGGACACCTGGCGCCGCCTCGTCGGCCAGATGCTGCGCGCCTACGCCGCCCCCGGCGCCGACCTGCCCCCGCTGGAGCCGACCCCCGCGCCCACCGCCCTGTACCGGGCCATGGTCCGCCTCACCCGCCCCGCCCCCGGCCCGGACGGCGACCTGGGATGAGCAGCCGGGATCAGCGGGGGCGGGTGGCGGTGGCGCTGACCCACGCCTGGGCGAACATCGCGCCCGGGTCGGCGGCCCATGCGCGCAGCCGGTCGGCGTGGGCGGGCTGCTCCGCCAGGTCGAGCTGGCGCGCGAGGTAGCCGGCGATGTGGGACGGATCGGCGTGGCGCTCGTAGTGCACGTCCAGCCAGACGTCGGTGAATCCCGCGTCGCGCAGGTACAGCCCGAGTTTGCGGCCGACGTGCGGGTCGCCGCCGTTGGCCCGCTGCAGGCGGGTGTAGGCGGCGACGGCGTCGTCCAGGGGAGGGCTGAGCAGGAAGCCGCCCCAGTCGGGGCTGCACAGGCCGACCGTGCCGCCGGGCCGCAGGACCCGGTGGATCTCCGCCAGCGCGCTCGCCGGATGGGCCAGGTGTTCCATCAGGGCGTGCGAGAAGACGCGGTCCACCGAGCTGTCCGCCAGCGGGATGTCGTAGCAGGATCCCTCCTGGAACCGGACGTTCCGCAGGCCCCGTCGCCGGGCCGACGCACGCGCGCCCGTGAACTGGGCCACGTGCTGGTCGAGACCCAGCACGTGGCCCGGTGCGACGGCGGCGGCGAGGTCGTTGGTGATGGTGCCGGGCCCGCACCCCAGGTCCAGCAGCGACGTCCCCGGCGCGAGATGCGGCAGGAAGAAGTCCGCGTGCGTCGCGGCGCGCCTGGCGGCCATGAAGTCGACGGCGAAGGAGTCATGACCGGGCGTGTAGCGCTCGACGTCGGGAGTCATCGGCCGACCGCCTCCTTGGCGCGTGCGTCGATCGCTCCCGAGCAGAGCGCGAGGGCGAGCCCGGCGGCGGCCAGCACGGCGCCGACGGTGTTGGGGCTGGTGTAGCCGAACCCGGCGCTGATCATCAGCCCGCCGAGGAACGCGCCGAGCGCGTTGGCCACGTTGAACGCCGACAGGTTCAGCGCGGAGGCGAGGGTGGGGGCGCCGGCGGCCTTGTCCAGGATGCGCATCTGCAGGGCGGGGACGGTCGCGAAGCCGAACAACCCCAGCAGGAACAGCGTGCAGGCGGCGAGGATCCTGCTGTGCGCCGTCACCACGAACAGGCTCAGCACGACGGTGAGCCCGGCGAGGAACACGTACAGGCTGGGCATGAGCCGGCGTCCGGCGAAGTGGCCCGACAGCAGGTTGCCCGCGCCCATGCCCAGGCCGAAGACGACCAGCAACGCCGTCATGCTGCCGCTGCTGAAACCCGCGACCTGGGTCATCATCGGGGCGACGTAGGTGAAGGAGGCGAAGACGCCGCCGAAACCGGCCGTCGTCACCGCCATCGCGAGCCAGACCTGCGGCCGGCGCAGAGTCGACAACTCCGAACGCAGCCCGGCCTCGCCCCCGGGACGCAGCCGACCCGGCACCAGCGCCGCGATGCCCGCGAGGGACGACACGCCGAGCGCGGCGATCGCCCAGAACGTGGCCCGCCAGCCGGCGGCCTGTCCCAGCCAGGTCACCAGCGGCACCCCGGCCACGTTCGCCAGGGTGAACCCGCCGAACATGATCGACATCGCCCGTCCGCGGCGTTCCGGCGGAACGAGCTCGGCCGCCACCACCGACCCGACCCCGAACAGCGCACCCTGCGGGACACCCGCGACCACCCTGGCCGCCATCAGCAGGCCGTAGCCCGACGCGACCGCCGAAAGGACGCTGCCCGCCGTCAGCAGCGCCGCGACGATCAGCAGGGTCGTGCGGCGCGGCAGGCGGGCCGAGACCGCGGTCAGCAGCGGCGCCCCCACGATCACGCCTACGGCGTACCCGCTGATCAGCACGCCGGCGGCCGGGATCGACACCCCGACCCCCGTGGCGACCTGCGGCAGCAGGCCCATGATGGCGAACTCCGAGGTTCCGACGGCGAAACCCGCGACGGCCAGGGCCAACAGAGCCAGCGGCATGGCATTGCGCTCCTCATCTCATCCGGGACGAACGCCTCCAGCCTGGCCGCCGGGCCCGTCGAGCCGTGAGTGGCAGAAACGCACATGTGGGATAGTTTTCCGCCATGCGCAGTGTGGGGATCCTGGTCACCGAGCACGTCCGCGTCTTCGACTACGCCGTGGCCGCCGAAGTCTGGGGCCTGGACCGGACCGATCGCGGCGTCCCGGCGTTCGACCTGCGCACGTGCGGGCCGCGCGGCCCCGCGCTGCCCATGGGCCCGGGCGTGACCTGCGTCCCCGATCACGGCCTGGACGGCCTGGACGAGTGCGACCTGGTGGTCGTTCCCGGCGTCCAGGACCCGGCCCGGCCCGTCCACCCGGACGTGATCACCACGCTCCGCGCCGCGCGCGACCGTGGCGCGACCGTCGCGTCCCTGTGCTCGGGGGCGTTCGTGCTGGCCGCCGCGGGCCTGCTGGACGGCCGCAGGGCCACCGCCCACTGGCTCGACGCCGAGCAGCTCGCGCAGCGCCACCCCGAGGTGAGCGTCGACCCCGGCGTGCTGTTCGTCGGGGACGGCACCATTTGGACCTCGGCGGGCGTGGCCGCGGGCATCGACCTGTGCCTGCACCTGGTCCGCCGCGACCACGGCGCCGCCGCCGCGGCCGAGATCGCCCGCACCATGGTCACCGCGCCGTTCCGGTCAGGCGGCCAGGCGCAGTTCATCACCCGCCCCGTCCCCGCCGGGGGTGGGCCGTCCGACAGCCTGACCGGCCTGCGCGAACGCATGCTCGACGACCTGGCCCACCCATGGACCGTCCCGGAGCTGGCGAACCTGGCCCGCATGTCCGAGCGCAGCTTCGCCCGCCGGTTCGTCCAGACCACCGGCGACACGCCCCTGCAATGGCTGCTGACCCAGCGCGTCCTGGCCGCCCAGCACCTGCTGGAGGTCAGCGAGCTGCCCATCGCCGCCATCGCCCACCGCTGCGGTTTCAGCACTCCGCTGACCCTGCGCCACCACTTCACCCGCCACGTCGGCCTGCCGCCGCGCGACTACCGCCTGGCCTTCGGCAGGAGACCTGAGGCGGAACGCGACAGCACGGCGAGGTAGCCGGGCCGGCCAGGACGCCACGACACCGGGATGCCGCGCTACCCCGCCCGGGTCATGGTGGCCTCGTAGCCGCCGCCCGGCCACTCCCACCGGCCGCTGATGGTCCGGCCGTCCTCGCTGAAGGCGCCGCTGAACCCGGCCGGCGAGCCCTCCGCGCCGAACCAGATGTTGAGGTCGCGCCCGTCCAGCTTCCACACGTAGACGAAGTTGTTGCCGGTGCTGTCGAAGTAGTGCGAGCGCAGCGCGCCGCTCTCCGGGTCGTGGCCGATGTACTCCACGCCGGTCATCGTGCCGCCGCCGTGGCTCATCTCGACGCGCTGGACGAGGAAGAAGCCGCCGTCCATCCACTCGAAGACGAGCCGGCCGCCGGTCGCCTCGCCGGTGCCGAAGTCCTTGCCCGTCATCTCCCACGTGCCGACCAGCGGCTGCAGGGTCTGCAGCGAGGGGTCGGGGGTGGGCAGCTGGTTCTGCGGGTTGGCGGTCTCGGTCATGTTCCCTCCACGGGACAGGTCGATGCCCGGTACGCCGATCGCGTACCGGGCGGGGGTGAGCTCACTTGGCGCCGAAGAACGCCTTGACGCGGGACCAGCGGCCCCAGACGACCAGTGCCAGGACGACCAGCAGGACGGCCTCGATCACGGGGACGCCGCCCAGCACGATCGCGTTGGTGCCGGCCGCGCCGATCATCAGGCCGATCAGCGCCAGCGCGGCCACGCCGCTCAGACGCGGGATCAGCAGCCCGATCGCGCCGGCGATCTCCAGCACGCCGACCACGTAGCGGAACCACTGGCCGGCGCCGATGTCGTCGAACATGGCGACCATGGTCGGGTCGCCGGCGAGCTTGAGCACGCCGCCCAGGCCGACCTGGAACGCCAGAAGGACCTGGGCGACCCAGAGGGCGATGTTGACGCCGCGGCCGGTGGACCGGCCGACGGCGGTCGTGCTGTTCGTGGTGCTCATGCAGTCCTCCTTGAGGAACTAGTTGATGATCTCCATCTGGCCCATCATCCCGATGGCCGAGTGCTCCAACATGTGACAGTGGTAGACGTATCGCCCCAGGTAGTCGCCGAAGCTGGCCTGGAAGCGCACGGTCTCGCCCGGCTGGATGAGCACCGTGTCCTTCCATCCCGCCTCGCCCGGCTGCGGCGGCGTGCCGTCGCGGTCCAGGATCCGGAACTGGGCGAGGTGGGTGTGGAAGTTGTGCGGGACGCCGAAGCCCGAGCCCCCGACGTCGGTGTCGGAGTTGGTGACCTCCCAGACCTCGCTGGTTCCCCGCTTGACCTGCATGTCCACCCGGTTGGCGTCGAACGCCTGATTGTTGATCAGGGCCTGGATGTTGACCGGGTCCAGGCTGAGGGTGAGCTGCCGGGTCTGCGTGGCCGCGGCCAGCGGGACCATCGCGCGCAACTGGCTGGGCACGCGGCTGCGGTCGACGGCCCGCCGTGCGACGTCGAAGCGGAGCACGGACCCGCTCACGTCCTCCAGCGTGATCTGCGTGCCCAGCGGGAACGCGCCGAAGTCGATCACGACCTCGGCCCGCTCGCCCGAGGAGAGCACCAGCTTGGACGTCGGCGCCGGCGCCGCCAGCAGGCCGCAGTCGGTGGCGATCTGCGTCATCTGGGCGCCGTTGCTCAGCGACAGCTCGAAGATCCGGTGCGTGGAGCCGTTGAGCAGGCGTAGCCGGTACTTGCGGGCCGCGACCTTGAAGTACGGCTGGGCCTTGCCGTTGGCGATCAGCGTCGGCCGGTTGTAGGGGTCGGCCGGGTCGAAGACGAGCCCGCCCTGGTCGTCGAAGAGCGCGTCGCGCAGCAGGATGGGCACGTCGTAGGCCCCGGACGGCAGGCCGAGCTGCTGCTCGTCGGCGCCCTCGACCAGGTAGAAGCCGTGCATGCCGCGGTAGACGTGCTCGGCCTCCATGTGGTGGGTGTGGTCGTGGTACCACAGCGTGGCGCCGGCCTGGGCGTTCGGGTAGTCGTAGGTCTTCGACTTGCCGTCGGCGATCAGGTCCATCGGGTACCCGTCGCTGGCCGCCGGCACGCGGCCGCCGTGCAGGTGCACGTTCGCCTCGTGGCCGAGCCTGTTGTCGAAGGTGACCAGCGCCCTGCGGCCCTGCCGGGCGCGGATGGTGGGAGCGGTGAACTGGCCGCCGTACGTCAGCACGGGCGTGCTCACGCCCGGCAGGATCTCAGTGGTCGCCTGCTGGATGGACAGCCGGTAGAAGTCGATGCCCGGCAGGGTGGCCACGGGGGCCAGCACCGGGGGCACCGGCATCGCGACGCTGAAGGGCGCCGCGGTGGCGCCGGTGCGGACCGCGGGGACCCGGCCCCCGTGGTCGTGCATGCGCATCAGGTGCTGTTGCTGCGCCTGCTGTTCCGGCTCGCCGAACAGCCCGCGGGACACCGGGGTGAGCGCGGCGCCTCCTGCCAGGCCACCGAGAACGATCAAGCGCCGTCGGCTTAACATACGGGAACTCCCATCGCCATGTCCGAGCGTGGCATCGCCCGCCGGCACGGTCTTCTTCTGAAGTGCTCACTTCACGGGCGGATGCCGTGGGAGCGGTGCCGCCGCCCGGAAGGCGGCGGTGGTTCAGCCCACCGACAGGCGGCGCGGGGTGCGCCCGTCCAGGCAGTCGGCGTTGTAGGCGTCGAGCAGGCCCTGAGCCCGCCGCGACGCCTCGGCGAAGCAGTCGTCGGGGTCGGCGCCGTCCAGCACCCGGGCCATGGCCTGCGTCATCAGGTCCTGGATCCCGGCGAAGTCCCCGAGCACCGCGCCCAGCGCGGCGGGGGAGCCGTCGGCCGCGCGGAGCTGGGCGGTCGCGGCCCGGTGCACCGGGTGCCGGTCGAACCAGCCCTCCTGCTCCAGCAGGCCGGTCGCGGCCCCGGTGACCGGCAGGAATCCGGCCTCCCGGTGCCAGCGCGCCGCGTTGCCCGCGCTGAGCAGGTGCTGGACGAACGCCAGCGCGCCGTCCCGCCGCTCCGGCGGCAGCCCGTCGGTCAGCCAGAGCGCCTGGCCGGAGACCAGGTGCCCGGCGCGCGGCAGGCTCTCGTTGTGCGGCAGCGGGCTCGCCGTCACCTCGAACCCGGACTCCCGTCCGCGCTCGGCGATCATGCCGGCCACCACCGAGGACGCGATCGTGAACGCCACCCGCTGCCCCAGGAACGCCCCCAGCGCCGGACCCCAGTCACCGGGCTCGCCCGCGCGCAGGTAGTGGCCCTCGGCGTGCAGGCGCCGCCACCAGGCGGCGTAGGCCAGCAGCTCCTTGGAGGCCAGGTCCACCCGTCCGGCGCGGCCGGCGCGGCCGTTGTCGTGGTCGGCCAGCAGGCCGCCCTGCCCGGCGACGGCCTGCTGGAACAGCCAGCCGTGGTTGGCCCAGGAGACGCCGTGCGGCGGGCCGCCGGGCAGCGCCCGTACGGCGGCGCAGGCGCGCTCCAGCTCCTCCCAGGTGCGCGGCGGCGCGTCGATCCCGGCCGCGCGGAGCAGGGTGGCGTTGGTGAGCAGCACCGCCGTGGTCGCCGTCGCGGGCGCGGCGACGAGCTCGCCGCGGTAGGTGTAGTGGCCGCGGACGGCCGGTTCGAGGTCGGCGAGCACGACCGGCTCGCCGAGGATCTCCGCGCGCCCCCCGACGGCGCGCTCGATCGGCGTGAACAGCGGCGCGCCGGAACGCGCCCGGGTGTCCAGCGCGAGCCGGGTGGCCGTGGCGTAGTACTCCGCCAGGTCCGGCGGCTCGCCCCGGCCGGCCGCGCGGGCCACCTCGGCGGGCAGCTCGCGGAAGCCGTGCCCGGTGATCTCGATCCGGAGGTCCGGGTGCGCGGCCTCGAAGTCGGCGGCCATCCTCCTGATCGGGCCCAGGTAGTCCGGCAGGGGATGCTCGGCGATCCAGACGCTGATGACCGTTCTCATTCGCCTCATGATGAACGCGGCCACCCCGCCGCACATCTTGTGAAATGCGGTGTTTCGTGAGCTCAGACAGCAATTCAAAGGATGTGGGCCCCGCGACGTGAATGTGACCCTGACTGCGAGTCGCAGAGCGGCGAAACGGAGGAGCACGGTGATCAATACTCATGACGAGTTCGACGTTGTCGTGATCGGCGGAGGCCCTGGCGGCTCGGGTACGGCGGGTTTGCTGGCCCAGCGCGGGCACCGGGTTCTGGTGCTGGAGCGGGAGAAGTTCCCGCGCTACCACATCGGCGAGTCGCTGATCACGGGGTCCATGCCCACGCTGGAGGAGCTGGGACTGAAGGAGCGGCTCGACCAGATGGGGTTCGTCAAGAAGTACGGCGGCACCCTGTTGTGGGGCAGGAACCAGGGCACCTGGGATTTCCGCTTCGCCGAGGCGTCCAACTACGAGTACGCCTACCAGGTGCGCCGTGCCGACTTCGACTCCCTCCTGCTGGCCAGGGCCAGGGAGCTGGGCGCGACGGTGTTCGAGGAGGCCACGGTCAAGGACCTGGTGTTCGACGGCGAGCGCGTCACCGGCGTCACGTACACCGTGAAGGGTGACGCCGAGCCGCGCACCGCCCGCTGCCGCCTGCTGATCGACGCCACCGGGCAGCAGCACCTGCTGGCCCGCCGCTTCGACCTCATCGAGTACCACGACGACCTGCGCAACATCGCGGTCTGGTCGTATTGGCAGGGCTGCAAGCGCTACGGCGGCACGCGCTTCGGCGACACCGTCACCGAGAACCGCCCCGCCGGCTGGTTCTGGTTCATCCCCCTGCACGACGGCACGGTGAGCGTCGGCTACGTCACCCCCATCGAGGAGTACAAGAAGTCCGGCAAGAGCCTGGAGGACCTGTACGCCTCGGAGCTGGCCGCCGCCGAGGAGGTTCGGGCCCTGACCGAGGGCGCCACCCGGGTCAGCGGCTTCCGCAGCATCCGCGACTGGTCCTACACCTGCACCCGCTTCCACGGCCCCGGCTGGGCCCTGGTGGGCGACGCGGCGGCCTTCATCGACCCGCTGCTGTCCACCGGCGTCGGCCTGGCGCTGCGCGGCG
The DNA here is from genome assembly GCF_044465465.1 of Nonomuraea sp. NPDC049655. Classification (NCBI taxonomy): domain Bacteria; kingdom Bacillati; phylum Actinomycetota; class Actinomycetes; order Streptosporangiales; family Streptosporangiaceae; genus Nonomuraea; species Nonomuraea sp. NPDC049655. The sequence goes on from NZ_JBITLS010000009.1 coordinate 226,515, forward strand.
CCCACGGGCTGGCCGGCGCGGTGGACGAGATCCTGAGCGACCCGGCCTCGGAGGAGGCCGTGCTGGCCCGCTACGAGAAGGACTACCGCGAGTTCCTGGACTCCCTGCTGGACTTCGTGCGCTTCTTCTACGACCGCACCAGGCACAAGGAGGAGTACTGGGACAGGGCGCAGAAGACCCTCGACCCCAGCAAGCTCCGCCCCCGCAAGATCGACTTCGCCACGATGCTCTCGGGCGTCTCCGGCATCCACGCCATCTTCCACGACGACTGAGGAACCCGTTGATGTCGCCTACAACTGTGCACGGACACGTCGCCGAGCAGGCCAGGCGCACGCCCGACGCGGTCGCGGTGTCGGCGGGCCCGGTGCGGCTGACCTACCGGGAGCTCGACGAGCGGGCCAACCGCCTCGCCCACCGCCTGCGCGGGCTCGGCGCCGGCCCCGAGACGCCGGTCGCGGTGCTGATGGAGCGCTCGGCCGAGCTGGTCGTCACGCTCCTCGCGATCCTCAAGACGGGCGGCTGCTACCTGCCCGTCCACAGCGCCTACCCGGCCGACCGCCGGCAGTGGATCGTCGACTCCTCCGGGACGCCCGTCCTGGTCGCCGACCGCGCCAAGGCCGCCGCGGGCCTGCCGTCGGCCCCCGCGACCCTGCTGGCCGACGACGACCCCGCCACCGCGCAGCAACCGGCCACGGCGCCGGACGTCGCCACCGGCCCGGACGACCTGGCCTACGTCATCTACACCTCGGGCTCGACCGGGCACCCCAAGGGCGTCGCGGTCACCCACTGGGACGTGCTGGGCCTGGCCCTCGACCCCTGCTGGGACACCGGCGCCCACGAGCGCGTCCTGATGGTCGCGCCGTACGCCTTCAACGTCTCGACGTACGAGCTGTGGGTGCCGCTGCTGCACGGCGGCACGATCGTCGTGGCGCCGCCCGGCGAGCCGGACCTCGACACCCTGCGCCGGCTGATCCGCGAGGAGCGGATCACCGGGCTGCACCTGACCGCCGGACTGTTCCGCGTCGTGGCCGAGGAGGGGGCGGACTGCCTGGCCGGCGTCCGCGAGGTGCTCACCGGCGGCGACGTGATCGTGCCCGCCGCCGTCCGCCAGGTGCTGGCCGCCTGCCCGGGGACGACCGTGCGGGCCATGTACGGCGCGACCGAGGCGACCCTGTTCTCCACCCACGCGCCCCTGACCGCCGGGACCGAGCTGGGCACCACCGTGCCGGTCGGCGGCCCGATGCGGGACGTGCGGCTCTACGTGCTCGACGACCGCCTCAGCCCGGTCCCCGGCGACCTGGAGGGCGAGCTGTACATCGCGGGCAGGGGAGTGGCCCGGGGCTACTACGGCCGTCCCGACCTGACCGCCGAGCGCTTCGTCGCCGACCCGTTCGGCGGGCCCGGCGAGCGCATGTACCGCACCGGCGACCTGGTCCGGCGCAACGACGACGGGCAGATCGAGTTCATCGGGCGGGCCGGCGACCAGGTCAAGATCCTGGGCTTCCGGGTGGAGCTGGCCGAGGTGGAGGCCGTGCTGGCCGGCTATCCCGGGCTGGCGCACGTCGCCGTCGTGGCCGGGCAGTCGCGGCAGGGCGACAAACGCCTGGTCGCCTACGTCGTGCCGGCCGCCGAGGCCCCCGACCCCGCCGCGCTGCGCGCCCACGTGCGCACGTCGCTGCCGGACTACATGGTGCCCACGGCGTTCGTCGTGCTGGACGCGCTGCCCCTGACCGCCAACGGCAAGGTGGACCGCGCGGCCCTGCCCGACCCCGACACCGAGCCCGGCTCGGCCTACCGCGCGCCGCAGAACCCCCGCCAGGAGGTCCTGTGCACGGTGTTCGCCGAGGTGTTCGGCGTCGAGCGGGTCGGCGTGGACGACAGCATCTTCGACCTGGACGTCCAGTCGCTGCTGGCGATGCGGCTGGTCAGCCGGATCCGCGCGGCGCTCGGCGTGAACCTGTCCATCGGCGACCTGTTCGACGCGGCGACCGTGGCCGGCCTGGACGAGTGGCTAGAGGCCGGCGCGCGCACCCAGTGAGAGGGACGAGATGAGCAACCCATTCGACGACCGGGACGCGGCCTTCCGCGTGCTGGTGAACCACGAGGGCCGGCACTGCCTGTGGCCCGCCTTCGCCGACGTGCCCGCGGGATGGCAGGTCGCCTTCGGCCCCGCCGTCCGCGACGCCTGCACCGAGTACGTCACCGCCCACTGGACGGACCTGCGCCCGCGCGGTCTCGCCGCCCGGACGGACGCCGGATAGCCCATGACCACCACGACGATCTTCGACGACCTGCGCCTGGACCACATCGGCTTCTACGTCGGCGACCTGGACGGCGAGACCGCCCGGCTGACCGGCTCCCTGGGCCTGGCGGCCTACGCCACCGCCCAGGACGGCCGGGCCCGCGCGGCGGCCCTGGGCGCGAACCGGATCAGGTTCGTGCTCACCCAGCCGCTGGCCGCCGACCACCCCGGCGCCGGCTACCTCGACCGGCACGGCGACGGCGTGTCCGACATCGCGCTGGGCGTGCCCGACGCCGCGGCCGCCTACCACGAGGCGGTGCGGCGCGGCGCCCGTCCGGTCTCGGCCCCCGCCGGGCGCGACGGCTTCGTCACGGCCGCCGTCCACGGGTTCGGCGACGTGCTGCACACGTTCGTGCAGCGCCCGGCCGGGGCGCGGGAGCGCGCGCTGCCCGGCTTCCGCGACACCGGGCCGACCGGCCCAGGGCCGGCCGATTCCGCACTCGGGCTGCGGGAGGTGGACCACCTGGCCGTGTGCGTCCCGGCCGGGGAGCTCGACGCCACCGTCGAGTGGTACCGGCGGGTCCTCGGCTTCGACCTCACCTTCGCCGAGCGCATCGCCGTCGGCTCGCAGGCCATGACCACCAAGGTCGTCCGCAGCCGCGGCCGCGGCGAGGTGACGTTCACGCTGATCGAGCCGGACGTGACCAGGACGCCCGGCCACATCGACGAGTTCCTGCGCGACCACGGCGGCGCGGGCGTGCAGCACCTGGCGCTGGCCGCCGCCGACATCGTGACCGCGGTGGAGGGCACCGCGGCCCGCGGGGTGGAGTTCCTGACCGCCCCCGACGTCTACTACAGCCTGCTCGCCGAACGGGTCCGGCCGGTGAAGTACCGGCTGGAGGACCTGGCCCGGCTCGACATCCTCGTCGACGAGGACCACGACGGGCAGCTCTACCAGATCTTCGCCCGTTCGACCCACCCCCGCGACACCTTCTTCTTCGAACTCATCGAGCGACTGGGCGCCCGCAGCTTCGGCAGCGGCAACATCAGCGCCCTCTACCGGGCCGTGGAGCTCCAGCGCAGCGGCCGACGCGATGCCCGCACGGAGGCGGCAGCATGACCATTTCCCCGCCGGCGATCCGGTACCCCCTGTCCTACACCCAGCACTTCCTGCGCCTGTTCGACCAGGGCGACGCCCAGGGGCCCTTCAGCGCCCGCTACAACATCGTCGTCGGCTGGCGCCTGCGCGGCCGCATCGACGTCGACACCCTCCAGCTCGCCATGGACGACGTCGCCGACCGGCACGACGCGCTCAACATGACGATCACCCGGGGGGAGGGGGAGGCGTACCAGGTGCGGCAGCCGTCCGCGCCGGCCCGGCTGCTGGTGGTCGACCTGCCGGCCGCCGCCCCCGAGGAGCGCGCGCTGCGGGCCGAGGAGCTGCTGACCGAGGTCGAGGCCGGCTCCTACAGCCTCCAGGAGCTGCCGCACCTGCGCGCCATCCTCGGCCGGTTCGACGACGAGGACGCGGTGCTGGCGCTGATCGTGCACCACACCGCGGGCGACGGCTGGTCCATGCAGCTGCTCATCCGCGACATCGTCACCCGCTACGCCGAGCGCCGCGGCCACGCCGTGCCGCCGCTGCCCGAGCCCCGGCCCTACCACGAGTACGCCGGACGGCAGCAGGAGCAGGCCGGCAGCGCCGAGACCCAGGCCGCCCGCGACTTCTGGGCCGAGCGGCTGCGCGGCGCGCGCATGCTGGCCGTCCCCACCGACCACGCCAGGTCGGCCGGGCTGGCCAAGCTCTGCCCGGTCCACCGGTTCTCGCTGCCCAAGGACGTCTCCGCCCGGGTGATCAGCTACGCCAGGACGATGCGCAGCTCGCCGTTCATGGTGCTGCTGGCCGCCTACAACGTGCTGCTCAGCCGGATCACCGGGGCCACCGACCTGGTCGTCCCGGTGATCAGCTCCGGACGCGGGCAGCCGGAGTTCCAGGAGACCGTGGGGCCGTTCTTCAACTTCCTGCCGCTGCGCACCGGCCTCGACGGCTGCGCCACCTTCCGGCAGGTCGTCGAGCGCTCCCGCCGCACCTGCATGGACTCCTACGCCAACGAGATCCCGTTCCTGCAGATCGTGGCCGAGGCGCCCGAGCTGATGGCCGACGCCGCGCTGGAGAGCAAGGCGCTGTGCGCGCTCCAGGTCTGGCAGTTCGCCACCGGCCTGGACGGCGAGCGCGTCGGCGACCTGGAGATCGCCGAGGTCCGCGAACGCCTGCTGGACCAGCCCAACGGCACCGACATCCCCGACGGCGCGCTGCTCACCTTCGACATCGCCCCCTCCGGCGAGATCTTCGGCAACTTCGCCTACAACAGCAACCTGTTCACCGAGAGCACGATCGTGACGATGGTGGCCGACTTCGGCGAGATCCTGCGCGCCGGCCTGGCCGCCCCCGACTCGCCTCTGGAGTGATCGCCATGCGCGTGATGTTCACCGTCTTCCCCGCGACGGCGCACTTCCTGCCGATCGTGCCCTACGCCTGGGCGTTGCAGGCGGCCGGGCACCAGGTGGTGGTGGCGGCCCCGCCGGGCGTCGACACCGGGGTCTCGGTGCCCGACTTCCACCGGTCGGTGAACGCGGCCGGGCTGACCGCGGTCTCCTGCGGCGCGCCCGAGCCGCTGTCGGTGCACGACCGCGGCTACCCCGGGTTCGCCGGGCTGATCCCGACGATCGAGGAGTCGGAGCGCCTGGTCGCCGCGCTCGGCATCACCGAGGCGGAACGCCCGCCCTGGGATGTCTTCTACCACTTCGCGCTGCTGACCATGCGCAACTACCATCCGCCGGAGCCCCGCCAGGACGTGCGGGCCGTCGTCGAGTTCGCCCGCGAGTGGCGGCCCGACCTCGTCCTGTGGGACCCGTGGTTCCCGTGCGGCGCGGTGGCGGCCCGGGTCTGCGGCGCCGCCCACGCCCGTACGCTGCTGGCCCCCGACTACACCGCCTGGGCCGCGGACAAGTTCGCCGGCAGCGGCGAGCGGAACCCCATGACCGGGGTGATCGGCCCGCTGGCCGACAGGTACGGCGTGACCGTCGACGACAACCTGCTGCTCGGCGACTGGACGGTGGACCCGTTCCCGCCCGGGATGAGCCTGCCCACGCCCGGCGTGCGCCGCCTGCCCGTCCGGTACGTCCCCTACACCGGGGCGAGCGTCGTCCCGGAGTGGCTGCGGCGACCGCCGGAGCGGCCGCGGGTGGCGATCTCGCTGGGCGTGTCGATGCGCACGTTCTTCAAGGGCGACTGGGGGCGCACCGCCAAGCTGATGGAGGCCGTGGACGGCCTGGACGCCGAGGTCGTCGCCACCCTGGACGCCAACCAGCTGCTCGACCTGGACCGCCCGCTGCCCGCCAACGTGCGCGTGTTCGACTACGTGCCGCTCGACCAGCTCCTGCCGACCTGCTCGGCGATCATCCACCACGGCTCGATCGGCACCTTCGCGGCCGCCTCGGCCATGAACGTCCCGCAGGTCGTCTGCGACACCGACGAGCACAACCGGCTCGTCGGCACCCCCGTCGAGGGCGGCATCGACTGGCAGCTCCAGTGCCAGAAACAGCTCACCTCGACCCGAACCTCCCGGTACGTCACCACGCGCGGCGCCGGCGTGCGGATCAACCACCAGACGCAGTCCGCGGCCGAGATCCGCGACGAGCTGCTGCGCGTGCTGAAGGACCCCTCGTTCACCAAGGGCGCGGCCGCCATCCACCAGGACTGGCTGGCCACGCCGAGCCCGACCGACATCGTCGCGGAGCTGGAGCGGCTGACCGCCGCCGCCCGGTAGCCGTCGACCCCTCAGACAGGAGGCGGACAGTTGCGGATCCTGGTCACCGGCGGCGCCGGTTTCATCGGCTCGGAGTTCGTCAGAGCCACGTTGCGCGACTCGCCGGGCACGCGGGTCACCGTCCTGGACAAGCTCACCTATTCCGGCAACCTGGAGAACCTCGACCCGGTGGCCGGCCACCCGGGGCTGCGCTTCGTGCAGGGCGACACCGCCGACCCGCTCGTGGCCGACGAGGTGGTGGCCGGGCAGGACGCGATCGTGCACTTCGCCGCCGAGACGCACGTCGACCGGTCGATCGTCAGCGCGACCGGCTTCGTGCGCTCCAACGTGCTGGGCACCCAGACCCTGCTGGAGGCGGCCCTGCGGCACGGCGTCGGCCGCTTCGTGCACGTCTCCACCGACGAGGTGTACGGCTCCATCGCCGAAGGCTCGTGGACCGAGGAGACGCCGCTCGCGCCGAACGTGCCGTACGCGGCCTCCAAGGCCGGCTCGGACCTGCTCGCGCTGGCCTTCCACCGCACGCTCGGCCTGGACGTCGTGATCACCCGCTGCACCAACAACTACGGCCACTACCAGTTCCCCGAGAAGGTCATCCCGCTGTTCGTCACCAACCTGCTCGAAGGCCGCCGGGTGCCCCTGTACGGCGACGGCGGCAACCGGCGCGACTGGCTGCACGTCTCCGACCACTGCCGGGCCATCCGCATGGTCCTCGACCGCGGCCGGGCCGGCGAGGTCTACCACATCGGCGGCGGCAGCGAGCTGAGCAACCTGGAGCTGACCGCCCGCCTGCTGGAGGCGTGCGGCGCGGGCTGGGACATGGTCGAGCACGTCCCCGACCGGCCGGGGCACGACCTGCGCTACTCCCTCGACATCTCCAAGATCGAGCGGGAGCTGGGCTACGCGCCGTCGGTCGACTTCGAGACCGGGCTGGCCGCGACCGTCGCGTGGTACCGGGACAACCGGTCCTGGTGGGAACCGCTCAAGCATCGCGAGCTCGCCGTGGCCGCCCACTGAAGATCATGAGGAGAAGCCATGCAGGACATTGTCCGACGTCTTGACACGTGCCGGGTCTGCGGGCGCGACGACTGGCTGGAGGTCACCTCCTTCGGGTCCGTGCCGCTGGCCAACGGCTTCCTCGACCCCGCCGACCTGCCGGCCGAGGAGCCCGCCTACCCCGTGGACGTCATCGTGTGCCGCAACTGCCGGCTGATGGCCATCCGGCACGTGATCAGGCCCGACGTGCTGTTCCGGCACTATGTGTACGTCACCTCCGAGTCCGACCAGATGACCGGCCACATGCGGCGCATCGTCGGCTGGTGCACCCGCCGGGCCGGGCTCGCGCCCGGCGAGCTGGTCGTCGAGCTGGGCAGCAACGTCGGCCTGCAGCTCGCGCTCTTCCAGGAGCAGGGGCAGCGGGTCGTCGGCGTGGACCCGGCCGAGAACCTGGCCGAGATCGCCAACGCCCGCGGCGTGCGCACGCTGCCCGAGTTCTTCGGCGCCGACCAGGGCCGCCGCATCCACGCCGAGCAGGGCGAGGCCAAGCTGGTGCTCGGCCGCCAGTGCTTCGCCCACATCGACGACGTGCACAACGTGCTGGACGGCGCCACCGCCGTGCTGGCCCCCGAGGGGCTGGTCGCGATCGAGGTCCCGTACCTGCTGGACCTGCTGGAGGAGAACCAGTTCGACACGATCTACCACGAGCACCTGTCGTACTACTCGGTCACCACGCTGAGCCATCTGTTCGCGCGGCACGGCCTGCGCATCGTGGACGTCGAGCGGGCGGCCGTGCACGGCGGCTCGATCGTCGTCTTCGCCGCCAGGGAGGGCTCGGCCCACCCTGCCCGCCCCTCCGTGAACCGGCTGCTGTCGCTTGAGCGGCAGAGCGGCCTCGACTCCGACGAGGCCTACCTGGCCTTCGCCGAGCGCGCCCACCAGGTGATCAAGCAGATCGGCGACCTCGTGCGCGACCTGGCCGGGCGCGGCCTGACCGTCGCGGGGTACGGCGCGCCGTCCAAGGGCACCACCCTGCTGCAGTTCTGCGAGCTCGGACCGGCCGAGGTGCGCTTCTGCAGCGACACCACCAGCCTCAAGCACGGCCGGCTGCTGCCCGGCACCCGCATCCCGTGCCGCTCGCCCGAGCAGGCCCGCGACCAGCAGCCCGACTACTACCTGCTGCTCGCCTGGAACTACGCCGACGAGATCATCTCCAAGGAGCAGGACTTCCTGCGCCGCGGCGGCAAGTTCATCATCCCCATCCCGCAGCCGAGGGTCGTGACGGCCGAGCCCGTCCCGGCGGTGGCCTGAAGGAGATCTGCATGGAATACGGATCCGACCACGCCGAGTACTACGACCGCGTCTTCCGCAGCCGCGGCAAGAGCTTCGAGGGCGAGGCCCGGGAGCTCGACCGGATCATCAGGGAACGGTCGCCGCACGCGGCCTCGCTGCTCGACGTCGCCTGCGGCACCGGCGCGCACCTGGAGACCTTCGCCAAGCTCTTCGACCATGTCGAGGGGGTCGAGCTGTCGCCCGACATGCGGGAGGTCGCCGGACGGCGGCTGCCCGGCGTGCCGCTGCACGCCGGCGACATGCGCACCTTCGACCTCGGACGCACCTTCGACGCCGTGACCTGCATGGGCAACGCCGTCGGCGAGCTGGGCTCCTACGACGAGCTGGTGGAGGCCGTCGGCCGGATGGCGGCCCACCTGGCGCCCGGCGGCGTCCTCGTCGTCGAGCCCTGGTACTTCCCGGAGAACTTCCTCGACGGGCACGTCGGCGGCCACACGCTGGTGGAGGAGGGGCTCGTCATCTCCCGCATGACGCACTCGCGCAGGGAGGGCGGCAAGAGCCGGCTGGAGGTGCGGTTCAGGGTCGCCGACGCCTCGGGTTTCAAGGAGTTCGCCGAGGTCCTCTACTCCAGCCTGTTCACCTGCGACCAGTACCTGGAGGCGTTCGCCAAGGCGGGCTGCCGGGCCGAGTTCCGGCCCGCGTTCAAGCTGGCCGACGGCCGGCCCAACAGCCCCGGGCTGTTCGTCGGCGTGCGCGAGGAGGCCGGCGATGGCCTCCGGTGAGCCCCTCGTCGTCGGGCGGCCGAACGCGGGGGAGCGGGCGCGCCTGCTGGAACGGCTCGGCGGCGTGCTCGACCGGCTCTGGCTGACCAACAACGGCCCGCTGGTGCGCGAGTTCGAGGCGCGCCTGGCCGACCTGACCGGCGCCCGGCACGCGGTGGCGACCTGCAACGCCACCACCGGCATCCAGATCGCGGCCAGGGCCGCCGGGCTGCGGCCGGGCGACGAGGTGATCGTCCCCTCCTTCACCTGGGTGGCCACCGCCCACGCGCTGGAGTGGATCGGCATCGTCCCGGTCTTCTGCGACTCCGACGAGATCACCGGCAACGCCGACCCCGACCACGTCGAGCGCCTGATCGGCCCGCGCACCCGGGGCATCCTCGGCGTGCACGTCTTCGGCTACCCGTGCGACGTGGACGCCCTGGAGCGCCTGGCCCGCGCGCACGGGCTCGTCCTGCTGTTCGACGCGGCGCACGCGCTCGGCTGCACCTACCGGGGCAGGCCGATCGGGACGTCCGGGGACGCCGAGATCTTCAGCTTCCACGCCACCAAGTTCGTCAACAGCGTCGAGGGCGGCGCGATCGTCACCGACGACGACGACCTGGCCGCGCGGGTCAGGGAGCTGCGCAACCAGGGCATCGACGCGGCCGGGCAGATCTCCGGGGCCGGCACGGTGGCCCGGATGAGCGAGTTCCACGCGGCCATGGGGCTGACCTCGCTGGAGGCCATCGACACGATCGTCGAGGCCAACCGGCGCAACCAGCGGGTCTACGAGGAACTGCTCGCCGGGCTGCCGGGCGTCGTGGTGCGCGGCCAGGCGCCCGGCGAACGGGCCAACTTCCAGTACCTGGTCATCGAGGTGGACGAGGCCGTCGCCGGCGTGTCGCGGGACGCGGTGCTGGCGGCGCTGCTGGTGGAGAACGTGCACGCGCGCCGCTACTTCTCCCCGATCTGCCACCAGGTCGAGCCGTACCGGTCGGACCCGGGCAGGCACTTCCCGCTGCCCCTGCCCCGCGCCGAGGGCCTGGCCGCCCGCGTCCTGTCCCTGCCGACCGGTCCCACGGTGGACGCCGGGCACATCGCCGGCATCTGCCGCGTCGTCCGGGAGACGGTCCGGGCGGCCGACCGCCGGCTGGTCGCCTGACCTGCGACGAGGGCGCCTCCTTGACGGGGCGCCCTCGTCCAGCGGTCAGGCCGTACGGCTGGGTTCCGCCTCGGGGACGGGGGTCACCCGGCGGCGGACGGCCAGGCCGAACAGGGCGACCAGCAGGCCGCACGCGCCCGCCAGCGCGAAGGGGGCCGCGGGCCGCCACAGGTCGTAGAGCCAGCCGCCGACGCCGGAGATGACGAAGATGCCGATCGCGCCGCAGAGCGTCTGGACGCCGAAGCTGGAGCCCCGGTAGCGGGCCGGCACCTGCTGGGCCAGCAGCGGGCCCGCCGTGGTGATGACGCCGATCTCGCCCAGCCCGACGGCCGCCGCCACCAGCATCATCCCCGGCCCGAGCGGATCGCTGACCAGCAGCGTCGACAGGTACGCGGCCCCGGCCAGCGCCTGGGCCAGGATCACCACGTCCTGCCGCCGCATCCAGTCGCCGAGCCAGCCGAACAGCGGCGCGCCCACCACGATCACCATGTACGCGATGCCCACGATCGCGCCGCTCTTGGCCAGGGCCTCGGTGGCGGACAGGCCGCGCACGGCCTTGGCGTAGTCCACGATCCACAACGACAGGAAGCTCGCCACCAGCGCCAGGTCGGCCCTGGCCACGAAGGACGCCGCGTACGACAGCGCCACGCCGGGGTCGCGGGCCAGCCGCACGCCCTCGACGACCAGCCGGCCCAGCCCGGCCCGCTCACCGGCCTGCTGCCCGGCCGAGTGCCCGGCGGGCGGCTCGACGGACGTGGCCAGGCCGGGGGCCAGCGTGCCGCGCAGGGCCAGCGCGCCCAGCAGCACCAGCCCGGCGACCACCAGGAAGCCCACCCTGGCCGCCGTGGCCGGGGCCATGCCGCCGCCCTCCAGCATGTTCGGCAGGCGTACCAGCACCAGCACCGCGATCACCGCGCCGATGCCGCTGAACAGGCCGAGCCAGCCGTAGGCCTTGCCGCGCGCGCGGTCGCGCACGTAGTCGGCGGTGATCGCGGACATGGTGACGTTCAGGGCGGCGATCCCGAGGGCGAACACGACCCGCAGGGCGACCAGGACGGCGACGTTGCCCGCGAACGGGTAGAGCGCCGCGCCCAGGGCGCACAGCAGCAGCCCCGCCACGGCGACCGGCCGCCGGCCGATCCGGTCGGCGAGCGCGCCGTACCAGGCCAGGCTCAGGATGAGCGCCGCCTCCGCGGCGACCTGGAGGTAGCCGGTCGTGCGGCCCAGGTCGTCGCCGGACAGCCCCAGCGCGTCGGTGAGCAGGTACGGCTGGGCGGCCGGCAGGAACGTGATGACCGCCGTGCCGAGGAGCCCGAGCCCCATGCATGCCCAGAGGTTGGTCCTGCTGATCCCCGTCGCGGGGTCGAGACCTAACATGGCAGAGATCATCCCAACGTCAGCCCTAGATCGTCTAGGTTTGGCACATGATGAGTGACCGAGTCCCGCCGGGCGTCAGCGCCGCGGTGCCCAACGTGGCGCGGATGTACGACTACTACCTCGGCGGGAAGGACAACTTCGCGTCCGACCGGGCCGCCGCGGAGAAGGTGCTGTCGATCATCCCCGAGATCAGGGGCGACGCCCGCAACAGCCGGGCCTTCCTCCAGCGCGCCGTGCGCCACCTGCGGCAGGCGGGCGTCGACCAGTTCCTCGACATCGGGTCGGGGCTGCCGACCGCGGGCCACGTGCACGAGGTGATCGAGGGCGCGAAGATCGTCTACGTGGACAACGACTCGGTCGTGCTCACCCACTCCCGCGCCCTGCTCGGCCACTCGCCCGACGTCACCGTCCAGGAGGGCGACCTGCGGCGGCCGGAGGCCGTCATGGAGCGGGCGGCGCAGGTGCTGGACTTCTCCCGGCCGATCGCGCTGCTGGTGGTCTCGCTGCTGCACTTCGTCACCGACGCCGAGGACCCGGTGGGCGTCGTCCACCGTTACCGCGACCTGCTGCCCGCGGGCAGTCACATCGTGCTGACGCACGTCGCCCCCGACACCATGCCCAGCAAGGCCGACGACGTCAGCGCCGTCTACCGCAACGCGACCTCGCCGTTCACGGCCCGCAGGCGGTCGGTGTTCGCCTCCATGCTGGACGGCTTCGACCTCCTGGAGCCGGGCGTCGTCAACACCCGCGAGTGGCGTCCCGACCCCGACACCGACCCGTCCCCGATCGACGGCGACTACCACCTGTGCGCGGTGGGCCGCAAACGGTCCTGACCCGCGCGGCTTCCCTCCGACGTGGCCCATCACCTCCGGGTGGTGGGCCACGCGTGTTTCTGCTCGCCCCACCGTTTCGAACATGTGATCTAAAACTTGCTGGCTGCCGTCGCCGGCCGTGCTTACGATCTTGGTGTTCGCCGGCCGGGCCGTCCGGCCGGCCCCACCGGACGGAGAGATGTCCTTGATGCGTGCAATGATCGCGTCAGCCGCCGCGCTGAGCCTGCTGACCCCCGTCGTCGTGGCCGGGCCCGCGCGGGCGGCCACCGTCGCGACGGTCCCGCTGGCCACCGTCGTGGACAAGGCCAGGGAGGTGGCCGGGTTCTGGCTCGCCGACGACGCCGCCAACCTGCGGGCCGCCACGCCGTACACCGTGCTGGCCGCGGCGATGGGGGCCGAGCGCCTGTCCACCGGCGTCGTCCCGGACGGGCCCGCGGTCAGCACCCCGCCTGTCGGGGCCGAGAACCCGCCGCCCGGCGACGAGGTCGTGACGTCCGGCAAGGTGTTCTTCATCGGCGGCGACGGCCTGCCCCACTGGTGCACCGGCACCTCGGTGCAGTCGGCCTACCGCAACCTGGTGGCCACCGCGGGCCACTGCGTGTTCGACATCGAGGCCCCGATGGGCGCGCTCGGCAAGTGGGTCTTCGTCCCCGCCTACTCCGGCGGCGCCACCCCCTACGGCCTGTATGTCGGCAAGCAGGGCATCACCCACTACGACTTCGAGGACCTGCACGACTTCGACCGGGACTACGCCTTCGCCACCGTCCACAGCGGCGTCGTCCTGTCCGCCCCGGACACGCTGACCACCGTCGGCCGCCTCGGCGACAACGTCGGCGGCCTCGGGATCGCGGCCAACCAGCCGCTCCCGCCCGCGGCCGACGTCTTCGGCCACCCCTCCGGGCCGCACCCCGACGGCTCCGGCCCATATACGGGCCAGATCCTCGAACGCTCGACCGGGCCGACGTTCGCGGTCAAGCCCTCCGGCCTGCGCGCGGACCGGCCCGTCGGCGTGGACTCGCCGTTCACGGCCTCGCTCGGGGCGGCGTGGGTGACCGGGTACGACGCCGAGACCCGCGCCGGCTACCTGACCGGCCTGACGATCAGCGTCGCCGACACCGACGCCGACGGGCGGTACGACACCGGCATCTCCCCGTACTTCGACACCGGGCTGTTCCAGGTCTACCGGGACGCGGCAAACCGCTGGACCGGCTCCATCACGTACGTCTCCGGCTGACCCGGGACGCGCGGCTGGTGGCGGCCCGCTGGGACTATCTCGTGATCGCCGCCTGGCTGACGGTGCCGGCCGCGGTGTTCGTCCCGCTGAGTCGCGCGGGAGCGGGGCCGTCGCCCTGACGCCTCCTTGAGACGATCAGACCTCCGGCAGGGAGGGATCGGGCTGCCAGGGGCTCGGCGCGGTGATGGACCAGCGTTCGTGGTCGCGCCAGGCGCCGTCGATGTAGAGGTAGTCGGGCGACAGCCCCTCGTAACGGAAGCCCAGCCGCCGGGCCAGGGCCAGAGACGCCTTGTTCGCCGGCTGGATGTTGGCCTCCAGGCGGTGCAGCCGCAGGTCGCCGAACGCGTGCCGCAGGGCGAGGGTGAGCCCGTCGGTCATGTAGCCGCGCCCGGCCGACGGGGCGAAGGCCGCATAGCCGAGGGACGCCCCCTGGTAGCGGCCCCGGATGATCGAGTTGATGTTGACCGTGCCCGCCGCGGCGCCGCTCTCCCGGACGCGGATCAGGAAGCCCAGGTTGAGGCCGTCGTCGAAGCGGCGCATCCAGGTCCGGAACTCCTCGGCGGTCGAGGGCAGCTGCATCCACGGCCGGTGCAGTTCGGCGCTGGCCCGGACGAGCGAGCAGAACTCGTCCTGGTCGGAGAGGGTGAGCGGGTGCAGCTCCACCCGTGACGGCGTTTCGGACATGGGGCAACCTTAGGGCGTGCCGCGCGAGGCGTCGTCCCCGTCAGCTCGCCGTGGTGGTCCAGGCGCGGTGGGCCGTCTCGCGGATCTCCTCGTCGGCCGTCTGCTCCACCCGGGCCATCGCCGCGCGCAGGATGGGCGGCGTCATCAGCGAGGTGACGATCGCGACCAGCACCACCAGCGTGTACGCCTCGACGCTGAGGATGCCCAGCCGCAGGCCGACCATGGCCACCACGACCTCGATCACGCCGCGCGCGTTGAGCCCGGCGCCCAGGGCCAGCGCCTCCCAGCGGTTGAGCCGGCTCAGCCGGGCGCCTGCGTACGCGCCGACGAACTTGCCGACGATCGCGACGGCCAGCACCGCGAGCCCGGCCAGCAGCACCGGCGGGCGGGTCAGCGCGGTCAGGTCCATCCGCAGCCCGGCGGTGGCGAAGAAGACGGGGGCGAATCCGTACAGCGTCACCGTGCGCAGTGGCGCCAGCCGGGCCGGGTCCACCCGTCCCGCGCCGCCGATGAGCATGCCCATCACGAACGCGCCGAAGACCGACTCCAGGCCGAGCGCGTGCGTCCCGGCCGAGGCCAGCACGAGCAGCACGATCGCCATGCCGACCGTCGGGCCCGCCTCGGGCGACCGGGCCGCCAGCCGCATCGCACCGCGCACCAGCGGACGCCCGACGGTCAGGGCCACTACGACGATGGCCACCAGGTAGGCCAGCGAGGTGAGCACGGTGCCGGTGCTGACCGCGTTGACGGCCATGGCGCTGACGATCGAGAGCATGAACCAGCCGAACGCGTCGTCGATCATTCCGGCGGTGAGCGTGAGCTGGCCGATGTTGCGGTGCAGCAGCCGCATGTCCATCAGCGTCTTGGCCAGCACGGGGATCGCGCTCACGCACATCGCCACGCCCATGAACAGCGCGAACACCGTCGCGTCGGTGCCGTCGGGGACGATCATCCGGGGCAGCAGGAACCCGGTGGCGATGCCGAGCCCGAGCGGGATGACCAGGCCGCCCACGCTGATCCCGGCCGCGGTGGCCGCCCGCCGGCGCACCAGGTTCAGGTCCATGTGGATGCCGGTCAGCCCGACCAGCAGCAGCACGCCGACCTGCCCGACGGCGTCCAGCAGGTGGAACTGGCCGGGGTCGGCGGGGAAGAGCCAGCGCTGGAGGTCCGGCGCGACGTGCGCCAGGATCGACGGCCCGAGCACGACCCCGGCGAACAGCTCGCCCACCACGGCGGGCAGCCGGAACCGGGCCGCCAGCGCCCCGAGCCCCAGGGCCAGGCCGAGCAGCACTCCGATCTGCAACAGGAACACGAGCATGCCGTGCGCGCCGATGGGGGCGATGGGCGTCTGCATGAATACCCCTGGAGGTCGATCCTGGTTTCCGAACCCGGATATTCAGCAAAGAACGCCCGGCGCGGACGCCGCAACGGACCCGTTCGCATGCGGCAATCTCCGAGAAGGCAGCCCACGAAGATCCGCAATCACGGAGAAACCGGCGGAGCTCAGCCGGTCGCGCGCGGGCCGAGCAGCACCGGCAGGGCGCGCACGCCGTTGTCCAGCAGCGAGGTGAGCCGGGGCAGGTCGTCCAGCGGCCCGGCGGCCCGCATCTCGGGGAACGTCGCGAACAGGGCCGGCAACGCCACCTCGGCCTGCAACCGGGCCAGCGGCGCGCCCAGGCAGAAGTGCGGCCCGTGCCCGAACGCCAGATGCGGCACGGCCGGCCTGGTCACGTCGAAGTCGGCGGCGTTCGCGCCGAACCGCTCGGGGTCGCGCCCGGCGGCGGAGAAGCAGGCCAGCACCGCCTCGCCCGCCCGCAGCCGGACGCCCTCGATCTCCACGTCCTCCATGGCGTAGCGCATCGGGAAGTAGGCGTTGGGCGACTCCCAGCGCAGCGCCTCCTCCACCGCCGCGCTCCACGGCACGGCCCCCGAACGCAGCAGTTCGAGCTGCTCCGGACGGCCCAGCAGGGCGCGCACGGCGTGCGCGATCAGGTTGATCGTCGTGACGTGGCCGGCGATCAGCAGCACCTGCACGGTGTCGCGCAGCTCGGCGTCGTCCAGCCGGCCCTGGGCGTGCAGCGCGATCAGCTCGCTCGTCAGGTCCTCGCCGGGCGTGCCGCGCCGCACCTCGATGATCTCGCCGACCAGCTCGAACAGCGCCCTGCGACCCTCCGGGCTGTCCGGCGGGCTCTGGTCGAGCTGCACCACCTCGTCGGTGAGCGCGCGCAGGCGCTCGCGGTGGGAGTCGGGCACGCCCAGCATCTCGACGATGACGCGCAACGGCAGCGGGTAGGCGTACTCGGCGCGCAGGTCCACCGGCTCGCCCGGCGGCCTGGCCGCCAGGTCCTCCAGCAGGTCGCCGACGATGGAGGTGATCCACGGCTCCATCCGCTGCACCTGACGCGCGCTGAACAGCTTGACCAGCGGGCCGCGCAGCCGCCGGTGCTCCTCGCCGTCGGCGTTGAGCATGGACGCGTCGGTGACGAGCCGCATCAGCGACGTGCCCTGGGGGGCCGCGGCGCGGGCCTTCGGGTCCCAGTACCGGATGTCGCGCGTCATCGCCGGGTGCGACAGCACCGCCTCCAGCGTCGCGTGGCTGGTGGCGGCCCAGGCCAGCACCCCCTCCACCCGTACCGGGACGAGCGGGCCGGCCCGGCGCAGCCGCTCGTCGCTGTCGTGCAGGTCGAGGGTGGCCGGGTCGAGGACGAACTCGGGTTCCATGGTCATCCTGTCTGTCTGGTGCGGTCGGGCGGTCATCGGCTCGACGTCGCCCCGCTGTAGCGGCGGGGGAGGACCATGACCGGGTTGTCGTCGAGGATCACGTCCGGCGGCCCGAAGCGTTCGGCCACCCGGCGGATCTCGGGGTCGTCGAGCAGCAGCAGCCGGCCGTCGAGGACGAGCGGCTCGTCGTCGGCGTACAGGGTGGGCCGGTCGACCTGGCAGTCGCAGTGGGCGAAGCCGGGCGCGGTGGTGACGGCCACGCCGTCGGTGAGCGCGTCGAGCCCGCAGTAGAACGCCCCGGCGTGCTTCTCCCGCTCGAACTGGCTGCCGCCGGCCACCCGCACCTTCGGGTTCAGCCCGATCAGGGCGTGCCGCAGGTAGAAGCCGCCGGGGGAGAAGCGGCGCAGCCGGTCGGCGGCCGTCCCGCCCTCGATCTTCTGCACGACGTTGCCGGCCAGGTGGACGCTCAGCGGCTCCTCGGGCACGCCGGTCACCGTGCAGTCCTCGACGACGAGCACGCCCTCGGTGTCGGCGGGCCAGAAGTTGACGCCGCCGTACGGGAAGGGCCGCCACTGGCCGGGGCCCGGCGGCTCGGCGTCCGGCATGAGGGTCAGCCCGGACAGCGTCAGGTCCGTGCCGGCCGTGGAGGTGACCCGGATCCTGGTGGTCGCGGCCAGCTTCTCCAGCGTGCGGTGCGCCAGGGCGTAGAAGACCTCGTTGGGCAGGCGGGCGCCGGTGAGCAGCGCGCCCGCCGTGGCGCTCATGTGCAGGGACGCGAACCGCACCGGCAGCGCCGCGATCTCGTCGAAGAACAGCGGCGCGGTGTGCACCTCGCCCCACCAGGTGCAGGCGATGACGACGTCGGACGCCCCGACCGCCGCCCGCTCGACGTGGTGCCCGGCCCCGCTGTCCCAGCCGCCCGGGCTGAACGGCGCCACCGACAGGATGTGCACGTCGGCGTCCCGGTAGGCCGCCGCGGCCGCGATGGCCTGGACGACCACCGGGTCGACGGTGTGCTCGGCCAGCACCAGCACCCGCTCGCCCGGCGCCACCCGCAGGTAGTGCACCAGGTTGCGGGCGCCGGGCATGAGCTCGACGATCGAGTACGGCGCGGCCGTCGGCTCGGCCGCGTAGCCGACGGGCGCCGTGGCGTACGGATTCGTGGTCATCGTTGTCTCCCCCGGTGCCGGTCGTACCCGCTGCCGTGCCAACCCGCGGCAACGCCACGCCTCGATCACGGAAAGGATGCGGCGTCGGCGCGGGCGGCACGAGTCCGGGTGCGGTGTCAGCGCGAGCGTCGCCGCGACCCGGCCGACAGCTCGATCGGGTCGAAGCCGAACGCGTCCGCCGGGTCGTGGCCCAGGTACAGGTCACGGACCAGCTCCCCGGCCGCCGGGGCGTTGCACAGCCCGTGGCCGGAGAACCCGGTGGCGTACAGGAACGCCGGCGATCCGGGCAGCCGGCCGATGAAGGCCGACCGGTCGGGGCTGGCGTCCCTGGGGCCGCGCACCGCCGTCTCCAGCCCGGACAGGTCCAGGTCCGGGTACGTGGTGGCGAGCTGGGCCCTGGCCTTGACGAACCAGGCGTCCCGGTCGGTGCCGGGGTTGCCCATGCCGATCAGGATGCGGTCGCCGCGCCGGCGGATCAGCAGCCCGCTGGCGGCGTGCAGGGTGACCGGCATGTCCGGCACGTCGGGCAGCGGGCCGGTGGTGAGCAGTTCCTGCACCGCCGGCCCGGTCAGCGGCAGGTCCACGCCCGCCGCCGAGGCGATCCAGCCCGACCAGGCGCCGGCCGCGCACACGATCGCCTGCGCGGTGAGCGTGCCGTCCGCGGTCTCGACCCGTCCGGTGGCCGGATCGACGGCGGTGACCGGGCAGCCGGTGCGCAGCGAGGCCCCCGCCCGCGCCGCGCCCTCCGCGTACGCCTCCACGATGGCGGCCGTGTCGCTCACGAACGCCTGCGGCGACCACGCGGCCGCCAGCAGCGACGGCTCCTCGACCAGCGGGTTGAGCCGCCGGGCCGCCTCCGCGCCGATCAGCGACACGTCCACGCCCGCGGCCCGCTGCGCCGGCAGCTCGGCCTCGAACCTGTTCACCTGCTCCCGTTCGGTGAACAGCACGAGGTAGCCCACCTGCCGCATCGGCAGCTCGGCGCCGGGCCAGCGCGGGAACGACTGGTAGGCCGACAGGCTGCGCACCGCCATGGCGGAGCTGACCGGGTCGCCGGAGAAGTAGGCGCGCAGCACGTCCGCGGTGGCCCGCGAGGCGCCGGAGGCCAGGTCGTCGCGTTCCAGGACGACGGTCTCGACCCCTGCCTCGGCCAGGTGGGCCGCGATCGACAGGCCGATCACGCCGCCGCCGATGACCACCACCTCGGCCCGGTCGGCCTGGCTCATGCCGGGGCCACCGTCCCGCCCTGGAAGGGAGCCAGCATCGAGCCGGAGATCGGGGCCACCGAGCCGTCCGCGCGCAGGTGCTCGTCGACCTGCCACGGGAAGAGCTGGAGGTTCCAGGCGCCCAGGCAGTTGACGTACAGGGCCATGTGGCTCATGAGCGCGACGAAGTCCTCGCGGTCCTGGAGCTGGTCGGCGACCTCCAGCGCGCGCTCGGTGAACTGGTGCAGCTTGTTCAGCCCGCAGTAGCCGAGGAACTCGGCCGGGGTGGCGGCCATGATGCGCGCCATCTGCTGCAGGAACTCCAGCGGGAGCTGCTGCTGCTGGGCGGCCCTGACCAGGCCGGAGTAGCAGCAGTAGCCGAGCGGGCGGGTCTCGCCGTTGACGAACAGCATCGTGGTCAGCGTGGTGCCGAAGCTGCCCGCGCCCGAGGCGATGCGGCCTTCGTGCAGGTCGACCAGCTCCTGGGGCGGGTCGAGCCAGATGCGCTCGATCTCGTCGTGCAGCTCGGCGAGGAGCTGCTCGGCCTCGGTGTGCCGGGCCGTCGGACGGCGCAGCTGGTGGCCGCCGCCGTCGCCGGCCCTGCGCACCTCGACGATCACGGGCTCGCCGCCGGAGTACACCGACTGCCACACCGCCTTCCCGGCCTCGGCGAGCGCGTCGAGGTCCTCCTCGCGGACGGTGCCGATGGGCGTGGCGGGCATGGGCTCGCTCAGCGGGCCGTACTTGATGCCGAGGTGCTGGAGACGGGAGCAGAACACCGATCCGTCGGGCGCGATCCGCCGGTCGATCTTGTGGACGCCCGGGACGTGCAGCAACTCGGGCATCGGGGCCAGATGGTAGAGGTGGTGGCCCGCCACGAGGGCGTGGCCTTGCAGGCTGCGGTAGGGCAGGGTGCGCCACAACGCGTCGGCGAGGTCGCGGTTGCGTCCGTCAAGGTCTGCTGTGACCGATACGCCGATGGTGGGCCAGAGAATTTCGATCTGCCGCTCAGTGGCCGATTTGTTCATAACGCGGACAGTAACACAGCCGTTACGATCCGTAATTGAGGGGGTCGGGCGGCGGCCGGAAGGGGAATTGTCCGCAAAGAGGGCGCCTTGGGCGGTCGTCGCGCGCGCCGGCGGAGGAAGTTTGGCGCCCCAGTCGTTGCCGACTGGGGCGATGCCCACATTAGGGCGTTTTGTCTGTTTTGTATAGGTTCTTTTACGCGAACGTGCGGGCCGCGCCTGCACGCGACCCGCACGGAGATCGGCTCACCCGCGGTCAGCGGCCGATCAGAAGACGTTCACCCCGTAGGCGCTCAGCGCCTCGGTGACCGGCTGGAAGAACGTCGTCCCGCCGCTGGAGCAGTTGCCGCTGCCGCCGGAGGTCAGGCCGAGCGCGACGCCGCCGGAGAACAGCGCGCCGCCGCTGTCGCCGCCCTCGGCGCAGACGTTGGTCTTGATCATCTGGCGTACGGTGCCCTCGGCGTAGTTCACGGTGGCGTTGAGCGCCGTCACCGAGCCGCTGTGCACGTGCGTCGTGCTGCCGCTGCGCTGCACGGACTGGCCGACGTAGGCGTTGCCCGCGCTGGTGATGTCACGCGAGCCGCTGTAGAGGTCCACACCGCCCGGGTGGGCGATGCTGGTGTTGGTGTACTTGACGATGGCGTAGTCGTTGCCCGGGAAGCTGGATCCCGTCGTGTTGCCCAGGGTCGTGGTCTTCGCGGAGTTGGCGTACCACGTGGAGGCGATGTTGCCGCAGTGGCCGGCGGTCAGGAAGTAGTAGGTCGAACCGCTGACCACGTTGAAGCCCAGCGAGCAGCGGTACTGGCCGCCGTAGATCGCGTCGCCGCCCTGGATGAAGAGGCTGAACCTGCCGGGCTCGTTCTCGACGCGCACCGCGGGCGTGGCCGCCTCGGCGCTCTGGCCCTGCGCGGCGGCCGCCTGCGTGTTGGCCTGCTGGACCGCGATCTGGACCTTGGTACGCGCGCTGCTCGCGACGGTGCTGTCCACCCAGACGACGACCTGGTTGGAGGCCGGGTCGACGGCCCACGCGGTGCCGGGGACGGCGGCCGTGCGGTCGAGGAGGGACATGATGGCCTCAAGCGCGGGGCCGCTGCGGGACACGACACGCGGCACGGCGCCCGAGGCGGTGATGGCCTCGGCGTCGGCCGGATCGGTGGTGGTGACCACCATCTTGCCCTGTGCCTGGTCGAAGTAGGAGCCGGCGGTGCGGGCGCCGAGCTGCCCCTCCAGCCTGGCCGCGGCGGCGGCCGGGTCGGCGGCGGGCTGGGCCGGCGCGGGCGATGCCTGGGCGGGTACGCCCGTGACCGCGCCGGTGAGGAGTCCGGCGGTGGCGACGATCAGTGCGGCGCGCCGGATCCGTAAGCCATGGATGCTCACTGGAGCCTCCTGAGGGTGGGGTGACTTGCCCGCAAATATGAACAAAATCCCCAAGGAGGGCAAGGGGCTGTCATACTGATTTTTTGACCGGGAGTAATAGATCAAGGAAGGGGCGCGGCCACCTCAGGCGCGCTGCTGACCTGGCGTTATGTTCCGGCAAATGAGATCGCATCGGCCCGAGCAGGACTCATGAAAAGTTCGACCCGGCATTTTCGGCGATGTCAAGAAAGTTGTTTGTGCCGTACAGGAACGTCGCGGCGAAGACGTCCCGGCCCAGCACGGCGACGGCGGACGCGGTGATCCGCTCCACGTCGCCGCGTTCGGCGGCCGGCAGCGGGGCGCCCACGCCGCCGCGCAACCCGGCGGCCGCGCCGAGCAGCAGCGCGGCCCGTTCCGCCGCTCCGGCCAGCGCCGCCGCTCCGGCCAGACCCTCCAGGGAGAGCGCCAGGGTCCGGGGCTCTCCGGTCGAGCGGGCGATCTCCAGGCCGCGCCGGTGGCTCGCGGCGGCCGAATCGTGATCGCCGCGCAGCTCGGCCACGAACCCCAGCTCGGCATGGACCAGGTGCGCGCCCGCGGGTGAGGAGGGATAGACGTCGCGCAGGCGGGCCAGGAAGGACTCGGCGGCGTCGAGATCCCCGGACCGCCGGGCGCCGAGAGCCAGGCCCATCACCGCGTGCACCTCGCCGTAGAGGTGGCCCTGCCGCGCGGCCAGGTCTCGCGCGCGCTCGTGCAGGCCGCGGGCGCGGTCCCAGTCGCCGGCCAGCAGCGCCAGGCGGCCGAGCCCGGAGTGGCGGACCGACAGCTCGCCCGCCAGGCCCAGCTCCTCGGCGATGCGCAGCCCCTCCTCCTGGAGCCGGGCCGCCTCGGCGTGATCGCCCTTGATCTCGGCGACGGACGACAGCGGCGGCACGGTCTGCAGCTCGCCCCAGCGGTCGCCGAGCTCGCGGAACAGCTCCGCGCCGCGGCGGGCGTCCCGGTCGGCTCCGGCCAGGTCGTCGCGGAGCATCGCGTGCGTGGCGCGCAGGGCCAGCGTGGCGGCGGTGGTCCACCGGTCGCCGGACGCGGCGGCCACGTCGAGCGCGCCCGTGCCGAGGTCGCCGGCGCTGAACAGGGCGTAGGCGTACAGCCAGGCCAGATGTCCCGGCACGGCCGCGCCGTCCGGGGCGGGAACGTCGCAGGACGCCGGGCCGGGGCGCTCCCCGGTCAGCAGCCGGAACGCCGCGTGGGCCACCCGCGCGCCGGCCGACTCGGGGGCCGCCGCGGAGGCCGCCTCGGTGGACATGGCGCACACCCGCGCCAGGCTGCGGCGGCCCTCGTGCAGCCGGCCGCGCAGCAGCCACCACCACGACAGGGCGGCGGCCAGGCGCCCGGCCAGGACGGCGTCGCCGGTCCCGACCGCCTCCTCCAGCGCCGCGCGCAGGTTGGCGGCCTCGGCGTCGAGCCGGGCGAGCCACTCCCGCTGGCCGGGGCCGCGCAGCTCGGGCTCGGCGCGCTCGGCCAGGTCCGTGTAGTAGCGCAGGTGCCGGCCGCGCGCCTCGCCGAGGTCGTCGGCCTCGCCCAGACGTTCGGCGGCGTACGCGGCGACCGACTCCAGCAACCCGTACCGGGGGCCCGCGGGGCCGTCGGTCATCACGGCGAGCGAGCGGTCGACCAGCCTGGTCACCAGGTCGAGGACCTCCTCGGCGGCCACGCCGTCACCCGGGCACACCGCCTCGGCGGCCTCCAGCGTGCAGCCGTCGCGGTGGACGGCCAGGCGGCGCAGCACGACGCGTTCGGGCGTGCTGAGCAGCTCCCAGCTCCAGTCGATCACCGCGCGCAGCGTCCGCTGCCGCTCCGGCGCGCCGCGGCGTCCGCGGGTGAGCAGCGCGAACCTGTCCTCCAGCCGCACCGCCAGCTCCCGTACGCCGAGCCCGCGGACCCGGGTCGCGGCCAGTTCGAGCGCGAGCGGCAGGCCGTCGAGGCGGCGGCAGAGCTCGGCCACCAGCTCGCGGGTCTCGTCGTCGAGGGAGAAGCCGGGCGCGGACGCGGCGGCGCGCTCGACGAACAGCCGGACCGCGTCGGCCGGCCGCAGCGGCTCGACCAGGAACACCCGCTCACCGGCCAGGTCGAGCGGCTCGCGGCCGGTGGCCAGGATCCGCAGCCCGGGCGCGGCGGCCAGCAGCCCGGCGGCCAGGCCGGCGGCGGCCTCGACGACGTGCTCGCAGTTGTCCAGCACCAGCAGGATCTCGCGCTCCCGCAGGGCGGCGGCCAGCCGCGCCCCGGGCGTCCCGGCCGCCGGGCCCGCGCCGAACGCGGGGGCGTCGTCGCGGACGTCGAGGACGGCGGCGACGTGCTGCGCCAGATCGCCGGCATCGCCGCGCCACCCGGCCAGCTCCACCAGCCACACCCCGTCACCGAACCCCTGGGCCTGGGACCCGTGGGCGGCCCGGCGGGCGGCCTCCAGCGCCAGGCGCGTCTTGCCGACCCCGCCGGGACCGGTCAGCGTCACCAGCCGGACGTCCCCGAGCAGCCGGCCCACCTCGGCGACCGCCGCGTCCCGCCCGACGAGGTCGCCGAGCGGCGCGGGCAGGTTCGTCCGCGCCTCCCGGCCGGGCTCCGCGACGCCGCCCGCGACCGGGCGAACGGGTCCCCCGGCGCTCGCGGTGGGCAGGAGGGCGGGATCCTGGCGGAGGATGGCCTCGAACAGGGCGGTCAGGGCGGGGGACGGGTCGACGCCCAGCTCGTCGGCGAGCCGGTCGCGCAGGTCGCCGTAGGAGGCGATGGCCTCGCTCTGGCGCCCCGCCACGTACAGGGCGCGGACCTGGACGGCGCGCAGCCGCTCCCGCAGCGGATGACGGGCCACCAGCCCCGCCAGCTCGCCGGCCAGCAGCAGGTGGTCGCCCGCCGCCAGCCGCGCCTCCGCCTGCTCCTCCAGCACGGACAGGCGCTCCTCCGCCAGCCGCCGCGCCGCGATCCGCGCGAACTCCTCGTCGGCGACGTCCGCGAACGCGGGCCCGCGCCACAGCCGGAGCGCCTCGGTCAGCAGCGCGGCGCGCTCGCGCGGGTCGCCGGCCGGGCGGGCCAGGCTGACCAGGGACCGGAAGCGCGCCGCGTCCACCTCGTCGGACGCCTCCAGCCGCAGCCGGTACCCGGCCGCCTGGTACGGCACCCGGTCGCGCCCCAGAGCCGCGCGCAGCCGCGACACCTTGGCCTGCAACGCGTTGCCGGCCCGCCCCGGCGGCTCGTCGCCCCACAGGTCGTCGATGAGCCGGTCGGCCGACACCGGCCGCCCCTCGTGGACGAGCAGGTCGGCGAGCAGGGCCCGGACCTTGCTCTCGACGATCTTGACGGGCCGCCCCTCGTCGTCCCACACGGCGAGCGGGCCGAGCACTGCGAACCGCATGGGAGAACCGTACACACGCGCCGGAGGAGGACCGTCAGCAGATCGTCAGGATCCCCGCAGCGCCCGGGTGCAGAGTTCGGTCACGGATCACGGCGATCCGCCTCGCACAGATCGGAAGCACTGACATGTCCGGCACGTCACCCCTGTTCCAGCCCACGACGCTCGGCTCGCTGAGCCTGCCCAACCGCCTGGTGATGGCGCCGATGACGCGCAACCGCGCCGCCGCCGACGGCACGCCCACCGACCTCATGGCCGAGTACTACGCCCAGCGGTCGGCCGCCGGGCTGATCATCGCCGAGGCCACCACGCCCAACGCCGTCGGCCAGACCTATCCGAACATCCCCGCCCTGCACCTGCCCAGGCACGTGGCCGGCTGGCGGCGGGTCACCGAGGCGGTCGCCGAGGCCGGCGGCCGGATGTTCGTGCAGCTACAGCATGGCGGCCGGATCGGCCACCCGGCCAACAGCGGCCTGCGGCCCGTCGCGCCGTCCCCGGTGGCCTTCCCCGAGCCGGTCGCCACCCCGGACGGGAACCGCCCGGCCGTCGTGCCGAGGACGATGAGCCTGGAGGAGATCGAGTCCACCGTGGCCGACTTCGCCGCCGCCGCCCGCCGGGCCGTGGACGCCGGCTTCGCCGGGGTGGAGGTGCACGGCGCCAACGGCTACCTCATCCACCAGTTCCTGGCCGACGGCACCAACCACCGCACCGACGCCTACGGCGGCTCGACGGCCCGGCGCATGCGCTTCGCCGTCGAGGTGGTGCGCGCGGTCGCCGCCGCCGTCGGGCCGGAACGGGTCGGGCTGCGGCTGTCGCCCGGGTTCCCCGGGCAGGGGATGAGCGAGAGCGACACCGACGTGCTCTACCCGGCGCTCGTCGAGGAGCTGTCCGGCCTCGGGCTGGCCTACCTGCACCTGGTGTGGGCCAAGCCGGACCAGCCGCTCTACCGGCGGCTGCGCGCCGCCTGGCCGGGCGCGCTGATCGCCAACCCGGCCCAGCCCTGGCCGGCTCCGCTGCCCGCCGACGGCGGCCGGCGCGAGGCGGAACGGCTGCTCGACGCGGGCGCCGACCTGGTGTCGCTCGGACGGGCCTTCCTGGCCAACCCCGACCTGCCCGAGAGGCTGGCCGCCGGGGCCCCGCTCAACCCCGTCCGCATCGAGCACTGGTACGGCGGCGGCCACACCGGCTACACCGACTACCCGACCCTGCGCCAGCCTGTGCCGGCCTGAGACCACCTGCTCCCACCGGCGGGGGGGGGGGGGGGGGGGGGGGGGGGGGGGGGGGGGGGGGGGGGGGGGGGGGGGGGGGGGGGCGGGGGCGCGGGGCGCCGGGGGGGGGCGCGCGCCCCCCCCCCCCCCCCCCCCCCCCCCCCCCCCCCCGCCCCCCCGGGGGGGGGCCCCCCCCCCCCCCCCCCGCGGGGGGGGGGCGCCCCCCCCCCCCCCCCCCCCCCCCCCCCCGCCTTTTCGCGTCTCCGACCTGCGGTGACATCCCCGATCTCGCTCCTCACGCGGCTCTCCCGACGGCTCTCGCCGGGTCCGGACGGCGGTCTTGACAGACGGTCTCTTTGCCTTCAAATTAGGCAAGGCTTACCTAACTAAAGCATTCGGGAGGACGTGCCGCAATGGACGGGATCGACGGCGGGATCGCCTTGGTGACCGGCGCGGCCCGCGGCATCGGGGCGGCCGTCTGCGCCGCCCTGGCCGGGGCCGGGGCCGTGGTCGCCGCGGCCGACCTGCGACCGGTGACCGGCGGCGACGGGCGGCCGTACCGCATGGACGTGCGCGACCCGCACGACGTCGAGCGCGTCGTCGCGGCGGTCGAGCGGGACCTCGGCCCGATCGCGATCCTCGTCAACACCGCCGGCGTGCTGCTGCCCGGCGAGGTGGACGGCACCGGCGACGACCACTGGAGGCAGAGCTTCGCCGTCAACGCCGACGGCGTCTTCCACGTCTCCCGCGCCGTCGCCCGCCGCATGACGCCGCGGCGGCGGGGCGTGATCGTCACCGTCGGCTCCAACGCGGCCGGCGTGCCGCGCGTCGGCATGGCCGCCTACGCCGCCTCCAAGGCGGCGGCCCGGATGTTCACCCGCTGCCTCGGCCTGGAGGTCGCCAGGCACGGCATCAGGTGCAACGTCGTCTCACCCGGCTCGACCGACACCGCCATGCTGCGCGCCCTGTGGGACGGCGCCGACCCCGGCGAGGCGCTGTCGGCCACCCTGCACGGCGACCCGGCCGCCTTCCGCGTCGGCATCCCGCTCGGCCGGGTGGCCGACCCGGCCGACGTGGCCGACGCGGTGCTGTTCCTCTGCTCGGCACGCGCCAGGCACATCACCATGCACGACCTCCTCGTGGACGGCGGCGCCACCCTCCACGCCTGACCCGCCCCGGCCCTCCTGCGCCACCCCGACCCCGCCCACCGAACCTGCCCCCTTCGAGCCTGCCCTGAGCCCCCGAGCCCGCGGCCTGCGCGCCCGGACCGCCCGGCAGCGGGCCGAACCAGATGGACCGACCGAGATTGGACCGATCGAGATTGGACCTCCCTTGCATCTGCTGACAACCGCGGCGGATCCGCTCGCGGGCTACGACCGCGCGGAGTCGGTGCTGTTCGCCTCCGCCCGCGGCACGCTGCTCACCCGCGGGGTGCGCGGCGTCGCCGCCGGCGACCTGGCCACGCTGGCCGGCAGGGTGGACGGCCCGGCAGCCGGGGCCATCGGCTTCGACGGCACGGCCCACCTGATCCTGCCCGAGTCCGAGACCTGGTCGCCGCCGCTGCCGCCGGGCGCCGCCCCCCTGGTCAGCGGCGGCTGGTGGAGCAGGCGGGTGCCCGAGCCGGCCGCGTACGCCGCCGCGGTGCGCAGGGCCCTGGCCGAGCTGGAGCGCGGCGGCCTGGCCAAGGTGGTGCTCGCCAGGACCGTGGAGCTGCGCTCGGACGAGCCGATCGACCTGCCGGGGCTGCTGCGCCCGCTGCTCGGGCACGGCTACTCCTTCGCCGCGCCGCTGCCCGGCGGCCGCACGCTCACCGGCGCCAGCCCCGAGCTGCTGGTCTCCCGCCACGGGCGCGCGGTGGTCAGCAATCCGCTGGCCGGCTCGGCGGCCCGCTGCGCCGACCCCGCCGAGGACCGGCGCAGGGCCGCCGCGCTGGCCGCCTCCGCCAAGGACCTGCGCGAGCACCGGCTGGTCGTGGAGGCCGTCGCCGACGCGCTCGCGCCGTACTGCGCGGGCCTCCAGGTTCCCGTCACACCCGAGCTGACCTCCACCGTGACCATGTGGCACCTGTCCACCCGCGTCACCGGCACGC
Source organism: Nonomuraea sp. NPDC049655 (assembly GCF_044465465.1). NCBI lineage: Bacteria > Bacillati > Actinomycetota > Actinomycetes > Streptosporangiales > Streptosporangiaceae > Nonomuraea > Nonomuraea sp. NPDC049655. Next base: position 255,097 of record NZ_JBITLS010000009.1, read on the forward strand.
TGCGCGACCCCGACACGCGCGTGCTCGCGCTGGCCGCCGCCCTGCATCCGACGCCCGCCGTCTGCGGCACGCCCGAGTCCGGGGCGCGGCGGATGATCGAGGAGCTGGAGCCGTTCGACCGCGGCTTCTACGCCGGGCTGGTCGGATGGACCGACGCCGCGGGCGACGGCGAGTGGGCCGTGGCGATCCGCTGCGCCGAGGTGGCCGAGCACACCCTGCGCCTGTACGCCGGCGCCGGCATCGTCACCGGCTCCGACCCCGAGGCCGAGCTGGCCGAGACCGCCGCCAAGTTCCGCACCATGCTGCGCGCCCTGGGGGTCTCCGATGCGCTGGCCTGAGGAGGAGGCAGCGCGGTACCGGGCGGCCGGCTACTGGCGCGGCGAGACGTTCGGCGGCCTGCTGCGCGACCTGGCCGCCGCGTACGGCCCCCGCCCCGCCCTGATCTCGCCCACCGCCCGCTGGACCTTCCGCGACCTGGACGAGCGCGCCGACCGCCTGGCCGCCGGGCTGCGCGCGAGCGGCATCGGCCGCGGCGACCGCGTCGTGGTCCAGCTCCCCAACGTGCCCGAGTTCCACCAGGTGTGCTTCGCGCTGTTCCGGATCGGCGCCTGGCCGGTGTTCGCGCTGCCCGCCCACCGCTCGGCCGAGATCTCCTACTTCTGCTCCTTCACCGAGGCCGCCGCCTACATCTGCCCCGACGACGGGCACCGGGCCTACGCCCCCGGCACGCCCGCGCACGTCCTCGGCGAGCTCCCCGAGGCCGACCCGGACGAGGACAGCCCGGACGGGGAAGACCCCGGCGGCCCGCACCGCCCCGCGCCCGGCGACGTCGCCTTCCTGCAGCTGTCCGGCGGCAGCACCGGCCTGCCCAAGCTCATCCCGCGCACCCACGACGACTACATCTACAGCTTCCGCGCCAGCGCCGAGATCTGCGCGCTGCGGCCGGACAGCGTCTACCTGTGCGCGCTGCCCGCCGCGCACAACTTCCCGATGAGCTCGCCCGGCGTGTTCGGGGCGCTGAGCGCCGGGGCCGCGTCCGTGCTGGCCCCCGACCCCAGCCCCGGCACCTGCTTCCCGCTCGTCGAGCGCGAGCGCGTCACGATCGCGGCGCTCGTCCCGCCGCTCGCCCTGGTCTGGCTGGACGCCGCCGCCACCACCGGCCACGACCTGTCCAGCCTGGAGGTGCTCCAGGTCGGCGGCGCCAAGTTCGCCCGGGAGGCGGCCAAGCGGGTGCGGCCCGAGCTCGGCTGCACGCTCCAGCAGGTGTTCGGCATGGCCGAGGGCCTGGTCAACTACACCCGGCTGGACGACGACGAGGAGACCATCGTCGCCACCCAGGGACGTCCCATCTCGCCCGACGACGAGATCCGCGTCCTGGACGACGACGGCCGCGACAGCGACCACGGCCACCTGCTGACCCGCGGCCCGTACACCATCCGCGGCTACTGGCGGGCCGAGGAGCACAACAGGACCGCCTTCACCGACGACGGCTTCTACCGCACCGGCGACATCGTCCGTCGCACCCCCACCGGCCACCTGGTCGTCGAGGGACGCGCCAAGGACCAGATCAACCGGGGCGGCGAGAAGATCGCGGGCGAGGAGGTCGAGAACCACCTGCTGGCCCACCCGGCGGTCCACGACGCCAGCGTGGTCGCCGTGCCCGACCCCTACCTGGGGGAGCGGGCCTGCGCCTACGTCATCTGCCGCGGCGACCCGCCCAGCGGGGCCGAGCTGCGCGCGTTCCTGCGCGGGCGCGGCATCGCCGTCTTCAAGATCCCTGACCGGTTCGAGTTCGTCGACGCCTTCCCGCAGACCGCGGTCGGCAAGGTCAGCAAGCGCCACCTCCGCGAAAGGACATGACATGCCGATCCCCAGGATCGAACCGTACGCCATGCCGTCCGAGCTCCCGGCCGACCGGGTGGACTGGCGGCCCGACCCGCGCCGGGCCGTGCTGCTCGTGCACGACATGCAGAACTACTTCCTGCGCGCCTTCACCCCCGGCCGCTCGCCGATGGTCGAGCTGATGGCCAACGTGCTGGCGCTGCGCGAGCGGTGCGCCGAGCTGGGCGTGCCCGTCGTCTACTCCGCCCAGCCCGGCGCCCAGAGCGCCGAGCAGCGCGGCCTGCTGCTGGACTTCTGGGGCACCGGCATCGGCGCCGACCCGCGCGAGGCCGCCATCGCCGACGAGCTGACGCCCGGCGACGGCGACGTGCTGCTCACCAAGTGGCGCTACAGCGCCTACCAGCGCACCGGGCTCGCCGAGCTGATGGCCGGGCAGGGCCGCGACCAGCTCGTCATCTGCGGCGTGTACGCCCACATCGGCGTGCTGATGACCGCCTGCGAGGCGTTCATGCGGGACGTGCAGGCGTTCGTGGTCGCCGACGCCGTCGCCGACTTCTCCCGGCAGCACCACGAGATGGCCCTCACCTACGCCGCCGAGCGGTGCGCCGTCACCACCACGACCACCCGCGTCAGCCGCGCCCTGTCGGGGGCGGTGGCCGGTGTCTGAGGCCGAGGAGCGCCTGCGCGCCCAGATCGCCGGCCTGCTGTACGTCGAGCCCGCCGAGCTCGGCCCGCACGACGACCTGCTGGACGCCGGCCTGGACTCCATCAGGGTGATGACGCTCATCGAGGCGTGGAAGCGGGAGGGCCGCGACATCGGCTTCCCCGACCTCGTGGACCGGCCCACCATCGCGGCCTGGGCGGAGCTGCTCACGTGACCGTGCAGACCATGCCGCTCACGGGCGCCCAGGCCGGGATCTGGCTCGCCCAGCGCCTGGATCCCGCCAACCCCGTCTACAACGCCGCGGACCGCATCGACCTGCGCGGCCCGCTCGACCCGGCCCTCTTCGCGCGGGCGCTGGAACGCTGCCTGGCCGAGGCCGAGCCGCTGCGCCTGCGCTTCACCGCCGAACCGGCCCAGTACCTGCCCGACTACGACTCGCTGCGCGGCTGCCTGACCGTGCTGGACCTGCGCGCCGAGCCCGACCCGGAGGCCGCGGCCGACGCCTGGATGCGGGCCGACCTGGCCGCGCCCGTGGACGTCGTCACCGGCCCCCTGTCGCGGCACGCGCTGCTGCGCCTGGCCGGCGACCACCACGTCTGGTACCTGCGGGCCCACCACATCCTCATCGACGCCTACGCCCTGTCGATGCTGGTCGGCCGGACCGCCGGCATCTACACGGCGCTGGCCGACGGGCTGGCGCCGGGGGCGGGGCCGTTCGGGTCGATGGCGGCGCTGCTGGCCGAGGAGGAGGCGTACCTGGCCTCGGAACGGCGGGCCCGCGACCGGGCGTACTGGCTGGAGCGGCTGGCCGGCGCCCCCGAGCCCGCCGGGCTCGCCGGGACGCCCGGTCTGTCGGCCCGCGAGGTCGCCGGGCTCGCCGGCACGCCCGCCTTGTCGGCCCGTGAGGTCGTCCGGCGGCGCGCCGTCCTGCCGCCCCTGCCCCGGTGGGACGACCTGGCCCGCGCCGCCCGCGCCACCTGGGCCGACGTCGCCGCCGCCGGCCTGGCCTGCTACGTGGGACGGCTCACCGGCGGCACCGACGTGCTGGTCGGGCTGCCGCTGATGAACCGCACCGGGGCCGCCGTCCGCGTGCCGTGCCTGACGGTCAACGTGCTGCCCGTCCGGCTCGACGTACGGCCCGGGCGCACGGTCGGCGACCTGGTCGGGCAGGCCGCCCGCCGGATCGCCGAGGCCCGCCGCCACGGCCGCTACCGCATCGAGGACCTGCGCCGCGACCTGGGCCTCGGCGGGACGTCGCGGGCGCTGTTCGGCCCGCTGCTCAACATCAAGCCGTTCCCGGCCGAGACGAAGTTCGGCAACGCGACCGGCACCGTCACCAACCTGGCCGCCGGGCCGGTGGACGACGTGGCCGTGGCCCTGCTGCCCGACGGCGACCGCCTCACCCTGGAACTCGACGGCAACGCCGCCCGCTACGACCAGGCCGCCCTGGCCGCCCACACCCGACGCCTGGCCGGCTTCCTCACCACCCTGACCGGCGCCTCCCCGGACACCCCGCTCGGCCGCCTCCCCCTCCTCACCGCCGAGGACCGCGCGGCCCTTCCCTCCGAGGCCCCACAGCCGACCGGCCGCGCCACCGGCCGCGCCACCAGGCAGGCCGACGGCCGGACGGACGGCCGGACCGCTGGCCGGACCGCTGGCCGGACCGCTGGGCGGACCGCTGGCCGGACCGTGGTGGATGCCTTCCTGGAACGCGTCCGGCTGACGCCCGCCGAGACGGCCCTGGTGTGCGACGGCGACAGGCTCACCTACGAGGAGCTGGGCGCGCGGGTGGACCGGCTGGCCCGGCGGCTGGCCGCCGGCGGCGCGGGCCCGGAGCGGGTCGTGGCCGTCGTCCTGCCGCGCTCGGCCGAGCTGGTGGTGGCGCTGCTGGCGGTGCTGCGCAGCGGCGCGGCCTTCCTGCCGGTGGATCCCTCCTACCCGGCGGAGCGGCGCGCCCTCATGCTGGCCGACGCCGCCCCGTCCGTCGTGCTCACCCCCGGTTGGGCGGGGGATGCGCCCGGCACGCCGGATCCGCTGCCTCTCCCCGGGCCGGGCGACGCCGCGTACGTCATCTACACCTCCGGCTCCACCGGCCGGCCCAAGGGCGTCGTGGGGACCCACGGCGGGCTCGCCGCCCTCCTGGACTCCCACCGCGAGCGCCTGTTCCCGGACGGCGGGCGGCTGCGCGTCGCGCACACCGCGTCGTTCTCGTTCGACGCCTCCCTGGACCCGGTGCTGTGGATGATCGGCGGTCACGAGCTGCACCTGCTCGGCGACGACCGCTACCGCGACCCCGAGGCCCTGACCGCCTACGTCCGCGAGCACGGCGTCGACTACCTGGACCTGACCCCCTCCCACCTGAAGGAGCTGCCCGGCCTGCTGGCCGAGCCGCCGCGCGTCGTCGTGGTCGGCGGCGAGGACGTGCCCGGCCCGCTGTGGCGGACGCTGCGCGAGCGCACGTTCGCCGTCAACCACTACGGCCCCACCGAGGCCACCGTGGACGCCTACACCTGGCTCGGCGACGGCTCGGAGTGGCCCACCGCGGGCTCGTCGGCGCACGTGCTCGACCACGCGCTGCAACCGGCGCCGCCGGGCGCCGCCGGCGAGCTGTACCTGGCGGGGGAGGGGCTGGCCCGCGGCTACCTCGGGCGTCCCGACCTGACGGCCGAGCGGTTCGTCGCCGGTCCCGGCGGGTCGCGGCTGTACCGGACGGGCGACCGCGCCCGCTGGGCCGCCCCCGGACGGCTGGAGCTGCTGGGCCGGGCCGACGACCAGGTCAAGGTGCGCGGCGTGCGGATCGAGCCGGCCGAGGTCGAGGCGGTGCTGGAGGAGCACCCGTCGGTGGCCGCGGCCGCGGTCGCCCCCCACGCCGGCCGCCTGGTCGCCTACGTCGTCCCCACCCCACCCGGCGCGCCCGGCGCGGACCTCTCGACGGGGGTGGAGCTGCTGCGGTTCGCGGCCGCGCGGTTGCCCGTCGGGATGACGCCCGCCCAGGTCGTCACCCTGGAGGCGCTGCCCCGCACGCCCAACGGCAAGCTCGACCGGGCCGCCCTCCCCGCCCCCGAGGCCAGGGCCGCCACCGGCCGCGGGCCCGCGAACGCCGCCGAGGAGACCATGTGCGCCCTGTTCGCCGAGGTGCTGGACCTCCCGGCGGCGGGCCCCGAGGACGGCTTCTTCGACCTGGGCGGCCACTCGCTGCTGGCCGCCCGCCTCACCGTGCGGATCAGGGAGACCTTCGGGGCCGCCGTGCCGATCAGGGCCGTGTTCGACGCCCCCACCCCGGCCGGGCTCGCGGCCCGGCTCGGCGTCACCGCCGCCCCCCGGCCGCCCCTGGTCCCGTCCCCGCGGACCGGGCCGGCGGCGATGCGGCCCGATCCGGTGCCGCTGTCGTCCGCGCAGGCCAGGCTCTGGTTCCTGTATCGGATGGAGGGGCCCAACCCGACGTACAACATCCCGCTGGCGCTGCGGCTCGGCGGCGACGTGGACCGCGCCGCGCTGCGGGCCGCGCTCGACGACGTCGTGGCCCGGCACGAGATCCTGCGCACGGTCTTCCCCGAACGCGACGGCGTCCCCTGCCAGCGGGTCCTGGACCGGTACAGCGTCCCGATGCCCGTCTGGCAGCCGGACGAGCCCGCCGCGGCCATGCGCCGGATCGCCCGCCGCGGCTTCGACCTGGCCGCCGAGCCGCCCTTCCGCGCCCACCTGCTGCGGCTCGGCCGCGACGGGCACGTGCTGATGCTCGTCCTGCACCACATCGCGGGCGACGGCTGGTCGGCGGGGCCGCTGGTCGGGGACCTGAGGGCGGCCTACGAGGCCCGCCGGAGCGGCCAGGCGCCGGCGTTCGGGCCGCCGCCCGTCCAGTACGCCGACTACACGCTGTGGCAGCGCGACCTGCCCCTGACCGGGCTGGAACACTGGCGGGCCACGCTGGCCGGCCTGCCGGACCGGCTCGACCTGCCGTACGACCGGCCACGGCCCGCCGTGCTGGGCGGCGCGGGCGGCACGGTCCCCGTGACGTTCCGGCCCGCTCTCATGGCCGAGGTCGAGGCGCTGGCCCGCCGCGCCCGCGCCAGCGTCTTCATGGTGCTGCACGCCGCCTTGGCCGCCCTGCTCACCCGGCTCGGCGCGGGCACCGACATCCCGATCGGCACGCCCGTCGCCGGCCGCGGCCACAGCGCCCTGGACGGCAGCGTCGGCTTCTACGTCAACACCCTCGTGCTGCGCGCCGACACCTCGGGCGACCCGTCGTTCGCCGAGCTGCTGGACCGGGTCAAGGCCGCCGACCTGACCGCGTTCGACCACGCCGAGCTGCCCTTCGACCGGCTCGTCGAGGCGCTCAACCCGCCCAGGTCGCGCGACCGGCACCCGCTGTTCCAGGTCATGCTCGTCCACCAGGACGCCGCCGAACCGCCCGGCGTCGAGGTCGTCCACACCGGGACGGCGAAGTTCGACCTCACCCTGAACGTCGGCCCGTCCGGCGCCGGGTTCCTGGAGTACAACCGCGACCTGTTCGACCGGGCCACCGCCCGCGCCCTCGCCGGCCGGCTGACCCGCCTGCTGGAACAGGCCGTGGCCGATCCGGACCGGCCGCTCGGCGGGTACGACCTGCTCGACGCCGCCGAACGCCGCACCCTGGTCGAGGAGTGGAACGGCGACCTGGTCAGCGAGCCCGGCGGCACCCTGCCCGGCCTGTTCGAGGCCCAGGCCCGTCGCACCCCGGACGCCGTCGCCGTGGACACCTGGACGTACGCCGAGCTGAACGCGCGCGCCAACCGGCTGGCGCACAAGCTCATCGCCCACGGCGCCCGGCCCGGCGCCGTCGTCGCGCTGTCGCTGCCCCGCTCGCCCGACCTGGTGGCGGCGTTGCTCGCGGTGGTCAAGACGGGCGCGGCCTACCTGCCGCTCGACCCGTCCCACCCGGCCGCCAGGACCGACCACATGATCGCCGACGCCGGGCCGGTGTGCGTCGTGGACGCGTCCTGGCTGGGCGACCTCGGCGACTGGCTGGATCACGACCCGGAGCGCGACCTGCGTCCGGGGGACGCCGCGTACGTCATCTACACCAGCGGCTCCACCGGGCGGCCCAAGGGCGTGGTCGTCACCCACCACAACGTCGTCCGGCTGCTGTCGGCCACCGACGCGTGGTTCGGGTTCGGCCCCGCCGACGTGTGGACGCTGTTCCACTCCTACGCCTTCGACTTCTCGGTGTGGGAGCTGTGGGGCGCGCTGCTGTACGGCGGCCGCCTGGTCGTGGTGCCGTACGAGACCAGCCGGTCCCCGGGCGACCTGCTCGCCCTGCTGGAACGCGAGCGCGTCACCGTGCTCAACCAGACGCCGTCGGCGTTCTACCAGCTCATCGCCGCCGACGACGGCCGCGACCTGGCCCTGCGGTACGTGATCTTCGGCGGCGAGGCGCTGGAGCCCGCCCGCCTCGCCCCCTGGCGGGCCCGCCGTCCGGACCTGCCGCGCCTGGTCAACATGTACGGCATCACCGAGACGACCGTGCACGTCACCCACCACGTGCTGCCGCCCGGCGAGCAGCACGGCAGCCCCATCGGGCGCGGCATCCCCGACCTGCGGGTCTACGTCCTGGACGACCGCCTGCGGCCGGTGCCTCCCGGCGTGGTCGGCGAGCTGTACGTCGCCGGGGACGGCCTCGCCCGCGGCTACCTCGGCCGGCCCGGCCTGACCGCCGAACGGTTCGTCGCCGACCCCTTCGGACGGCCCGGCACCCGCATGTACCGCTCCGGCGACCTGGCCAGATGGCGCGCCGACGGCACGCTCGACTACGCGGGCCGCGCCGACCAGCAGGTCAAGGTGCGCGGCTTCCGCATCGAGCCGGGCGAGGTCGAGGCGGCCCTGCTGCGGCACCCGTCGGTCGCCCAGGCCGCCGTGATCGTCCGCGAGGACCGGCCCGGCGACCAGCGCCTCACCGCCTACATCGTCCCGCCCGCCGGATCCGCTTCCGCCGGAACCGCCCCCGCCGGAACCGCCTCCGAGGGGCCCGCCTCCGAGGGGCCCGCCTCCGCCACGGACGCCGACGTGGGGGAGGTGCGGGCGTTCGTGGCGCGGGTGCTGCCCGGCTACATGGTGCCGGCCGCCGTCGTCCGGGTGCCCGCGCTGCCGCTCACCGTGAACGGCAAGCTCGACCGCGCCGCCCTGCCCGCCCCCGAGGCCCCCACCGGCGGCGGCCGGCTGCCGGACGGGCCGCGCGAGGAGGCGATGTGCGCGCTGTTCGCCGAGGTGCTCGGCCTGCCCCGGGTCGGCGTGGACGACGGCTTCTTCGACCTCGGCGGCCACTCCCTGCTCGCGGTCCGGCTGGTGGCCAGGGTCAAGGAGGTGTTCGGCGCCGAGGTGTCCGTCGGCGCGCTGTTCGAGGCGCCGACCGCCGCCGCGCTCACCGTCCTGGCGCAGGGCGGCGCGCGCACCGACCCGCTGCGGACGCTGCTGCCGCTGCGCGAGTCCGGCTCCCGGCCGCCGCTGTTCTGCGTGCACCCGGCGGGCGGGCTGAGCTGGTGCTACGGCGGCCTCATCCGGCACGTCCAGGACCGCCCGATCTACGGGCTGCAGGCCCGCCGCGACCACCTGCCCACCTCGCTGCGCCGCCTGGCCGCCGACTACGTGGCCCAGCTCAGGCTGGTGCGCCCGCGCGGCCCCTACCACCTGCTGGGCTGGTCCACCGGCGGGATCATCGCCCAGGAGATGGCGGTGCAGCTCCGGCTGGCCGGGCAGGAGGTCGCGCTGCTGGCCGTCCTGGACGCCTACCCCGCCGAGGGCATGCGCGACCTGCCGCCCTCCGACGAGGCCGAGGCGCTGGAGGCGCTGCTCACGATGGCCGGCTTCGCCCCCGACGCCGCCCTCACGCTGGAGCGGGTGGCGGAGATCCTGCGCCGCGAGTCCAGCCCCCTGGCCGGGCTGCCGGCCGGGACGCTGGCCGAGCTGAAGGACCTCTACCTCAACACCAACCGCCTCGTCCGCGCCCTCGACACCCGCCGCTTCGACGGCGACGTGCTGTTCTTCCGCGCCACCGTCGACACGGTGGACGACACCCTGACCGCGGACGCCTGGCGCCCGCACGTCGGCGGCACGATCGAGACGCACGACGTGGCCTGCAGCCACAAGGACATGACACAGCCGGGCCCGATCGCCGAGATCGCCGCGATCGTCGCCGCCCGCCTCGACCGCCTCGACCATCTCGACCATCTCGACGGAATCGACCGACCCGGCGGCCCCGGCCCCCGTGGCGCCGCCCCCGCGACCCAGGAGCACACCCCGTGAACCCCTTCGACGACCCGGACGGGCAGTTCCTCGTCCTGGCAAACGACGAGGACCAGCACTCCCTGTGGCCCTCCTTCGCCGCCGTCCCCGACGGCTGGTCGGTGCGCTTCGGGCCGGACGGCCGGGCCGCCTGCCTGGCCTACGTCCAGGCGTCCTGGACCGACCTGCGCCCCCGCAGCCTGCGCCGGTGAGGGGCCGCGTACTGGCCGCCTACGTCACGGCGATGTGCGTGAGCGGCCTGGACGCGACGATCGTCAACCCGGCGCTGTTCGCCGTCGCGGCCGACCTCGGCGTGCCGCCCGCCGCGGCGAACGCCGTGGAGTCGGCGTTCCTGGCCAGCCTCGCGATCGCCATGCCGGTCGCCGGCTGGCTGTGCGACCGGTACGGCGCGTCGCGCGTCTTCCTGGCCGCGCTCGCCGCGTTCACGGCGGCCTCCGGGCTGTGCGCGCTGTCGTGGGACCTGGGGTCGCTGGTGTGCTTCCGGGTGCTGCAGGGCGCGGCGGGCGGCGTCCTGACGCCCGCCGGGATGGCCATGTTGTTCGCCGCCTACGCCCCGGCGGAGCGCATGCGGCTGTCCCGGCACATCGTGGTGCCGACCGCGCTCGCGCCCGCGCTCGGCCCGGTGCTCGGTGGCCTGCTGGCCGACACGCTCTCGTGGCGCTGGGCGTTCCTGGTCAACCTGCCGCTCGGCGCGGCGGCCCTGCTCGCCGGCGCCGCCGCGCCGCCGCCCGCCCCCGGCACGGGCGGAGGCACGGGCGGCGGGACGGCCAGGGGCGGGGGCACGGGCGCAGGGCGGCTGGACGTGCGCGGCCTGCTGCTGGCCGGCGCCGGGTCCGGCCTGCTGATGTACGGGCTGAACGAGGCCGCCGCCGGCCTGTCGCCGCTCGCCTGGGCGGCGCTGCCCGCCGGAGCCGCCCTGGTGTGGGCGCTGGCCCGGTCGGCGCGCAGCACCGAGCTGCCGCTGCTGGACCTGGGTCTGCTGGCCGACCGCGGTTTCCTGCGCGGCGCGGCCACCGCCACGCTGTCGGCCGCCGGGCTGCTCGGCATGCTGTTCGCCTTCCCCCTGATGTACCAGGACGCGCTGGCGGCCACGGCCACCGACGCCGGTCTCGTCGTCTTCCCCGAGGCGCTGGGGCTCATGGCCGCCGGGTTCCTGGTGGACCGCGCCTGCGCCCGCTGGGGCGAGCGGCGGGTGGTGGCGGCCGGGCTGCTCGGCGGCGCGGCGCTGTTCGCGTTCCTCGCGCTGGCCGAGCCGGGCCCCTGGACGCTGCGGGCCGTCATGTTCGCCGTGGGGCTGGTGCTCGGGCAGGCCGTGACGGCGGTGCAGGTGTCGGCGTTCACGACGGTCGGGCCGCAGGTGATGGGCCGGGCCATGACCCTGTTCCAGTCGCTGCGCATGCTCGGCGGCGGGCTCGGCGTCGGCGTGTGCGCCGCGGCCGCGGCCCTGGCCGGGTACCGCGCCGCACTGCTGGCCGCCGCGGCGTTCCTGCTGGCCGCCTGCGGCGCCGCGGCGCTGCTCCGGCCCACCGCGGTCACCGCGCGGAAGGCCGGCCCCACCGGCTGAGCCCCAAGCCGGCGGCCGTCCGGGGCTACGGGGTGAGCGCCAGGTCGGCGGTTGTCAGTGCGAGCAGGACGGCCGCCTCCACCAGCGCGCGGTCGGCTGCAGGGGCCGCCGCCGCGGCCGCGAACCCCGGCTCGTGCGGCGCGGCCCCGCCCGCCCCGATGTCCAGCATGGGATGGACGGCCGGCACGACGTGCGACACGTTCCCCATGTCCGTCACCGCGAACGGCTCACGCTCCACCGGCGCCGGACGGCCCAGCGCGGCGGCGTTGGCCGCGTAGAGACGGGCCAGGGCGGCGTCGTCGCGGAAGTCCAGGTAGTCGGGCTCCGGCCGGGTCAGCCGCAGCTCGCAGCCGGTCGCCGTCGCCGCGCCGCGGAAGCAGGACTCCACCCGGGCCCGCAGCCCCGCCAGGTCCCGCGCGGCGGCGGCCCTGATCTCGTAGGAGGCCGCGGACCTGGCCGGGATGACGTTGGGCGCCTCGCCCGCCGAGGTGACCACGCCGTGCACGCGCAGGTCGTGCGGGAGCTGCTGGCGCAGCAGGCCGATCGCCACCTGGGCCAGCGTCACCGCGTCGGCCGCGTTGCGGCCCTCGTACGGGGCGAGGGTCGCGTGCGCGGCCCGTCCGGTGTACTCGGCGTCCAGGGTGCCGAGCGCGAACGAGCGGAACCGGACGGTCTCGAACGGCCCGGGATGCACCATCATGGCGGCGTCCACGCCGTCGAACACCCCCGCCTCCAGCAGCAGCGCCTTGCCGCCGCCGCGTTCCTCGGCCGGGGTGCCGACGACCTTCACGGTCAGCCCCAGCTCGTCGGCGAACGGGGCCAGCGCCAGGCCCGCGCCGGCCGAGGCGGCGGCGATCACGTTGTGGCCGCAGGCGTGGCCGAGGCCGGGCAGCGCGTCGTACTCGGCGCAGAAGGCCACGGTCAGCGGGCCGCTGCCGAGAGAGGCGGAGAAGGCCGTCGGCAGGCCGCCCGCGCCCGCCGTCACCGCGAACCCGCCCGCTTCGAGCAGGCCCGCGGTCCAGGCGGCCGCCCGGTGCTCCTCGAACGCGGTCTCGGGGTGGGCGTGGATCCGGTGGCTGAGCGCGACCAGCTCGGGGGCGTGGGCCTCGGCGCGGCGGCGGATCGCGTCCCTGACGTTCACAGCCAGCCCGCCGCGAGGTCGGTGAGGCCGTCGGCCAGGCCGCCGAGCCAGCAGGCCGGGTCGTGGCCGCCGTTGTACTCGGTGTAGCTCACCTCGTACCCCTGGGCGGCGAGGGCGCCGGCGAAGCGGCGGTTCTCCTCCAGCAGCATCCACTCCAGCCGGCCGGCCTCGACGTGGAAGCGCACCGGCAGCCTCGGGACGGCGGCGTACCGGCGGGTCAGCCGTTCCGGATCCTCGTCGGGCCACCAGTACGACCCCGACTGCGACAGGACGTTGCCGAACCGTCCGGGCGCGAGGAACGCGGCGTAGGAGGCGGTCAGCCCGCCGAGGCTCTGCCCCGCGATCACGGTCAGCCCCGGATCGCTGGTCGCCCGCCACGTGCGCTCCGCCCACGGCAGCAGGTCGTCGGCCAGGTAGCGGACGAACGGCTCGTGGCAGGCCAGCTCCCGCAGCCGGGCCGGCCGGTCCACCGAGTCGGGCATCAGCACGACGAGCGGCGGGAGGCGGCCCTCGTTCACCAGGTTGTCCAGGGTGGGCGCGACGCGCCCGGCCCACACCTCGCCGTCCAGCAGCACCACGACGGGAAGGGGACCGGCGGCCGGGCCGGGCGGCGTGTAGACCCACACCCGCCGCCCGCCCGACCGCGCCTGGCCGACCCGGCCGCGCGGCACGCCCGGCCGGCGCTCCCGGTACGGCTGCGGCGGCGCCTGCGGCAGCTCCAGCAACGATGAGGGACGCCGGTCCGGCGGGCCGGGCACCGTGAGCGGGTTGCCCGGATCCGGCACGGCCGTGCGCATGACCTGGAGCCAGGAGTCCCGGTCGGTGCCCGGCAGCCGGTCGCAGGGCAGGATCTGGTAGCCGGCCCGCAGGTCGGCGTCGAGCTCGTAGGTCAGGTGGAGCAGGTCGCTGCCCGGACGGCGAGTCATGACATGTCTGCTGATGTCGCCCGCGTGCCGGTCGCGGTCGGTCATCGTGTTGATCAGCACGACCGCCTGCTCGTCGCGCGACCTGGGCCGCCAGAGGAACGTCACCTTGCACCGGCCGGGCGTGCCGGCGGGCTCGACGATCGGGGTGGTTGCGGGCGTCATGTCACGGCCTCCGGTCCGACAGCAGGGTCCACAGCAGGAAGGGGCCGCCCAGGATGCTGGTCACGACGCCCACGGGGATCTCGGCGCCGTCGGCGGCCACGCGTCCGGCCGTGTCGGCGATCACGACCAGCGCCGCGCCGGTGAGCGGCGCGCCGACCAGGGGCAGCCGGGCCGGTCCTGCCAGCCGGGCGGCGACGACGGGCGCGGCCAGGGCCACGAACGCGACGGGCCCGGCCACGCCCGCCGCCAGCCCGGCCAGCACGACGGCGAGCGCCAGCAGGGCGATCCTGGTCCGGCCTGGATCGACGCCGAGCCCGGCGCTGACGTCCTCGTCGAAGCGCAGCACCGCCACCCGGCGGGCCAGCGCGAGCGCGGCCGGGACCAGCACCGCCAGCCCGGCGGCCACGGGCAGGGCGACGGAGTAGCCGCGCCCGGCCAGGCTGCCCACGCTCCAGGAGTGCACGGCCGTGGCCGAGCCGAGCCCCTGCCAGGCCAGCAGCGACTGGGTGAGCGCGCCGGCCAGCGTGGTCAGCGCCAGCCCCGTCACGATGAACCGGTAACCCTGCCGGCCGACGCCGCCCGAGACGGCGAACACCGCCACCGCGGCGGCCAGCGCGCCCACGGGACCGATCCACCAGTGGGCGAACAGCGTGCCCGAGGCGGACACCATCCCGGCGACCATGATGGCGATGACCGCGCCCTGGTTGATGCCGAGCATGTCGGGGGTGGCCAGCCGGTTGCGGGCCAGCGCCTGGGTCAGGCAGCCGGACAGCCCGAGCGCCGCCCCGGCCACCAGCCCCGCCACCACCCGCGGCAGCCTGATCTCCTGGACGAGCAGCACGTGCCCGCCCTCGCCCGCGCCCGTCAGGGCACTCAGCGCCTGCCCGGCCGTCATGCCCGACTGCCCGGCCGCCACCGCCGCCACGACGGCCACCGCGGTGACCGCCAGCAACGCCGCCGCCGCCACGGAGGACCGTACGGGCACCAGCACCGACCAGCCCCGCCGCCGCACGACGCGCGTGTCGGAAGGCGAAGGCCCACCCGCCCGCGCGGCCCCGCGGGCGGGCCGCCGCCGCGGCGCGCGGGACGGGACCAGGTCACCGGGCCCGGCGGCCACCGCCCGGGACCGGGCCACCACGACCAGCACCGGCGCCCCCAGCACGGCGACCAGCAGCGCCACGGGCGCCTCGTACGGCCGCATGACCACCCGGGCCAGCACGTCGGCCCCCAGCAGCACCACCGCCCCGGCCAGCCCGGACAGCACGATCCGCGGCCCCACCCGCCCCCCGCCCAGGGCCCTGGACAGGTAACCGGCCAGCAGGCCGAGGAAGCCGATCGGACCGGCCACCGCGACCGCCGCGGCGCTGAGCAGCGTCACCGCCACCGTCACCCACAGCCGCGTGCGCCCCGGCCGGTGCCCGAGCGCGACGGCCAGGTCGTCGCCGAGCGCCAGCGCCGCCAGCGGCCGGGCCGCGACCGCCGCCATGACCAGCCCCGCCGCGACCGCCGGCGCGATCGCCAGCACCCGGTCCATGGGGATCCCGGCCAGCGAGCCGAGGATCCAGAACCGGTACTGGTCGAACGTGACCGGGTCGGCCACCAGCACGGCCGTGGTGATCCCGGTGAGCGTGGCCGACAGGGCGGCCCCGGCCAGCACCAGCTTCAGCGGCGAGAGCCGGGCCCCGATCGCGAGCACGACCCCGGTGGCCGGCAGCGCGCCGCCGAGCGCCCATCCCAGGTACGCGCCTCCGGTCTGCGCCCCGGCGGTGACGATCCCGATCACCACGCCGAGGGCGGCGCCCGCGTTCACGCCGAGCAGCCCGGTCTCGGCCAGCGGGTTGCGGGTGACCGACTGCAGCAGCATGCCCGAGACCCCGAGCGCGGCGCCGATGACGAGGGCCGCCAGCGTCCGGGGCAGTCGCAGCGTGTCCACCACCATGCGCAGGTGGTCGTCCCCGCCGCCGCTGAGCAGGTGGTCGAGGACCTGCCCGGGGGCGACCCGGCCCGCGCCGGTGAGCATGGACGCCGCGCACAGGGCCAGCAGCGCGGCGGCGCCGAGTCCGAAGGCCCGGACTTGCGTAAACATAAGGTAAGGCTAACCTAAAAAAGGTAAGGCTTACCTCATTTCTTAGCTCGGGAGCTCGTATGGCCCCTCTCCGCAGGGTCGGCGGACTGCTCGTCGCCGCCGCCGCCGTCCTGACCGCCGTGGCGTGCGGCGCGTCCTCCGCACCCGCCGCGCCGGGCGCGTCCGCCGCCGCCGCGCCGGCCGTCCGGGAGGTCAAGGACGCCACCGGCACCCTGATCAAGGTCCCGGCCCGGCCCAAGCGCGTGGTCACCCTCACCCAGGAGGACCTGGACGCCGTCCTGGCCCTCGGCGTGACCCCGGTGGGCATCACCAACGGCCAGGGCATCGACACGCCGCCGGCCTACCTGGCCGACAAGGTGAAGGGCGTCCCGGTCGTGGGCAACCTGCTGCAGCCGGTCATCGACAAGGTCGTCGAGGCCCGTCCGGACCTCATCCTCGCCGGCGACCTCCAGGACCAGCAGGTGCTCGACCAGCTCCGCAAGATCACCCCGGCCACCGTGGTCACGATGGCCCCCACCGACGACTGGAAGCTGTCGTTCATGGGCGTCGGCAACGCGCTCAACAAGCTCGACGCGGCCAGGAAGGTCATGGCCGACTACGACGCCCGCGTCGCCGCGGCCAAGGCCAGGATCAAGCCGGCCGAAGTGAGCATCGTGCGCTGGAACCCGCAGGGCCCGAGCTGGATGGAGAAGCGGCAGTTCGCCGGATTCGTCGCCACCGACCTCGGCCTGACCCGTCCCGCCGCCCAGGACAAGGACGGCACCGCCCACTCCATGCCGCTCAGCCTGGAGGCGCTGTCGGACATCGACGGCGAATGGCTGTTCGTCTCCACGCTGACCGCCGACGGCGAGAAGACGCTCGACGAGGTGCGGCGGACGCCCGCCTTCAAGGAGCTGAGAGCGGTCAAGGCGGGGCACGTCGTGCCGGTGAACGGCTCGGTCTGGAGCACCCGCGGCGCCCCGCTGGCCGCCGGCGTCGTCCTGGACGACCTGGTCAAGGCCCTCACCGCCGCCTGAACGAGCCTGGAAAGGGAATTTGCCGGGCGCGGCGCGGGTTGGCGGGGGAGATCGTCCGCATCCGATGAGGAGAACCCATGAACGACCACCCCGACGCCCCGGCCGTCCGACAGCTCCGGCTGGTCGTCGAGGCGGAGGACTACGAGGCGGCGCTGACCTTCTACCGCGACGTGCTCGGCCTGCCCGAGGAGGCCGCCTACTCCTCCGGCGACGGCGCCCGCGTGGCGATCCTCGACGCGGGCCGGGCCACCCTGGAGATCGCGAACCCGGCCCAGAAGAAGATGATCGACGACGTCGAGGTGGGCCGGCAGGTGGCGCCCAAGCTCCGGGTCGCCTTCGAGGTGGACGACTCCCGTGCGACCACCGCCCGCCTGGTGTCGGCCGGCGCGGACGAGGTGGCCCCGCCCACGCTCACCCCCTGGCAGTCGCTCAACGCCCGCCTCGACGCGCCCGGCGGCCTGCACATCACCGTCTTCCAGGAGCTCGCCACCCCGGAGGAGCGCGAGCAGCTGGACGGCTTCGGCACCTCCTGACCGGCACGTCCTGAGCGGCGGCTCGTCGGGCGGCGGCTCGTCGGGCGGTGGCTCATCCGGCGGTGGGGCGGGCGCGCACGTGCATGCGCTCGCCCTGCCGCCCGAACAGGGCGAGCACCTCCGTGGGCTCGGGGCCGGGATTGCCGAACGCGTGCGGCACACGGGTGTCGAACTCGGCCACCTCGCCCGCCGTCAGCAGCACGTCGTGCTCGCCGAGCAGCAGGCGCAGCCGCCCGGACAGGACGTAGAGCCACTCGTGGCCCTCGTGGGCCCGCTGCTCGTACTCGCCGTGAGGCCAGCCCGGCGGGTAGATCTGCTTGTACGCCTGGATCCCGCCGGGACGCCGGCTCAGCGGGATGTACGTCATGCCGTGCCGCGACACCGGTCGCAGGTGCACCCGCGGATCGCCGGTCGGCGGCACGTCGATCAGCTCGTCCAGCGGCACCTGGTGGGCGCGCGCCAGCGACAGCAGCAGCTCCAGCGTGGGCCGGCGGCCGCCCGACTCCAGCCGCGACAGCGTGCTGACCGAGATGCCCGTGGCCTCGGCGAGCTGGGCCAGCGTCACGCCCCGCCGCTGCCGCAACGCCCGCAGCCGCGGCCCCACCGCCCGCAGGACCTCGTCGAGATCCGGTGTCTCGTCCATGCGGCCCAGCTTGCCATTTCGGCAACGACATTTGTCAACCGCGTCGCGCGGGACGCACAGTGTGCCATCGGCACATCTCTGGAGGAACGCGTGGACGACAAGATGGACGACAAGTACGACGTGGTGGTCGTCGGCGGCGGGGCCGCCGGGCTCAGCGGCGCCCTGACCCTGAGCCGGGCCCGCCGCCGGGTGCTGGTGATCGACGAGGGGCGGCCGCGCAACGCCCCGGCCGACGGCGTGCACACCTACCTGGGACGGGAGGGCACCCCGCCGCTCGACCTGCTGGCCGCCGGCCGCGACGAGGTGGCCGGGTACGGCGGCGAGCTCGTCACCGGCTCCGCCGTGGCGGCCGAACGCCTGGACGCCGGCGGCTTCCGCGTGCGGCTGGCCGACGGGTCCGCGGTCGTGGCGGACCGGCTGCTGGTCACCACGGGCCTGGTGGACGAGCTGCCGGACCTGCCCGGCGTGGCCGAGCGGTGGGGCCGGGAGGTGCTGCACTGCCCGTACTGCCACGGGTGGGAGGTGCGCGACCAGCCGATCGGCGTGCTGGCCGCCGGCTCGATCGCCGCCCACCAGGCGCTGCTGTGGCGGCAGTGGAGCGACGACGTGACGCTCTTCACACACACCGCCCCGCCGCTCGGCGAGGAGGACCGGGCCAGGCTGGCCGCGCGCGGCGTCACCGTCGTCGAAGGGCGGGTCGCCGGCCTGTCGCCGGACTCCGGCCCGCTCACCGGCGTCACCCTGGAGAACGGCGACGTCGTCCCGTGCCGGGCCTTCGTGGTCGCCCCGCGCTTCACCGCCCGCTCCGCCCTGCTGGCCGGGCTCGGCGTCGAGACGGCCGAGCAGCTCATGAACGGGCACGTCATGGGCGTCCACGTGCCCGCCGACCCGGCCGGCGCGACCGGCGTCCCCGGCGTGTGGGTGGCCGGGAACGTGGCCAACCTGGGCGAGAACGTCATCGGCGCCGCCGCCGCGGGGGTCAGGGCGGCGGCGGCGATCAACGCCGACCTGATCGAGGAGGAGACCCGCCGCGCGGTGGCGGCCGCCGGCGCGCCGGTCTCCGGCGAACAGTTCTGGGACGAGCGCTACGGGCAGTCCGAACGGATCTGGAGCGGCAACCCCAACGTGCGCCTGGTCGAGGAGGTCGCGGACCTGGCACCCGGCACCGCGCTGGAACTGGGCTGCGGCGAGGGCGCCGACGCCGTGTGGCTGGCCCGCCGCGGCTGGCGGGTCACCGCCGCCGACATCTCCGGCGTGGCCCTGGCCCGCGCCGCCGTCCACGCCGCGGAGGCGGGCGTGGCCGAGCGCGTCGACTGGCAGCGCCACGACCTGGCCGAGTCCTTCCCCGAGGGCGAGTACGACCTGGTCACCGCGAGCTACCTGCACTCGCCCGCCGAGCTGTCGCGCGAGAAGGTCCTGCGCGCCGCCGCCGCGGCCGTCGCGCCCGGCGGTCAGCTCCTGGTGCTCGGGCACGCCGGCCCCCCGCCGTGGGAGCCTGAAGCCCGCGTCGAGCTGCCCACCCCGCAGCAGGTGCTGGACGCTCTGGAGCTGGCCGAGGGGGAGTGGGAGGTGCTGCGGGCCGAGGAGTTCGAACGCGCCCAGACCGCCCCGGGCGGCGCGCCGGCCGTCCGCGTCGACAACGTGCTGAGGATCCGGCGGCGCGGCTGACCCGAGCGCTCAGCGGCGGCGCTCGCGCAGGGCCAGGCCGCTGTCCTGGGGGGCGCGCTGGGCGAGCCGCTCCTCGACCTTCCGGTCGATCTCGTGGCCGACCCGCTCCGGGAACGAGTCCACCAGGGCCTGCTCGTAGTCGGGACCCAGCTCCCGGCGCGCGGCGACGGCGGCGCGCAGCTCGTCGTCCGGCAGTTCCGAGGCGCTCATACCCTCGGCTCTACGCCACCCCGGCACCCTCGTCCAGACACCGGGACGCGCTGGTCGAGGGCCGTCGTCAGCGGGCCGCGGGCGGTCTCCTCCAGCAGGGCGACGGTGGCGGTCAGGTCGGGGAAGGCGTCGATGAAGGCGTCGACCGGGTGCGGGGCGAAGTCGGCGGGCCGGCGCAGCCCGCTCTGCATGCAGGCGACGAACCGCAGGCCCGCGCCGGTGGCCGCCGCGGCGTCGGTGGGGGAGTCGCCGACGTAGAGGCACTCGTCGGGGGCCAGGCCGGTGGCCGCCAGCAGCTCGTCGAAGGCGCGCGGGTCGGGCTTGCCGAAGCGGGTGTTGCCGGCGTGGTAGACGGCCGCGATCCGGCCGTCGAGCGCGTGGCCCGGCGCCATCAGGTGCTCCATCTCGGCCTCGTCGCGCGAGGTCAGCAGCATGACCGCGCGCCCGGCCGCGTTGAGCTCGTCGATCGCGCGCAGGTTCTCCCCCGGGACGGCGTCGACCAGCCCGGCCGCCACGTACTCGCGCAGCACGGCGTGATGCAGGGGCAGGTAGGCGGCCAGGTCGAGGCCGGGCGAGCGCAGCGGCATGGCCTCGTGCAGCGACCGGCCCCAGGTCGCCACGTGCACCGCCCTGGACATGGGCCCGTGGCCGAGCCGCCCCAGGACCTCGTTCTCCAGCTCGAAGCACGCGGCCTCGGTGAGGCACAGGGTGTCGTCGACATCAACCACCACGGCACGGATCACAGGCCACACCATAACCGGTGGCCGTCTCAGGAGCCGACGGCGGCGGCGCGCAGCGCGCCCGCCAGGTCCGCGACCGGCCCGGGGACGGGGCCGGGGAGGCGGGCCAGCAGCAGCCGCCGCTGCTCGCGCGGCCCGCCCCGCACCGGCAGCACCCGTACGCCCTCCGGCAGGGCCGGGCCCATCGACGCCGGCACCGTGGTCAGCCCGCAGCCGGCCGCCACGAGGGCGAGCTTGGCCAGCCAGTCGCGGACGACGAACACCGTCTCCGGCCGCTCGTCCAGGCCCGGCCACACGCCCAGGGTGGGGCTCTCGCCCGCCGGGGCGGCCGGGCTGGCGATCCAGGGACGGCCGTGCAGGTCGGCGACGTCCACGTACTCGCCCCGGGCCAGCGGGTGCCCGGCGGGGACGGCCACCCGCAGGCCGCGCTCGGTGAGGATCTCGATCTCCAGCGGCGGCGTCTCGGCGTCCGGGGCGCGGAACGGCGGGGCCGAGCTGAGCAGGGCCAGGTCCAGCGTGCCGGCCCGCAACGCGCGGACCAGGGCCGAGCTGCCGTCCTCCCGCCCGGTGACCGCGATGGACGGACGCGTGCGGCGCAGCTCGGCCAGCGCGCGGGGCACCAGCGCGGCCCCCGCCGCCGCGAACCAGCCGAACCGGACGGTCGCCGGCTCGCCGGGCAGCCCGGCCAGCTCCCTGGCCGCGGCGTCGACCTCGTCCACGACGGCCGCGGCGCGGCGGAGGACGAGCCGTCCGGCGGCGGTCAGGCGCACGCCGTCGTGCCGCCGCTCCAGCAGGCGCGCCCCGGCGGCGCGTTCGAGCGCGGCGATCTGCCGGGACACGGCGGACTGCGTGTAGCCGAGGGCGGTGGCCGCCGCGGTGAGCGTGCCCCGCTCGGCGACCTCCCGGAAGACCCGCAGGGCGGTGAGCGACGCGTCGGTGAAGGCCATGACGATCACGCATACCGGACTTGAGTAACTTTCGCTACCCGAATGCCTCCGGCCGCTCCTAACCTGACCGGTGCCGGGAGCGCGCACCGGCCCGCACAAGCATTTTTCGAAGGAGTGACAATGAGCACCACCCCGAAGGTCGCCCTGGTGACCGGCGCGACGCAGGGGCTCGGGCTGGCCCTCGTCGAAGGGCTGGCCCGCCGGATGACGCCGGACGACACCGTCTACCTCACCGGGCGCGACGCCGCCCGCGTGGCCGAGGCCGCGGCGGCGATGCCGGCGACCGGCGCCCGGGTCCGCGGCGAGCTGCTCGACGTGGCCGACCCGCAGGCCGCCGCCGAGCTCGCCGGCCTGCTGCGCGAGCGGCACGGCGGCGTGGACGTCGTCGCCGGCAACGCCGTCATGCGCGTCGGCCCGGACGACGACATGCGCGCCCTCATCGACGCCTACACCGAGGTGAACAACTTCGGCACCACCCGGCTCCTGCGCGCCTTCGCCCCGCTGGTCCGGGACGGCGGCAGGCTCCTGGTGGTCGGCAGCTCGCTGGGCACGCTGCACCACCTGGCCCCCGTCCTGCACGACCGCTTCGACGGGCTGACCAGCCTGGAGGAGGTGGACGCTCAGGTGGCCGCCTGGCGCGACGCGGTCAAGGACGGCAGCGCCCGCGCCCAGTCCTGGCCGGGCTTCGTCAACATCCCGTCCAAGGTCTGGCAGGTCGCCGCGGTGCGGGCGCTGGCCGGACAACGGCGGGAGGAGGACGCCCGCCGCGGCATCCTGCTGGCCGCCGTCTGCCCGGGGATGATCAACACGCCGACGTCCGGCCTGTGGTGGGACGTCAGCGGCGCGCCTACGCCGGAGCAGGCCGCCGTGCCGCTGCTCGACCTGGCCCTCGGCCCGGTGGACCCCGGCCACTACGGGGAACTCGTCCGGTTCGGACGGGTTCTCCCATGGCGGCCGGAGTGGCGGCCGGAGTGGCGGCCGGAGCGGCGGCCGGAGCGGGCGGCTAGTTGATCGTGACGATCGTCCCGGCGCCGTTGGGGTACTCGACGTAGCCGGTGTTGACGCGCTGCGTCGCGCCCGTCCAGGACGCGGTCAGCGTGAACGGCGTGCCGGCGGTCACCTTCGGGCGGGCCGGCGTCACGGTGAGCGCGCCGCGCGCGTGGCCCGCCTCCACGATGTCGGTCTGGGTGGTGAACGCCGTGGACGTCGTCCCCGGCAGGTCACCCAGGCTGAGCACGATCAGGGTGTACCTGCCGGGCCGCGGGCGGGACAGCACGGCGCGGTGGTCGCCGTCCGGGCTGGACAGCCACGCCTTGAACTCGCGCTCGCCGGCGCCCTCGCGGACGAGCAGGCCGCCCACCTGGGCCTCCGGGTTCACCGCCTTGATGCGGAACGCGGCGGCCCTGGCGCCCTCGGGCACCGTGACCGGGATCTCGCGGCCCCACACCTCGTCCTGGCCGACCGTGCCGGGCGTCTCGGCCCCCGAGACCGGCCCGTACGGGGTGACCTGGAACTTCTTCAGCCCCGGCGTCACCTCGAAGGAGAGCGAGCCGGTCGCGCCCGCGCCGCGCACCTCGGCGGGCGCCCTGGCGCTCAGCGGCGTGACCACGATCGCGCTGCGCACGCCGATGCCCGCCCCGGTCCAGGTGAGCCGGCCGGTGGCGGTCTCGCCGGTGGCCTCGGGCAGCGTCTCCAGCGTGACGGTGAACTCCCTGGCCTGGCCGGCCTCCTTGAACACCAGCGTGGACGGCTTGACCTTCGCCCTGAACCCGGGCACCTCGATCGAGGCGTGGTAGACGCCCGGCGTGAGCGCCGTCACCCGGCGGGTGACCGTGCGCGAGCCGAACAGCTCGGCCACCGCGATCGTCGGGTAGTTCAGGTCGGAGGCGGCCAGCGGCGCGACGCCGGTGCCGGTGGCCACGCCGAGGCCCTCCAGGAACCCGTACCAGTCCTTCGGCCCGGCGTCGTAGACCAGGCCGGGGGTGAACATGCGGGACGGGTCCACGTGCCCGGCGCCCTGGGCGAAGACGTCCGGGGTCCTGGTGTCGTAGGCGGTGGTCATCATGGCCGACTTGATCGCCATCGGCGACATCTGGGGATGCCGGCCGAGGTAGAGGGCGGCCAGGCCGGCGATGTGCGGGGTGGCCATCGAGGTGCCGGAGTAGAAGTCGAAGTCCTTGCCGTCGTTGCCCGGCGGCGCCACGGCGGCCAGGATCGCCGCGCCGGGGGCGGTGACGTCCGGCTTCAGCAGGTCGCCCTTGGCGGACAGGGCGGGGCCGCGCGAGGAGAAGCTGGTCACCTCGGGGTAGGCCACGCCGTCGGAGGGGGCGGGGAGCAGGGTGGCCGTCGCGCCCGGCGTGGCCGCGTACGCCGCGATCCTCCCGGCGTCGGGCGCGTCCACGTGCACCGTCGGCACGGCGTGCAGGTCGGCGTCGGTGGACTGGGGGGTCGGGTTGCCCAGCACCATGCCCACGCCGCCGGCCCGCCTGACCTCGGCCGACTTCTCCACGCGGGCCGTCGTCCCGCGCTCGCAGTAGACGATCTTCCCGGCGGCCTTGGCCGGGTCGAGCGCGCCGGCCGCGCACACCTCGGCGTCGGCGTCGGACGCCTGGCCCGCCTTCACCGACACGGCGGTGGCCAGCGGCACGGGGCCGAGCGGCGCGACGACCGAGGTGCTGATGCCCCGGTAGGCGGCGCCGTCGCCGAGCCGGACCTCGCCCCGGCGGGGCGCGATCGTGCCGGCGGCGACGGTCGTCGTCCAGGGTGCGGTGTTGTCCAGCGTGGAGGCGTCGGGGCCGGAGTTGCCGCCGGCGGTGGCGACGAAGACGCCGGCCTGGGCGGCGGCCAGGAAGGCGAGCTGGATCGGGTCGTCGGCGGGCGATTCCGACATCGCGCTGCCGATCGAGTAGTTGATCACGTCCACGCCGTCGGCCACCGCCTGGTCGATGGCCGCGATCAGGTCGGAGCTGAAGCCGCCCGTCGTGCCGCCGTCCTTGCCCTGCCACAGCGCCTTGTAGACGGCGATCGCCGCGCCCGGCGCGACGCCGGAGACCGTGCCGAAGTCGATGCCGTTCGCGGCGGCCGGCACGCCGTGGTCGCCCGCCGCGGTCCCGGCGGTGTGCGAGCCGTGGCCCTGGGCGTCGCGCGGCGAGGCGAAGTCGTCGCGCTGCTGCGGCGGGGTCTGCCGCAGCCACTGCTCGCCGAAGTAGCGGGCGCTGATCAGCTTGCCGTTGCACAGATCGGCGGTGAAGCGCTCGCCGGTCTGGCAGAGACCGGTGAACGTGGAGCCGTCGGCCTTCCGCATGACCGTGGCCCCGTCCTTGAGATAGGGGCGGTACGGGTCGGCGCCGGCGGCCGGCTCCGTGCCGAGGGCGGGGCCGGCGAAGGACGGGTTCTCCGGCCAGATGCCGGTGTCGACGACGCCGACGACCACGCCCTTGCCCGCCTTGCCCGTGCCGCCGAGGGCGGCCCACAGGCCGCGGTCGCCGGACAGGCGCAGGAAGTCGGTGGAGTTCCGGTCGTCCAGGGCCTTGTGCAGGACGTCCGGGGTGACCGAGAGCACGCCCCGGCTGGCGTGCAGGCGCAGGGCCTGGGCGGGGGTGAGGTCGGCGGTGAAGCTGTTGGAGGCGACCACGTGGTGGGCGGTGGCGGACGCGCCGACGCTGCGGGCCACCTCGTCCTGCCGGGTGGTCAGGCGGTCGCGGTAGCGCCTGGCGTGGGGGCTGGTGGTGTCCACCTTCCTGCCCTTGCCGCCCTTGGTGGGCGCGATGCCGGTGACGCCGCCGTCGTAGGTGGCCAGGGGCGACTCGGTCAGGGTGACGACGTAGGGGGAGGGGGCTGCGGCCGGTGCGGCGGCTGCTGTGGAGGCCGCCGCGGGCCCGGCCACGGCCGGGACGGCGGCGGTGACCGCCAGCGCGGCGGCCAGTGCTAGTGCGCGGTGAACGCGGGTGTTGCGGGACATTGCTCCTCAAGGGGGACGAGCCTGGTCACCCGTCCGGGGAGGATCACCGGAGGGCCGCCTTGGAGTCAAGCGTCCAGTGGAGATCAGTGTCGAGATATAGTGCTGACATTTTCGGCCACGTGACCAAAAACGACATTTTCGGAAGGTGCTTTGTGGCGGACGGCTCTGTGCTCGGCGCGGTGGGCCTGTCGGACTTCGACGAGCGGCTCTACCGGCTGCTGCTGCGCGGGCCCGGCCTGCGCGCGGCCGAGGCGGCGGCCGCGCTGGAGACCGGCCCCGCCCGGGTGCGCGCCGGGCTGGCCCGCCTGGCCGACGCCGGGCTGCTGCGCCGCACCGGACCCGGCCGGTACGAGGCCGTGCCGCCGGAGGCGGCGATCGAGTGGCTGGTGGACCGCCGGCGCCTGGAGACCGAGGCGCGGCTCGCGGCGGTCCGGACGGTCGTGTCGGACTTCGCCCAGCTCTACCACTCCGGCCGGATGGGCTCCGGGCCGGCCGGGGTCGTGGAGGTGCTGGCCGGCGAGGAGGCCGTCAAGCGGGTGATCACCGAGTTGCAGCGGACGGTCGGCGTGGAACTGCTCGGCTTCGACCGCCCGCCGTACGTGGGCCGCCCCGACGACTCCCACGACACCAACGAGTCGGAGCTGGAGGGCACCCGGCAACTGCTGGCGCGCGGCGTGGACATCCGGGTGGTCTACTGCGCCGAGTCCCTGGACCGGCCCGGCCGCCTGGAGACGCTGATCCGGCTGGCCGAGGAGGGCGAGCGGTCCCGGTTCGTCGCGCACCTGCCGTTCAAGCTGCGCATCGCCGACCGCAGGATCGGCCTGTTCCCGCTGGTGGACGGCGTCTACGACAACATCGCCCTGCTGCACCCCTCGCGGCTGCTGGACGCCCTGGTCGAGCTGTTCGACGTCTACTGGGAGCGCGGCCGGCCGCTGGCCGGGCTGCCGCAGGCGGCGCAGGAACGCCCGGCGGAGGCGGACCTGCTCGTGCTGCGCCTGCTCAACGCCGGGCTCAAGGACGAGGCCATCGGCCGCCACCTCGGCGTCAGCCCCAGGACGGCCACCCGCAAGATCGCCGCCGTGGTGGAGAGCCTCGGCGTGACCAGCCGCTTCCAGGCGGGCGCGGAGGCGGCCGCCCGCGGCTGGCTCTGATTCCCTACCGCCTTCCATATCGCCGCACTTCGGTCGATCTTCGCTTACTGTGCATCTCGGGGGGTGCGCTGCGGGAGAATGTTCCTCGCCGCGCGCCGGTGCACGGCCAGCGGGGGAACAACGGGGGAACACGGAGGATGACGTCGAGGATGAGTGCTCAGACGCAGGAGCATCTCGGCCCTTACCGGGTGATCAGGAAGATCGGCGAGGGCGGCATGGGGGTCGCCCACCTCGGTCTCGACGGCGCGGGTCGCCAGGTCGCGATCAAGGTGCTGCATCCGCACGTCGCCGCCGACCTCAAGGCGCGCGACCGCCTGGTGCGCGAGGTGGAGACCATGCGCCGGGTGCGCAGCCGGTACGTCGCCGAGGTCGTCGACGCCGAGTTCGACGCCCACCGGCCCTACGTCGTGACGCGCTTCGCCGACGGGCGCACGCTGGAGCAGGCCGTCCTGACCGACGGCCCCCTGGAGGCCCACGCGGTCGTCAGGCTCGCGCAGGGGCTGTGCCAGGCGCTGGTCGACATCCACGCGGCCGGCGTGATCCACCGCGACCTCAAACCGGCCAACGTCATGCTGGTCGGCGGCGAGCCGCTGGTCATCGACTTCGGCATCGCCCACCTGGTCGACGCGGCCCGGCTGACGCAGTCGGGCATGTTCGTGGGCACGCCCGGCTACCTGGCGCCGGAGATCATCCGGGCCTCGCAGGTCACCCCGGCGGCCGACGTGCACGCGCTGGCCTCGACGGTGTTCTTCGCCGCCACGGGGCTGCCGCCGTTCGGCACCGGGTCGTTCGAGGCCGTCTGCTTCAACACCATGGAGGGACGGGCGCGGCTCGACGAGGCGCCCGCGTGGCTGCGCGGCTGGCTGGCCGGCGCGCTGCGCGTCGACCCGGCGGCCCGGCCCGTCGCCCGGGAGCTGCTGCGGCAGGCCGGGGCGCTCGACCCCGGCGGCCGCCCGCTCCCGCCCGAACGGCCCGGCGCCAGCACGCTCACCATGGACGCCGTCTCCGCCCTGCTGCCGCCGGTGGAGTACGCGCCGCGCGGCCACCACGAGCAGCCGGCGCCGCCCGCCCCCACCGTCCACGCGGACCGGCAGTGGGAACGCCCGCGGCCCGCCCCGGCGCCCGCCGCCCCCGCCGAGCCGTTCGACCTGCGGCGGTTCGTGACCAGCAGCGCGTTCGTCGGCGTGCTGGCGCTGGTGACGCTGTCGGCCACGACCGTCGTCACGCCGGTCGTCGGCGGCCTGCTGGCGGTGGCGCTCTCGCTGGCGCTGCGCGTCGCCGACCACTTCCTGTCCGAGGAGCGGCCGACGCCGGCCCGCGCCGCGCTCGTGGCCATGGGCAACCTGCTCCTGTCGCTGGCCTGCGGCCTGGGCGTGGCCGGCCTGCTGGAGGCGGCCGGATCGAGCACCAGCCACGCCGAGGCCCTGGCCGCCGGCGCGTTCACGCTGGGGCTGTTCGTGCTGCCCGGCGCGGGGCCCGCGCGGCGCAGGGCCGCGCGCGTGCTGGCCCGCCTCCTGCCCGGCCGCAGCGCGACCGTGGTGACGGTGGCCGTCATGGGGCCGATCGCGCTGCTGGCCACGATCGCGGCGCTGCTCCAGGGCTGACCGGCCCGAAGAGCGCAGCCCCGGCCGTCGGCGGTCCACACCTCGCAGCCGGCCGCGCGCACCCGCAGCGGCTCCCCGGCATCGAAGATCATTCGCGGTGCCGTACGGCTGGACACCGCGACGGTCAACGTGCTCAGAATGGGCCTCGTGACGCCTCCGACCGGGCACGTCGTCAGGAACCCGCTCACCGGGCGCGCCGAGCGGCCGCTCGCGCCCGTCGGCCCCGATCGGCTGGCGGAGATCGCGGCCGGGCTGCGCGCGATGGCCCCCGCCTGGCGGGCCCCCGACCGGGCCGCCGACCGGGGCGCGGTGCTGGCCGCGTTCGGCCGGGCGCTGGCGGCCGACGACGAGCTGCTGGCCGCGCTGGTGGCCGACACGGGCCGGGAGGCCGAGTCCAGGCTGGAGCGGCAGCTCACCGCCGGGCTCGCCGAACGCTGGGCGCGCCAGGCCCCCGCCCTGCTCGCGCCTCCGCCCGAACGGCCGGCCGCGCTGCCGGGGATCGCGGTGGGCGGCGACGCGGTGCCGTACGAGCTGGCCGGGGTGATCAGCCCCTGGAACTTCCCGCTGCTGCTCGCCCTGATCGACGCGGTGCCCGCGCTGGCGGCCGGCTGCGCGGTGCTGGTCAAGCCGAGCGAGGTGACGCCGCGCTTCATCGAGCCGCTGATGCGGCTGGTCCCCGCCGAGCTGCCGCTGCGGCTGGTCGAGGGGGCCGCCGAGACCGGCGAACGGCTCGTCGGCCTGGTGGACACCGTCGTGTTCACCGGCAGCGTGCCGACCGGCCGCCGGGTGGCCGAGGCCGCGGCGCGCGCGTTCGTCCCCGCCCACCTGGAGCTGGGCGGCAAGGATCCGGCGATCGTGCTGGCGGGCGCCGACCTGGAACGGGCGGCCGAGGCCGTCCTGTGGGGCGGCACGGCCAACGCCGGGCAGTCCTGCCAGTCCGTCGAACGCGTCTACGTCGAGCGCGGCGCGTACGACACGTTCCTCGGCCTGCTCGCCGACCGGGCCGCGCGCACCCGGCTGACCTGCGAGGGCGGCCCCATCGGGCCGATCATCGACCCCGCGCAGGCCGGCGTCATCGCGGCCCACCTGGCCGACGCCGCCGCCAAGGGGGCGCTGACCCACACGGGCGGCGCGATCGAGCGGCACGGCGGCGGGCTGTGGTGCCGTCCCACCGTGCTGTCGCGGGTGCGGCACGACATGCTGGTCATGACGGAGGAGACGTTCGGGCCGGTGCTGCCGGTCATGGCCGTGTCCGGGGCGGAGGAGGCGGTGGAGCTGGCCAACGACAGCGCGTACGGGCTGTCGGCCGCCGTGTTCGCCGCCACCGAGAAGGAGGCGCTGGCCGTCGCGGCCCGGCTGAACGCCGGCGCGGTCAGCGTCAACGACGCCGCGCTGACCGCGCTCGTCCACGAGGGCGAGAAGAACTCCTTCGGCCTGTCGGGGCTCGGCGGCTCGCGCATGGGCGCCGCCTCGATCGGCCGGTTCCTGCGCCGCAGGGCGTACCTGATCAACCGGTCCGGGGCCGCCGACCCGTGGTGGCACCCCAGGGAGGGATAGAGCATGGGACTGCGTGCCGAGATGCCGCTGCTGGCCCGCCACGAGGGCGAGTGGGCCGGCGAGTACGTGCACGTCGACAAGGACGGCGCCGTGATCGACCGCCACCACGTCGAGATGACCTGCGCGATCGTCGACGACACCGGCTACCACCAGACCAACCGCTACCGCTGGGACGACGGCCGCACCGAGGTGCACGAGTTCCCCGGCACGTACCTGGGCGGCGGCCGGTGCGCGTTCGACACCGATCGGCTGACCGGCCAGTTCTGGGAGCTCGACGACAGCACCATCTACCTGACCTGGCGCTTCAAGGCCGAAGGCGACGACCTGCGGCTGTTCGAGCTGATCGTGCTGAGCCCGGACGGCGGCTCCCGCAGCCGCACCTGGCAGTGGATCAGGAACGGCGAGTGCGTGCGGCGCACGCTGATCGACGAGCACAGGACCGCCTGACATGACCGCCTGCACCGCCCTGGCGCTCCAGATCGCGGCGAGGGCCGTCACCGACCGCGCCGACCTGGCCGCCGCCGTCGGGCGCGTGGCGGAGCGCGTCGGCGGCAGCAAGGCGTGGCTCGGCCCCGCCCTGCGGCTGGTGGTGCTGCCGGAGTACGTCCTGACCGGCTTCCCCGCCGGGCAGGGCCCGGCCGAGTGGCGCGAGAAGGCCGCCCTCGACGTGGACGGGCCCGAGTACCGGGCGCTGGCCGCGATCGCCGCCGACGAGGACGTGTTCCTGTGCGTCAACGCCTACGAGCGCGACGAGCACTTCCCCGGCCTGTACTTCCAGGCGTGCGTGATCCTCTCCCCGGCGGGGGAGGCGGTGCTGCGCTACCGGCGGCTGCACTCGCTGTTCACGCCCACGCCGTACGACGTGTGGGAACGCTACCTCGACCGGTACGGCCTCGACGGCGTGCTGCCGGTCGCGCGCACCGAGATCGGCAACCTGGCCGCCCTCGCCTCGGAGGAGATCCTGATGCCCGAGCTGGCCAGGGCGCTGGCGCTGCGCGGCGCGGAGGTGTTCTGCAACCCGACCTCCGAGGCGTACTCGCCCGCCCTGACGCCCAAGGCCGTCGCCCGCCGCGCCCGTGCTCTGGAGAACCTGGCCTTCGTCGTCTCGGCCAACACCGCCGGGCTGTCCGGCATCGCGATCCCGGGCGACTCCGTCAACGGCGGCTCGGAGGTGATCGACCACGAGGGCCGCGCGCTGGCCCAGGCCGGGCCGGGGGAGACGCTGGTCGCCGCCGCCGAGCTGGACCTGGCCGCGCTGCGCCGAGCCCGCCGCCGGCCCGGCATGGCGAACCTGCCCAGCCGGGTCAAGACCGGGCTGTGGGCGCGCGAGTACGCCGCGCACGACGTCGAACGGCCCGCCGACCTGGAGACCGCCCCGGACCGCGGCTTCCACGTCGCCCGCCAGCGCGAGATCATCGAACGCCTGCACGGCCGGGGCTGAACGTCAGGCGCGGGCGTAGCGGCGCAGCAGCCCCCGCTCGGCCGCCAGGAAGATCGAGTTGAGCGCCACGCCGAGCACGCCCAGCAGCACGATCCCGGCCCACATGGCCGGGATGTCGAACTGGCTCTGCGCCTCCAGCAGACGGTGGCCGATGCCCTCGCTGCTGCCGTACAGCTCGGAGATCACCATCATGATCAGCGCCAGCGACACGCTGAGCCGCAGCCCGGCCAGGATCTTCGGCGCGGCCGCGGGCAGGACGACGTGGAACAGGCGGGTGGCCGCCGACAGGCGGAAGACCCGGCCGGTGTCGAGGTAGCCGCGGTCGACGTGGCGGCCGCCGTCCATCGAGTTGATCAGTACGGGCCACACGACCCCGTACACGATCGAGGCGAGCTGC
Source organism: Nonomuraea sp. NPDC049655 (assembly GCF_044465465.1). Classification (NCBI taxonomy): domain Bacteria; kingdom Bacillati; phylum Actinomycetota; class Actinomycetes; order Streptosporangiales; family Streptosporangiaceae; genus Nonomuraea; species Nonomuraea sp. NPDC049655. The sequence goes on from NZ_JBITLS010000009.1 coordinate 286,628, forward strand.
ATCGGGGTGCCGATCTTGAACAGCAGCAGGAACACCGGCAGCAGCGCCGCGGGCGGCACCGAGCGGCCGAGGTGCAGCAGCGGCTCGGCCAGCGCCGCCAGCCACTCCAGGCGGCCCAGCGCCAGGCCCAGCGCCACCCCCGCCAGCGCGGCCAGCGCCCACCCTGTCACCAGCCGCCCGAGGCTGGGCAGCAGGTCGGCGACCGCCTCGTCGGTCAGGAACAGCCGGCCCGGCGAGCCGGAGAACCACATCTCGCGCAGCCGCGCCAGGATCGTGCTGGGCGGCGGGAAGTAGACGGCCGCCGCCCGCCGGGCGACCAGCTCCCACGACACCGCCACCACGGGCAGCAGCCAGTGGCGGCGCGCCCACCGCCAGACGGTCGCCGCGGCCCCGCCCGGCCCCGGCCGGGTCACGCCGCCACCTGCGCGCGGGCGTGGTGCCAGCGGAACAGCCGCCGCTCGGCCGTGGTGACCAGCAGGTTGGCCGCCAGCCCGAGCAGGCCCGCCCACAGCGTGCCGGCCAGCACCCGGTCGACGTGGTTGGCGCTGCCGGCCTGGAGCAGGAACGTGCCGATGCCGTCGCCGCCCGCGATGAGCTCCACGCTGACGGCGACGATGAGGGTGACCCCGACGGAGATGCGCACGCCGGTCGCGACGAACGGCGCGGCGCTCGGCAGCGAGACCCGCAGCACGACCGCCAGCGGGCCGAAGCCGAAGCTGCGCAGCGTCTCCTTGGCCTGCGGGTCGACGTCGGACAGGCCGTACATGGTGTTGACGAGCAGCGGCCAGCAGCAGGTGTAGACGATCAGCGAGGTCTTGGCGTCGGCGCTGTCGGGGAACAGGAACATGGCCAGCGGGATCAGCGACACCGACGGGATCGGCCGCAGGAACTCCACCAGCGGCCGCGCCGAGCGTTCCACCACCGGCACCGTGCCGAGCAGCAGCCCGGCCGGCACCGCCACCGCGATCGCGATCAGCAGGCCGGCCGCGCACGCGCCGAGCGTGGCCAGCACCTGCGCGTGGAAGGCGCCGTCGGCCGCCAGCCCGGCCGCGGCGGCCAGGACGTCGGAGGCGTACGGCAGCACCCCGGGGTCGATGAGCCCGGCCCGGCCCGCGGCCTCGGTCAGGACCAGCGCCCCGGCGACCCCCGCCGCCCCGAGGACCAGCCGCCCGCCCCGCGTGATCATTCCAGGCCGGTCGCGATCTGCGTGCCGACGTCAGGCCTGCTCTTCAGGTAGCCGTAGCCGACGAGCAGGTCGGCCAGCTTCTGGAAGCCCTCCCGGGGCGGCTCCATCGAGAAGACGCCGAGCTTCATGGCCGCCGCGCTCGCCGCGTCGATCTGCGTGTACGTCGGGATGACCTCGTCGATCGCCTTGCGGTCGGCGGCGGCGACGGCCTGGGCCTTGGCCAGGGCGCGGTGGAAGGCGGCGGCGGTGCGGGGGTTGGCGGCCAGCCAGGACTCGGACACGCCCCAGCCGTCGATCGGGATGCCCGCGGTCGGGCCCGACATGGTGTCGATCACCTCGGTGCCGCCCGCCTTCTTGGCGGCGGTCAGGAACGGCTGGACCAGCCAGGCGGCGTCGACCTTGCCCGAGGCCAGCGCGCCGAGCTGCTCGTTGAACGGCATCGCCACGTACTTGACGGCGTCGGGGGCGAGCCCGGCCTGCTGGAGGTGGGCGTTGGTGACCGTCTGGCCGAGCGCCTTGAGCACGTTGACCGCGACCGTCCTGCCCTTGAGGTCGGTGGCGGATTTGACCGGCGACCCCTTGGGCACGACGACGCCCGCGACTCCGGGGGCCGACTCCTGGCTGTGCTGGAACAGTTTGAGCTTGGCCGCCCCGGAATCGTTGATGGACAGCAGCGAGACGTAGGAGGTCAGGAACGCGTCCATGCTGCCGTTGAGTATTTTCGGCATGACCGCCTGAGGGGCCTGGATGATCTCGGTCTTGACCGTCAGGCCCTCGGCCTTGAAGAAACCGCGTTTCTCGGCGATGAACAGCGGCGCCGCCGACGGCACCGGCACCACGCCGACGAGGAGCTGCGTCTTCTCCAGCCCGCCGGAGCTGCCGGAGCCGCTGGTGGGGGTGGGGGCCGCGCCGCCGCCGCAGGCCGCGAGGCCGGCGACGAGGGCCAGCGCGGCGGCGGCGTGTGCGATCTTCACGATGCTCTCTCCTGACTGGCCGGCGCGATTCCTGGCCGGGCAAGGGGAGAATCGCGGCGCGCGCACGGCCGGACGCGGGCCCGAATCGCCCGAACCCCCGATCCGTTCGGCGCCACCGGAAAGCCCCGCTGCCACGAATGGCGATCGTACAGCAGGAGTCGCGGCCACCGCCATGAAACAAACCGGGCATTTGTATTGACGGCCCTGACGGTCGGTATAAGTCCCGGTAAATCGGTTATTCACGTATATCCCTGGCCATTGTGGGAGCAATTGCTGAACTGCGTATCGCCGCCGACGCGGTCATTGCCGCTCCTTGGGCGTGCCATGAGAGCCGGGTTGAGAGCATGTGGGCGGCAGGAGTCCCGGGCGAGACCGGTGAGGGGGTGGGGGCCCTGCGGCCGCTTCGGCTCTCGGTCCAGGCGCGTCTCATCCTGGCGACCGCCGTGTTGTCGCTCATCGTCTGCGCGGCGATCGGCGTCGCCCTCGACCTGCTGGTCCGCGACAGGATGCGGCAGGACGTCTTCGCCGACACCCAGCGGGCCACCACCGAGTGGATCGGCTCGATGGGCACCACCTTCCCGCCCCCGGTCACCACCTCGTACGTCGACCTCATCCAGCTCGTGGACGCCCGCGGGCACGTGGTCGCGGCCAACCGCGCCGCGCGGGGCAGGCCGCCCGTCAGCACGCTCTGGCCGCCCTCCGACGACCGCATCCGGCACGGCGTGGCCTGCCGGGGGGACGAGTGCCTGATGTTCACCGCCACCCGGCCCTCGCCGCAGGAGGAGCGGCTGCTGTGGCATGGCGCGTCCCATGTCGTCTACGCCGCCCGGGTGGAGCCGCCGCTGCTGTCCACCCACCGCCTGGAGCTGATCATCGTCGCCGGGGGCCTGGCCGTCAGCGCGTTGCTGACCTGGATCGCCGCGTTCCTCATCGGGCGCACGCTGCGGCCGGTCGAGGCGATGCGGGCCAGGATGGCCGAGATCACCGTCACCGACCTGAGCAAGCGGGTGCCCGAGCCGCCCGGCGGCGACGCGGTCGCCGAGCTCGCGCGCACCGCCAACAGGACGCTGGCCCGCCTGGAGGAGGCGGTCGAGCAGCAGCGCAACTTCTCCTCCATGGTCTCCCACGAGCTGCGCACGCCGCTGACCGGCCTGCGCGCCCGGCTGGAGGAGGCGCTGACCTACCCCGACGTGGACCCCCGCGCCGCCCTGAGCGACGCCCTGTCCACCGCCGACCGGTTCCAGGCGATCATCGAGGAGATGTTGCTGCTGGCCCGCGTCCGCACGGCGTCCCCGCACGACCGGAAGCCGGTGCGGCTCGGGGAGCTGGTCCGCGAGGAGGTCGCGAGCCGGCGGGCGGGCCTGCTGATCCGCGTGCACGTCGAGGAGGACCTCCAGGTGCTCGGCAACCGCGTCCAGCTCGGCGAGGTGCTGACGAACCTGCTGGTCAACGCCCAGCGGCACACCCGCACGATGGTCGAGGTCCGGGTGGAGCGCAGAGACGGCCAGGCGGTGGTCACGGTCCGCGACGACGGCGCGGGCGTCGCGCCCGGCGACCGCGAGCGGGTGTTCGACCCCTTCGTCCGCCTGTCGGAGGGACGCCGGCGCGACCCCGGGGGCAGCGGGCTCGGCCTGGCCATCTCCCGCGCCATCGCCCGCGCCCACCAGGGCGACCTGGAGATCGAGGACACGCCGGACGGCCCCTGCTTCGCCCTGCGCCTCCCGCTCCCCGCCCCCGGCCCGGACGCCCAGCCGCGCTAGCGACCGGTTTCGGCCGCCGGGCGGCGGGCAGTCGGGCGGGACCCCGAGACGAGGAGGACCATCGTGCCGACCGCGCGAGAGATCATGACCCCGCACGCGGAGTGCGTGAGCGCCGAGGAGTCCGTGCTGGTGGCCGCCGAGAAGATGGCCCGCCTGGACGTCGGGTCGCTGCCCATCTGCGGCTCCGACGACCGGCTGAAGGGCATGCTCACCGACCGCGACATCGTGGTGAAGGTGCTGGCCGCGGGCAAGGACCCGGCTCAGTGCCGGGCGGGCGAGCTGGCCCAGGGCGAGGCCGTCACCATCGGCGCCGACGACGACGCCCGCGAGATCCTGCGCACCATGGCCGGCCACCGCGTGCGGCGCCTGCCGGTCATCGACGGGCACCGGCTCGTGGGGATCGTCGCGCTCGCCGAAGTCGCCAAGTCGGTGCCCGACGCCAAGGTGGGCGACCTGCTCGACGCCCTCACCACGGACTGACCGGCAGCACGCCCGCGTCTCAGGACGCGGTCACTGGCACTTGCCCTTCAGCCACGCGCTGAACTCCGGCGTGTAGTCGGTGGCCACCCGCTTGGCCCCGCTCGCCAGCGCCGACTTCCACGCGTTCTCGTTCAGGGTCCAGGAGGGCGGCGGCTCCTCCCACTTGGTCACCTCCGGCCAGATCGGGCCGCCGGTCAGCACCTGGCTCAGGCCCGCGGCGGTCACGCGGGTCCTGAGCTCGGCGGCGATCGCGCTGTCGTGGGAGTACAGGATGATCTCCTGCGCCTGGTGGTTCTCCTTGACCGGCCCGAGCACCTCGTTCCACGCCTGCGCCTTGACGGTGGCGTTCGAGCTGAGCAGCGACTGGCGGGCCTCGGGCTTGATCTCGACCAGCCCGATCATGCCGGCCGACCTCATCGCGGCCAGCCACTCGCGGAAGGTGTAGACGGTCTCGCCCTTGAACAGGCCGCGCACGATGGTCCGGCCCTTGAGCGCGGTGTCGCCCGCCGCCCACCAGATCTCGGTGATGTTCTTCTTCGTGCCCGACAGGCCCCAGGTCGAGGTGTTGTGCCACATGACGGCCTTGGTGCCGTCCTTGGTCAGCTGGAGGTCGGCCTCGACGCCGGAGGCGCCCCAGCCCTTGTAACGCTTCACGGCGGTGGGGTTGTTGGGCTGGCGCACCTGGTCCCGTTCCCAGGCGTTGGCGCCGGTCGGGTAGCCGCCGTGCCCGAAGATCAGGGGGCAGGCGGGCAGTGCGGCGGCCTGGGCGGCGGCCTGGGCGGCGGACGGCGAGGTGAGCGAGGAGGCCAGCGTCAGGGCGGCGAGGGAGGCGGCGAGGGGGACGGCCAAGGCACGCACCTTTCGATCTTGTAGTTGCCCGCACTCTGCCACATTCATGGACGTTCCGTCCTGGGGAAGCGGCTCGGCGGGCGAGGGCTGCGCAGGCGTGACCCCGGGTCGCCGGTACAGTCGTCGGTACCGTGACGGCTTGTGGCAGGCTGCCACGGGAACCGGCGCTCGAACCCTGTGGCGGGGCCTGTTTTTGTGGGATCCACACAAAGCAGGAGCCCCGGCGTGCACTATGCGGACATTGGTGCACGCGGCGGTGATCGAGCACGGTAGAGACAGTGACAGGCGAGGCTCCGGGACAACCCCGGACTTCGCCTACTTGTACGGGGTACGTGGGAGGCTCAACCGGTGTTCAATCGTGTCGCCATCGTCAACCGCGGAGAGGCCGCGATGCGGCTCATCCACGCCGTCCGGGATCTTTCGGCGGAGACCGGCAAGCGGATCGAGACGATCGCGCTCTACACCGACGCCGACCGCGACGCGACCTTCGTCCGCGAGGCGGACGTCGCCTACCCGCTGGGGCCCGCCTCCGCGCGCCCGTACCTCGACCACGCCGTGCTGGAGCGGGCGCTGATCGAGACCGGCGCCGACGCCGCGTGGGTCGGCTGGGGCTTCGTCGCCGAGGACCCGGCCTTCGCCGAGCTGTGCGAGAAGATCGGCGTCACCTTCGTCGGGCCGAGCGCGGAGGCGATGCGCCGGCTCGGCGACAAGATCGGCGCCAAGCTCATCGCCGAGGAGGTCGGCGTCCCCGTCGCGCCGTGGAGCCGCGGCGAGGTGGCCACGCTCGCCGACGCCCTGCGCGCCGGCGACGAGATCGGCTACCCCCTGATGCTCAAGGCGACCGCGGGCGGCGGCGGGCGCGGCATCCGCATGGTCGCCTCGGCCGACGAGCTGGCCGACGCCTACGAGCGCACCAGCCAGGAGGCCGAGCGCGCGTTCGGCTCGGGCGTGGTCTTCCTGGAGCGCCTGGTCACCGGCGCCCGCCACGTCGAGGTGCAGGTCATCGCCGACGGCCAGGGCACCGCGTGGGCGCTGGGCGTGCGCGACTGCTCGGTGCAGCGGCGCAACCAGAAGATCATCGAGGAGTCCGCCTCCCCGGTCCTGACCGGCGACCAGGCCGACGAGCTGAAGGCGTCGGCCGCGCGGCTCGCCGTGGCCGTCGGCTACCGCGGCGCCTGCACCGTCGAGTTCCTCTACCACCCCGGCGACAAGATGTTCGCCTTCCTGGAGGTCAACACCCGGCTCCAGGTCGAGCACCCGATCACCGAGCTGACCACCGGCACCGACCTGGTCCGGCTGCAGCTGCACGTCGCCGCCGGCGGACGCCTGGACGGCCCCCGGCCGGCCGAGAGCGGCCACGCCGTGGAGGCCCGGCTCAACGCCGAGGACCCCGACCGCGACTTCGCCCCCGCGCCGGGCCGCATCGCCCGCCTGGTGCTGCCCGCCGGGCCCGGCATCCGCGTCGACACCGGCGTCAGCGAGGGCGACACCATCCCCGCCGACTTCGACTCGATGATCGCCAAGATCATCGCCTACGGCCGCGACCGCGAGCAGGCCCTGGCCCGCCTGCGCCGCGCGATGGCCGCCACCACCGTGATCATCGAGGGCGGCGCCACCAACAAGAGCTTCGTGCTCGACCTGCTCGACCAGCCCGAGGTGATCGACGCCCTCGCCGACACCGGCTGGATCGACCGCGTACGCGCCGAGGGCCGCCTGGTCAGCCACCGCCACTCCGCGGTCGCCCTGGCCGCCGCCGCGATCGAGGCGTACCAGGACGAGGAGGAGGTCAGCCGCAACCGGCTGCTGGCCACCGCCCACGGCGGGCGCCCGCAGGTGCAGCACGAGACCGGCCGCCCGCTGACCCTCAAGCTCCGCGGCGCCGGCTACCGGCTCACGGTGGCCAGGGCCGGGCAGCGGCGCTTCCGCGTCGGCATCTCCGACGGCGACCGCTCCCACCCGCTCGACGTCGAGATCGACCGCTTCGACGAGCACGCCGGCCGCATCACCGTCAACGGCCGCCGCTTCCGCCTGATGTCGGCCACCCACGGCCCGATCCACCTGGTCGAGGTCGACGGCGTCACCCACCGCATCAGCCGCGACGAGGGCGGCGTCGTCCGCTCGCCCGCGCCCGCGCTGGTGGTGGCGACGCCCCTGTCGGCCGGCGACGAGGTCGAGGCGGGCGCGCCGATCCTGGTGCTGGAGAGCATGAAGATGGAGACGGTGCTGCGCGCGCCGTTCCGCGCCCGCGTCCGCGAGTGCGGCGTCTCGGTCGGCAGCCAGGTCGAGGCCGGCGCGCCGCTGATGCGCCTGGAACCCCTCGCCGGCGCCGAGGCCGAGCAGGCCGCCGCCACGACGGGCGCCGCCGAGATCGACCTGCCCGCCGCCCCGCCGCGGGCCTCCGCCGCCGAACAGGCCGAGCGCGGCGTCCAGGACCTGCGCGAGCTGCTGCTCGGCTTCGACGCCGACCGCCACGAGCGCACCCGCATGTTGTCGGGCTACCTGGCCGCGCGGGCCGAGCTCGACGACCGCGTGATCGAGGGCGAGCTCGACCTGCTCACCGTCTTCGCCGACCTGTCCGAGCTGAGCCGCAACAAGCCGGGCGGCGAGCTCGACGTCGAGCCGGGCAGCCCGGTGCACAGCCCGCGCGAGTACTTCCACAGCTACCTGCAGAGCCTCGACGTCGAGCGCGCCGGCCTGCCGGAGGCGTTCCAGGCCAAGCTGCGGCGCATGCTCAGGCACTACGGCGTCGAGGAGCTCGACCGCACCCCGGAGCTGGAGGCCGCGGTCTTCCGGATCTTCCTGGCCCAGCAGCGGATGACCGCCGGCGTCGCCGTCGTGTCGGAGCTGCTGCGCACCTGGCTGGCCGGCGCGCCGCCGCGCGAGTCGCTCGGCGAGCGGGCCGGGCTCGCCCTGGAGCACCTGGTCGAGGCCACGCAGGTGCGCTTCCCCGTGGTCGCCGACCTGGCCCGCGGCGTCGTGTTCCGCTGGTTCGCCCAGCCGCTGCTGCGCCGCAACCGCGCCAAGGTCTACGCCGCGGTCCGCGACGAGCTGCGCCACCTCGACCGCGACCCCGACGCGCCCGACCGCGCCGAGCGCATCCAGGCCATGGTGGCCAGTTCCGAGCCGCTCGTCCGGCTGCTCGGCCAGCGCATCGGCCGGCCCGAACGCGACCTCGCGCCCCTGCTGGAGGTCCTGACCCGCCGCTACTACGGCAACCGCGGGCTGGCGCAGGTCACCACCCGCGACAGCGCGGGCTGCCGGTTCGTCACCGCCGAGCACACCGGCCCGCGCGGCGTGACCCGCCTGGTCACCACCGCCGTCGACATCGCCGCCCTGCCCGCCGCCATCGACGCCGTGGGCGCGCTGGCCGAGGGGGTGGGCGGGCGCGGGCTCGTCGCCGACCTCTACCTCACCTGGGACGACCAGCCCGACGCCGAGGAGATGGCCGTACGGCTCGGGCAGGTCCTGGCCGAGCGCCCGCAGATCGCGGGCGTACGGCGGATCACCACCACCGTCGTGGGCACCAGCGGCGCGGTCATGCACCACCACTTCACCTTCCGCCCCGACGGCGCGGGCTTCGCCGAGGACCGCCTGATCCGCGGCCTGCACCCGCAGATCGCCCAGCGCCTGCAACTGCACCGGCTCCAGGAGTTCGACCTCACCCGGCTGCCCTCGGTCGACGAGGAGCTCTACCTGTTCAAGGCCGTCGCCAAGAGCAACCCGGCTGACGAGCGGCTCATCGCCATGGGCCAGGTCCGCGACCTGACGCCGCTGCGCGAGGCCGACGGCCGCCTGGTCGCGCTGCCCGCCGTCGAGGACGCGCTCAACGCCGGCCTCGACGCGATCCGCAACATCCAGGCCCAGCGCCCCCAGAACAAGCGCTTCGACACCAACCGCATCATGATGTACGTCTGGCCCTCGACCGAGCTGACCACCGACGAGCTCAACATGCTGGTCCAGCGCATCCTGCCGACCACGGCGGGCGCCGGGCTGGAGGAGGTCCAGTTCGTGGCCCGCCAGCGCACCCCCTCGGGCGAGCTGAGCGAGGTCGCCGTGCGCATCACGCTCGGCCCCGGCCACGGCGCCAGCCTGCACGTCGGCAAGCCGTCCGACGAGCCGGTCCAGCCGCTCGACGACTACCGCCAGAAGGTGCTGCGCGCCGCCCGGCGCGGCAACGCCTACCCCTACGAGCTGACCGGCCTGCTCGCCGGCCCGCAGGGCCGCTTCGTCGAGCACGACCTCGACGCCGACGGCGTGCTCGTCCCGGTCGACCGGCCCAAGGGCAACAACTCCGCGGCGATCGTGGCCGGCGTGGTCACCACGCCGACCGCCCGCCACCCCGAAGGCGTCACCCGGGTGGTGCTGCTCGGCGACCCGACCAAGGCGCTGGGCGCGCTGTCGGAGCCGGAGTGCTCGCGGGTGATCGCCGCGCTCGACCTGGCCGAGCGCATGCGCGTGCCGCTGGAGTGGTTCGCGCTGTCGGCCGGCGCCCGGATCTCGATGACCTCGGGCACCGAGAACATGGACTGGGTGGCGGCGGCGCTCAAGCGCATCGTCACCTTCACCCAGGCCGGCGGCGAGATCAACATCGTGGTCGCGGGGATCACCGTGGGGGCGCAGCCGTACTGGAACGCCGAGGCGACGATGCTCATGCACACCAAGGGCATCCTGGTGATGACCCCCGACTCGGCGATGGTGCTCACCGGCAAGCAGTCCCTCGACTTCTCCGGCGGCGTGTCGGCCGAGGACAACTTCGGCATCGGCGGCTACGACCGCGTCATGGGGCCCAACGGCCAAGCCCAGTACTGGGCGCCCAACCTGCCGGCCGCCCGCGACGTGCTGATGGCCCACTACGACCACACCTACGTCGTGCCCGGCGAGAACGGCCCCCGGCGGGCCCCGACCGCCGACCCGGCCGACCGGGACGTCCGCGACTACCCGCACGCCGTGGCGGGCAGCGACTTCACCACCGTCGGCCAGATCTTCTCCGCCGAGCACAACCCCGACCGCAAGAAGCCGTTCGACATCCGCACCGTGATGCGCGCCCTGTCCGACCAGGACCACCCGGTGCTGGAACGCTGGGCGGGCATGGCCGACGCCGACACCTCGGCCGTCCAGGACGTGCACATCGGCGGCCGGCCGGTCTGCCTGATCGGCATCGAGTCACGGCCGGTGCCGCGGCGCGGCTTCCCGCCCGCGGACGGGCCCGACTCGTACACGGCCGGCACGTTGTTCCCGCGCTCGTCGAAGAAGACCGCGCGGGCGATCAACGCGGCCTCCGGCAACCGGCCCCTGGTGGTGCTGGCGAACCTGTCCGGCTTCGACGGCTCGCCCGAGTCGATGCGCAAGCTCCAGCTGGAGTACGGCGCGGAGATCGGCCGGGCGATCGTCAACTTCGACGGGCCGATCGTGTTCTGCGTCATCTCCCGCTACCACGGCGGCGCGTTCGTGGTGTTCTCCAAGGCGCTCAACCCGAACATGACCGTGCTGGCGCTGGAGGGCTCGTTCGCCTCGGTGCTCGGCGGCGCCCCGGCCGCGGCGGTGGTCTTCTCCGGCGAGGTGAACAACCGCACCGCGACCGACCCGCGCGTGAGCGAGCTGCAGCGGCAGGTCGCGGCGGCCAGCGGCGCCGAGCGGGCCGCGCTCAACGCCCGCCTGGCCGAGGTCCAGCCGGCCGTACGGGCGGAGAAGCTGGGCGAGGTGGCCGCGGAGTTCGACCGGGTGCACAACATCCAGCGCGCGGTCGAGGTGGGCTCGGTCGACGCGATCATCAGCGCCGCCGAGCTGCGTCCGCGGATCATCGAGGCCATCGAACGCGGCATCGCCCGCCTGCACCAGGGCTGACCCCGCCCGCCCCCCCGGGCCGCCGGTCCGGGGGGCGAGGGCGCCGGGGCCTCAGTCGCGCGGCTCGACGAACAGGAACACCGGCATGGTGATCGTGAGCAGCGCGCCGGGGGCCGGCGCCTGGGCGGTCACCACCCATGCGCCCGTCTCCGGTCCGCCGTCGGGGTTGATCCGCCGCACCCGCGCGGTGACCCCCAGCGCGGCGAGCCGCCCGTTCGCCGCGTCCAGCTCCACGCCCGACAGCGCGGGCATGGAGCCGAGGTAGGTGGGGGAGGGGGCGGCCGTCGCCGGGAGCGGCGTGCGAGGGGGCGGGGCGGCGCGGTCGCCGGCGCCCTCCAGCAGCAGCGCGGTGAACGTCCCGCTCAACGCGAGCCCCATCACGACGAACGTGGCGATCAGGCGTGCCTCCGGCCGGTTCACGCCTCCTTTGTACGCCATCGGGATCACGTCGTCGGCCTGCGCGGCGTGGCGTCCTTCGTCGCTGGGGCGAAGTGGCCAGAATGGGAAGCATCTGGTCACTCAACGTGAGGGGAACGATGCGGTCGATCACATGGGCGGCAGCGGTCGCCGTCACGGTTGTGGTCGCGGGACCCGCCGCCCTCGCCGCGGCGGACACCGGGCCGGACGGGGACACGACCTGGCAGAAGCTCACCTCCTTCCGGGTCTCGCCGGCGGCGCCGCACCAGAACGACGCCCTCCGGCTGCTCATCCACTGCCCTTCCCAGGCCAACCACGCCGTCGTCGGGTCCACGGCGTTCCCGATCAAGGGGTCGTGGCGGATCTTCCGCGAGGTGGGGGTCGGGCTGGGCGGGATGGGGTTCGGCAAGAAGGGCGTCGTCATCTCCCGGTACGCGCCGCCGGGGGAGCACGTGGTGCGCCTGAAATGCGTCAAGGTGACGGCCGACTGGCTGACCGGCCTCAGGAAGGTCAAGGTCATCAGCCGGTCCGAGGTCCCGCTCGTGGTACGCCCGTTCCGCCTCGGCCAGTTCTTCTGACGCGCTGCCGCCGCCCGGATCGTTCCTGGTCCGAGCAGGGAGCCGGCGCATACCCGTACCGGGTCCAGGTTGCCCGAGTGGGGCGCCTCCCGTATCCTCCACGTTCGTGAGAGCCGGAGCGACGGGGGGAGGGCAGGTGGGGATCCTGCGGCGGGGTGCACGTGCGCTCCTGCTCGTCGTCCTCGCCCTCGGCGTGTGCGGGATGCACACGCTCGGCCATGTGAACGCCCGGCACGACATGGCGAACGCCCGGCCCGTTCTGGCGGTCGCCCACGAGCTGCCCGCCGCCCCCGTCGCCGCGCTGGCGGGGCTCGCCCCCGGCCATGAGATGCCGGGGCTCGATCCGGCCGGGGTGTGCCTGGCCGTCCTGACCTCGCTGCTCGTCGTGGTGCTGCTGGCCCTGTGGGTCGGGGTGCGGCGGCGGGCCGTCGGCGGGGCCGGTCCCGGCCCGGCCTTCCGGCCCGTCGCCCGGCCGCCGCCGCGACCGACGTCCCTGCGGCTGGCTCGTCTCTCGATCCTGCGCATATAGGCCGGTCATCCGCGCGGACGCCCTCGACGGCGATCCGCGCATCGGCCTACCCGCAGTTCCAGCGAACGAGAGAGCACATCAGCATGTCCACCAACCGTAAGATCGGCCTGGCCGCCGCCGCGGGCGCGCTCGTCCTGCTCACCGCGTGCGGCGCGAACGACACCGCCTCCACAGCCGCGCCCGGGGCCACGACCGCCAGCGCCACCGCCAGCGCCACCGCCAGCGCCACCGCCAGCGCCACCGCCAGCGCGCCGCCGTCGCAGCAGTCGTTCAACGACGCGGACGTCATGTTCGCCCAGATGATGATCCCGCACCACCAGCAGGCGGTCGAGATGGCCGAGCTCGCCCCGCAGCGGGCGAAGGACCCCGAGATCAAGAAGCTCGCGGCCGACATCAAGGCCGCCCAGGACCCGGAGATCCAGACCATGAAGGGCTGGCTGGCCGAGTGGGGCAAGCCCGTCCCGTCCGGGGGCATGGGGCATGACATGCCCGGGATCATGTCCGCCGAGGACATGAAGAAGCTCGACGGGGCCAAGGGGGCCGCCTTCGACCGGCTCTTCGCCGAGCAGATGATCGCCCATCACGAGGGTGCGATCGAGATGGCCCGTACCGAGCAGGCGAGCGGGGTGAACCCGCAGGCCAAGGAGCTGGCCAAGGCCATCGAGAGCACGCAGCAGGCCGAGGTGGCCCAGCTCCGCAAGCTCCTCGAACGTCTCTGACGCCACCCGTCACCCGTCACCCGCCGCCCGGACGCATGCGCCGTCCGGGCGGCGGGCGGCCGCGTCCCGCCGGTCACGGCCGCCGCGCGAACCGTACCGGCCCGCCCCCCGCCCGGCGGGGTGGCCCGTCTCCACCGTCACCCGGGGCTCCTGAAGGCAGTCCCGTCCGGGTGTGGGGTTTGTCTAAGTTTTTGGTGGTGTGTGCGTGTCGGCGAGGTGAACGGCGGGGTTGGTTTGAGGGGAAGGGTTGCGGATGGGGGTGTTCTTGTTTACCGTCCGCTATGAGGGTTAGGAAAGTTTCCTAACGCCTGTTCACCGATCACGGTCCACCTGCGGATGGCCCCATGGCACCCCCTATCCGAAGGATCAACGCATGATCAAACGTCCTGAGCGGCGACCCCGGCGGTCGTCGCTGCTCGTCACGGCCCTGGTCGCGGCCCTGATGGCGGCCGCGCCCCTGGCGCCGCCGGCCACCGCCGCGGCCGGTTCCAGCGCCGACACGCTGCTGTCAGGCGGTAAACCGGTCACCGCCTCCTCGGTCGAGGGCAGCGGCTTCGAGGCGGCCAAGGCGGTGGACGGCAACGCCTCCACCCGCTGGGCCAGCGTCGAGGGCCACGACCCCGAATGGATCAGGGTCGACCTCGGCGACACGTACAACGTCTCCAGGGTGAAGCTGACCTGGGAGGCGGCCTACGGCAAGTCGTACAAGATCCAGACCTCGCCGGACGGCGCCACCTGGACCGACGTCTACGCCACCACCTCCGGCAACGGCGCGACCGACGACCTGACGGTCAGCGGCAGCGGCCGGTACGTGCGCATGTACGGCACCGCCCGCGGCACGACGTACGGCTACTCGCTCTACGAGCTGGAGGTCTACGGCAGCGGCGGCGGCGGGACCGACACCACCCCGCCCTCTGTCCCGGGCAACCTGCGCGCGACCGGCGCCACCTCCACCAGCGTCTCCCTGGCCTGGGACGCCGCCACCGACGACGTGGGCGTCACCGGCTACCTGGTCTACCGGGGCTCGACCCTGGTGACCACCGTGGCGGGCACCACGTACACCGACACCGGCCTGACCCCCGCCACCGCCTACAGCTACACGGTCAAGGCGCGCGACGCGGCGGGCAACCAGTCGGCGGCCACCGGCGCCGTCACCGCGACCACCCAGCCCGGCAGCGGGGGCGGCCCCGCGGTGCCCTTCGGCAGCCACACCATCCCGTACGCGGCGGGCATGCTGCGTCCCTCCGGCGACCAGGCCACGCTGGACGCGCGGGTGGTCGACTACTACAAGCGGTGGAAGGCCGCCTTCGTCCGGCAGAACTGCGGGAACGGCTGGTACGAGGTCATCTCCCCGGACGCCGACCACCCGTACGTGGCCGAGGCCCAGGGTTACGGCATGGTGATCGTCGCGACCATGGCCGGGGCCGACCCCGACGCCAAGAAGATCTTCGACGGCATGGTCAAGTGGATGCTCGCCCACCCGTCGTCCATCAACCCCGACCTGCTGGCCGCCGAGCAGGACACCGCCTGCAAGAGCGTCGACGGCGGCGACGGCGCCACCGACGGCGACATGGACGTCGCCTACGGCCTGCTCCTGGCCCACCGGCAGTGGGGCAGCGCGGGCACGTACAACTACCTCGACCTGGCGGTCAAGCACATCAACGCCATCAAGAAGGACGAGATCAACCCGTCCACGAACCTGCTCAAGCTGGGCGACTGGAGCAGCTCGGGCGACCAGTACTACTACATCACCCGCACCTCCGACTGGATGGTCGACCACTTCAGGGCCTTCAGGAAGGCGACCGGCAACAGCGCCTGGGACACGATCAGGACCGCCCACCAGAACCTGATCACCACCCTCCAGAACAACTACGCATCGGCCACCGGCCTGCTGCCGGACTTCGTGGTCAACACCAACACCACCGCCAAGCCGGCCCCCGGCCAGGTGCTGGAGGACCCGAACGACGGCCAGTACTGGTGGAACGCCTGCCGCACTCCGTGGCGCATCGCCGACGACGCCGTGACCAGCGGCGACGCCAAGTCGCTCGCCTCGGCCCGGAAGCTCAACTCCTGGATCAAGAGCAAGACCGGCGGCGACCCCGGCAAGATCGCCATCGGCTACAAGCTGAACGGCACGCAGATCTCCAGCGGCAGCGAGGCCGCCTTCTTCGCCCCGTTCGCGGTGGCGGCGATGACGGACTCCGGCAGCCAGTCCTGGCTCGACGCGCTCTGGAACAAGATGCTCGGCACCCCGATCGACGCGAGCAGCTACTACTCGGCCAGCATCCAGCTCCAGGTCATGATCACGGTGACCGGCAACCACTGGGTGCCCTGACCGGCGGCGGCGGAACCCGAGCCGTGGGGGGGGGGGCCCCGCCCCGGCCCCCCCCCCCCCCCCGGGGCCGCAGGCCAAAAGCGCGCCCGGGGGGCGGCCGCGGCGGCCCCCCGGCGCGCCCCCCGCCCCCCC
>NZ_JBITLS010000009.1:302440-455310 GCF_044465465.1 Nonomuraea sp. NPDC049655
CCCCAACCCTGCTCCTGGAAGTTAGCCGGGTGCCCGCCACCCCGTGCCGCCCCCCCCGGGGGGGGGGCCCCCCCCCCCCCGCCCGGGGCCCCCCCCCCCCCCCCCCGGCCCCCCGAAGGGAGGATCCCCATGAGACGGGCCCTGCTGACCGGCCTGCTGCCACTCCTGCTGTCCGCCCCGGCCGCCGCGACGCCACTTTCCGGAGAGACCGGTGCAGAGGTGGTCGAGGTGGTCGAGGTGGCCACGGCGGCCCAGCTCGCCGGCGCGCTGGCCGCGGCGGTTCCCGGGCAGACCATCAGGCTCGCGCCCGGCGAGTACCACGGCGCCTTCGTCGCCCGGCGCCCCGGAACGTCCGCCGCCCCGATCACGCTGACCGGACCGGCGGACGCCGTCCTGGTCAACGACGGTCCCTCCGGCGCCGCGCCGTCCTGCCCCGCGCCCGGCGGCGGCTGGGACTCCGGCTACGGGCTGTGGCTGTACGAGGCGCCGTACTGGCGGCTCACCGGGTTCACCGTCAAGGACTCCAAGAAGGGCGTCGTCCTGGACGCCTCCCCGCACGTGGTCATCGACGGCGTGTACGTGCACCACGTCGAGGACGAGGGCGTGCACTTCCGGCGCAGCTCGTCCGACGGCGTGCTGCGCGACTCCCGCATCACCCACACCGGCCTCGTCCAGCCCGGTTACGGCGAGGGCGTCTACCTCGGCTCGGCCGGCTCCAACTGGGGCTGCCACGGCAACACCGGCGGCGCGGACCGCTCGGACCGCGTCCAGGTCACCGGGAACACCATCGGCCCGTACGTCGCCGCCGAGCACATCGACGTCAAGGAGGGCACCAGCGGCGGCCTGATCAGCGGCAACACCTTCGACGGCACCGGCGTCAGCGGCCAGAACTCCGCCGACTCCTGGGTGGACGTCAAGGGCTCCGGCTACACCATCGAGAACAACACCGGCACGTTCGCCCCGCCCGGCACCTTCGCCAACGGCTACGAGACGCACAATCCGGCCACCACGCCGTCCTTCCTCAACGGCTGCGGCAACGTGTGGCGCGGCAACCGGTCCGATCTCGGCGGCGTCGGCGGGTACGCCATCAAGATCACCTCGACGTCGAAGTGCGCGGCCGATCCCAACGTCGTGCACTCCTCCAACACCGTCACCGGCGCCACCCGCGGCCTGACGAACGTCCCGGTGACCCCGGGCTGACGGCCCGCTCAGGACCGGCCGCCCGGCCTCCGGGCGGCCGTCCCGCCGTGCCGCGCGCCGCCCAGGTGAACCCCGCCCAGCAGGGTTAAGAAACCTTCCTAACTTCATTGACAGCCCTCAGCGCCCTGCGCCACGATCCCGGTAAGCGGCTCGGCGCGGCTTCCTTCCCCAGGATGTGACGCGCTCAGCGAAAGACCTCCTGCCCCGGCCGCCCACCGGACCGTGCTCCGATCTCTCACCCCCAGGAGAATCGCCATGTCCAGAGTCCGCCTGGCCGTCATGGCCGTGATCGGCCTGCTGGCCGGCCTGCTCGTGGCCGCCAACGCCTCGGCCGGCACCGCCGAGACGCTGCTGTCACAGGGCAAACCCGCCACCTCCTCCTCCAAGGAAGCCACCTCCTACGCCGCCGCCAAGGCCTTCGACGGCGACCTCGCCGCCACCCGGTGGGCATCGGCCGAGGGCCACGACCCCGAATGGCTGCGCGTCGACCTCGGCGCCGCCCAGCAGATCAGCCGGGTCAAGCTGACCTGGGAGGACGCCTACGCCACGTCGTACAAGATCCAGACCTCCCCGGACGGGAGCGCCTGGACCGACGTCTACTCCACCACCAGCGGCGACGGCGGCGTGGACGACCTCACCCTGACCGCCACCGGCCGCTACGTCCGCATGTACGGGACCGCGCGCGGCACCGACTACGGCTACTCCCTGTGGGAGATGCAGGTCTACGGCGGCGGCACCCAGCCCACCGACCCGCCGGGCGACACGTTCGTGGTGGCCGCCGCCGGTGACATCGCCGAGCAGTGCACCGCGAGCTCGTCCTCCTGCGTGCACCCGAAGACGGCCGCCCTGGTCGAGTCGATGAACCCCGAGTTCGTCATCACCATGGGCGACAACCAGTACGACGACGCCCTGCTGTCGGACTTCCGCAACTACTACGACAAGACGTGGGGCAGGTTCAAGGCCAAGACCCACCCGGTCCCCGGCAACCACGAGACCTACGACCCGGCCGGATCGGAAGCCGGGTACAAGTCGTACTTCGGCGCGATCGCCTTCCCGCAGGGCAAGAGCTACTACAGCTACGACCGGGGCAACTGGCACTTCGTCGCGCTCGACTCCAACCACTTCGACCAGTCCGCCCAGCTCACCTGGCTCAAGAGCGACCTCGCCGCCACCACCAAGCCGTGCGTGGCCGCGTACTGGCACCACCCGCTGTTCAGCTCCGGCGAGCACGGCAACGACCCCGTCTCCAAGCCCGTGTGGCAGGCCCTGTACGCGGCCGGCGCCGAGTTCGTGCTCAACGGGCACGACCACCACTACGAGCGGTTCGGGCCGCAGAACCCCAGCGCCCAGGCCGACACCGCGAAGGGCATCGTCGAGGTGCTCGGCGGGATGGGCGGCGCGTCGCCGTACCAGATCGAGAACGTGCAGCCGAACAGCCAGAAGCGGCTGAGCGGCACGTTCGGCGTGCTGAAGCTGACCTTCACCGGCAGCACGTTCGGCTGGCAGCTGATCGGGACCGACGGCTCGGTCAAGGACAGCAGCCCGACCTACTCCTGCCACTAGATGTACATCTCGCTTCTCGGCACCCGGCTGACCAGGGCGGTGCCCGCCAACGTGGTGGCGCTCGGCCTGGTCAGCCTGGTCACGGACGTCTCGTCGGAGATGGTCACCGCGGTGCTGCCGCTGTACCTGGTGGGCACGCTCGGGCTCAGCCTGGTGCAGTTCGGCCTGCTGGACGGCCTGTACTTCGGCGTCACCGCGCTGGTCAGGCTGGCCGGCGGGCACGCCGCCGACCGGTGGAGCCGCCGCAAGCTGGTCGCCGGGCTCGGGTACGGGCTCTCGGCCGTCTGCAAGCTGGGCCTGCTCGCGGCCGGCGGATCGGCCGCCGCGCTCGGGCTGGTGCTGGCCGCCGACCGCACCGGCAAGGGGCTGCGCACCGCGCCCCGGGACGCCCTCATCACCCTGAGCGCCCCGCCCGACCGGCTGGGCGGCGCGTTCGGGGTGCACCGGGCGATGGACACCGTGGGCGCCTTCCTCGGGCCGCTGGCCGCCTTCGCGGTGCTGACGGCGACGGCCGGCGCCTACGACGCGGTGTTCGTGACGAGCTTCTGCGTGGCCGCGCTGGCCGTGCTGCTGCTGATCCTCTACGTACGCGACCGGCGTGGCCCGCTGACCGTCCGCGTCCGGCTGCGGGCGGCGGTGACGCGGGAGCCCGGGTTCCGCCGGGCCTGCCTGGTGGCGGTCGCGCTCGGCCTGGTCACGGTCAGCGACTCGTTCGTCTACCTCGTGCTGCAGCGGCGGCTGGCGATCGCGCCCGAACTGTTCCCGCTGCTGCCGCTCGGCACGGCGGGCGCGTACCTGCTGCTCGCCGTGCCGCTCGGCCGGCTGGCGGACCGGTTCGGGCGCGCGGCGGTGTTCGTCACCGGGCACGTGGCGCTGCTCGCGGTCTACCTGGTGCTGATGGGCCCGGCCTGGCTGCTGCCCGCGCTGTTGCTGCACGGCCTGTTCTACGCCGCCACCGACGGAGTGCTGATGGCCCTGACCGGGCCGATGCTGCCCGAGAGCGCGCGCACCGGCGGGCTGGCGCTGCTGCAGACCGGGCAGGCCACGGCCCGGATGGTGTCGTCCATCCTGTTCGGCCTGCTGTGGGCGGGGACGGGGGAGGGGCCGGCGCTGGCGGTGATGGCCGCGGGGCTGGTGACGGCGTCCGCGATCGCGTGGCGGGCGCTGCGATCACAAGGAGGTCGTCCATGAGACGGGTGCTCGTGCTCCTGGCCGCGGTGGTCCTGCTGGCGGGCGGCGCGACCGCGTACGCCACCTGGGCGGCGTCCTCGCGGCAGACCGGGCCCGCCGTCGCGGGCTTCGACGCCGGCGAGCCGGGCCGGGTGCTGGTGCGCAGCGGCGGACGCGTCGCCTCCGTGCCGCTCGCCGACCCGGGCGCGCCGCCGCGGGTCAGCTCCCGGGCCTGCGACCGCTTCTACACGGCGAACGGCACCACCCTCTGCCTGGTCACCCGGCCCGGCCCGCTGCCGAAGACCGAGGCGCTCGTCCTGGACCGGTCGCTCAAGGAGACGCGCCGGATCAACCTGGCCGGCGTCCCGAGCCGGGCGCGCGTGTCGGCCAGCGGCCGGATGGCCTCCTGGACGGTGTTCGTCACCGGCGACTCCTACAGCACCGGCGGCTTCTCCACCTGGACCGGCATCCTCGACACCCGGACCGGCTACCTCGTCACCAACATGGAGGACATCCCGCTCTACCTCGACGGCCGCCGCTACCACTCGGCCGACGTCAACTACTGGGGGGTCACGTTCGCCGCCGACGACAACCGCTTCTACGCGACCGTCTCGACCAAGGGCAGGACGTACCTGGTGGAGGGCGACTTCGGGGCCTGGCGGGCGCGCGCGCTCAGGGAGAACGCCGAGTGCCCGTCCCTGTCGCCGGACGGGACCCGGCTGGTGTTCAAGAAACGCCTCTCGCCGGGCCCGTGGCGGCTGCACCTGCTGGACCTGGGCACGATGCGGGAGACCCCGCTGGGGGAGCGGGCCAGCATCGACGACCAGGCCGCCTGGCTGGACGACCGCACCGTCATGTACGCCAAGGACGGCGACGTGTGGGCGGCCGACGTCGGCGGCGGCCCGCCCCGACGGCTGATCCCCGGCGCGAGCTCCCCGGCCGCCGTCCGCTGACACGCGGCTCTGGCCGGGGGCGGTCAGGGGAGCCGGATGAGACGCCGCTCGACCGCGGCCGTGACCGCGGCCGTGCGCGTGTCCACGCCGAGCTTGTCGTAGATGTGCACCAGGTGGGTCTTGACCGTCGCCTCGGTGATGTAGAGCCGCCGGGCGATCTCCCGGTTGCTCGCCCCGCTGGCCAGCAGCTCCAGCAGCTCGACCTCGCGGGCGCTCAGCGCCGGGCCAGGCTCGCGCATGCGCCGCATCATCCGGGTCGCCACCTTGGCCGACAACACGCTCTCGCCCCTGGCCGCGGCCCGGATGCCCTGGAACAGCTCCTCCGGCGGGCACACCTTGAGCAGGTAGCCGATGGCCCCCGCGTCGACGGCCCGCATGATGTCGGCGTCGCTCTCGTACGTCGTCAGCACCAGCACCTGCGGCGGCGCGGGCAGCTCGCGGACCCGCCGGGTGACCTCCACGCCGTCGACGCCCTCCCCGAGTTGCAGGTCCATGAGGACGACGTCGGGGGAGCAGGCGGCGATGCCGCGCAACGCCTCGGCGCCGTCGGCCGCCTCGCCGACGATCTCCATGTCGGGCTCGCCGCCGAGCAGCGCCACCAGCCCCGCCCGGACCACCGGATGGTCGTCGACCAGGAACAACCTCATGCCCCACCGCCGTCCAGGGCCCGCGGCGGCCACGCGGCGGGCACCCGGGCCGCGACCGCCGTGCCCTCGCCGGGCGCGCTCTCGACGACCAGGACGCCGTGCACCTCCGCCAGCCGGTCGCGCATCGCCCGCAACCCGTAGCCGCGGCCGGGAGCGGGGGCCGGTTCGGCGAAGCCGACGCCGTCGTCGAACACGTCGAGCGTCACCTCGCCGTCGAGGTAGGACAGCGTCACCGTGACCGTCACGCCGGCCGCCGGGTCCGCCGCCGGGGCGGCGTGGTCGCGGACGTTGGCCAGCGCCGCCTGCGCCACCCGCAGCAGCGCCGCCTGCACCTCCGGCGCCAGCGGGTACTCCTCGCCCGCCAGCCGGAAGCGCACCCGCGGCCCGGTCTCGCCGGCGTCCGCGCAGAGCCGGGCGAGGGCCTCGGGCAGCGTGACGTCCACCAGACCGGGCGGCTGAAGGTCGCGGACGAACCGCCGCGCCTCGGCCAGGTTGTCGGCGGCGGCCGCGGCGGCCCGCCGTACGTGGGCGCGGGCCTGGGCCGGGTCGGTGGCCCACATGCGGTCGGCGGCCTGGAGCAGGATGCCCATGCTGGTCAGGCCCTGGGCGAGGGTGTCGTGGATCTCCCTGGCCAGCCGCTCGCGCTCCTCCAGGACGCCGGTGCGGTGACGGGAGTCGGCCAGCGTGCCGCGGGTGCTGATCAGGTCGTCGATGAGCAGCTGCCGGGCGGCGCTCTCGCGCTGCAGCTCCCCGAAGATCACCGCCGTCATGGCCGCGATGCCGACCGGCGCGAGGATCAGGCTGACGTCGAGCTCGCGGGCGATCTCCAGCTGGGCCACGATCACCACCAGGGTCAGCGCCGCGGCGGCCACCGCGAAGCCGTGCGCGTTGAGCAGCCGCAGGCACAGGAAGAGCAGGGGGACCGCGCACCAGCTGAACGACGGCGCCAGCACCACCAGCGCCAGCCACACCGCCGCCACGCCGCCCAGCCAGACCAGCCGCCCCTGCCGCCCCAGCCGGTGCCACCAGACGATCCCCGCCGCGTACGCCAGCGCGAGCAGGCCGCAGACGGCCAGCGACGTCACCGTCTGGGCGCTCATGCCGTGGCGGGACACCAGCCGCAGGGCCGAGGCGGCGAGCAGCAGGTAGAAGCCGACGTGCATGGCCCAGTTGAGCCAGGTGCGCTCCCTCATGGCCCTCCCCGTCGCCGCGCCCTTCGACACTATCCCCTGCCCGAGAATGGCCCCTGCCAGGGCGGCGGCGCATCAACCGATCGGTTGACCCGGCCCTCGACCGCTCGGCGCGCGCAGATCGCCCGTGCTCCCGATGGCCCGCGGCGGCCCGCCCGCAAATCTAGAGGTGTCCGACTTCGCCCTGACGAACTGGAGAAACCATGAACATCCGTACTCGCCTGGTCGCCGGCTCGCTGTCGGGGCTGGCCGTGCTGGCCGGCGCCGTCGCCGCCACCTCGCCCGCCCAGGCCGCCGACGCCGCCCACGGCGCTCGGGTCGCCCGGGTCGCCGCGGCCGAGCCCGTCGTGCAGACCGGCACGCTCTCCGCCGACGCCGCGCTGAAGATCGCCGACGCCGCCCTGAAGGAGGCCGTCAAGCAGAAGCAGCGCGTCACCGTCGTGATCGTCGACCGGTCCGGCGCGACCCGCCTGGTGCTCAAGGGCGACGGCGCGGGCCCGCAGACCGAGGAGTCGGCCCGGCGCAAGGCGTTCACCGCGGTCTCCTTCGGCCGGACGACGTCCGAGCTGGGCAAGGGCATCAACGGCGGCGGGCCGTCCATCGCCGACATCCCGGGCACCCTCTTCCTCGGCGGCGGCGTGCCGGTCGCCTCGGCCGGCGCCCCCGTCGCGGGCATCGGCGTCGGCGGCGCCCCCAGCGGCGACATCGACGAGTCCATCGCCCAGGCGGGCCTCAAGGCGGTCGCCGGGCAGCTGCGCTGACCGGTTGGACCGGCCCCCGGCGCGCCGCCGGGGGCGGGCGGACGGAAGGATGAGGGGATGAACCGCCGAGCCATCCTGACCTGGGGACTCGGTCTGATGCTCGCGGCCTGCGGCGGGCGCGAGGTGAAGGGAGCGGGAATGGCCGACGAGGAACTGCTGGCGGGAGCCGCGCGCGGGGACGCCGCCGCCGTCCGGGACGCGCTCGGCGCCGGGGCCGACGTCGAGGCCCGCGACGGGCAACGCCGTACGGCCCTGCTGCTCGCGGCGGCGGCCGACCACGTCGAGGTGGCCAAGGTGCTCGTCGCGGCGGGCGCCGACCCCGACGCCCAGGACGCCAGGAAGGACACCCCCTGGCTGGTCACCGGCGTCACCGGGAGCGTGGCGATGCTCAAGGCGCTGCTGCCCGCCGGGCCCGACCTGACCAGGCGCAACCGGTACGGAGGCGTCTCCCTCATCCCGGCCTGCGAGCGCGGGCACGTCGCGTACGTGCGCGAGGTGCTGAAGACCGGCATCGACGTCGACCACGTCAACGACCTGGGCTGGACGGGCCTGCTGGAGGCGGTCATCCTGGGCGACGGCGGCGAGCGCCACCAGGAGGTCGTGCGGCTGCTCATCGCCGCGGGCGCCGACGTCGACCTGGCCGACCGCGACGGCGTCACGCCGCTCGCCCACGCCGTCTCCAAGGGCCAGAGGGAAGTGGCCGCCCTGCTCCGCGCAGCCGGAGCCCACTGACCCGGCGGGGCCCGGCCTCGGCGGGCGCGCAGGAGGCAGGCGTCCGGAGCGCGGCAGGCGCCTGCTAAAGTGTGAAATGCTTGTGATTCTCAGCTAGGAGACCAGACATGGCAGGTGACGACGACATCTCCGGGTGATACCGGAGGGTGATCGGCCCCGGCGTGAGCGTGTGAGCGCCGCCGGTGTGGCCGCGTTCGTCGTTTCCCGAATCCCTGTCCTTTCAGCGGGCGGCTTCGGCATGCCCGCGTTCTCCGTCGAGGTCTTCTTCACATGTCCGACGCGTTCATCGTCTGCTCCAACCTGTCCTTCTCCTGGCCTGACGACACCCCCGTCTTCAGCGACCTGTCCTTCAGCGTGCCCGGCGGCCGTACCGGCCTGGTCGCCCCCAACGGCGCCGGCAAGAGCACGCTGCTCAAGCTGATCGCCGGGGAGTACCGGCCGCGCTCGGGCGGCGTGTCCGTCAACGGCGTGCTCGGCTACCTGCCGCAGAGCCTGCCGCTGGCCGGCGACCTGACCGTGGCCGAGGTCCTGGGCATCGCCCCGGTGATCGCCGCGCTCAACGCCATCGAGGCGGGCGACACCGCCGAGGAGCACTTCACCACAATCGGCAACGACTGGGACATCGAGGAGCGCACCCGTGCCCAGCTCGACCGGCTCGGGCTCGGCCACCTCGACTTCGCCCGCACCCTGCGCACGCTGAGCGGCGGGCAGATCGTCTCGCTCGGCCTGGCCGCGCAGCTGCTCCGGCGGCCCGACGTGCTGCTGCTCGACGAGCCCACGAACAACCTCGACCTCGACGCCCGCCACCGGCTGCACGCCGTGCTCGGCGACTGGAAGGGCTGCCTGCTCGTGGTCAGCCACGACCGCGCCCTGCTCGACCGCATGGACCGCATCGCCGAGCTCGACCGGGGCGAGGTGCGCTTCTACGGCGGCGACTTCACCGCCTACGAGGAGGCCGTACGCACCGAGCAGGAGGCCGCCGAGCGCAACGTGCGCACGGCCGAGCAGGAGCTCAAGCGCGAGAAGCGGGAGATGCAGCAGGCTCGCGAGCGCGCCGAGCGCAGGGCCGGCAACGCCGCCCGCAACCTCAAGAACGCCGGCCTGCCGCGCATCTTCGCCGGGAACATGAAGCGCGGCGCCCAGGAGTCGGCCGGCCGGGCGAGCCAGACGCACGCCGCCCGCGTCAGCGACGCCAAGGCCCGGCTCGACGAGGCGGGCCGCGCCCTGCGCGACGACCAGCGCATCTCCCTGCAACTGCCGGGCACCAACGTGCCCGCCGGGCGCACGGTCTTCCAGGGCGAGCACCTCATGGCCCGCGGCCTGTTCGCCGAGCCCGGCATCGACCTGGTCGTGCGCGGGCCCGAGCGCATCGCGCTGACCGGCCCCAACGGCGCCGGCAAGTCCACGCTGCTGCGCCTGATCACCGGCGACCTGGAGCCCGACGGCGGCGCCGCCAGGCGGGCCGACGGCCGGGTGGCCTACCTGTCGCAGCGGCTCGACCTGCTCGACGACGACCTCACCGTCGCCGAGAACCTGGCCGCCTTCGCCCCCGCGATGCCGGCCGCCGAGCGGATGAACCTGCTGGCCCGTTTCCTGTTCCGGGGAGCGCGGGCCCATCTGCGGGTAGGTGTGCTGTCGGGCGGCGAACGGCTGCGCGCCACGCTGGCCTGCGTGTTGTGCGCGGAGCCGGCGCCCCAGCTGCTGCTGCTGGACGAGCCGACCAACAACCTCGACCTGGTCAGCGTGGGCCAGCTGGAGAGCGCGCTCGGCGCGTACGAGGGGGCGTTCGTGGTGGTCAGCCACGACGAGCGGTTCCTGGCGGAGATCCGGGTGGACCGCAGGCTGGAGCTGTCCGGCGGGCGGCTGCTGGAGGGCGGCGGGCCGGAGCTGGGGTGACGTCCCCTGTAGGGGGCTATTTCCGGACATATTACTAAACTTGGATGGTTCGTTCTCTTGTGTCATTCAGGTTTGTATAGGTAGGTTTGGCGGCTATGACCGCATCGAAGGCTCCGACGACCGCCGAGGAGCTGCGCGGAGCCGGGCTGCGGGTGACCGCCGCCCGGGTCGCGCTGCTCGAGACCGTCCGCGAGGGTGACCACCTCGGGGTCGAGGCGATCGCGTCCGGGGTGCGCGAGCGCGTGGGTCATATCTCGTTGCAGGCCGTGTACGACGCCCTCCACGCGCTGGCCGCCGCGGGGCTCGTCCGCCGCCTCGACCCCCCGGGCAGCTCGGCCCTGTACGAGGGCCGCGTCGGGGACAACCACCACCATCTCGTGTGCCGGTCCTGCGGCGCCGTGGCCGACGTCGACTGCGCCGTCGGCCACGCCCCCTGCCTGACCGCCTCCGACGACCGCGGCTTCGCCATCGACGAGGCCGAGGTCATCTATTGGGGCCTGTGCCCCGCCTGTTCCACCGGCAGCAGTTCCTGAGCACCCAGATTCCGCCTCGTCCGGAAGGATTCCCATGTCTGAGAACCATGATGCGATCGTCACAGACGCCAAGTCGGAGGACTCGGGCGGCTGTCCGGTCGCGCACGAGCGCGCCCCGCACCCGACCCAGGGCGGCGGCAACCGCCAGTGGTGGCCGGAGCGGCTCAACGTCAAGATCCTGGCCAAGAACCCGGCCGTGGCCAACCCGTTCGGCGAGGACTTCGACTACGCGGCGGAGTTCAAGACCCTCGACCTCGCGGCCGTCAAGCGGGACATCGCCGAGGTGCTGACGACCTCGCAGGACTGGTGGCCGGCCGACTTCGGCCACTACGGCCCGTTCATGATCCGGATGGCCTGGCACAGCGCGGGCACGTACCGCATCAGCGACGGACGCGGCGGCGCCGGCGCCGGGCAGCAGCGCTTCGCGCCGCTCAACAGCTGGCCCGACAACGGCAACCTGGACAAGGCCCGCCGCCTGCTGTGGCCGGTCAAGAAGAAGTACGGCCGCAAGATCTCCTGGGCCGACCTGCTGATCCTCACCGGCAACGTGGCCCTGGAGTCGATGGGCTTCAAGACCTTCGGCTACGCCGGCGGCCGCGTGGACGCCTGGGAGCCCGACGAGGACGTCTACTGGGGCCCCGAGTCCACCTGGCTCGGCGACCAGCGCTACACCGGCGACCGCGAGCTGGAGAACCCGCTGGCCGCGGTCCAGATGGGCCTCATCTACGTCAACCCCGAGGGCCCCAACGGCAACCCCGACCCGCTGGCGGCGGCCCGCGACATCCGCGAGACCTTCCGCCGCATGGCGATGAACGACGAGGAGACCGCCGCCCTCATCGTGGGCGGTCACACCTTCGGCAAGACGCACGGCGCCGGCCCGGCCGACCACGTCGGCCCCGACCCCGAGGCCGCCCCGATCGAGCAGATGGGCCTCGGCTGGCGCAACACCTTCGGCACCGGCAAGGGCGGCGACGCCATCACCAGCGGCCTTGAGGGCATCTGGACGAACACCCCCACGACCTGGGACAACAGCTTCCTGGAGATCCTGTACGGCTACGAGTGGGAGCTGTTCAAGAGCCCCGCGGGAGCCAACCAGTGGCGGCCGAAGGACGGCGCCGGCGCCGGCACCGTGCCCGACGCCCACGACCCGGCCAAGCGGCACGCCCCGACGATGCTGACGACCGACCTGGCCCTGCGCGTGGACCCGATCTACGAGCAGATCACCCGCCGCTGGCTGGAGCACCCCGACGAGCTCGCCGACGCCTTCGCCCGCGCCTGGTACAAGCTCACCCACCGCGACATGGGCCCGCGCGCCCGCTACCTCGGCCCGGAGGTCCCGGCCGAGACCCTGCTGTGGCAGGACCCGCTGCCCGCGGTGACGCACGAGCTCGTCGACGCGGCCGACGTCGCCGCGCTCAAGGAGCAGATCCTCGCCACGGGGCTGTCGGTGTCCGAGCTGGTCTCCACCGCGTGGGCCTCGGCCTCCTCCTTCCGCGGCAGCGACAAGCGCGGCGGCGCCGACGGCGCGCGCATCCGCCTGCAGCCGCAGAGCGCGTGGGAGGTCAACGACCCCGACCGGCTGGCGACCGTGCTGGGCACGCTGGAGGGCGTCCAGAAGGCGTTCAACGGCGCCCAGACCGGCGGCAAGCAGGTCTCGCTGGCCGACCTGATCGTGCTGGCCGGGTGCGCGGGCGTCGAGCGGGCCGCCAAGGAGGCCGGCTTCGACGTCCAGGTGCCCTTCACGCCGGGACGCGCGGACGCCACGCAGGAGCAGACCGACGTGGAGTCGTTCGCCGCGCTGGAGCCGGTCGCCGACGGGTTCCGCAACTACCTCGGCAAGGGCAACCGGCTTCCGGCCGAGTACCTGCTGCTCGACCGGGCCAACCTGCTGACGCTGAGCGCGCCGGAGATGACCGTCCTCGTGGGCGGCCTGCGGGTGCTGGGCGCCAACCACCGGCAGTCGACGCTCGGCGTCCTCACCACGACCCCGGGGACGCTGACCAACGACTTCTTCGTCAACCTGCTCGACCTGGGCACGACGTGGCACTCGACCGAGGACGCCAACCTCTTCGAGGGCCGCGACGCCGCCACCGGCGAGGTGCGGTGGACCGGCACCCGCGCCGACCTCGTCTTCGGCGCGAACTCCGAGCTGCGCGCGGTCGCCGAGGTCTACGCCAGCGACGACGCCAAGGAGAAGTTCGTCCGTGACTTCGTCGCGGCGTGGGACAAGGTCATGAACCTCGACCGGTTCGACCTGGCCTGAGCCTGACCGGAACGCCCGGGGCGGCCGCCCCGGGCGTTCCGCGTGCCCGGCGACCGCGTGGCGGGCCGGGACGCCTTCCGCCCCGGCGCGGGCCCTCCCGGACGTCAGGCGGTGAGCAGGGCCTGAGAGGTGACGTGCAGGTCGGCGACGGCCGCCGCGGCCCGCCCGGCGTCGAAGGCGGGGTCGCACAGGCGCTGCTCCAGGTCGGCCAGCACCACGACGACGTGCAGGTTGAGCACCCGCAGGCGCTCCCGCGTCAGGCCGGGCAGCCGCCGCCGCAGCAGCACGGCCAGCTCGGCGACCCCGGGATGGTGGTCGCTGGAGTAGGGCCAGGAGCGGTAGCCGCCGGACAACACGTAACGGCTGGTGAAGCGCAGGTACCAGCTCGTGCCCGGGTGGCCGAGCACGTGCTCGGCCAGCGGGGCCAGGTACGCCGCGACCAGGGCGGGAAGGTCCTCCTCCAGGCCGCGGGCGCGCAGGTCGCCGATCAGCGCGCGGCGGCGCTCGTTGAGGGGGGTCATGCGGTGGGCGTACAGGGCGTCGATCAGGCCGGCCTTGCCGTCGAAGTGGTACTGGACCGCCGAATGGTTGCCCTGCCCGGCCGCGACGGCGATCTCCCGGAGCGAGACGTCGAGGCCGCGTTCGGCGAAGAGCCGTTCGGCCGCCAGGAGAATCTTCTCTTTGGCCTGCATTCCCACCTTTTCCGGATCACCGAGGTATCGTCGCGGATTAAGACAACCTGTCTTACTCTCGTGCCGTCTGCTGTCCAAGACCGTACGCCTCTCCTGGCAGGAGCCTCGCCGTGACCGCAGAACCGATCTTCCGCCGGGCCGGCCGCCCGCCGGAGCACGCTCCGAACGTCCTGGCCGTCGTCCTGGACGACACCGGCTTCGCCCAGCTCGGCTGCTTCGGCTCCGGCATCGCCACGCCGCACATCGACCGGCTCGCGGCCGGCGGCCTGCGCTACAACCGGTTCCACGTGACCGCGCTGTGCTCTCCGTCGCGCGCCTGCTTCCTCACCGGGCGCAACCACCACGCCGTCGGCATGGGCTTCCTCGCCGACATCCCGCTCGACCACCCCGGCTACACCGCCCGCATCCCGCGCTCGGCCGCGACCCTGCCGCGGATCCTGCGCGACCACGGCTACTCCACCATCGCCATCGGCAAGTGGCACCTCACGCCGCGCTACGAGCGCTCGGCCGCCGGCCCGTTCGGCCACTGGCCGCTCGGCCAGGGCTTCGAGCGCTACTACGGCTTCCTGCAGGGCGACACCAACCACTACGCGCCCAACCTCGTCCGGGACAACCACCACGTGGAGCCGCCCGCCACCCCCGAGGAGGGCTACCACCTCACCGAGGACCTCCTCACGCAGGCCGTCCGGCACCTCGACGACCAGCGCCACGCCGCCCCCGGCAAACCCTTCTTCCTCCACCTCGGCCTCGGCGCCACGCACTCCCCGCACCACGTCCCGCCCGAGTGGAGCGAGCCCTACCGGGGCCGCTTCGACCAGGGGTGGGACGCCTGGCGGGAGGAGATCTTCCGGCGCCAGACCGAGACGGGCGTCGTCCCGCCCGGCGCCGTGCTCACGCCGCGCCCGGAGTGGGTGCCCGCCTGGGACGGCCTCCCCGCCGACCGCCGCCGCCTGTACGCCCGCCAGCAGGAGGTCTTCGCGGGCTTCCTCACCCACGCCGACGCCCAGCTCGGCCGCCTGATCGCCCACCTGGAGGAGACAGGGCGGCTCCACGACACCATCATCGTGATCTTCTCCGACAACGGCGCCAGCGCCGAGGGCGGCGTGGACGGCAGCGTCAACGAGCACCGCTTCTCCGCCGGCATCCGCGAGTCCCCGCAGGACAACCTGGCCCACCACGACGACTGGGGCGGGCCGCGCACCTACAACCACTACGCGTGGGGCTGGGCGTGGGCCGGGAACACGCCGTTCCGGCTGTGGAAGCGCTACACCTGGCTCGGCGGCACCCGTACGCCGCTCATCGTGCACTGGCCGGCCGGGATCGGCGGCGGCGGCGCGGTGCGCGACCAGATCGTGCACGTCAACGACCTGTTCCCGACCCTGCTGGACGCGATCGGCATCCAGGCGCCCGACGTCGTGGACGGGATCGAGCAGCAGCCGGTGGACGGGGCCAGCTTCCTGGCCACCTTCGCCGACCCCGGGGCGCCCGCGCCGCGCACCACCCAGTACTTCGAGATGCTGGGCTCGCGCTCCCTCATCCACGGCCGCTGGAAGGTCACCACCGACCACGTGTCCACGGGCGTCCTGGACGAGGAGGAACTGCTCACCGGCAGCCGCGAGCTCGACGCCGACCACTGGGCGCTGTTCGACCTGGCGGCCGACTTCTCCGAGGCGGCCGACGTGTCCGCCGGGCATCCGGACGTGGTCGCCGAGCTGCGGCGGTTGTGGGACCGGGAGGCCGGGCGCAACAACGTCCTGCCGCTGTACGACGACCTGGTGGCCCGCCTCGGCGCGCTCATCGGGCCGGCGTGGCAGCCCGGCGACGACCGCACGTTCCGGCCCGGGGCCTCGCCCGTGTGCGACGAGTCGTTGCCGCTGCTGTTCGGCGGCTTCCGCTGGACGGCCGAGATCGAGGCGGCCCGCGAGCCCGAAGGCGTGCTGTTCGCGCTGGGCGACTGGAACGGCGGCTTCGCCCTGTACGTCACCGGAGGCCGCCTGGCCTTCACCTTCTCCCGCGCCGGGGAGCCGCTGGAGCTCACCGCCGACCGCCCGCTGCCCGCCGGCCGCCAGTCCGTGGACGTCGTGCACACCACGGGCCCCGCGGGTTCGGCCTTCCACCTGTCGCAGGGCGGGGTCGTGGTGGGCACACTGGCGTTCGACGGCCTGCTGCCGGTCGCGCTCCAGCACGGCGGGGCCGGGCTGCGGCTCGGCCACGACCTCGGGCTGCCCGTCTCCGGCCGGTACCGCGTCCCGGCCCGGTGGAACGGGCGGCTGCTCTCGGTCCGGCTCAGGACGCCGGGCGCCGCGACCCCCGACCTGCTCGCCGGCCTGCGGACCGCGCTGCACGCCGACTGACGGGCCCTTCCCGCGCATCGCGCCGTCGTCGGGGGCGGTTGACGGTGTGGTCCGAGGGTTGACGGTATGGTCCGGGGGCGGTTGACGGTGTGGTCCGAAATCGGCCGGTGCCAGGGACGTCGTGGCTGGTTGGCTGGGTCGCCGTAGATCAACCCCTGTCCTGGAACGGAACCATGGCCACCACCACCCTCGCCCCGCCGCGCCCGCCGCTGATCTCCTGGCTCGCGGTCGCCTCGATCACCCTGGGCATCTTCGCCATCGTCACCAGCGAGATCCTGCCCATCGGCCTGCTGACGACCATCGGCGCCGACTTCCGCGTCACCGACGGCACCGCGGGGCTGACCATGACGTTGCCGGGCTTCGTGGCCGCCGTCGCGGCGCCCGTCCTGACCGTGGCCACCGCCCGGCTGGACCGCCGGGTGATGCTTTGCGTCCTGATGGCGGTGCTGGCCGCCGCCGACGTGCTGGCGGCCGTGGCCGGGGCCTACTGGGTGGTGCTGGCCTCGCGGGTGCTCGT
This sequence comes from Nonomuraea sp. NPDC049655, assembly GCF_044465465.1. Lineage (NCBI taxonomy): Bacteria > Bacillati > Actinomycetota > Actinomycetes > Streptosporangiales > Streptosporangiaceae > Nonomuraea > Nonomuraea sp. NPDC049655. The sequence goes on from NZ_JBITLS010000009.1 coordinate 318,912, forward strand.
CGGGCTCACCATCGGCGGCTTCTGGTCGATCGCGGCGGGGCTGGCGTCCCGGCTGGTGCCGCCGGCCGCCGTGGGCGCCGCGACGGCGGTGATCTTCTCGGCCGTGCCGCTGGGCTCGGTGCTCGGGGTGCCGGCCGGAACCTTCATCGGCCACCTGGCGGGCTGGCGGACGGCGTTCCTGGTCCTGGCCGGGCTCTCGGTCCTCGTGCTGGTCGCGTTGCTGCGCGTGCTGCCGCCGCTGCCCGCCCGCCAGGTCACCGGCGCGCGCGTCCTGCTGGACCTGCTGCGGGTGCGCGGCACCGGGATCGCCCTGCTGGGCACGTTCCTCGTCGTGCTGGCGCACTTCGGCACCTACACCTACGTCACGCCGTTCCTGGAGCACGTCACCCGTCTGTCCCCGGCCGCCGTCAGCGCCGTCCTGCTGGCCTACGGCGCGGCGGGCATCGCGGGCAACTTCCTGGCCAGCCGGGCCGTGGCCACCGCACCCCGCCTGGCCTTCGCCGTCTGCGGCGGCCTGATCGCGGCGGCCACCCTGCTGCTGCCCCTGGCCGGCAACTCGCCGGCGGGCGCGGTCGTGCTGCTGGTGTTGTGGGGGCTGGCCTACGGGGGAGTGCCGGTCTGCTCCCAGGCGTGGTTCCTGCGGGCCGCGCCCGGCGCGCCGGAGGCGGCGACCGTCGTGTTCACCTCGTCGTTCCAGGCGACCTTCGCGCTCGGCGCGCTCCTGGGCGGCACGGTCGTCGACGCCTTCTCGGTCTCGGCCGCGATGGTCGCGGGCGGGCTGGTCGCGCTCGCGATGGCCGGGGCGTTCTCCTGGCTCACCCGTCCCCGCCGGGCCGCGTGAGCGGGGGAGGGGACGGGCGGTCAGCCGTCGAGGTGGTCGCGCAGGGCGTCGAGGCGGCCGTCCCAGTCGCTGGCCAGCGCGGCCAGGAACTGCTGGGCCACCCGCATCGGAGCCGAGCGCAGCCGGTAGCGGACGCGGCGGCGCTCACCGGGCTCGGCCGTCACCAGACCGGCCTCGCCCAGCAGCGTCAGGTGCTTGGCGATCGCCTGCCGGGTGATCGGCAGGCGGGCGGCCAGGTCGGTCGCCGTGGCCGGGCCCCGGGCGGCCAGCTCGGCCAGGACGGCGCGCCGGCTCGGGTCGGCCAGCGCGACGAAGACCTGCTCGGCGACCGCCTCGATGTCAGGCGGCGTCAAGGTGCCCGGCCAGCTCGCCCAGCTCGCTCGCCCACCCCTCGGTGTGGGCGTCGTACGCCTTGCGGTGGTGGTCGTCCGGCAACTGGGCGAAGCCGGTCTCGACGACGGTCAGCCGGGTGCCCGTGCCGGCCGGTTCGAGGGTGAACTCGACGTACGTGCGGCGCGGGTCGCCCTCCGGCATGCCGAAGACCGGCCAGGTGAAGCCGAACACCGACGGCTCCTCCACGCGCTCCACGCGCAGGTCGACGGTGTGCCCGTCGCTCCAGCTCATCCGCGCCGGCCCGCCGGGACGCAGCTCGATCGCCGCCTCCTGGCCGAACCAGGCGGCCAGCCCCTCGGGGGTGGTGAGCGCCGCCCACACCTTGCCTGGCGGATGGGCGAGCTCGACGGTGCGCTCGACCCGATCGGGGAATCCCATGACGACCTCCATATGCGGCAGGGAAAAGGTTGCCACACCCTCGTGGCGACAGGTGGACGGTCACCGCTCCGGGCGTGCGCGCCGGCGCAGGCCGTAGGAGACGAGGACGACGGCGGCGAGCGTCACCGCGACGTCCACCAGCAGGGCCAGGCGGATGCCGGCCGGCTCCCCGGCGCGCGTGGCGGCGACCGCGCCGAGGAGCGGGATGCCGACGGTGACGGCCACCTGCTGCGTCATCGACGTCAGCCCGGTCGCCAGCCCCTGCTCCTCGTCCGGCAGGCCCGAGGTGGCGGTGACGGTGTAGGCGACGATCGCGGTGACGTGCCCGAAGAACCCGACGAACAGCGCGGGGACCAGGATCGCCAGGACCGTCCAGCCGGTCCCGAGGAAGACGGCGGGAAGCGTCGCCAGCGCCTGGACCGTCATGCCGGCGACCAGGACGCGGCGGCTGCCGTGGCGTCCGACGAACCGCCCGGCGATCACCCCGGCGACCACCGAGGCCAGCCCGGGGATGCCGAACACCAGGCCGGTGACCAGCGGCGACAGGCCCAGCACCCGCTGGAGGTACACCGTCACCAGGAAGATCATGGCCGGCTCCATCGTGAAGATGACGAACCCGGCGAAGTTCCCCCACTTCACCGTGGGCCGCCGCAGGATGCGCACCGGCGCGAGCGGCGCGGGCGCGCGCAGCTCGATCAGCCAGAACGCGCCCAGCAGCAGCACGCCCGCGACGGCCGCCAGGAGGTTCGTCTCGACGGCCGCGTAGATCACCGCCAGCAGGCCGCCGGTCACGGTGACCGCGCCGGGCAGGTCGAGCCGCACCCGCTCCGGCAGCACGCTCTCCCGGATCAGGAACGGCGTCAGCACCACGATCGCCACCGCGACCGGCACGTTGAACAGGAACGCCGCCCGCCAGCTCAGCAGGCTGACCAGGGCGCCGCCGAGCAGCGCGCCGACGGTGAAGCCGCCGGACAGCAGGGCGCCGTTCAGCCCGAGGACGCGGGCGCGCAGCGGGCCCTCCTTGAAGGTGGTGGTGAGCAGCGACAATGCGGCGGGGACCGTCATCGCCGTGGCCAGGCCCTGCAGCACCCGGGCGGTCAGGAGCGTCGCGGGCCCGTCGGCGAAGCCGCCGAGCAGGGAGGCCCCGGCCAGCACGACCATGCCGGCGAGGAACAGGCTCCGCCGGCCGAACAGGTCGGCCGTCCGGCCGAACACCAGGGTGAACCCGGCCGCCGGCAACGCGTACGCCGAGGTGATCCAGGGCCACTGGGCCGGGTTCAGCCCGACGCCCGCGCCGGTCTGGGGAAGGGCGACGTTCAGGATGGAGAAGTCGACCGCCAGCATGAAACCGGCGCCGAGCAGGACGAACGCGATCAACCGCTGTCTGCCGTCGAGGCGTGGCGGGGCGGCCTCGACGGTCGCGACAGGAACACTCATTGCGGCCTCCACATAATAGCAACCGATCGGTTGCCACATTATGGCAACCGGCTGGTTGCGTCAATGCAGGGTGGGATCGGGGCAAACTTCCGTTTTCCGGAACGGTGGTCTAACCTTCGGAACATGTCCGACGGTGACGCCAAGCTGGTGGGGGCCGACCGCGTGCTGGCCGTGCTGGCCGAGCTCGCCCGGCACCCCGACGGCATCGGCCTGGAGGAGATGGCCCGCGCCGTGTCCAGCCCGAAGCCGACCGCCCACCGCGCCCTGGCCGCGCTGCGCCGCGCCGGGCTCGCCGTCCAGAACGGCCACGGCCGGTACGTGCTCGGCGACGAGTTCCTGCGCATGGCCTTCGCCCATCACGAGGCCCGGCCCGACCACGTCCGGGTCACCCCGATCCTCCAGGCGCTGTGCGACCGCTACGGCGAGACCGTGCACTACGCGGTGCTGGAGGGCACGTCGGTGGTCTACCGGTCCAAGCTCGACCCGCCGTCCGGCGCGGTCCGGCTGACCTCGGTCGTCGGCGGGCGCAACCCGGCCCACTGCACCGCCGTCGGCAAGATGCTGCTGGCCGGGACGCTGCGGGACGAGGCCGCCGTGCGCGCCTGGGTGGGCGACCGGCGGCTGGAGCGGCCCACCGAACGCTCGGTCGGCACCGCCGAGGAGCTGCACGCCGAGCTGGCACGCGTCCGCGCGCAGGGTTACGCGGCCGACGACCAGGAGAACGAGCCGGGCGTCAACTGCGTGGCGGTCCCGGCGTACCTGACCTCGCCCACCGTGCCGAGCGGCGCGGTCAGCATCAGCGGCCTGGCCTACCGCACCCCCTTGAGCGTGCTCGTCGAGGACGTGCCGGCCATCCGCGCCGTCGTCGCCGGGCGCCACCTTCCCTGACCCGTACAGAACCGGAGAGTCCCCCTTGTACCTCATGCGCATCGGCGCGCCCGGCGCCGAGAAGCCGGTCGTCCGCGTGGACGACGACCACTACGTCGACGTCTCCGACCTCACCCCCGACTTCGACGAGCGCTTCTTCGCCGCGGGCGGCCCCGCCCTGCTCGCCGAGCGGGTCGCCGCAGGCCCGCGGCAGGCGTTCGCCGGCGAGCGCGTCGGCGCGCCGATCGCCCGCCCGCACCAGATCCTGTGCATCGGCCTGAACTACCGCGACCACGCCGCCGAGACCGGCCAGGCCGTGCCCGCCGAGCCGATCCTGTTCACCAAGTCGCCCAACACCCTGGTCGGCCCGGACGACGACGTGCGCATCCCGCGCGGCGCCACCAAGACCGACTGGGAGGTGGAGCTCGGCATCGTGATCGGCCGCCGCACCTCCTACCTGGACTCGCCCGAGCAGGCCGCGGCCGCGATCGCCGGCTACTGCGTGGTCAACGACGTCAGCGAGCGGGCCTTCCAGATGGAACGCGGCGGCCAGTGGAGCAAGGGCAAGTCGGCCGAGACGTTCAACCCGGCCGGCCCCTGGCTGGTCACCCCCGACGAGCTGGCCGACGTCCGCAACCTGGGCATGTGGCTGGACGTCAACGGCGTGCGCCGCCAGACCGGCAGCACCAAAACGATGATCTTCGACCCGTACGTCATCGTGCACCACTTGAGCCAGTTCATGGTGCTGGAGCCCGGCGACCTGATCAACACCGGCACCCCGCCCGGCGTCGGCATGGGCCACGACCCGCAGATCTGGCTGCGGCCGGGCGACGTCATGGAGCTCGGCATCGACGGGCTCGGCAGCCAGCGCCAGCGGGTCGTGGAGCCCCGGTAGTGCGGGCGCTCGTCCTGACCGGGCCGGGCGCGGCCGAGGTCCAGGAGGTCGAGCCCCCCTCCGCGGGGCCCGGCCAGGTGGTCGTGGACGTCGAGCGCGCCGGCGTGTGCGGCACCGACATGGAGCTGTTCAGCGGCGGGATGAGCTACCTGCGCACCGGCCGCTCCCGCTACCCGCTGCGCCCCGGCCACGAGTGGTGCGGGCGCGTCGCGGAGCTGGGCGCGGGCGTGGACCCGTCGTGGCTGGGGCGGCGGGTCGTCGGCGACACCATGCTCGGCTGCGGGCGCTGCGACCGCTGCCGTCAGGGCCGCCACCACGTGTGCCCCGACCTGGCCGAGCTCGGCATCAGCCGGGGCGCCGCGGGAGCGCTGGCCGAGCGGCTCGCCGTCCCGGTCGCGGCGCTCCACCGGCTGCCCGATACGGTGGACGCTACCTCGGGCGCGCTGGTCGAGCCCGGTGGCAACGCCTTACGCGCCGTCCGCGCGGCGGGGCTGGAGGCGGGGGAGCGGTTGCTGGTTCTGGGCACGGGCACGATCGGCCTGCTGGCCGCGCTGTTCGCGCGCGCCGGCGGGGCCGAGGTGCACCTCATGGGCCGCGCCGAGCCCGACCTGCGCCTGGCCGCGGGCCTCGGGTTCCGGCACGCCCACACCCGCGCGACGCTGCCCGGCCTGCCCTGGCACGCCGTCATTGACGCCACCAACGCCGCCGCGATGCCCGCGCTCGCGCTCGGCCTGGCCGAACCCGCCCGCCGCGTCGTCTACATCGGCCTGGCCGGCACGCCGTCCACGCTCGACACCCGCGAGCTGGTGCTCAAGGACGTCACCGCGGTCGGCGTCCTGGGCGGCTCGGCGGGGCTGGCCGGGGCCATCGACGCCTACGCCGGCGGCTCGGTGGACGCCCGTCCGCTGGTGGCCGCCACGGTCGGGCTGGCCGAGACGGCCGGCGTGCTGGCCGGACGGCGACCGCCCGGCGCCGGCCCGGGGCCCAAGATCCACATCGATCCCCGGCAATGAACCTGGAAGAGTGCACGAGCATGACCCACCGTGAACCGCGACGGCTGAACGCGCCGGACGCCGCCGTCCTGGCGGCGGTCGAGACGGCCGTCCCGGGGATCACCCGCGCCCGCGCGAGCGACCGGCTCGGCATGGCCCACGACGCCTCCCACTACCTGCTGACCCCGCAGGCCGTGCTGGTGGCCGAGAGCGCCGGCCAGGTCGCCGCGCTGCTGCGCACCGGCCTGCCGCTGACCTTCCGCTCGGGCGGCACCAGCCTCAGCGGCCAGGGCGTCAGCGAGCACCTGCTCGTGGACACCCGCCGGCACTTCCGCTCGATCGAGGTGCTCGACGACGGCGCCCGGGTACGGGTCCAGCCCGGCGCGGTGCTGCGGCAGGTCAACGCCCGCCTGGCCCCGTACGGGCGCAAGCTCGGCCCCGACCCGGCCAGCGAGTCGGCCTGCACGATCGGCGGCGTCGTCGCCAACAACTCCAGCGGCATGACCTGCGGCACGCACGCCAACACCTACCGGACGCTGGAGTCGATGACACTGGTGCTGCCGAGCGGCACCGTCCTGGACACCGGCGCCCACGACGCCGACGAGCGGCTGCGCGCCCTGGAACCCGACCTCGCGGCCGGACTGGAACGCCTGCGCGACCGCGTCCGCGGCAACCCCGGCTCGGTGCGGCGCGTCCAGGAGCAGTTCTCGCTGAAGAACACCATGGGCTACGGACTGAACAGCTTCCTCGACCACGACGGCCCGGCGCAGATCCTCGCCCACCTGGTCATCGGCAGCGAGGGCACCCTCGGCTTCGTCGCCGAGGCCGTCTTCCGCACCGTCCCCGCCCACCGCCTGGCCGCCACCGGCCTGCTCGTCTTCCCGACGCTGCGCGAGGCGATGGCCACGGTGCCGGAGCTGGTCGCCGCCGGGCCCGCCGCCGTCGAGCTGCTGGACGCCGAGTCCCTGCGCGTCGCCCAGACCGACCCCAAGGCCGACGGGACGCTGCGCGCGATGACCGTCGCCGAGCACGCCGCGCTGCTGGTCGAATGGCAGGAGTCCGACGCCGGACTGCTCACCGAACGGGAGCAGGCCGCCGAGCGGGTCTTCGCCGGGCTGCGCCTGGCCGCCCCCGCCCGGCTGAGCAGGGAGGCCGGCGGCCGGGCCGCGCTGTGGCACATCCGCAAGGGCCTGTACGCCACCGTCGCCGGCGCCCGCCCCAGCGGCACGACCGCCCTGCTGGAGGACGTCGCCGTCCCCGTGCCCGCGCTGGCCGACCTGTGCGACGACCTGACCGCCCTGTTCGCCGAGCACCGCTACGAGCGCAGCGTCGTCTTCGGCCACGCCAAGGACGGCAACCTGCACTTCATGCTCAACGAGCGGTTCGCCACCGACCTCGACCGCTACGCCGAGTTCACCGAGGACATGGTGGAGGCCGTCCTGGCCAGGGGCGGCACGCTGAAGGCCGAGCACGGCACCGGCCGCGTCATGGCCCCGTTCGTGCGCCGCCAGTACGGCGACGAGCTGTACGAGGTGATGCGCGAGGTCAAACGCCTGTGCGACCCGGCCGGCACGCTCAACCCCGGCGTCGTCCTCACCGACGACCCGCAGGCCCACCTGCGTGACCTCAAGACCGTCGTCACCGTCGAGCCCGAGGTCGACCGCTGCGTCGAGTGCGGCTACTGCGAGCCCGTCTGCCCCAGCCGCGACCTGACCACCACCCCGCGCCAGCGCATCGTGCTGCGCCGCGAGCTGGCCGCGGCCCAGGCGGCCGGCGACCACGCCCTGGCCCGCGAACTGGAAGACGCCTACGCCTACGACGCCGTGGACACCTGCGCCGTGGACGGCATGTGCGCCACCGCCTGCCCCGTCCTCATCAACACCGGCGACCTGACCAAACGCCTGCGCGCCGAACGCCACGGCCGCGCCGCCGAGCGCGCCTGGACGAGCGCCGCCCGCCACTGGGACGGCGTCACCCGCGCCATGAACCTGGCCCTCGACACCGCCGCCGCGGTCCCGCCCGCGCTGCCCGAGGCCGCCTCGCGCGCCGCCCGCGCCCTGGCCGGGGCGGACGACGTCCCGCGGTGGAGCCGCGACCTGCCGCGCGGCGGCACCCGGCGCCGCCCGTCCCCGGCTGACGACGCCGACGCCGTCTACCTGCCGTCCTGCCTGAACACGCTGTTCGCCCCCGCCGACGGCGGCCCCGGCGTGATGACCGCCTTCCAGCGCCTGGCCGCCCGCGCCGGGCTGACGCTGCACGTCCCGGAGAAGATCGCGAGCCTGTGCTGCGGCACGCCGTGGTCGTCCAAGGGCTTCGCCGGCGGTCACGAGGCCATGGGCGAGCGCGTCCGGGACGTGCTCGCGCGGGCCACCGACGGCGGCCGGCTGCCCGTGGTGAGCGACGCCGCCTCCTGCACCGAGGGCTACGCCCACCTGGTGCCCGGCCTCCAGGTGGTCGACGCGGTCGCCTTCACCGCCGAGCACGTCCTGCCCCGACTGCCGCAGGCGCGCCGCCTGCCGTCGCTGGCGCTCCACCCGACCTGCTCCTCCACCCGCCTCGGCCTGGACGCCGCCGTCACCCGCCTCGCCGAGGCGGTCGCCGAGCAGGTCGTGATCCCGGACGGATGGCAGTGCTGCGGCTTCGCCGGCGACCGCGGCCTGCTGCACCCCGAGCTGACCGCCTCGGCCACCCGCGCCGAGGCCGCCTCCGTGGCCGAGGCGGGCTGCGCCGCGCACGCCTCGGTCAACCGCACCTGCGAGCTGGGCCTGACCCGCGCCACCGGCCAGACCTACCGGCATCTCCTGGAGCTCCTCGACGAGGCAACCGCCTGAGGGGGGCGCGGTTTACACCGATGTGTCAATAAGATCGTCGCTGTTGCGAAGATCCGGCGATCGGGAGCACGATGAGCGACCCCGGCGGCTTCGGCCCCCTGGAGATGGACGAACGCGAGCGCATCGGTCCCTACCGGATCGTGGGCCGCATGGGCGCGGGCGGCATGGGCGTGGTCTATGCCGGGGTCGCGCCCGACGGCGGGCGGGTCGCGGTCAAGGTCATCCATCCGGGGCTGGCCGCCGACCCGCACTTCCACGACCGGTTCGTGCGCGAGGTCGAGATGTTGTCGCGGGTGCGCGGGCGGTGCACGGTCGCGGTCCTGTCCGCCGACACCGCCGCCTCGCCGCCGTGGCTGGCCACCGAGTTCGTGCCCGGCCCCACGCTGACCGAGCACGTACGCGACCACGGGCCGCTGCCGCCGGACGACCTGGTCGCCTTCGGGGTGGACATCGCCGAGGCGCTCACCGACATCCACGGGGCCGGGATCGTCCACCGCGACCTCAAGCCGGGCAACGTGATCCTGGCCGCGTCCGGGGCGAAGGTGCTGGACTTCGGGATCGCCCGCGCCCTCGACGAGAGCGGGCTGACCGGCACCGGCGCGCTCATCGGCTCGCCTGGCTGGATCAGCCCCGAGCAGTACCGGGGCGACCAGGCCGACGCCGCCGCCGACGTCTTCGCCTGGGGCGCGCTGATGGTCTACGCCGCGACCGGACGGCCGCCGTTCGGCACGGGGGCGCCCGACGTGCTCGCCTACCGGGTCATGAGCGTCGATCCGGACCTGTCCGGGGTGCCCGAGGGCGTGCGCGACCTGGTCCGGGCGGCGCTCGCCAAGGACAGGGCGGCGCGTCCCGGGGCGGCGGAGCTGCTCGGCGCGCTCCGGTCGGGCACGCTCCTCCTGCCGCGGCCCCCGTCCGGCACGCTCCCTCTGACACCCCCGCCGCCTCCCCCCGGCACACTGCCCCTGACACCGCCCCCGCCCGGCGGGCAGGGACCGCTGGGGCCATCTTCGTCCGGCGCGCAGGGACCGCTGGGGCCGCCGTCGTCCAGGGGGCGGGCGCGGTCGTGGCCGGTGGCGGCCGCCGTGGTCGCGGTCGTCGCCGTCGTGGCGGTCGGCGCGGCGTTCGCGCTGAACGCGGCCGGCACGCCGGAGGCGCTGCCGTCCCCGGACGACGGGCCCACCTCCGCCTACACCGACCCGCCCGCCACCTCCGCGGACCCGGACCCGACGGACACCCCGGAGGAGAGCGGGACCCCCGAGGAGACCCACACTCCGGAGGACACCCCGACCGAGACCGACACGCCGGAGAAGACGCCCGAGGCGACGCCCACCAGGAGCAGGCCCCGCACGTTGCCGTGCGCCTCCTCGGGCTCGATCCTGCGCGAGGCCGCCGCGCTGAACGGCGGCAGCCTCCCGCAGGACGCCGTGGTCGCCCGCAAGCGCTGCGTCGGCTCCTGGGTCGCCGCCGAGCTGTCCTCCCCGAGCGTCGGCGCCATCGACCTGATCGCCCGGCGGAACGCCTCCCGGTTCCTCGACGCCCAGATCGGCAGCAACTTCTGCTCCCTGGAGGGCCGCCCGGCGCTGGTGGCGAGCGCGCCCGCCTCGATCAAGAGCTTCCTGTGCCCCAACGGCTTCGGCTGATCCGCACCCTTCCGCCGGCTTCGGCTGGTCGGTCCTGACGATCGGCGCCGGGTACGAGACCACCTTGATCTGGATCGCGCAAGCGTTGAGGATGATGCTCACCGACCCACACCTGGCGGCCGCGTCAACGGCGGACGCCTGGGCATCGACGAGGCCGCTCACGCCACCCCAACGTGCTGGAGGATTCGGTGCCCGCTTCCCATCAGTCCACTCCCGCCGCCAACCCCGACGACGCCGCAGCGGCCGCATCCGGCGATCAGGTGGTCCCCGTCATCACCTTGGATGAAAGCGGCGCCGACCACCACGGTGAAGCCGCCCGGTTACGTGCCGCCGGACCGGTCGTACGCGTCGTGCTGCCCGGCAACATTCCCGCATGGGCCATCACTGATCAGGACCTCCTGCACAGTGTCCTGACCGACCCCGGCATCAGCAAGGACTGGCGCCTTTGGACCTGCGTCCGCAACGGCGCCATCCCCGACGACTGGCCTCTCACCGGCATGCTCAAGGTCACCAACATGGTCACCGCCGACGGCGCCGCCCACCAACGGCTGCGCCGGCCGGTCACCCGCACCCTCACCGCACGGCGCCTGCAGGAGATGCGCCCCCGCATCACCGCCCTCATCACCGAGGTCATCGACGCGCTGCCCGCCCACGCCGACGGCACCGGCGCCGTCGACCTGCGCCGGCACTTCGCCTATCCCATCCCGATGGCCGTCGTCTGCGAACTCGTCGGCGTGCCCGAGAGCAACCGTCTCCACCTGCGCCACCTGGTCGAATCCATCTTCCGGTCCACCACGCCCCCGCACGAGGTCATCCGGACACAAGCCGGGATCACCAGCGTTCTCACCGAACTCGTCCGGCGGCACCACGACGAACCCGGAGCCGACCTCACCACCGACCTGATCGCACTCCAACGCGATGACCCTGACGCGCTCACCGACGCCGAACTCGTCGGCACACTGTGGCTGATGATCGCCGCCGGTCACGAAACCACCCTCAGCCTGCTCCTCAACGCGGTCCGCGCCCTGCTGACCCACCCGGGCCAGCTCAGTGCCGCCCTGGATCAGGCCGCGGCGAATCCGGCGGACACGTGGGCCGCCGTGGTGGAAGAGGTTCTGCGCTGGGACGCGCCGATCGGCAACTTCATGGCGCGTTACCCCCGCAGCGACCTGACCCTCGCGGGCGTCACCATCCCCGCCGGCGACGCCATCCTGGCCCCTTACAGCCTCCTCGGCCGTGACCGTGCCCAGCACGGCGCCGATGCCGCCGACTTCGATTGGCGCCGGCCGCCCAGCAGGCATCTGGCCTTCGGAGGTGGCCCCCACGCCTGCCCAGGCGCTTCACTGGCCCGTCTGGAAGTCACGCTCGCGCTGGCCGCGCTCTTCGATCGCTACCCCGACATGCGGCTGGCCGTGCCCGCCGGCGACCTCGTCCCCGTTCCGTCCCTGTTCTCCAACTCCGTCCAGTCACTCCCCGTACGCTTGTCTCCCCGTCGTCCGGCCGAGAGCCGTCACTGATCGCTGATCGCCCACTGCCGGCTGAGTGCTGGGCCGGCCCGCGTCCAGCAGCCCTGGCGGCGAGCTCGGGCAGGCCCGCGCCGGGACTTCGGGCGCGTGCACCTGGTCGGAGCAGCTGCAACGTGTGGGTGGAACGCAGGCTGGTCGGTCGCTCGGCCGGCTACGACGGCAAGAGCCTCACCCCGCGCAGATCTGTCATGCGACCTGTGGTGTGTCGGCGGGACGTCATTCGGCCGACGGCAGCGGGATGCGCACCGACACCAGCGTCCCCTCGCCGGGAGCGGCCTCGACGTCGGCGCTGCCGCCCACCGCGCGGGCGCTCTCCCGGATGGAACGGGCGATGCCGAGGCCGGTCGTCGGCGCGTCCGGGTCGAAGCCGCTGCCGTGGTCGAGCACGCTCAGCGCCAGCGTCCCGGACCGGCATTCGGCCGGTACCACGGCGTGCCGCACGCCCGCGTGCTTGCGCACGTTCGTCAGCGCCTCGCGCAGGATGCCGCTCAGCGCCTCGACGACCTCGGCCGGCATGCCTCGCGTTCCGGCGCCGAACGCAGCCGGCCCGCGTTGAACTCCACCCGCAGCCCGCTGCCGACCGCCTGCCGCACGACCTCCTCCAGGGCGGCGACGACGTCCTCGGCCGGATCGCCGTCGTCGCCGCGCAGGAAGGCGCGCAGCCACTGCGACTCCTCCGCCACCCGCGCCCTGACCGAGTCGTCGGCGATCCAGCAGTCGCGGGTCAGCGCCTCCATGGTCTGCAGGATCCGGTCGTGCAGCACGCGGGCCGTCCTGCCGCGCTCGCGCTCCTGCGACAGCTGCGCCGAGCGGCGCAGCTCCTCGGCCCTGGCCAGGTCCAGGTCGCCGGCGGTCCTGAACAGGATGCGCATGACGTACGCGGCCATCGAGGCGTTCGTGGTCAGCCCGGCGACGTGCGGGCAGCCCGGCCCCCCACGCCAGGTCCGCCTGGACGTACCCGAGGACCAGCGCGCCACCTGGGCGTGGGTGAAGCCCTGGGCGATGTAGGACAGGGTCTCCTCCTCCCGCGCCGACAGCCGGGGCCGGGCGTCGCCCTCCGAGCCGCCCTCCGAGCCGTCCTCGCCGTTCCCGGAGCCGTCGGCCGCGGCGGGCGGGCGGGTTTCGTCGTCCAGCTCGCTCTGCAGGATGTCGGCCAGGCCCGCCGACAGGTAGAAGCCGCCCGCGGCCACCGTGCGCACGGCGGCGACGATGAGCTCGGAGGGGGCGTCCTTGGTGACGTACCCGTTGGCTCCGCAGCGGATCGCCGCCAGCACGTCGGCGGGCCGTCCGGACGCCGACACGATGAGGACCCGCGTGACGGCCGACAACTCCTTGACCGCGGCCAGGCACGGCCGGTCCTCGGCCAGGTAGAGGTCGAGGATCAGCACGTCGTACCCGGCGTCGAAGCCGCGCAGGTCCCCGACGGACGAGCCCCGCAGCACCACCTGCAGGTCCTCGTGCCGGTGCAGGAGGTACTCCAGCCCATGGCGGATCAGCTCGTGGTCGTCGATCACGGCGATCCGGATCACGTCTTGCTCCGCGGCAGGCTGCGAACGAGGTGACATGTCAACAACGGTGAGCAGAAGCGTGCAAGGCCAGCAAGTCCTGCAAAACCACTACAAGTTCGCATTGTAGATCATGAATCCTGTGGTGCACGGGCGTTCGGACGGTAGCCGTCGGTGGCCCTGACGAGCTCGTGCAGCGTGCCGGGTTCGGCGCCGCCGTGGCCGGCGTCCTCGACGATCCGCAGCTCGGCCTCCGGCCAGGCGCGGTGCAGCTCCCAGGCGGCGTCGGGCGGCGTCTTCATGTCGTAGCGGCCGTTGACGATGACGCAGGGCACGTCCCGGATCGCGGCCACGTCGAGCAGCTCGCCCTCCCGCAGGAAGCAGCGCCGGGTGAAGTAGTGCGCCTCGATCCGGGCGAAGCCCAGCACCTCCCGGTCCGTCAGCGGAGGGGGAGGCGCGGGCAGCAGCGTGTTGGCCGCCAGCTCCCACGCCGCCCACGCCCGCGCCGCCGGCAGGTGCACCTCGGGGTCCGGGTCGAACAGGCGGCGGTGGTACGCGCCGAGCAGGTCGTCCCGCTCGGCCTTCGGGATCGCGTCCCGGAAGGCCGCCCACTCCGCCGGGAACAGCCGGGCCGCCCCCGAACCGGTGAACGCCCACGCCTCGTCGGCCGCGCTGGCCAGGTAGACGCCGCGCAGCACCAGCTCGGTCACCCGGCTGGGGTGGCGGCGCGCGTACGCCAGGGCCAGGGTCGCCCCCCACGAACCGCCGAACACCTGCCAGCGGTCGATCCCGAGCCGCCGCCTGAGCAGCTCCATGTCCGCGACCAGATGCCAGGTGGTGTTGGCCTCCAGCGACACCCCGGGGTCGGCGGCGTGCGGGCGGCTGCGCCCGCAGTTGCGCTGGTCGAACAGGACGATCCGATAGGCGGCGGGGTCGAAGAACCGGCGCTGCACGGGCAGCAGCCCGCCGCCCGGACCGCCGTGGAGGAGGACGACCGGTTTGCCGCCGGGGTCGCCGCAGGTCTCCCAGTAGATCTCCTGGCCGTCGCCGACGTCGAGCAGGCCGCTCTCGTAGGGCTCGACGGGCGGGTAGAACGTCATCAGCGTCATGGCTACCAGACCTACTCGCCCCGGCCGCCCGGCGCGCGGCCGATTCGCGCAAGTGCGGCCGATTCACGCTGCGCGGCCGATCTACGCTGTGCGGCCGATTCACCCTGTGCGGCCGAGTTACGACGGGCGCGCGAGTTCGGCGAGCGTGCGGCGGAGCAGCCGTGCGGCCAGCACCGGCTTGAAGGCGTTGTGCCGCAGCGGGCGGGCCTCGGCCAGCGCCACGCCGGCGGCCCGCGCGAAGGCGGACGCGTCCGGGACGGCGCCGGTCAGCAGGTCCTCGGCGGCGTGGGCGCGCCACGGCTTGTGCGCCACCCCGCCGAGCGCGACCCGCGCGAACACGATCCGGCCGTCCTCGACGTGCAGCAGCACGGCCGTGCTCACCAGCGCGAACGCGAACCCGGCCCGGTCCCTGACCTTCGCGTACGCCCCGCGCCCCGGCGGCGCGGGCGGCAGATCCACGCTCGTGACCAGTTCGCCGTCCCGCAACACGGTCTCCACCTGCGGCGTCCGGCCGGGCAGGACGTGGAAGCCGGTGAACGGCACGCTCCGCGTCCCCCGCGGCCCCGTCAGGTTGACGGTCGCGTCGAGGGCGGCCAGGGCCACGCACATGTCCGAGGGGTGGACGGCGACGCAGCTCGGGCTCGCCCCCAGGACGGCGTGCGCGCGGTTGAAGCCCTCCAGCGCGTCGCACCCCGCGCCGGGCACGCGCTTGTTGCAGGCGGCGGCGGTGTCGTAGAAGTAGCGGCAGCGCGTACGTTGCAGCAGGTTGCCGCCCACGGTCGCGCGGTTGCGCAACTGCGGCGAGGCGCCCGCCAGGATGGCGCGGGCGAGCACCGGATAGCGGCGCCGCACCCGCCTGTCGGCCGCGACCTTGGTGTTGCCGGCCAGCGCGCCGAGCCGCAGCCCGCCGCCGGGCAGGTCCTCGACGGCCGACAGCGGCAGGCGCGAGATGTCCACCACCCGGCCCGGCCGCTCGACCTCCTCCCGCATGAGGTCGACGAGGTTCGTCCCGCCGGCCAGGTAGCGGGCCGGGCCGCCGTCCGGCGGCGTCGCGGCCATCATCGCGGCCATCATCGAGACGGCCTCCGCCACACTGGCCGCCCGCAGGTAGGCGAACTCCCTCACCTCGCGGCGACCTCCCGCACGGCGGCGGCGATGTGGTGGTACGCCCCGCACCGGCACAGGTTGCCCGCCATGCGCTCACCGAGCTCGGCGTCGGTCAGCTCGCGCGGGGGAGCGGTCAGGTCGGGCGTCGCGGCGCTGGGCACGCCGTCCCGCAGCTCGGCCAGCAGCCCGGCGACCGAGCAGACCTGGCCGGGCGTGCAGTACCCGCACTGCAGGGCGTCGTGCCGGACGAACGCGTCCTGCACCCGCGCGCCCACCTCGTCGTGCGCCAGGCCCTCGACGGTGACGATCTCCATCCCCTCGCACTGGACGGCCAGCAGCAGGCACGCGTAGACCCGCGAGCCGTCGGCCAGGACGGTGCAGGTGCCGCAGGCCCCCTGGTCGCAGCCCTTCTTCGTGCCGGTCAGCCGGAGATGCTCGCGCAGGAAGTCGAGCAGGGACACGCGCGGGTCCGCCGGCGGCTCGTGCGGCCGGCCGTTGACGCGCAGGGGGAGCGGGGCGCGGCCGTCCATCCCATCCCTCCGGCCGTACGAACTGTGGCGATCACCGTAACCCGCATCTGGGCGGGACGACGCGGTCCGTGCGCCGGTCGAGGGACAAAACGGTGGCGGGCATTGCCGAATACGGATCATCAGGCGAGGATCCCGCCGTCGCCCGCGCCCCCACCGGCACTCCCAAGGGATCACCCCTTGGCGGTCATGGCCTCCGCGACCGTCAGGCTGTCCTCGTAGATGTGGCTGCGCGTGATCAGCCCGCCCTCGACCGTCAGGTGCAGCGCGAACGGCGTGGTGTAGGCGACGCCGGTCGCGCGCACGGTCTGCACGATCTGCCCCAGCACCACGGCGTCCGGCCCGTCGACCAGGATCTGCCGCACCGTGGTGCCGTTCAGCTCCGGCACGTGATGCGCCCCCAGCGAACGGTAGTGCTCGGCCACCTCGGCCCGCCCGGACCTGGGCCGGATCCACGGCACCGCCGGATGCCCCTCGACGGGCCAGCTGAGCTGCCAGTCGACCGGCTCGGCGAACAACTCCGCCACCCGCTCCGGATCGCCCTCGCCGATCCGCCGCAACAACTCCTGCACGATGTCCCGCGTGTCCCTCTCCATGCCCCCAGTCTTGCGGCCCGCCTGAACGCCGTCGATTACCCCGGAGGTAACCGCGGGCGGTATCCCGGCGGCATTCCGGCGGCATTCCAAAGGAATCCTTGACATCGCCGAGGCGGGTGACGGAACATTCCAAGCATGTCTTTGGAATCTGCGGGGCGGCGGCTGGTGCTCGACGATCCCGCCGCGATGCGGGCGTTCGCCCATCCGGTCCGGCTGGCGCTGCACGAGCTGCTGTTGCGGTCGGGGGCGACCACCGCCGCCGACGCCGCCCGCGAGGTCGGGATCAGCCAGGCGCTGGCCTCCTACCACCTGCGGCAGCTGGCCAAATACGGCCTGGTGGAGCAGGCCGAGGCGCGCGACGAGCGGGAGCGGCCCTGGAAGGTGACCGCGAGCGTCCAGGTGTGGGACGACGACGTCACCGGGTCAGAGCGGTCGGCCGCCCGCAGTCTGCTGGAGCAGGTCCTGGCCGAGCGGGCGCTGTCGCGGCTGGTGGAGTGGCAGGAGGCGCGGCGGGGCGAGGAGGAGCCCTGGCGGGGCGTCGGCGGCATCGGCAACACCTACCTCTACGTCACCCCGCAGGAGATCACGGCGCTCGGCGAGGCCGTCGCCGACCTGCTGCGGCCGCTGATGGCCCGCGTGGACGACGCGGCGGCCCGTCCGGAAGGGGCCCGGCCCGTGCTGGTGACGCAGATGGTGATCCCGCTCGCCCCGACGGCCTCCGGTGACTGAGCGACGTCCCCCGGCCGCGGAGACCGGCCGGGCCGGCGGGCGAACGGCCGAGGAGCCGCCGGGCCGGGAGAGCGCGGCTCGTCGGTGGCCGGCGCGGGGCGGTGGCGGGTGGGTGTCGCCCGGCGGCGGGCGGGGGTTCGGGCGGTTGCTGGTCGCGTCCCTCGTGTCCCAGACGGGCGACTGGGTGATCAGCACCGGGCTGGCCTTCCACGTCTACCGCCTGACCGGCTCCACGCTGTCCACCGCGATCATGCTGCTGGTCTCCCGGCTGCCCGCCGTCCTGCTCGGGTCCGTGGCCGGGGTGCTGGCCGACCGCTGGGACCGCCGCCGGTTGCTGGTCGTCACTGACCTGCTGCTCGGGCTCGGGTTGCTGCCCCTGCTGGCGGTACGCGGCCCCGCCCAGGTCTGGATCGTCTACGCGGTCGCCCTGTGGACCGGCGTGCTCGGCACCCTGCTCGCCCCGGCGCAACGGGCGCTCGTCCCGCAGCTCGTGCCCGCGTCCGGGCTGGTCCGGGCCAACGCCCTGCACGGCCAGAGCGGTCAGCTCGCCCGGCTGCTGGGGGCGATGCTGGGCGGCGTCGCCGTCACGGCGGGCGGGCTGCCCGCGATCGTCCTGCTCGACGTGGCCAGCTTCGTGATCTCCGCGGTCCTGCAGGCGACCCTGCGTGTCCCGGCCAGGTCGCCGGTCGTGGCGCGGGCGCCGTCCGTCCGCGCCCAGTGGGCCTCCGGGGTGCGGTCGGCCATGGGGAATCCCGGCATCCGGTTGCTGGTCGCGTACATGGTGATCACGGGGCTGGGCGAGGGGATCTTCGCCACGCTCGCCGCCCCCTTCGTGGCCGACGTGCTGGGCGGCCAGGGCGACGCGTACGGGTTGTTCCTGTCGGTGCAGGCGGTCGGCGGGCTGGCCGGTGGGCTGGCCGTGGCCCTGCACCGGCGCGACCCCGCCCCACGGGTGCTCCTCGGCTGGGGCACGGTCGCGTTCGGCCTGCTCGACCTGGCGCTGTTCGCCTACCCCCTCGCCCTCGACGCGCTGTGGCCCGCCCTCGTGCTGATCGCGCTGGCCGGGCTCCCGGCGGCGGCGGCGATGGCCGGGTTCGCGACGCTGGCCCAGACGGCCACCACCGACGAGCGCCGGGGCGGCCTCATCGGGCTGCTCGCGAGTGCCCAGGCCGTCACCTCGCTGCTCGGCATGGCGGCCGCCGGGGTGCTCGGCGAGGTCGTCGGCATCGTTCCCGCGTTGTGTCTGCACGCGGCGGGGCTCGTCACCGCGGGCGTGCTCGTGCTGACGAACCGCCCACCCCACCCCGGGCGCGCCGCTTCCGACGGGAGTCGACCATGACGTTTGTCATGGAGGCGTCTCTGACTGTCGGCACTACACCCGGCACCGCCACTCCCAGCAGGCTGGTCCCATGCTGAAACTCAAGGACGGCGGCCCCCGGCGGTCGCCGCGCCGGCCGCCGGGCGTTACCGTCGGGCCCTGTGACGGGTGAGGCGGCGGTGCGGGAGGTGGAGTTCGGCCGGGGCCGGACGGCGGCGCGCGCCGGGTCGTGCGGGTGGCTGCTGCTGGTGGTGTGGCCGCTGTGGTCGTTCTTCTCCTCGCGTCCCGGCGTGCTCGCGGTGGTGTGGGTGGTCGCGGCGGTCGCGATCTTCGTGGCGTGCTGGCTGCGGATCATGTGGCGGGTGCTCAGCGCCCTGGGCGCGGCGACGCTGACCTGGGCGCCGGTGGGGCTGGTGGCCGCCGCGCTGGCGCTGCTGCCGGTGCTGCGGGCGCCGTGGGCGTACGTCGGGTTCGTGTTCGTGGTCAGCGCCCTGTCGGCCTGCCTTTCGCGGGTCGCCTTCGTCGTGTCGGCGGCGGTGACGATGGTCGTGGTGGTGGCCGCGCTGGCGGCGTACGGGCGGCCGTTCGAGCAGGTCTGGTGGGTGCCGCTGGTGATCCTGGTCGAGGCGGTGACGGTGGCGAGCCTGAAGCACCTGGGCGAGATGGTCGCCCGGCTCGACGCCGCCCGCGCCCACGTCGCCCGGCTCGCCGTGGACAACGAACGCCTGCGCTTCGCCCGCGACCTGCACGACACGCTCGGCCACACGCTCACCTCGATCACCATCAGGAGCCAGCTGGCCGCCCGGCTGGCCCGTACCGACCCGGAACGGGCCGCCCGCGAGATGGCCGACGTGGAACGCGCCGCCCGCCAGGCGCTCGACGAGGTGCGCCACGCCGTCGCCGGCTACCGTGCCCCCTCGTTGTCGGGCGAGCTGCGCACGGCGGCCCACAGCCTGGACCTGGCCGGGATCCGGCTGGAGGTCTCGCCCGCCGCCGGGCCCGTCCCGGCCGCCGCCGAGACGCTGCTGGCCTGGACCGTACGGGAGGCCGCCACGAACGTCGTGCGCCACAGCCGCGCCCGCCACTGCCACATCGACCTCGCCGTCGACGACCACACCGCCACCGTCGAGATCCGCGACGACGGCCCCGGCCCCGAATCCTCCGGAGACGCGGCCCCCGGCCCCGCCACCCGATCCGCCGGAGACGCGGCCCCCGGCGACGACGCCCACAACCCCGGAGCCGAAGGGCTCGGAACCAGAGCCGAGGCGGCCGGGCCTGCGGCCTTCGGGGGCCTGGCCGACGGAGCCGGATCCGGGGCTGAGGGGGGCCTCTCCGGTGCTGAAGGGGCCGGTGCTGGAGGGGCCGGTGCTGGAGGGGCCGGGGCCGACGGGGACAGGGCCGACGGGGGCAGGGCGGAAGGGGACGCGGCCGGCGGGGTCGGGGTCGGGGGAGCGGTGGTTCAGGGGGGCGGGGCTGTTGGGGGCAATGGGCTGACTGGGTTGGCTGAGCGGATCGCTGCCGCCGGCGGACGTCTGGAGGCCGGGCCGCTGCCCGGCGGCGGCTACCGGCTGCACGCCCGAGTGCCCTTGGAGGTGCCGTGATCCGCGTCCTCATCGCCGACGACCAGGACCTCGTCCGCGGCGGACTGGCCGCGCTGCTCGCCCTGGAGGACGGCATCGAGGTGGTGGCCGAGGTCGGCCGGGGCGACCTGGTCGAGCCCGCGGTGGCCGAGCACCGCCCCGACGTGGTCCTGCTGGACATCGAGATGCCCGGCATGTCCGGCCTGGAGGTCGCCGAACGCCTGCGCGGCCACCGGGTGGTCATCGTCACCACGTTCGGCCGGCCCGGCTACCTCAGCCGCGCCCTCGACGCGGGCGTGTCCGGGTTCGTGGTGAAGGACGCGCCGGTGGCCGAGCTGACCGCGGCCGTGCGCCGGGTGATGGCCGGTGAGACGGTGATCGATCCCAAGCTGGCGGTGTCCGCCCTGACCGTCGGGCCGAGCCCGCTCACCCAGCGCGAGGCCGAGGTGCTGCGGACCGCCTCCGGCGGCGCGACCGTCGCCGACATCGCCCGCACCCTGTTCCTGACCGAGGGCACCGTACGCAACTACCTGTCCTCGGCGATCACCAAGACCGGGGCGCGCAACCGCGCCGAGGCCGCCCGCGTCGCCGAGTCCCGCGGCTGGCTCTGACCCCCCGGCCACCCCGCAACCCTGCAAGCCCGCAAGCCCCTAGCCCGGGAACCCCGCAAGCCCGTAACCCCGCAACCTCTCAAGAGGAGCTTCGCCATGCCCTCCGACGACTTCCGCCCGCCCGGACCGGAGTTGTTCGACTACCCCGCGCTGTGGGACGGCGCGCCGCTCTGGCTCACCAAGCCGGTGCTGCTGGCCGCCGCCGGCGTGCTCGTGGTGTGCGCGCTGGCCTGGGGCGCCTTCTCCCGGCCCAGGCTGGTGCCGCGCGGCCTGCAGAACGCGGGCGAGTACGCCTACCTGTTCGTCCGCGACCAGATCGCCCGCCCGTCGCTCGGCGCCGACGCCGACCGCTGGATGCCGCTGCTGCTCACGCTCTTCCTGCTGATCCTGCTCTGGAACCTGATGGGCGTGATCCCGCTGCTCCAGTTCCCGGTCACCGCCCACGTCGCCTTCCCCTGGGTGCTGGCCGGGGTGGTCTACCTGCTCAAGCTCTACCTCGGGTTCAGGCACCAGGGCCTGGCCGGCTACCTCAGGAACGCGATGTTCCCCGAGGGCCTGCCCAAGGCCCTGGCGATCACCCTGTACGCGCCGCTCGAACTGTTCTACATCTTCGTCACCGCGCCGTTCACCCATGCCGTGCGGCTGTTCGCGAACATGTTCGCCGGGCACACGCTGCTGGCCTTCTTCAGCGCGGTCGGCTACTGGTTCCTGGTGGAGCGGCCGACCGTGGGCGGCGTGGCGGTGGGCGTGCTGGGCGTGTTCATGACGTGCCTGCTGACCGCGTTCGAGATCTTCGTCATGTTCCTGCAGGCGTACCTGTTCACCATGCTCACCGCCATGTACCTCGGCCAGTCCCTGCACCCGGAGCACTGACCGGTCAGGACGCCGGCGGCGCCAGAACCCGCCAGGCGGACGGCCGCACGATCCAGGTGCGCCGCTCCGCCACCTGCTCCAGCTCACCGTCCACGCTGGCCGGGACGGGCCCGCCCGCCACGGTGATCCGCCTGCCACGGAAGGTCTGCACGTCGGGGCGGGCGGGGTGCCGGCCGCGGCGCAGCCCGGTGGCGAAGGCCAGCCGCGCCAGCGGTCCCGTGGCGTAGGAGACCACCACCTCGGCCAGCCCGTCGTCGGGCCGGGCCGCCGGGGTCAGCGGCGTGCCGCCGCCGATCGTGGCGCCGTTCCCGACGCCGGCCATGAGCACGCGGCGGCGGCCGGTGCACACCTGGGCGCCGTCCACCCTGATCCGCAGCCGCCATCCGCCCGTCCCCGCGCCCGCCAGCACCGCGCCCACCGCGTACGCGGCCCGGCTGAGCAGCGGCTTCAGCGGCGCGGCCCGCTCGGCGGCGTGCGCGCCCACGCCGAGATGCGCGGCGTTGACCACGATGCCGCCGTCGTCGTCGATCAGCAGGTCCACGGGTCGTTCGTGCCCCGCCAGCACGACGCGGGCCGCCTCGGCCGGGTCGAGCGGGATGCCCAGCGTGCGGGCCAGGTCGTTGCCGGTGCCCATGGGGATCAGCCCGACCGGGCCGGCGTCCAGGCGGCCGTGCTCCAGCAGCGCGGCGACCAGCGCGTGCACGCTTCCGTCGCCGCCCAGCACCACCGGGACCCGGTCGTCGTGCGACCGCGCGGCCTCCCGCGCGTCGCCGTCGCAGACCCGCACGTCGGCCTCCGCCCGCAGCAGCCGCAGCACCTCCCGCGTGCTGTCGTCGCCGACGCCGCCGGCCTGCCGGTTGCAGATCACCAGAAGTCTCACGGGTCCTCGCCTTCCCTTCCGCTGGGCGGATCGGTCTCTTCCCCGGGCGCCTGGCACAATGCCCCGCCGCCCGAACCCGTTCGCGGGGCGGAGGTCCGGCGCGCGGGACGCGACGGCGCGCCTTCCATGGCGTTGCTGAAGGTTCCCGACGGCTTCTATGGCGTTCCTAAGGTTCCCCGACGGTGGGGTGAAGGTGGCCGCGGTTGAGTTGCCGCAGCGGGCCGGGCCACCGGGGACCGGCCGCCAGAAGGGCAACCGACATGAACCCACGAAAGACCGCGCTGGCCCTCGGGGCGGCGGCGGCCCTGACGCTGGCCGCCTCCGGGGCGGTGCCGGCCGCGGCGGCCGGCCCGTGTGCCGAGGTCTCGTCGACGTGCGCGCCCGCCGACGTGGCCAAGGACCACGCGGGCGAGAAGACCGCCGGCGTGAAGGCCGGCGTGAAGGCCGGCGTGAAGGCCGGCGTGAAGGCCGGCGTGAAGGCCGGCGTACGGACCGACGTGCGGAAGGACCCCGGCGGCGGGAAGCCGCGCGACGGCAGGCCCGGCTGCGGCCCCGAAAAGACGGACCACCCAGGAAAGCCCGGCAAACCGGACAATAAGGACCACGGCATCTCCCAGGAGGCGTTCGCCAAGGCGCTCGCGGCCGAGCTGGGCGTCGGGTACGACCGCGCCCTGCGCGCCGTCAAGGAGCTGGACGCCCTGACGAAGAAGGGCCGCGTGGACCCGGACTCGGCCGGGTTCGGCGCGGTGGCCGAGCACCTCGGCGTCACGCCGGACCGGCTGGAGCAGGCCCTGCGGAACGTCAAACGAGCGCTGGCCGGCGCCGAGCCCGCATAGAGACCGGCACCGATCTTCCTCAGCCGGGGGTGCGGAGGGGAGAGTGGCACCATGCACGTCCTTGTTGCCGACGACGACGAGGCGGTCCGCCGCTCCCTGACCCACGCGCTCACCCGCGAGGGCTACGACGTCAGCGTCGCCGCCGACGGCCTGCGCGCCCTGGAGGCGGCCGGCGGCGGACGTCAGGACGCGGTGGTGCTGGACATCATGATGCCCGGCCTGGACGGCCTGGAGGTGTGCCGCCGCCTGCGGGCCGCGGGCGACCGCACCCCGATCCTGATGCTCACCGCCCGCGACCTGGTCGGCGACCGGGTCGCGGGCCTGGACGCGGGCGCCGACGACTACCTGGTCAAGCCGTTCGCGCTGGAGGAGCTGCGGGCCAGGCTGCGCGCGCTGCTGCGCCGCAGCGCGCCCGCGCAGGGCCTGCTCCGCCACGCCGACCTGGAGCTGGACCCGGCCGCCTGCCGGGCCAGCCGCGGCGGCCGGCCGCTCGACCTGACCAGGACCGAGTACACCCTGCTGAAGGTGTTCCTGCGCAACCCGGGCCGGGTGCTCAGCCGCGAAGTGATCTTCGACTCGGTCTGGGGGTACGACTTCGGGCCGTCCTCGAACGCGTTGTGGGTCTACATCAGCTACCTGCGGGCCAAGCTGGAGGCCGGGGGAGAGCCGCGGCTGATCCAGACCGTCCGCGGCCTGGGGTACGTGCTGCGGGAGGAGCCGTGAGGCTGCGCACCAGGGTCGCGCTGACGGTCGCCGCCGTGGTGGCCGCCGCGCTGCTGGCGGTCTCGCTGGTGGTCTACCCGGCGGCCGCGGCGGGGCTGGCCGGCCAGCACGACGGGGAGCTGGTGCTGGCCGCCGGGCAGGCGCCGCGGCTGCTGGAGTCGCTGAAGGCCGCCGACTCGCCGCTGCCGGCCAGGCCCCTCCCGGTGGGCAACACGCTGCTGCAGTTCTGCCCCGACCCGCTGCTGAACGGCCCGACCGACGGGTTCGTGCCGCTGGCCGAGCAGGACAAGGCGGTCGCGTTCGGCAAGCTGCCTCCCTACTTCCGGGACGTCACCCACGACGGCGTGCGCTACCGGCTCTACACCGCCCCGCTCAACCTGGGCAAGGGCGTCCTGGTGCGCACGGCCTTCCCGCTGAACCGCGACGAGGAGACGCTGAACGCGCTCAAGCTGCTGCTGGCCGCGCTGACCCTGGGCGGCGCGCTGGTCGCGGCGGCGGGCGCGCGTCTCCTCGCCGGCCGGGCGCTGCGGCCCGTCGCCCGGCTGACGGCCGTGGTGGAGCGGGTCACCGTCACCGGCACCCTCACCGCCGACGGGCTGGAGGGCATGGGCGCCGGACGGGACGAGGTGGCCCGCCTGGCCGGCTCGTTCACCACGATGACGCACGCGCTGCGCGAGTCGGTGCTGGCCCAGCGGCGCCTGGTCGCCGACGCCTCCCACGAGCTGCGCACGCCGCTGACCAGCCTCACCACGAACCTGGAGCTGCTGGAGGAGGGGCGCGGCACGGCCGACCCGCAGGCCCCGGCCCTGGTGCACGAGGCCCGCGTCCAGGCCGAGGAGCTGCGGGTGCTGGTGAACGACCTGGTCGAGCTGGCCAGGCACGGCGACGTCGAGCTGCACCTGGAGGACGTGCGGCTCGACCTGGTGGCCGGACGCGTGCTGGCCAGGGCCGCGGCCCGCGCCCCACACGTACGGCTGCGCGGCGAGCTGGCCGAGTGCCTGGTGACGGCCGACGCCGACGCGATCGAACGGGCGGTCTCCAACCTGGTGGACAACGCGATCAAGTGGAGCCCGCCCGGCGGCGTGGTCCTGGTACGGGTGGACGCCGCAGGCTCGTTGTCGGTGGCCGACCAGGGCCCCGGCATCGCGGCCCACGACCTGCCGTTCGTGTTCGACCGGTTCTACCGCGCCGAGTCGGCCCGTTCCCTGCCGGGTTCGGGGCTCGGCCTGGCCATCGTCCGCCAGATCGCGGAGGCGCACGCCGGATCGGTAAGCGCCGAGCCGCTGCGGCCCGGCGTGCGGCTGGTCCTCGCGCTGCCCCCGAGCGCGTGACCTGACACTGAGGGCGCGACCACGGGCGCGGACCCCCGCACCCGCGGCCGCGCCGGTCATGGGGCCGGTGGCCTGTCCGGCGGTCAGTGAGCCCCGGCGACGGGCACCGCGGGCGTGGCGGGCGCGGCGGGCCGGGGCATCGGGCGCGGCGGCAGCGCCATCAGCGCCAGGCCGAGCACCGCCCACAGCCCGAGCACCGTCAGCGGGACGGCCAGGGCGGCGCCGTCGAAGTAGACCACGCTGCGCACCAGTTCGAGCGCCGACCGGGTGGGCAGCACGTAGCCGAGCGCCGCGTACCAGGGCTCGATGAACGCGGCGCCGAACGGGCCGCCGCTGGCCGGCAGGCCGATCGGGATGAACAGCACGGCCGCCGCGATCACGCCGCGCGGCCCGAAGCGGCGCATCAGCCCGTTCACCGCCACCGAGACCAGGAAGATCACCGCGGCGGAGACGGCCAGGAGCCCGAGCGGGGCGCCGGTGAGCGCGCCGAGCAGGCCGTCGACGACCCAGGTGAGCGCCAGGCCGCCGGTCACCGCGCCGAGCGCGAGCACCGCCAGGCGCAGCCCCCGGTGCATCATCGGCTGCATGCGCATGGTGAGCACGGTCGTCGCCAGCGCGGTCAGCAGCAGGCCCAGCACGTAGAACATGCCGGACACGCCGGAGGAGTCGCCCTCGGCCAGCGGCCGCACGTCCTCGACCGCGAGCTGCCGTCCGGCGGCGCGCTGCATCCGGGCGATGAAGTGCGGGGCCGCCGTGTCGCCGCCCGCGCTGGCGACCAGCAGCCGGCCCTCGCCCGCCAGGTAGGCGGCCTCGACCTCGCGCCGGAGCACCGCCGCCCGCGCGCCGGCCGCGTCGGCGTACGGGCGCGCGTCCACGGCCCCGCCCGCGGCCTGCTCCAGCCGGGCGGCGTCGGGGCCCACCACGGCGAGCGGCACCCCGTGCGGAACCGGGTGGTGCAGCGCTCCGACGAACGAACCGATGATCACGGCGCCGACGACCGCGGACACCAGGTAGGCGACCGCGACTCGAACAGCGGGATTCTTCATGACGCTCCTCAGTTGTCCACCCGGCTCAGGTCCTGGTGGCGGCCCGCACGACGGGCGCCGCCGCCCTCACCCTGCCGGTTAGAGCGCGCGCTAAGTCAAGGCGTCGGACTCGGATCTGGCCCGCGAATGTTCCAGGAAGTTGAACGTCATCACCACGAGCACCAGGGCGGTCACGGACAGCAGCGCCGGCGCCTGCAACGCGATCGGGATGATCGCCAGGCTGGCCACCGGCATGGCGAGCTGCGGCCCGGACCACTTGCCGAAGATGTGCCAGCGGGCGTAGCAGAACGTCGCGAAGTACAGGGCGCAGCCGCCGAACAGCAGCGCGGTCACGGGTGGGGCGAAGACCTGGCCCGGATGGGAGACGACCTCGGCCATGCCCACCGCCATCGCCATGATCGACCCGATGAAGGCCAGGTGGCCGTAGGAGAAGACGCGCCGGATCAGGTCGGTGCGGATCACGGCCTCGTCCAGGGCCTTGGGCAGCGACTCGGCGGCGAAGATGAAGTACACCCACCACAGAGCGCAGGCCAGCACGAACGTCGCGGCGACCGCGCCGATCGAGCCCACGGCCAGCGGGCGCGCCGCCGACGCCTGCGCGCCGATGGCCAGGATCGGCTCGCCCATCGCGATGATCAGCAACAGGCCGAACCGCTCGGGTAAGTGATGGGGGTGGAAGGTGACCCGCACCAGGTGGCTGCGGGTCAGCACCGGCGCGGCCAGGTCGATGGCGGCGGCCGCGGCCCAGACCCACACCCGGGTGCCGCTGTCCAGCAGGCCCCCGGCCAGCAGCAGCGGCCCGGTCACGCACACCGAGAGCGTGAAGGGGTTGACCAGCTCGAACGGCCGGCCGCGGAAGTACAGGGCGGCCAGCAGCGAGCGCTGGGCGAAGTAGGCGGCGCCGAACATCAGGCCGCGCTCCTCGTAGGCCAGGGGGGTGGCCAGCGCCATGAACAGGCCGCACAGGCTGAGCGCCAGGATGCCCAGCCGGTCGGGGGTGTTGTTGACGTCGCGGGTGTTGGCGTGCACCGCCATGCCCACCCAGGCCCAGTACGTCGGCACCAGCACGACGACGGCCTGCCCCACGCTGCCCCAGCCGTGGCCGCGGTGGAGCAGGTCGGACAGCTGGGTGACGGCGAACACGAAGACCAGGTCGAAGAAGAGCTCGACCCAGGTGACTTGCTTGTCTGCTTTCGGCTTCATCGAGCGGTGTGACTCCTCGTACGTCGTGCGGGTGCTCACGCGGGCAGCAGCGCGGGCTCGGCGCCCGCGGCCAGCCGCCAGCGCACGTCGAAGGCGTAGGCGGCCGAGGCCAGCGTGACGTGGTGGTGCCAGCCGTGGAAGGAACGGCCCTCGTAGTCGAACAGCCCGAAGCCCTCGGCCAGCTCGCCGATGGCGTGGGCGGCCCGCCAGCGGGACTTGGCCAGCGCGACCAGCTCCTGCGCCGGCACGGACATGTTCGTCAGCCAGAACGCCCGCGGCCGCGGCCGGCCGAGCGGCCACTCCACCAGCAGCCTGCGCGAGCGCGCGTGGTCGTCGGAGACCGGCAGGAGGACGAACTGCGAACGCAGCGACCGCCCCCGCGGCCCCTCCCACCAGGCCACCGTGCGCCGCTCCGCCGCGGCCGCGGCCTGCGCCGCCTCGGCCAGCGCGACGCGGGCCCGCGGGCCGCCCCCGCGCACCACGCTCATCGAGGCCCGGACCCGGTGGCGGGCGTCGACCTCGACGACGTAGTCGAGGCCGCGGTCCTCCAGGCCGCGCAGCAGGTCGGCGACGCCCCGGACGTGGGTGAGGTCGGCCACCAGCGGCGCGACGGGCGTGCCCCAGTCGAGCGTCAGGTCGTCGACCAGGTCGATCACGTGCTCGCCGAAGGGCCGGTGCCGCTCCTGGTCGGGCACGTGCGCCCGGGTCCGCCGGTCGTGGTCGGCCTCCCACGACCGCGGCAGGCACAGCCGCCAGTTGACCGGCACGGCCGCCTCGCCCGAGCTCATCAGCACGGCCGCGCCCACCTGGCAGTTGACCGTGCGGCCGAGGCCGCGCACGTACTGGCGCTCGACGCCCGCCGACCAGCGGCCGTGCTTGGCGAAGGCCACCTCCTCCACCAGCCAGGCGGCCGGGGGCGCGCCGGCCGCCAGCACGTCGGCGACGGTGCGGCGGACCGGGCGCGGGTCCCAGCGGCTCTGGTTGACGAACTGCTGGAGCGACTGGCCGTTGTGCGGGCCGCCCACCTCGTCGGCGATGCGCTGGATGGACTTGCGCCCGCCCGCGTGCAGCAGCCCCAGCACGTACGACTCGGCCGCGCTACGCTGGTCGGAGCGCGGCAGCGAACCGAATATCGTACCGAAGAATTCTGCGAACTCTTCACGCTCGTTCACCGCGAGTTCTCTCATGACCGCCCCTCACCTGCATTAGAGAAGATCCGTAATGGCGAACGCGGTCAGGATCGCAGTTAAGTTTTGGTTCGCACAAGAGAGTAACACCAAGGTGGCAGCGCAGCTGTCCGGGAGTATTAAAGGGAGTACTCCCGGAGGCATCTACCGGGTGCTCATCGATAACCCGGTATTACATCACATGCGGCCTCAGTCAGGATGTGCGGGTAAAGGACTTGCCGCCCGATGAGTCTGGAGTGCACTCTTGCATCCGCCGGAATCATGTGATCATATGATGCGGGGATCTGCGCCGGTGACTGAGTAAGGCGACACACACTACGGGGGATGACCAGTGCAGTGCAACATCCAGCCCACGGTTGTGATAGCCGAACGGATCGAGGCCCATAAGGCTGCGATCTTGGCACAGCTGTGCGGCGAAATTGAAGAATCAACTTCCGGGGCCGCTCCCGGCGAGTGCGCGGAGTTGGCGGAAGAGCTCCTCGACCTGATGGTGGCCCGGCTCAAGGCCAGTACGGACCGCTCTCCCGGAGCCCTGGCCGGGGCGACGGACGGCGGCCGCGCCGACGCCCGGGAATGGCGGCGAATTTCCCGCGACCTGCACGATCGGGTGGGCCACGAGATCAGCGTGGCGAGCCGGCAGCTGGAGCTCGCCGAAATCGGTCACGCACGTGGTACGGACGGTTTCCCGGTGCATGTGAAGGAGGCGAAGGCCGCGCTGCTGAGAGCCCACCAGGAAATCCGCGACGTCATATCCGACCTGCGCGTTCACGCCTATTGGCCGGGAATGGAGCAAGCGCTTGTGCGGCTCATGACGACCATTGTGGACCCGCGGCTGGAGCATCGCATCACCCTTATCGGCGATGTCGAGGGCCTGCCTCCGCGCATTCGGGACGAGTTATTCCTGATATTACGCGAAGCCATTACCAACAGCATCTCCCACGCGGGCGCCGACCTGCTCGAAGTGTGCGTCAAGATTGCGCACGACCGGATCACAGCAATTGTGCGGGACAACGGCCGGGGTTTCTCGGGCTGGCGCGCGAAACAGGGGAACGGCCTGACCTCCATGCGCGAGCGCGGGGTCGCTCTGGGCGGCCTGGTGACCATAGAGAGCACCCCCGGGAAGGGCACCGAGGTCGTCTTCCGTGCCCCTGTCCGGCCTGTCCGGGACGAGCGGCCGAAGGAAACATCGGATGCAAAGAGAAGGCAGCATTGACGTCCTCATCGCCGACGACCACACGATCCTGCGGGAGACGCTCAAGCAGACGCTGGAGCTCGAACCCGACCTTCGTGTCGTCGCCACCGCGGGGGACGCGCGCGCGGCGGTGAAGTCGGCCGAGGCGCTGCGGCCGGACGTCGTGGTGCTCGACGTGGAGATGCCCGGCGACGGCGTCGTGCGCACCACCACCCACATCCACCGGGTCTCGCCCCGGTCCCGCGTCATCGTGCTGAGCATGTACGACGACCCGGTGCTGGTGCAGGAGCTCATCGCCCACGGCGTGCGCGGCTACCTGCTCAAGAGCGTCGGCCGGGAGGAGCTGGTGCAGGCCATCCGCGGCGTCTGCGCGGACGCCGAGCGCGTCGTCCTGTCGGTGTCGCGGGAGAGCCTGATGATGTCCGGCCGGCCGCGCGCCGGGAAGCTGTCCGAGCGGGAGCTGAGCGTGCTGTCCCTGGCCGCCCAGGGCCTCAGCAACGCCCAGATCGCCACCCGGCTGATGATCGCCGAAGGCACGGTCAAGCGTCACCTGCGCAACATCTTCACCAAGCTCGACGCCACCTCCCGCCTCGACGCGGTGAACAAGGCCATGGCCGCCTCACTGCTGACGCTCTGACGCCTCCTCCGCCATGGCCGCGTCACCGCTGACGTTCTGACGCCTCCTCTCCGGGGACCAGCCAGAGCGTCGCCAGCGGCGGCAGCAGCACCTCGGCGACCGCACCCCCCTCCGGGCAGGTGACCGAGCCCAGGTTGCCGAGGTTCCCGCCGCCGTAACAGGCGGCGTCGGTGTTGAGCGCCTCCTGCCAGCGTCCCCCGGAGGGGAGCGCCAGCCGGTGCCCGTGCCGCGGCACCGGCGACAGGTTGCTCACGCACACCAGCGGCGCCCCCCACCGGTCCCAGCGCACGAAGGAGTAGACGCTGGAACCGGCGTCGTCGGCGTCGATCCAGCTGAAGCCGCCGGGGGAGCAGTCCAGCCGCCACAGCGCGGGGGTGGCGGAGTAGCGCCGGTTCAGGTCCCTGACCAGGTCGCGCACGCCCTTGTGCCGCGGGTCGCGCAGCAGCGCCCAGTCCAGCTCGCGGTCATGGGACCACTCGCTGCGCTGCGCGAACTCCTGGCCCATGAACAGCAGCTTCTTGCCCGGATGCGCCCACATGAAGGCCAGGTACGCGCGCAGGTTGGCCAGCCGCTGCCACTCGTCGCCCGGCATCTTCCCGGCCAGCGAGCCCTTGCCGTGCACCAGCTCGTCATGGCTGAGCGGCAGCACGAAGTCCTCCGCGTACGCGTACGTCAGCCCGAACGTCAGCGCGTGATGGTGGTACGGCCGGTGCACCGGGTCGCGCCGCATGTAGCCGAGCGTGTCGTGCATCCAGCCCATGTTCCACTTGAAGTCGAACCCCAGCCCGCCGGCGGACGTCGGCCGGGTCACCCCCTCCCACGCCGTGGACTCCTCGGCGATCGTCAGCACCCCGGGACAGCGCCGGTGGACGGTGTCGTTCAGCTCCCGCAGGAACGCGATCGCCTCCAGGTGCTCCCTGCCGCCGTGCGCGTTGGGCCGCCAGGCGCCGTCCGGGCGGGAGTAGTCCAGGTACAACATCGAGGCGACGGCGTCCACGCGCAGCGCGTCGACGTGGAACTCCTCGCACCAGTACAGGGCGTTGGCGATGAGGAAGTTGCGCACCTGCGGGCGGCCCAGGTCGAAGGTGAGCGTGCCCCAGTCGGGCTGCTCGCCGCGCAGCGGGTCGGGGTGCTCGTACAGGGGGCCGCCGTCGAAGCGGGCCAGCGCCCAGTCGTCGCGCGGGAAGTGCGCGGGCACCCAGTCGAGTATCACCCCGATCCCGGCCAGGTGCAGCGCCTCGACCAGGGCGCGGAAGTCGTCCGGGGTGCCGTAGCGGGAGCTCGGCGCGTAGTAGGAGGAGATCTGGTAGCCCCACGAGCCGCCGAAGGGATGCTCGGCCACCGGCATGAGCTCCACGTGGGTGAAGCCCATGCCGCGCAGGTACCCGGGCAGCTGCTCAGCCAGGTCGCGGTAGGTCAGGCCGCGCCGCCAGGAGCCCAGGTGCAGCTCGTACACGCTCATGGGCGCCTCGCGGGCCGGGCCGTCGCCGCGGGCGGCCAGCCACGCGCCGTCGCGCCAGCGGTGCCGCGAGGTGAACACCACCGAGGCGGTGCGCGGCGGGTGCTCGGCCGCCAGGGCCAGCGGGTCGGCCTTGCGCCGGGTACGGCCGTCCGCGCCGGTGATCTCGTACATGTACCGGCAGCCGTCGCCGGCCCCGGGCACGAACAGCTCCCACAGGCCGCCGCCGGGCGCCCGGCGCAGCGCGTGCCCGGCGCCGTCCCAGCCGTTCAGGTCGCCCACCAGCCGCACCTCGCGCGCGCCCGGCGCCCACACCGCGAACGAGACGCCCGCCACGCCGTCCACCGTCCGGGTGCGCCCGCCCAGCGCCCGCCACAGCTCCTCGTGCCTGCCCTCGCCGATGAGGTGCAGGTCCAGCTCGCCCAGCACGGACGGCCCCCCGCCGGTCAGGACGTCCATCACCGCTCCACCGTCAGGATGTGCGCCGGCTGCCTGGACGGGTCCAGTCGCACGAAGTTGCGCGCCCCCCACTGGTAGACCTCGCCGGTCAACTCGTCGCGCACCCGGAAGGACGGCCCGAGGTCGGGCAGGTCCAGCGTCACCGTGGCCTGCCGCACGTGGTGCGGATCGAGGTTGACCACGACGATCACGGTGTCCTCGCCCGCCTGCTTGGCGAAGCAGAGCACGGCGTCGTCGTCGGCGTGCTGGAAACGCAGGTTGCGCAGCAGGCGCAGGGCCGGATGGCGGCGGCGGACCCGGTTCAGCGCGGCCA
Organism: Nonomuraea sp. NPDC049655; assembly: GCF_044465465.1. NCBI lineage: Bacteria > Bacillati > Actinomycetota > Actinomycetes > Streptosporangiales > Streptosporangiaceae > Nonomuraea > Nonomuraea sp. NPDC049655. The sequence goes on from NZ_JBITLS010000009.1 coordinate 351,933, forward strand.
GGAAGGGCGCCAGCGTGCCGCCCGCCGACCAGTCGCGCGGCCGGTACTGGTACTTCTCCGAGTCCTTGTACTCCTCGCTGCCCGGCGCGGCCGGCTCCCGCTCGCACAGCTCGAACCCGGCGTACACGCCCCAGGTCGGGGAGGCCGTCGCGGCCAGCGCGGCCCGCACCCGGAACGCGGCCGGCCCGCCCTCCTGCAGGTAGGCGTGCAGGATGTCCGGGGTGTTGACGAACAGGTTCGGCCGCATGTACGCCGCCGCCTCCCCGGCCAGCTCGCCCAGGTAGCTCTCCAGCTCCGGCTTGGCGTTGCGCCAGGTGAAGTAGGTGTAGGACTGCTGGAAGCCGACCGCGGCCAGCGTGTGCATGATCGCCGGTCGGGTGAACGCCTCGGCCAGGAAGACGACGTCCGGGTCGGTGCGGTTGATCTCGGCGATCAGGCGTTCCCAGAAGAACACCGGCTTGGTGTGCGGGTTGTCCACCCGGAAGATCCGCACCCCGTGGCCCATCCAGTGGCGCAGCACCCGCAGCGACTCGGCCAGGATGCCGCCGGGGTCGGCGTCGAAGGAGATCGGGTAGATGTCCTGGTACTTCTTGGGCGGGTTCTCGGCGTAGGCGATGCTGCCGTCGGGCCGGTGCTCGAACCACCGCGGGTGCTCCCGTACCCACGGGTGGTCGGGCGAGCACTGCAACGCGAAGTCCAGCGCCACCTCCAGGCCCAGCTCGGCGGCCCTGGCCACGAAGAAGTCGAAGTCGTCGATCGTCCCCAGGTCGGGGTGGACGGCGTCGTGCCCGCCCGCCGCCGAGCCGATCGCCCACGGCGAGCCGGGGTCGTGCGGCCCGGCGATGGGCGAGTTGCCCGGCCCCTTGCGGTTGGTCCGGCCGATCGGGTGGATCGGCGGCAGGTAGACCACGTCGAAACCCATCGCCGCGACGGCGGGCAGCCGCTCGGCCGCGGTTCGGAAGGTGCCCGAGCGCGGCGGGTGACACCCCGTGGGGTCCACCACGGCGCCCTCGGAGCGGGGGAAGAACTCGTACCAGGCCCCGTACAGCGCCCGTTCCCGCTCCACCAGCAGCGGCAGGTCCTCACCGGCCGTCACGTGGTCGCGCAGCGGCCGGCGGGCCAGCGTCCGCAGCACCGGCTCGGCCAGCGCGATCGCCAGCCGCGCCTCGGGGTCCAGCTCGCCGTCGCGCAGCGTCGCGGCGGCCACGCGCAGCAGCCGGGCGTCGGCGGGCGGCACCTCGGGCTGGGCGGCGGCCCTGGTCAGCAGCCGGGCGCCGGCCTCCATCGTGACGGCCACGTCGATCGCGGCGGGGATCTTCACCTCGGCCACGTGCAGCCAGGTCGCCACCGGGTCGCTCCACGCCTCCACCCGGAACGTCCACTCGCCCTCCCGGTGGGCGGCCACCTCGGCCGCGTACCGGTCGGAGCCCTGGGAGACGGCCGCCATCGGGATCCAGGCGGCCTGCTTGCCGTCGGGGTCGGTGAGCACGACGTTCGCGCCCACCACGCCGTGCCCCTCACGGAACAGCGTCGCCGACACCTCGAACGGCTCGCCCGGCACCGCGCGCGCGGGCCGGCACCCGCCCGCCACGACGGGCCGGACCCCCACGACGGGCACGCGGCCCGCGGCGATCTCGGAGATCTCGGTCAACACCAGCGTCTCAGTCATGTGTCACGCGTCCTGCAGGTCGGCGATGGTCTCGAACGAGGTGCCGGCGGCGGCCTCGCAGTGCGCCGGCACGGTCAGCCCCGGGTACACCGTCACCCCGGACAGCCGCACGCCGGCCTGAACCGTCACTCCGTTGCCCAGCGCGCTGTAGCCGCTCAGCACGGTCACGCAGTCCACGAACGACTCGACGGTGACCATCGTCCCCACATGGGTGTCGGTGAGCCGCGCCCAGGGGCCGATGATCGCGCCGTCCAGGCAGGCCACCCGCTGCAGCCGGCACCCGGTGTGCAGGTCGACGCCGTCGCCGATCGCGGAGTCGGAGACGACCACGCCGGGGCCGATCTCGACGTCCCGGCCGATGTGCACGTTCGGCCCGATCCTGACCAGGCCCGCGCTGATCTTCTCGGCCAGCGTCATGCCCGACGTCGCGTCCCGCTGGCGCAGCGAGGACTCGTGGATGCGCACGTTGCCCGGGTAGGCCCGCAGCATGCCCTTGAGCACGTGCGGGTAGCCGCCGCTCAGCGCGTCGGTCAGCGTGCCGAGATAGTCGCGCAGGTTGCCCAGGTCGCCCAGCTTGGCGATGGGCGCGATGCCGACCCGGTGCCCGGCCTCCACCAGCCACGGGAGCAGGTCGTGCCCCCAGTCGAGCCGGTGGCGGGCCAGCTCGGCCAGCGCCGGCTCCCCGGCCAGCTTCCGCAGCCGCCCGCAGTCGACCAGGTAGAGCCCGGCGTTGACGGGCACCCGGGCCGGGTCGGCGGCCAGGGCGTGCACCTCGGCCAGCGGTGGTTTCTCCACGAAACGCCGGATCTGCCCGGACGCGTCCGTGACCATCGTGCCGTACTTGCCCGCCACCTCCTCGGCCGGCCGCTCGACCACGGCCACGGTGACCACCGCGTCGCTGTCGCGGTGGCGGCGGACCAGCTCGTCAAGGTCGAACTCGAACAGCGAGTCGGTCGGGAAGACCAGCGCCAGCCCGTCGAGCTCCCAGTAGTCCAAACTGCTCAGCGTCGCCTCGCCGGAACCGGTGTTGGTCCAGTCCATCCGGGGCCGCGAGTAGCGCACGCGCACGCCCAGCCCCTCGCCGTGGCCGAGCACGTCCTTGGCCTGGTAGCGGTTCTCCCGGCCGTTGGCGATCAGGTAGAAGTCGCTGACCCCCTGGTCGCGCAGGGCCATGATCTGCCATTCGATGACCGGCCGTCCGGCGAAGCAGACCGTGGCCTTGCTCCGCAGGTGGCCGGGGGCCTCCAGGGTGAGCGGCCGGGCCCTGAGACCCTGTCCGCCCGCCAATGCGATTCCGGCGATCTCGTTCATTGTCCGTACTTCCCCGTGGGTGTCCTACGTAGAGCGATCATGGTGATGTCGTCGAACTGTTCGGCGGACCCGATGTGCGCGCTGATCTCCCGTTCGAGCCTGTCCAGCAGGTCGTCCGCGCCGGTGGCGGGCTGCGAGACGAGGGTCAGCATGAGCTCCTCGCTGAAGAAGCGGCCAGACTCGTCCCTGGCCTCGGGCACGCCGTCGGTGTAGGCGAACAGCAGGTCCCCCTGGTCCAGGTGGGCCCTGCCGACCTCGAAGACGGAGTCGGGCACCAGCCCCAGCGCCGGCCCGGTGGGACGCAGCAGGGTGTGGCCGCCGCCCGCGTGGCGGATGATGGGCGGGTTGTGCCCGCAGTTGATGTAGACCAGCGCGCCGGTGACCGGGTCGAGCACGCCGAAGAACAGCGTGGCGAAGTAGCCCTGGCGCAGGTGGTTGGCGGTCAGGTAGTCGTTGGTCGCGATCACCGCGCGCAGCAGCGGCGTGGCGTCGTCCTGGACGGTGTCGGCCTCGCCGGTCCCCACGTGCGCGGCGGTGTGCCGCAGCAGGGTCCTGATCAGGGCCATGAACAGGGCGGCGCCGACGCCCTTGTCGCACACGTCGGCCACCACGAGCCCGATCCGCGACCCGCCCAGCAGCTCCAGGGCGTCGTAGAAGTCCCCCGCGACCTCCCTGGCCGGCTGGAACCGGACGGTGAGCTGCCAGCCGGCGCGGGCCGGCAGCGCGTCGGGCAGGAAGCCCGCCTGGATCTCCCGCCCGATCTGCAGCTCACGCTCGTACTTCAGCAGCGCCTCCTCCTCGGCGCCCGGGAAGCGGCCGAACACCTGGCCCGCCCGCAGCCTGCGGTGCAGCAGCTCCGGCACGAAGGGCGGGACGACGTAGTCCAGCCCGGCCAGCACGTGCGGTTCGAGCTGACGCAGGTCGCCGTCGGTGAACGCGACCACGACGGGCGGCCGCGCGCCGGCCTGGACGACCCGCGTCACCTCGCGCACGACCTCCACGTCGAGGCTCGCGTTCACCAGCAGCAGACCGGTGGGCGGAGGCGCCTCGGCCAGCAGCTGCTCGGGGGTGCGCCTGGCCACGGGAGCGCCGTCGGCGGCCAGCAGCAGGCACAGCTCTTCCGCTGCTGGTGATGGGCCACTGACGACGAGGGTCACCTCCGCATCCATCGGTACCTCCTAGACGCGGTTCATGATGATGGTCGTCCGGTTACGACCCGAGCTGTACTCGTAGCGGACCTGGTCGGCGACCGTACGGGCCAGGTAGACGCCCAGCCCGCCCGGCCGGCGCTCGCCCAGCGGCCGGTCCAGGTCGGGAACGGCCTCGTAGGCGGTCGGGTCGAACGGCGGCGCCGAGTCGGTCAGGCGCAGCCACACCCGGCCCGGCTCCACCCCGCCGGTCAGCTCCAGCTCGCCCGGCCGGTCGCGGTGGCCGTGGGTGATGATGTTGACGATCAGCTCCTCGGCGGCCAGCCGCAGCCAGTGGGCGCGCGTGCGGGTCAGCCCGCCGAGCGCGCTCAGCGTCTGCACGTAGGCCATCAGCTCGTCCAGCGACTCGGGTTCGGCGGGAAGCCTGAGCCGCTCCATCGCCTGCCTACTCGGGGATCGCATCGCTGAAGTCCACGCTGTGGTGGAAGCCGACCAGCCGGATGGTCTGCTCGATGGCGTCGTTGGCGCCGACCAGCACGATGCGCACGTCGTCGGCCAGCTTCTGCCGGGCGAACACCAGCCCGCGCAGCCCCGCCGAGGACATGTAGCTGAGCTGCGACATCTCCAGCACCAGCAGCTCGGCCGCGGCCTCGGCCGCGCGCTCCACCTCCCTCCTGAAGGTCTCGGCGGTCAGGGCGTCCAGCTCGCCCTCCAGCGTGATCAGTGCGGTGCTGCCGTCGTGGGTCAGGATCGCGTTGAACGACATGGGATCTCCTTCGGGGATTTCAGTGAGGGGCGCGGCCGACCAGCGCGACCGCGGCCCGCGGGCCGACGACGATCCGCCTCTGGTCGGCCAGCGGCGGCTCCTGGCCCGGTGAGTGGACGTCGCCGGGGGCGGCGGCCGCGGTGTCGGCGAACAGGTGCCACACCGCGCCGTCCGGCAGGGCGGGCAGCTCCAGCTCCCGCGCCTGCCAGTGGGTGTTGGCGGCCAGGTACAGATGCTCCGCGCCGCCGCCGGCCGCCGGGCCGCTGCGCAGCATCGCCACCAGCGTGCTGTCCGGCGACCAGTCGGGCCGGCCGGCCCGCTCGCCGTGCCAGGACACCTGCGGCAGCCCGCCGGCGCCCTCGTCGCCGCACGGGTGGCGGCGGTCGCGCACCATCGGGTGCGCGGCGCGGAAGGCGACGCACTCGCGCACGAACCGCAGCAGCTCGCCGTTGCGCTCGGTCAGGCCCCAGTCGAACCACGACAGCGGGCCGTCGTGGCAGTAGGCGTTGTTGTTGCCCTGCTGGGTCCGGCCGACCTCGTCGCCGGCCAGGATCATCGGGATGCCCTGGCTGAGCAGGAGCAGCAGCATCGCGTTCCTGGCCTGCCGCCCGCGCAGCGCCAGCACCTCGGCGTCCTGGGTCGGGCCCTCGGCGCCGCAGTTCCAGCTCTGGTTGTCGTCGTTGCCGTCGCGGTTGTCCTCGCCGTTGGCCTCGTTGTGCTTGCCGTCGTAGGCGAACAGGTCCGCCAGCGTGAACCCGTCGTGGCAGGTGACGAAGTTGACCGAGGCCAGCGTGCCGCGGGAGGCGTACAGGTCGGGCGAGCCGACCAGCCGGGTGGCCAGCTCGCCGGCCGAGCCGGGGGCGGCCTTCAGGAAGCGGCGCAGCGCGTCGCGGTAGCGGCCGTTCCACTCCGACCAGCGCTGGTAGCCCGGGAAGGAGCCCACCTGGTACAGGCCGCCCGCGTCCCACGCCTCGGCGATCAGCAGGCAGTCGCGCAGCAGCGGGTCGTGGGCCAGCGTCTCGATCAGCGGCGGGTTGGCCAGCGGCGCGCCGTCCTGGCCGCGGTCCAGGATCGCGGCCAGGTCGAAGCGGAAGCCGTCGATGTGGTACTCGCCGGCCCAGTAGCGCAGGCAGTCGAGCACGTAGTCGCGCACCACCGGGTGGTTGCAGTTGAAGGTGTTCCCGGTGCCGCTGAAGTTGTAGTAGTAACCCTCCGGCGTGAGCATGTAGTACGTGCCGTTGTCCAGGCCGCGGAAGTGGATGGTCGGGCCGTTCTCGTTGCCCTCGGCCGTGTGGTTGAAGACCACGTCCAGCACCACCGCGATCCCGGCCCGGTGCAGCTCCTTGACCAGGTTCTTGAACTCGTCGGACTGCATGCCGTACCGGCCGGTGGCCGCGTAGCCGGCCTTGGGCGCGAAGAAGCCCAGCGTCGAGTAGCCCCAGTAGTTGTACAGGCGCTCGCCGGTGACCGGGTTGACCCGGCTCATGTCGAACTCGTCGAACTCGAAGACCGGCATCAGCTCCACGCAGTTGACGCCGAGCGCCTTCAGGTAGGGGATCTTCTCGATGAGCCCCGCGTACGTGCCCGGCGCCGACACCCCCGAGGACGGGTCCGCCGTGAAGCCGCGCACGTGCAGCTCGTAGACGACCAGGTCCTCCGGCGCGACGCGCAGCGGCCGGTCCTCCTCCCAGTCGAAGTCGTCGGAGACCAGCACCGACCGGTAGGGGTAGGGGTCGTCCCAGTCCACCTCGGCGCCCCACACGTCCCGGCCCGACATGACCCTGGCGTACGGGTCGGCCAGGATTTTGGCCGGGTCGAACCGGTCGCCGGGGGCCGGCGTCTCCGGGCCGGTGACGCGGTAGCCGTACTCGACGCCCTCGTGGTCCAGGCCGAACACGGTCATGGCCCACACGCCGCCGATCCGGTACTCGCCGGGGAAGGGCAGCTCGGCGAACGGCTCCCGCTCGCCGCGCCGGAACAGCACCAGCGACACCGCGCTCGCGCCGCTGGAGTAGACCGAGAAGTTCACCCCGCCGGGCACCAGCGTGGCGCCGAACGGCATCGGATGGCCCGCCCGCACCCCGAACCCGGCCAGCTCGGCCGTCGGGAAGGAGTCGATCCGGCCCGGCACGCCCTGCGTCTCCACACTCATGTGGCCTCCTCCCGCGGCTCGGCGGCCCGGACGATCTCCAGCGCGTCCGCCACGCAGTCGGCGACGACGAAGAAGCGCAGGAACCCGGTCGCCGCCATCACCCCGCGCAGCTCGTCCGACAGGCCCACCAGGGCGATGAAGCTGTCCAGGGTCCGCGCCTGCCGGTAGACCAGCAGCATCGTGCGCAGGCCCGCGCTGGACAGGTAGCTGACGCCGGTCAGGTCGAGCAGCACCGGGCGGCTGTCCGGCAGCAGCGCCAGGATGCGCTCCTGCGCGGCCGGGGCCGACCTGCTGTCGAGCTGGCCGGTGAGCCCGATCACGGTGACCGGGCCGATCGTGTCCGTCGTGATCTCCATGGCCGGCACGCTCACTCCTGCACCGGGGTCAGCGTCACCTTGACGCGCAGCGCCTCGGTGGAGTCCGGCAGCTCCACGGTCATCGCCACCGGGTCCAGCACCTCGTACGGCTTGCCGTCCACCTCGGCCTCGGTGAGCAGCACCCGCCCGGCCGGCAGCAGGTCGGGCGCGACGCGCAGGATGCGCTCGGCGTCCGGGCCCGGCTTGAAGTGCAGGGTGAGCGGCTGCCGCGTGACCAGCAGCCGCGTGTAGACGGTCGCCAGATAGCACAGCTCGGAGGAGTGGTACATGCTCATCGAGTGGCTGCCCTTGAACCGCTCGGTCCCGAGCAGGTACGGCAGGCCGTTGGCCAGCACGTTGAAGTAGACCGCGCCCTCGTCGTGGTCGAGGAAGAAGGCGTTGTAGAAGCCCGCCGCCTGGCGCGCCTGCTCCAGGTGGTCGTCACCGCCCAGCTCGCCGGCCACGATCAGGTACGCCAGGATCGCCTGCTCCTGCTGCCACCACGCCTTGCGGTCGTGCCAGGCGAAGCGGTGCCACCGCTGGCCCTCGGCCCGGTGCCGCTCGACGACGTCGTACCAGCCGCCGCGCTGCTGGTCGCTGCCGACCGCCGGCATGGTGCGGGCCAGGTGCTCGGCCAGGTCCCGGTAGGCGTCCTTGGGGCGGGCGCCGTGCATGCGCATGAGGTTCCAGGCGATCTTCAGGTTGTGCCCGACGACCGCGCGGTCCTGCTGCCAGCCGTGCGTCAGGTCGTGGCTCCAGTCGTCGTGGAAGCGCTCGTTGACGAACGGGCTCGACGGCTCGGGGAAGTGCTCGACGATCGTGTCGAAGGTGCGCTCCAGCATCTCCAGGTGGCGCTCGTCGCCGGTGGCCAGGTAGTAGTTGATCAGGTAGGCCGGGGCGTGGTCGCCGATGGAGTTCCAGTTCTTGCGCGACTGGTTCGGCCCGAGCGACTCGTGGTGCGGGCTGAGCAGGATCGGGTCGACGTGCGAGTAGTAGCCGCCGCGCCGGTGGTCGCGGAAGAACTTCTCGAACAGCCGCAGCGTGGCGTCGACGTCGGAGGCGATGCGCTTGTCGCCGGTGACCCGGTAGGTCTGCGTCGGGCCGGCCAGGGCGTAGATCTGCTCGTACATCGGGATGGCGTCGTAGTCGTCGCCGAATTCCGAGGTGAACAGCTTCTTCTCGTGCTCGCCGTCCACCTTGATGCCGTGGTACCAGTACACGACGTCGTTCTCGGGGTCCACGAAGCGCATGTGCTCGCGCAGGTAGCGGGTGCCGCGCTCGGCGACCTCCAGGTAGGCGTCGTCGCCGGTCAGCATGTACGCCGAGGCCATGCCGTACACCAGCCGCGAGATCGTGTCGGTCTCCTGCACGTGGCTGGCGGTCTTGTCGCCGCCCAGGCGCAGGATCGTCCGGTAGTCGCGGAAGTCGACCGGCCCCTGCCCGAACTGGGCGCGGCGGTAGAACGCGGCGATCTCGTCGAGCTGGTTGATCCACCAGTCGGGCTGCTCGAACCGGTACTCGCCGGAGCCGCGGCCCAGGAAGATCAGTCGCTTGGCCGAGAAGACCGGCTCCTCGCCCTCGGGGTAGAAGATCCCGTAGACGAACAGGTGGCGGCCCGGCGTCAGCATGTCGCGCACGTGGTCGCCCGCGTCCACGTACGGCTCGCCCAGGTTGCGCAGCACCTCGGCCGAGACCTCGCCGTCCAGGCGCACCTCGACCGTACGGCCGTCGATGGTCGCCAGCCGGAAGGAGCCGGAGCCGGCGTCGAACCGTTCGACCCGCCCGGCCACGGTGTCCATGAAGGTGAAGTTCATCGTTGCTCCTACAGCGTCTCGGCGAGCTGGCCGATGATGGTGTGGGCGAACAGATGGCAGTGGTACACGCTGCGCCCGGTGATCAGGTTGCCGTCGATGACCACGTCCTGGTCCACGTACTCGGCGCCCATGTTCCGCACGTCGCCCACGAGGTTGTTGTGCGCGACGACCTTGCGCCCGCGCATCGTCTCGGGGGCGGCGGCCATCAGCCACAGGCCGTGGCAGATCACGCCCGTGATGATCGACGGCTCCTCCAGCGCCCGCCGCACGAACGCGGTGGCCGGCGCCAGCCGGTTGACGTCGTCGGTGAAGCGCAGCCGGTCCGAGACGATCCCCGAGGGCACGATCACCGCGGCGTAGGAGCGCAGCTCACGGTCGCTGATGCCCTCGAACCCGCGGTCCACGGTGAACGGCACCCGCCACTCGTGGCCGGTGAAGGTGATCGACGACTGCCCCCACAGGCGGGTCATGAAGTGCACCTCGGCGCCGGCCTCGGCGAAGCGCCGCTCGTAGTAGAAGATCTCCGGCTCGACGTAGTCGCTCTCCATCAGGACAGCGATCTTGCGGCCGTTCAGCGCCGCGCCGGCCCGTGGCTCGATGCCGCTCACAATGGCCTCCCCGGTTCGGTGACGAGGTCGATGAGGAAGGGGCCGTCGTGGCCGAGCAGCCGCTCGACGGCCTCCTCGATCTGGTCGGCCTTCTCCACCCGCAGCCCGTCCACGCCGCAGCCCCTGGCCAGGTCGGTGAACTGGAGGTCGGGATAGGAGAGGTCGAAGGAGCGAGGAAAGCGGTGACCGGGGATGCCCCGGCCGCGCCAGTACTCCTCGATGTTGTTGTCCAGCAGCCGGTAGCTGTGGTTGTTGCAGATCACGAACTTGGCGGCGATGTCGTACCGGACGGCGGTGGCCAGCGCCTGGAAGGTGTACATGCTGCCGCCGTCGCCGGTGAAGCCGATCACCGTGCGGTCCGGATGGGCGAGCTTGGCGCCGATCGCCCCCGGGATGCCCACGCCGAGCGAGCCGCCGCGGGTCAGGAACCAGCTCCCCGGCCCGCGCGGCGGGAAGTAGGAGCCGATCACGCCGGAGGCGGTCAGCCCCTCGTCGAAGACGATCACGTCCTCGGGGGCCCGCGCCGCCAGCTCGCGCATGAACGCGTTGAGTATCGAGTCCTCGGCCGGCGCCGGGCCGACCCGCTGCTGCTGCGCCGCCGTCCGCCGGGCCAGCCGGGCCGCCGCCGCCTGCCGGTCGGCCTTGCTGAGCGTGCCCTCCAGCTCCGCCGACAGCGCCGCCAGCGTGAGCCGGGGGTCGGCCACCAGGCCCAGCGTGACCGGGTGGTTCTTGGCGATCTCGTACGAGTCCAGGTCGATGTGCACGATCCGCGCGTCCTTGCCGAACGGGCTGCTCAGCGACGGGAACACCTCGGGGAACAGGTACGTGCCCACCACCAGCACAGCGTCGGCGTCCTTGACGGCGTCCGCGCTGACCTGGCCGAACATGTGGCCGAGCTGGCCGCGGAAGAGCGGGTGCCGGCCGTCCATGTTCGCCTCGGAGAACTCCACGCCCCACACGTCCGCGCCGAGCTGCTCGGCCACCCGGGTCAGCTCCGCCTGCGCGCCGGAGACCGACACGCCGTCGCCGGCCAGGATGATCGGGGACCGGGCGCCGGACAGCAGCCCGGCGGCCCGGCGGACCAGCTCGGGGGCGGGCAGCGCGGCCGAGTACGGCACCACCGACGGCTGGACCGGCTCGTGGTTGGGCTGGTCCAGCACGTCGAGCGGGAGCGCCACGAACACCGGGCCGCGCGGCGGCGTCATCGCCATCTTGACCGCCCGGCGCAGCACCCGCAGCACCGAGCCCGGGTCGATCACGCGCATGGCGTGCTTGGTGACGGGCCGGGCCATGGCCACGAGATCGGCGGCCATCTGGGCGTCCATCGCGTCGTAGCCGACCCCGGCCTCACCGGCGACCACCACCAGCGGGGAGTGCCCCCGCTTGGCCTGGTACAGCATGCCGATCGCGTTGCCCAGCCCCACACCGCTGTGGAGCTGCAGCAGCGCGGGGCCGCCCGTGGCGCGGGCGTACCCGTCGGCGATGCCGGCCGCCACCGTCTCCTGCAGGGTGAGGATGTAGTGGAAGTCCTCGAAGCCCTCCAGCGCGTCAAGGAAGCCCTGCTCGACGGTCCCCGGGTTGCCGAACATGTACGTGATGCCGTCGCTGAGGAACTGCTCGATGATCGCGGTGTTGCCGTCCCTGGCCATGGCCCGCCATCACCAGCCGAAGCGGCGCAGGCCGCCCTCGAGCACTTCGACGATCTTCTGCCCGGTCAGGAACGAGTCGGGCGTGGAGCGTCCGGTGACGAACGGGAAGTCCACGATGACCGAGGTCTCCCTGCCGAAGTTGCCGATGTAACGGCCCTGCGGCCCGGTGGCGTCCCGCAGGATGTACTCCAGCGGGTACGGCGGCGGCCCCATGTTGAAGTCGGGCACGCCGAGGAACCCGGTGCCGTCCTTGTAGTCGTACTCCTTGCAGTGGCCGGTGACGTGCTTGCCCCAGATGATGCTCTTGCGGTCCTCCCAGTCGCGGGCGAAGGCCAGGCAGGCCACGCCGTAGCACTCGGCGGCCACCGGCTTGCCCGCCCGCACGAACGCGAGCACGATCTCGTGCACCCGCTCGTTGTTGGCCAGGTCCACGATCGGCCCGCTGCCGCCCACGATCAGCACCGCGTCGTAGGGCACCAGCTCGGCCTCCAGCTTGGCCACCGCCCGGTGGTAGGACTCCAGCCGGCGCAGGTAGTCCGGGCTGCTGGTGTAGGGACGCTCGGGCGCCCAGGCCGACAGGTTGAGCGGGTTGGCCAGGCGGCCCGACTCGTCCAGGTCGCGGGTCAGCTTGGCCACCTCGGGCGTGGTGACCGAGCGGCCGAGCGGCGGGTCGACGTAGTCGGGGTCCATGCTGGGCGGCAGGGCGTGCGGCTGCTTGCCGGTCGGCGTGGCGAACACGACGTCGTAGCCGCGCTCGTCGAAGGCCGACAGCGGGCCGACGAGCTCCTCCCCCCAGTAGCCGAACTCCGAGAGGATCACGAGAACGCGCTTGGTCATGCCGACTCCCCGGGGATGATCCAGTTTTCCTTGCAGGTCATGGAGAACACGTGGGCCGGGTCGGCGATCGCCTCCAGCTCCGGCTTGACCCGGCGGGCGTGGTGGGCCGAGGCCAGCGCGGCGCGCAGCGCGTCCACGTCGTCGAACCAGAGCTGGTCCACGGCGTCGAAGCCGGCCTCGCCGAAGGTGTACGCGCCGTCCACGGTGTGGCAGTGCAGGTGCCTGCGCAGGCCCGGCAGCCCGGCCACCGCGGCGGCGTAGGACTCCAGGGACTGCTTGCGGTAGGTGTCCAGCGGCAGGCCGGGCCGCCGCTTGATCAGCGTGGTGACCTTCACCCAGCTGTCCGGCCGCGGCCTGGGGCCGGGCACCAGCTCGTGGGCGACGGTGTCCACCACGATCGTCGACCAGAACGCCGCCCAGTTGGGCTCGTCCAGCCGGGCGCCCTGGAGGAACTCCTCGCTCTGCAGCGAGGCGAGCTGCTCCTCGGCGCTGGCCAGCCAGATCTCGGCGATGCCCTGGTGCGGCAGCGCCGGCCGGCCCACGTCGCCGTCGAAGGGGATGCGGGTGTCGACCAGGTACTGCCTGATCTGCTTGATCTTGCTCGCGAACTTCACCGCGTGCACGTTGACCCAGTAGTCCTGGAACTGCTGGGCGGTGAAGCCGGGCTTGGGGGCGCCGAAGATGAACTGGTGGATCATCGCGTGGCCTCCTGTCGGGCCGGGAGGAAGTCCGCCGCGACGAACTCGGCCGCGCGCTCGCCGATCATCACGGTGGTGGTGTGGGGGTTGGCCGAGACGATCGTCGGCATGATCGAGGCGTCGGCGACGCGCAGCCCCTCGACGCCGCGCACCCGCAGCCGGGTGTCCACCACGGCGAGGCTGTCGGAGCCCATCTTGCAGGAGCCGGCGAAGTGGTAGTACGAGCCGACGTTCTCCACCACCCAGGCGCTGAGCTGCTCCCGGGTGCGCACGTCCGGGCCGGGCGCGACCTCGGTCAGCCCCCAGTCGCGCCGGAAGGCCGAGCTGGCGTAGATGTCGCGGGCGATCTGCACCATCGTCACCGTGCGCTCCAGGTCCGAGCGCTCGGCGAAGTAGTTCGCGCTGACCCGCGGGTAGGCCGTCGGGTCGGTGCCGGCCAGCCGTACGCTGCCCCGTGACAGCGGGCGGACCAGCCCCGGCAGGGTGAGCACGATCTTCGGGTCGACCAGCTCGCGCACCGGCGTGAGCGGCTGCCCGGTCTCCACCCGCTTGATGACGTTGGCGAAGAACTGGTCGCCGAACGGCGCCCGGTGCACCAGGCAGATCTCCATGTCGGGCACCGGCAGCCCCGGCTCCGACCCCCAGAACAGGCCGACCTCGGTGACCTGCCCGCGCGGGTCGGGCGCGGCCTCCTCCATGTACCCGATCGGGCCGATGACCAGCGGGTGGTCGTGGAAGTTGGCGCCCACGCCGGGCAGGTCGGCGACCACCGGGATGCCGAGCGCGGCCAGCGCCCCGGCCTCGCCGATGCCGGACAGCTGCAGCAGCTTGGGCGACTGGATCGCGCCCGCGCTGACGATCACCTCGTGCTCGGCCCGGACGGTCCGCAGCTCGCCGTCCTTGAGGTACTCCACGCCCACGCAGCGCTCGCCCTCGAACAGCAGCCGGGTGGCCAGCGCGCCCACCTCGACGCTCAGCCGCTCCAGCGCCGGCTCCAGGTAGGAGGCGCGCACCCCGCAGCGGGTGCCCTTGTCGGCGTCGATGTCCATGTCGATGTCGACGTGGTGCCAGCTCACGCCGAAGCTGTCGGCGTTGAAGTCCTCGACCTGCGGGTATCCGAGCTCCACGCAGGCGTCCACGAACGTCTGGGAGACCGGGTTGCCCATGTCCCGGGCGTTGACGATCTTGATGGGGCCGTCGTGGCCCGCCGTGGGGTTGGTCGCGTCCCGCTGGCCCTCCAGGCGCTGGAAGTAGGGCAGGACGTCGGCGTAGGACCAGCCGGGGCAGCCGTCGTAGGCCCAGGCGTCGAAGTCCGCCGGACGGCCGCGCGTGTGGATCATGTGGTAGACGTTCGACGTCCCGCCCAGGCCGCGGCCCGCCGCCGAGTAGACCTGGCGTCCGCCGAGCCCCGGCTGCGGCTCGCTCATGTACGCCCAGTCCAGCTCGGTCAGCAGCACCTCGTTCCACCGGCTCGGGTCCTCGACCGCGTCCGTGACCTTCGTGTCGCCCGCCTCCAGGACCAGCACGCTGGCCCCGGGCAGCTCGCTCAGCCGGGCGGCGATGACCGATCCGGCCGTGCCGCCGCCGACGACGACGAAGTCGAAGCTCTGTGTCATCTCAGCTCACCTCCGCGCCGATGCGGCGACCAGGTCGGCGGCCTTCTCGGCGATCATGATCGTGGCCGCGTTGGTGTTGCCCCGGGTGATGACCGGCATGACCGAGGCGTCGGCCACGCGCAGCCCGTCCACGCCGCGGACCCGCAGGTCGGGCCCGACGACCGCCTCGTCGTCGCGGCCCATCCGGCAGGTGCCGGCCGGGTGCCACACGGTCGAGGCGCTGGCCCGCACGTACTCGGCCAGGGCGGCCCGGCTCGTCACGCCGGGCCCGGGGGCCAGCTCCCGCCCGCGCAGGGAGTCGAAGGCCGCGTCCGAGACCAGCTCCCTGGCCAGGACGACGGCCTCGGTCAGCAGCCGCAGATCCGCGGCGGCCTCCAGGTAGTGCGGGTCGACGAGGGGACGCAGCGGGTCGCCGGGGCGCAGCCGCACCTCGCCCCTGCTCTGCGGCTGCAGCAGGATCGGCGCGAAGGTGAACCCCGGGCCGTCCGTCCTGTACCGGTCGTCGATGAACTGCACCGGGCCGAAGAAGAACTGCAGGTCCGGCCCGTCGCCGCCCAGGACGTTGGTGAACAGCCCCGCCTCGGCCAGCAGCTCGGGGAAGGGCAGCTCGCGCAGGCTCTCGTAGCCGATGCCGAACAGCACGTGGTCCTGCAGGTTGCGGCCCACGCCCGGCAGGTCGGCGACCACCTCGACGCCGTGCTCGCGCAGGTGCGCGGCCGGGCCGAGCCCCGAGCGCAGCAGCAGCGCCGGCGAGCCCAGCGCGCCGCAGGCCACGACGACCTCCTGCGCGGCCGTGGCCCGGTGCGCACGGCCGTCCTTGACGTACTCCACGCCGGCGGCCCGGCCGCCCTCGACGGTGAGGCGGGTGACCACGGCGCCGGTCTCCAGCGTGAGGTTCGGCTCGCCGAGCACCGGCCTCAGGAACGCCTCCGACGTGCTGGAGCGGCGGCCGTCCTTGTCCCGGGTGGACTGGTAGAAGAAGGCCAGGCCCTCCTGCCGGGGGCCGTTGTAGTCGCCCGTGCCGTCGGCGCGGCCGCGGGCGATCGCCGCCCGGACGAAGGCGCGCGAGGCGTCCGACGGCGAGCCGTAGTCCACGACCTTCAGCGGGCCGCCGCCGCCCCGGTACTCCGGCGAGCCGCCCGGGTAGTCCTCCGAGCGCCTGAAGTAGGGCAGCACCTCGTCGTAGGACCAGCCGTCGTTGCCCAGCGCGGCCCAGCCGTCGAAGTCGCGGCGGTTGCCCCGCACGTACATCATGGCGTTGACCGAGCTGCCGCCGCCCGTCACGCGGCCCTGCGGGATGGGCACGACGCGGCCGCCCAGCTCCCGCTGCGGGGTGCTGGCGTAGTCCCACACGAACTCCGGCGAGCCCCACATCGACGTCATCGACGGGACGTCGGTCCGGTGCACGCACTCGGCGTCGTCCGGGCCGCCGGCCTCCAGCAGCAGCACCCGGCAGCCCAGCGCGTCCAGCAGCCGCCTGGCCAGGACGCAGCCGGCGCTGCCCGCGCCCACCACGATGTAGTCGTAGGCGCTCACGACGGCTCCAGCAGCCGGGCCCGCTCCAGCGCGGGCAGCAGGTCGCCGACCAGGAACTCCAGGTAGTGCTGGCCCCACATCGTCCGCCAGAGCGGGAAGGTGGCGTCGAAGGCGTCGCCGCGCAGGTCGGCCAGGCGCTCCTCCAGCTCCCACACCACGCCGTTGAAGTCGGCCTCGGAGAACGGCAGCCCGTGCTCGGCCGCGGCGGCGACGACCTCCGCCTTGCTCTTGGCCTTCAGCGACTCCAGCACGTCGGCGCGCGAGCCCGCCAGGCGCAGGAACGCGATCAGATTCGTCCCGCTCATGCCACCGGCCGCCTCTCGTCGGCCGCGAACCCGCGCAGCTCCTGCTCGCCGAACCTGGCCACCACGTGATCGAGCAGGTAGTCCAGGTAACGCCTGCCCCACATGTGCCGCCAGAGCGTGCTGCCGCCGTCGACGGACTCGCCGTCCTTGGCGACGATGACCTCGATCTCCAGGGCCCCGACCACCGACACCAGCTCCTCGGCGGTGAACCTGAAGCCCTCGTCGGAGGCGTGGAACAACAATTGACTGAGATTTCTCGCGCTATACTCAGCGCGTCTTTGCGGATTCTCCCGGAGGTCGCCGAGGAATCTCACGAATTCGCTCTTCGCCATTGGCACCACCATTTCGTCCGGCGCTACGGATGAATCATGTTCAGCCGCCGGAAAACGCGTCAACGCGCCGCCCCGCGGTGACCGGGCGGTATGGAGGTAGCCGGTCCCATTCCGTCAAGTCCGAACCCGCATTCACCGGAATTCCGGCGAATGCACTTGACTTGGATCGCGCTCGAAGGGCGACAATGATCGGTATGAGTCAGAGCCTGACGATCGCGGAAGTCGCAGCCGAGACCGGCCTCAGCGCCCACGCGCTGCGCTATTACGAGAAAGCCGGCCTGATGCGGGAGACGCCGCCGCGCGGCGGTAACGGGCACCGCCGCTACACCGAACGTGATCTGGCCTGGATCCGCTTCCTGACCAGGCTGCGCGGCACCGGGATGTCCATCGCCGACGTCCGCCGCTACGCCGAGCTGGTCCGCGCCGGCGAGAGCACCACCGCCGAGCGCAAGCAGATCCTGCTCACCCACCGCGAGGAGGTGGCCAAGCGCATCGACCAGCTCAAGGACGACCTGGCCGCCATCGACTACAAGATCGACATCTACGAGAAGCTAGAGGAGAAGTACCAGCTGTGACCGCGCCGCCGCGGCCGGACAGCGAGCCCGGCCAGGCCGCCTTCGGCCCCCGCTTCGTCACGGCGGTCTCGGTCGGCTCGCTGCTCAACCCGATCAACTCCTCGATCATCGCCATCGCGCTCGTGCCCATCGCCCACCACTTCGGCGTGGGCGCCGACGCCACCTCCTGGCTGGTGTCGGCCCTGTACCTGGCCACCGCCATCGGCCAGCCGGTGCTGGGCCGGCTGGCCGACCGGCTCGGCCCGCGCCGCGTCTACCTGGCCGGGCTGGTCACGGTCGCGGCCGGCGGCCTGCTCGGCTACTGGGCGCCGACCCTCGGCCTGCTCGTGGCCGCCCGCGTGGTGATCGGCCTCGGCACCTCGGCCGCCTACCCGGCCGCCATGAGCATGGTCCGCCGCAGGTCACAGCGGTCCGGCGGCGCCGCGCCCGCCTCGGTGATGGGCGCGCTGGCCATGGCCGGGCAGGTCAGCATGGTGCTCGGGCCGCCGCTCGGCGGGCTGCTCGACGCGCTCGGCGGCTGGCGCTGGATCTTCCTGGTCAACCTGCCGATGGCCGTGGCCGGGGTGGTCTCGGCGCTGCTGTGGCTGCCGCGCGACGAGCCGTACGAGCGTTCCGGCGCGGGCGGCGGCGGCAGCCTGCGCGACCTGGCCGGCAACCGGCCGCTGCTGGTCACCTACCTGCGCAACGCGGTGACCTTCATGGCCACCTACGGCTTCCTGTACGGCTGGACGCAGTGGCTGGAGCAGGGCAGGGGGCTGACGGCGGCGGTCGCCGGGCTGCTGCTGATGCCCACCTCGGCCGTGGGCGCGGTGGTCTCGGGGCTGGCCGCGCGGGCCGACGGCGCGTCGGGCTGGGCGCGCTGGATGTTGCCGGCCGGCGCCGCGGCCCTGCTGGCGGGCTGCGCCTGGCTGCCGGCGCTCGACGGCGGCGCGTCCATCCTGTCGTTGTGCCTGCTCAGCATGGTCTTCGGGGTGCAGAACGGGCTCAACATCGTCGGCAACCAGGCCGCCATGTACGCCCAGGCGCCGCCCGCCCTGATCGGCATGGCCGCCGGCCTGCTGCGCACCTCGCAGTACGCCGGGGCCATCTGCTCGGCGCTGCTCATCAGCGTGACCTACGGCGAGCGCGCCACCGACGAGGGGCTGCACCGGCTGGGCGTGGTCCTGGCGGTCACCTCGGCGCTGCTGCTGGCCGGCACGCTCCTCGCGGCGATCCGCGCCGGCGGCGCGGATCGCGGGCGCGCGTGAGCGGGGAGGGGCCTGCCGCCCCTCCCCGCTCACGGGGTCCGCGCCGCCCGCTCAGCGGGGGCTGATCAGCTCACTGATCGCGAACCCGGTCAGGTTGGTCACGTTGGCGCCGCCCACCGACAGGATCGTGGACGTGCCGGGCACGCGGTCCACCGCGTACGCGCCCGCGTACCCGGCCGACGGGCGGGCCGGGCCGTTGACCCGGGTCCAGGAGGCGCCGTCGAAGTACAGGTAGGCGGGTGAGGTGGTGCCGCCGCCGGTCGGGATGACCAGGTGGCCCTCGCCGTCGCCGCTGATGCTCGCCGAGCCGTTCCCCGGGTCGCCGGGCAGCGCCGAGACGGTCCAGCGGGCGCCGTCGTAGCGGGCGATCGCCGGGGTGGCGGGCCGGTTGGGACGGGGCTGGTAGCCGCTGATCCAGATCCGGCCGGGGCCCTCGACGTACACGCCCCGGGGGCTGACGCCCGGCCTGCCCAGCGAGCGCATGGCCGTGCCGTCCCACAGGACGACGCCGTTCTCGGCGGCGAAGACGATCTGGTCGCCGCCGTCCACGGCGCGCAGCAGGCCCAGGTTCTCGGTGCGCGGGTAGACCGTCCAGGAGCCCTGGCGCAGGCGCAGGATGTCGGTGCCGGAGGTGTTCTTGAACCTGATCGACCAGAGCGAGCCGTCCTTGGTGGCGGCGATCGGGCCGGTCCACTCGTCGCCGGGCAGCGGGGGCGTCCAGCCGGGCGGGGGCGGGATCTCCGACCAGGCCGAGCCGTTCCAGTACGCCGAGCGCGGCCAGGAGACGTCGGCGATGGTCCTGCTGCCGGTGACGTACACCTGGTCCGGCGCGACGGCCGCGACGCAGCACGGGCTCGGCACGTCGTACCCGGCGGTGAGCGGCAGCCTGCTCCAGGACGAGCCGTCCCAGCGCAGCACGGAGGTGTCCGGCGAGCCGTCGTAGCCGCGCCAGCCGACGGCGTAGGCGTGGGAGGCGTCCAGCACGTCGACGTTCCAGAGGGTGGTGGGGTCGCCGGGCGGGTCCACGGCCCGGAAGGACGGGGCCAGGAGCGCCTGGGCCGGCGTCGCCGCCGCCAGCGCGGCGGTGACGGCCAGGGCGGCGGCGGAGGCGCGGAGGACGCCACGGAAACGGGTCATGTCTTCTCCTGTGGGCGCGTTCCTGCGGAAAAAGGGGCATGAAGGAGGGCCGGGACGGGCCCCGGGCACGAGAAAGCGGGCCGGTACCGACCGGCCCGCCGGGGATCGCCCGCTCAGTCGTCGGATCTGCGCCCGTCGGGGCCGATCGGGCCGAAGAACGAGCTGAAGTTGGCGGTCCCGTCGCCGAAGATGCCGCCGCGGCCCTCCACGATGCGGCCGTTCTCCCACCGCATCAGGTCCACCCCCTCCATCTGCAGGTGCTCGTAGAAGGAGGTGCCGTCCGAGCCGGTGCGCTTGCGCACGGCGGTGCACCGGTTGACGTCGATGGTGTAGCCGTCCACCGGGTTGACCAGGCAGGCGATCTGCTCCATGCGCAGGGTGCCGCCGGCCAGCCGCTGCCAGGTCTTGATGAAGCCCATGAAGGCGTCCAGGCCGTCGTGCCAGCCGGCGTACGGGTGGTTGCCGGGGGACTGGAACCGCACGTCGGGGTGCCAGTACTCCAGCGCGCGCTCGCGGTCGCCGGACCGCAGCGCCTGATGTGCCGCCGCCAGTCGCTCAGCCGTCAGATCCGACATCGCTCTCCTCTCACTGCCTCGGGTGCTACTGCATCGGGTGCTTGGCGAGGAAGGCCGAGACGCCTTCGCCGACCGCTCTCGGGTTCATGATCTGCAGGCCGTGGGTGGCGCCGACGATGCCGCAGCGCTCGGCCTGGGGCAGCCAGTTCATGAGGAAGTGCTGCGCCTCGCGGAAGCCGGGCATGGCTGCCTCGCTGTCCAGGCCCATCACGGCCAGCACCGGCATCCGCGGCTTGTCCGGCACGAGCTGGTCGGCCTTGGACATGCGGAAGCCCCAGCCGCCCAGCGCCGGGAAGTCGACCTTGAACGTGACGTCCGCGCACTCCTCGACCCGCTCCCACACGTCGAGGGGGCAGGTCATGTCCACGGAGCCGAGGTAGCTCGGGCCGCAGACGGCGGCCATGAAGTCGCAGGCGGCGGTGAGCTTGTCGCCCTTCTGCACCAGCTCGATGGCCGTCATCACGGCGTCGTTGTTGGCCTTCTCGGCCTCGGCGCCCTCACGCGGCAGGTACGGCTCCAGCAGCACCGCCGAGTGCGTGCGCTCGGGGTAGGAGAGCATGAACTGGAAGCCGATCACCCCGCCGAAGGAGTACGACATGACGTGCGCCTTGTCGATGCCGAGGTGGTCGAGGAGCTGCTTGGCGTGCTCGGCGCCCTCCTCGATGCTGAGGCTGTCCTTCTCCAGCGTGCTGCCGTTGTAACCGGCGCGGTAATAGCTGATGAACTGGTACTTGTCCAGCAGCTCCGGGTTGTACTTCAGGAGCGGCGTGATGAGACCGTCCGAAATGGAGGTGCAGTGGATGCACAGGACGGGCTCGCCGCGCCCCACGACGGTGTAACGAAGTTCCGCGTTGCTGACCTTGACTCGCTTGTCGTGGTCGAGTTTCCAGTCTCGACCGGCGTACAAAGCATTCGCGCTCATGCCATTCCTCTCACGCGATCACTCGACCGTTTCTCGTGCCCGCTTGGCCATACTCAAGAATGGTTGCCATGGGCCATGGAGACGGTCAACGAAAGAGCCCGCGCCGGGGTATTCACCGCGAAATACGCCGGGGAACTCTGTCAAGTCGGCACGCGTGGGAAGGAGGCTGGGGTCAGAGGAAGGACAGCTCGTACTCGACCTGCTCGACGGGGTTGCCGTCGCCGTAGTCGTGGGTGCGGGCCGCGCCGGACTCGGTGAAGCCGCTCTTGGCGTAGAACCGGCGGGCCTGCGGCGTGTCGCGCAGCGTCCACAGGTGCACCCGGGTGAAGCCCTCGTCGCGGATGCGGCGCAGGGTGTCGGTCATCAGGGCGGCGGCCACGCCCGTGCCCCAGCCGTCGGGATGGCCGTAGAAGCCGAGGAGCTCCGCCGCGCCCGCCCGGGACGGCGAGGGCCCGAAGTGGGCGAAGGCCAGCCGGCGCCCGTCGAGCGCGGCCAGCACCAGGCCCGCCGGGGTCTCGGCGAGCACGTCGTGCCATTTGCCGCGCCGGTGGCGCACGGCCTGGTCGAAGAAGTCGGGGGAGAAGAAGCCGGCGTAGGCGGCCTTCCAGGATTCGGCGTGGATCTCTCCCAGCGTCTCACCGTCGCCCGGCGAGGCTGGGAACACTGTGAAAATTCCGGTCACAAGATCACACTAGTCGAGAGGTCCCGCGGGTGTCCGGCGGCGGAGCGCGGGCACGTACGGGTATGCACGCACGCGGGGCGGCGCTCGGCGCGTCCGCCGCCGCGCGAGGCGTTCGAGGCGTTCGAGGAGGTGCGGGCGGAGAAGCTGCGCGAGACGGCCGTCCGGGCGTGGCGGCCGGGTCGGTCGATCACGCGATCCCGGCCGCCGTGCCGCGGCCGGAGGTCATCCGTAGCGCGGGAGCGCGGAATGGAGGCTCGATGAGGTGGCTGGCTCGCGGGGAGGGGCAACTCCCGGCGGGGGAGGGCCGGACGGGCGACGGGCGGCCCGCCGAGCACCCGCTCGCCCGCTGGACCGTCAGTCAGGCGCTGCACCTGGTCTGCCCCGGCCCCGCCGGCGACCCCGACGTGCGGCGCCGTCCCGACGGCGCGGCGCAGGCGTGGCGGGACGGCCGCCCGCTGCCGGTGGGCATCTCGATCACCAGCCGCGCCGGATGGGCGGTGTGCCTGCTCGGCCTGGAGCCGGGGGCCGTCGGCTGTGACCTGCAACTGGTCGAGCCGCGCGGCCCGGGGTTCGTCGCCGACCGGTTCACCCGCCAGGAGCAGCGGATCGCCGGCGACGACCCGCTGCTGGGCAGCCTGCTGTGGTCGGCCAAGGAGAGCGCGGCGCAGGTGCTGCGCCGCGCCGAGCACCGGGCGCTGGAGGTGTCGCTGGGCTGCGGGCGGCCCCGCGACGGGTGGAGCGGGCTGACCGTGCGCGCGGGCGGGCGCGGGGTGGCGCACGGGTGGTGGCGCCGGTTCGGGCCGCTCGTGCTGACCGTGGCGGCCGACCGTCCCACGCCGCCGCCGCGCGGGCTGGAGGAGCCCTCTGCGCTGGCCTCGGCGCAGTCGTCCGTCTCGTCGCCGGTCGGGTCGTACGCCGGGTGCGCCGCGGGGGCCGGCTGACCCGCCGCGGCGCTCAGGCCGTCTGCGACCGGTAGGAGTGGCCGAGCTCCGGGCCGAGGCCGAAGTAGTGGCGGAAGTTGTACAGCAGCGGGCTCCACGCGGACGGGTCCACGTGCTGGGTGCCGGGGATCACGATCCGCGGGTCGGCGTGCACCCTGCGCACGACGGCCTCGACGATGACGAAGTCCTCGGACTCGTTCGGCGTGATCCGCGCCGCGGCCGCCTCCAGCTGGAGAGGGCACTCGGCCACGCGCGGCGGCCGTACGGTCTGCGAGGGCTCGGGGCGCAGGCCCGCCGCGCCGAACTTGTCGGGCTCGAAGCGGCAGCCGGCCGCCTTGGTGTCGGGCACCGGGTCGCGGCCGGTGAGCGGCGCGAGCCGTTCCACCTGCGGCCACAGGTGCGGGGCCGGCAGGTTGACGACCAGTTCGGGCCGCTCGGCCAGGTTGCGCGCGCTCTGCCCGTCGGCGCCGAGGCCGAGCACGACGGTCCGGCCGAGCGCCCAGGCCGACGACATCGGGGCCAGGTTGGCCGTGCCGTCGGGGTTCTCCGTGCTCAGCAGCACGACCGGGGTGCCGAAGTAGAGGATGCTGGGTTCGATGGCGACGTGGCCGAGGGTTGCCGTGTTCATGGCAGGAGCCTAGGAACACGACGTTCAACCGCCGGCCGAAATGTCCCCGTCGTGCTGATCTACATCGTAAAGGCACCTGGCTGGGCCGCGTACGCCACGCCCTTGCCGGACAGGCTCGCGCCCGCGACGGCCGGGACGAACGCCGACTCGCCCGGCCGCAGCGTCAGCTCGCCGAGACGGGCCTCGCCCTCCAGGCACAACACGATCCGGGGCAGCCCGGCAGGCAGCTCGAAGGAGGCGGCCTCGCCCAGGTCGTAACGCGTGAGGGCGAACTCGGGGGCCGGCGGGACGTAGCGCCGCTCCCCGTCGGCCGGGCGCTCGGGCTCGACCAGGTGCGGCTCGGCGGGCGTGAAGTCGACCACCCGCATCAGCTCGGGCGCGTCGACGTGCTTGGTGGTCAGCCCGCAGCGCAGGACGTTGTCGGAGCTGGCCATGATCTCCACGCCGACGCCGCCCAGGTACGCGTGCGGCACGCCGGCGCCGAGGTAGAGAGCCTGGCCGGGCCGCAGGTCGACGTGGTTGAGCAGCAGGGCGGCCACGACTCCGGGATCGCCGGGGCAGGCCGCGGCGATGTCGGCGTACGGGGCCAGGTCCGGGTCGGAGCCGCCGGCGAGGGCGTCCTCGACCTGGGCGCGCAGCGGCGCGGAGGCCTCGTCCAGCATCTGCGCGAAGACCGCGCGCAGGGCCTGCCCAGCGGGCCGGACGGCGAGGGCGTCGATCCAGGGCTGCAGGCCCGGCACGCCGAGCCGGGCGAGCAGCCCGGCGGTGACGACGGGGGAGCGGAAGCCGCACAGCCCGTGGAAGGGCGTGACCGCGCAGACCATCTCCGGCTTGTGCGAGCGGTCCTTGTAGGTGCGGGCCGGGTCGCCGATCGGCACGCCGCGCGCCTCCTCGGCGGCGAACCCGGCCTCGGCCTGCGCGATCGTGGGGTGGACCTGGAGCGACAGCGGCCGCGCGACCGCGAGCACCTTCAGCAGGTACGGCAGCGCGGGCCCGAACCTCGCGACCGCCGGCGCGCCGAGGGCGGCGACGGGGTCGCCCGCGATGAGCCGGTCGAGGGGCACGCCGCCGGCGATCGACGGGTCGGCGGGATGGGCGCCCATCCAGAGCTCGGCCTGCGGGCGGCCGGTCGGCTCGGTGCCGAACAGCTCGGGCATGGCGGTGACGGAACCCCAGTCGTAGGGCCGGATCGTGGTGTCCAGGCGCAGGGGCAGTTCGAACGTCGGCACAGGGCAGGAGCGTAGTCGCCGGCGGCCCCTCCCGCGCGACCGGGGCCGGGCCGCCGGCCGTCCGCCGGCCGGCTTCAACCCGGTGGCCGCGCTCGGCCCCTACCGCGCCTACCTGGCGCGGGCGCTGACCGAGGCTGGGCCGCGCCGCTGTTCGACGAGATGACCCGGCTCGGCGAGCGCTGGCTGGCCGCCGCCGACCAGGACCGCGCCGATCCGCCCGACGTGCCGCCGCGGGCGCGGGCGGCGGTGATGGCCGCGATGGCGCTGTCGGTCACGGTCCTGTACCCGCACGTCTGCCGCGGCATGGGCGCCGACCTGTCCACGCCGGAGGGCGAGCGCCTGCTGATGCGCACGCTGATCGAGGTCTACTCCCAGCCGGTGCTCGACCCGGAGGCCGCCGCCGAGGCGCGCGCCTGGCTCGGCTGACCCGCGATCAGCGCGGCCCGGCTGCGCTCGTCCGGCCAGACCGACGCGAGGTCCACGTACGGGCGGAGCAGGCCGGTCAGCTCGGGGTCGCCGCGGCCGTTGAGCTCCTCGGAGGCGATCTTGCGCGCCACTCCGGCGACGATGTCGGCCACCTGGACGCGGGGGTCCAGGTGCGAGGCGACCAGCGTCAGGCTGGTCAGCACCAGCGGGCCGGCGGGGCCGTCCGGGCGGGCCAGCAGCAGCCGCAGCCGCTCGATGCGCTCCTCGGTCAGCGTCGTCTGCCGGTCGTGCACCACCGAGACGGGCCGGCCGCCCGCGCCCCAGTGGGCGACCGCGTGCGCGATGGCCGGGATCAGCGGGTCGAGCGCGGGGAAGACGTGCGGGTCGTCGAGCAGGCGGGTGGTGAAGGCGTCCACGAGCGGCCGGGCGGCCCACAGCTCGTCCATGATCTCGCCGGCCGGGCCGGGGGTGGTGC
Organism: Nonomuraea sp. NPDC049655; assembly: GCF_044465465.1. Lineage (NCBI taxonomy): Bacteria > Bacillati > Actinomycetota > Actinomycetes > Streptosporangiales > Streptosporangiaceae > Nonomuraea > Nonomuraea sp. NPDC049655. Next base: position 377,567 of record NZ_JBITLS010000009.1, read on the forward strand.
GCAGGTCGGCGACCAGCGCGAAGGCCGACTCGGCGGAGATCTCGGGGCCGCGGCCGTTCCTGGCCCGCAGCAGGTGGTTGAAGGCGTCGAGGAAGGCCGTCCAGCGGGCGGGGCCGAAGGCGTGGCGGCCCTCCTGGTAGAGGGTGGCCGCCAGGGCGGCCGAGCGTTCGTGCCGGTCGAGGCCGAGGCTGGAGTGGTGGCCGGCGAGCAGGTCGGTCACCTTGCTGACGGCGAAGTACGCCTTGTCGGTCAGGTGCACGCAGGCCCGTCCGAGGATGGGGCCCGACGGGCCGAGCAGCCAGATCAGGGTGGCCCGGTTCTTCTCGCGCAGCACGTGCTCGGCCTTGAACTCGGTGACCGGTGAGGGCGCCCTGAGGCGCAGCTCGCGCACGCAGTCGGCCGCGGCGGCCACGTCGAGGGAGACGCCGGCGTGGGCGAACACGTCGGTGTTGCCGCCGACGAGCTTCTCGCCCTCCGCGCCGGACTCGTCGCAGGCGATCTCGACAGGAGGGCCGTCGGGCGCGCGGCTTCGCATGACTTCCATGGTCACTGGCGAACCTACCCAAACCGTCCTTCCTCCCGCGAGACATTTTCCGCCCGCCCATCGGTGGCGGAACCGGCGGGCGGGCGGGTAAGGACCGGACGGCAGGTGCGGCAGGTCCGGAGGGAGAACATCGCGCGTGAGCATCAACGTGACCGTCTGGGGCGAGAACGTACACGAGCAGCAGGAGGAGGAGGTGCGCCGCCGCTACCCCGAGGGCATGCACGGCGCGGTCGCCGGCGGCCTGCGCGAGCACCTGGGGGAGCGGGTGCGCGTGCGCACCGCGACGTTGCAGGACCCCGAGCACGGCCTCGACGCCGCGACGCTGGCCGGCACCGACGTGCTCACCTGGTGGGGGCACGCGGCGCACGAGGAGGTGGACGACGAGGTCGTGGCGCGGGTGTGCGAGCGCGTCTGGGCCGGGATGGGCCTGCTGGTGCTGCACTCGGGCCACTACTCCAAGGTCTTCCGCGCCCTCATGGGCACCACCTGCACGGTCAACTGGCGCGACAGCGCCGACCGCGAGCTGGTCTGGACGGTGGAGCCGGCCCACCCGATCGCCGCGGGCGTGCCCCAGCCGCTGGTCATCCCCGAGCAGGAGACCTACGGCGAGCCGTTCGGCGTCCCGGCGCCCGACGAGCTGGTGTTCGTCAGCTCCTTCTCCGGGGGCGAGGTGTTCCGCAGCGGCTGCTGCTACCGGCGCGGCAGGGGACGCGTCTTCTACTTCAGCCCCGGAGACCAGAACTACCCGGTCTTCCACCAGCCGGGCGTGCGGCGGATCCTGGCCAACGCGGTGTTGTGGGCCGCGCCCGCCGGGGGCGCGGGCGAACCGCTGCGCAACACCCGCGTCGAGGCCGGCGACTGGTGACCTACCTCGGGCCGGGCATGACGATGACGACCTTGCCGGTCACGTGGCCCGCCCGCAGGTGATCCATCGCGTCGGGGAAGCCGGCCAGCTCGAACGTCCTGCCGACCACGGGGGTGAGCTCGCCGCTGGCGGCGAGGCCGGCCAGGTGGCGCAGGTCCGCCGGATCGGTCCGGGTGATCGGGGCGCGCAGGGTGTGCCGGACGAACGGCGACAGCGCCGTCGCCCGGAGCTGGCGGCCGGTGCCGTGCAGCCAGCGGCCGGAGGCGTTCTCGCCGCCGACGATCACGAGCGTGCCCCGGCGGGTGAGCATCCGCCGCAGGTCCCGCAGGGGACGGTTGCCCGCGGTGTCGAGGACGACGTCGTGGCGGCCGGTGGCCGGCTCCTCGCGGGTGTAGTCGACGACCTCGTCCGCGCCGAGTGAGCGGACGAGGTCGCCCTTGCCGGGGCCGCATACGCCGGTGACGTGCGCGCCCTGCGCCTTGGCGAGCTGGACGGCGAACGTCCCCACCCCGCCGCCCGCGCCGATGACCAGCACGCGCTGCCCGGGGCGCAGGCGGGCGTGGTCGCGCAGCGCCTGGAGCGCGGTCAGCCCGCTGGTCGGGACGGCGGCGGCGGCCTCGGACGACAGACCGGCCGGCCTGGGGACGAGACGGTCCGCGCGGGCGACGGCGTGCTCGGCGAGCGCGCCGTCGCAGACGCCGAAGACCTCGTCGCCGGCCGCCAGACCGGTGACCCCCGGGCCGACGGCCTCGACGGTCCCGGCGACGTCGCGGCCGAGGAGGGGCGAGCGGGGGCGGCGCAGCCCGGTGGCGAGGCGGACGGGGTAGGGCAGCCCGGCGCCGAGGTGCCAGACGCCGTGGTCGAGGCAGGCGGCGTGCACGCGCAGGAGCGCTTCGCCGGGGCCGGGGGCGGGACGGTCGAGGTCGGTGAGGGCCGGGGGGCCGTAGACGTGCCGGGTGATGGCCTTCAAGGCAGGTCTCCATGTCAAAGAAAGTAGACATGATGAACGTAAAAGAAGGCGGACATCATGTCAATGATTTTGTACATCAGTCGGCTCGGGGAGGGCTGTCTGATGTGACGCGCTGGACCTTTACACCCGATAACCCGAAATATCGGTATCGCTACCGATAACGGTACGGATGGGAGGCGGAGTTACCCTCTGCCCACCCCCCACCACGGCGGGCCGCCTGTTCGCCGGCTCCGCCGGCCCCTGGCCGGCGCGGCCTACGCGCCCGGACCGGGCCCGGCTCCCGGCGACCGGCGGCCTGCTTCGGTCACCCCTCACGTGGAGGTGTCCCCCGCATGAATCCTTCCCGATGGAGAGCGGCGGCCACGGCGTTGATCGCCGCGCTGGCCGTCGTCGCGCCGGCGACCCCGGCCCCCGCCCTCGCGCAGGCCCCCGCCGCCGCGCCCCTGCACGCGCAGCTCGACAGCCGGGTCTCCCCGGCCGGCGAGGAGGTGCTCGCCGACCTGTCCCTGCCCTACGGAGCCGCCGGACGGAGCTGGAGCACGCGCGTCGCCCGGCCCGGCTCCCGGTACGTCAAGGTGCACTTCGCCGCGCTCACCCTCGTGCCCGGCGACTACGTCACCGTCGCCTCGCCGGACGGCCGCGAGACCCACACCTACTACGGCGACCCCACCCGCGGGCGCTACCCGACCGGCTCCGGGTACACGCTGCACGGCGTCCCCGGCTTCGCCGCGCTCTCCGTGGACGGCGACACGGCCGTGGTCACCCTGCACGCGTCCGGGCCGCGCAACGCCGTCCGGCTGGCCCGGCAGGGCTTCGGCGTGCGCATCGACCGGTACTTCCGCGGCTACACCACCCAGGAGGCCGCGGCCCTGACGCCGCGGACGTTCAGCGTCTGCGGCACCGACGCGCGGCGGGACGTGGTCTGCTACAAGGACAGCAACCCCACCGAGTACGCCCGCAGCCGCGCCGTGGCCCGCCAGCTGCTCAACGGCCTCGGCTACTGCACGGCCTGGCGGGTCGGCAACACCAACCGCATGCTGACCAACCACCACTGCATGGAGAGCGCCGCCGACCTGAGCGCCAGCGAGTTCCAGTTCGACTACGACTGCGCCACCTGCGGCGGCGACAACCCGGGCGCCGGGACGAAGGTCGGCGGCGGCCAGTTCCTGAAGACCAGCGCACTCGAAGCGCTCGACTACACGCTCTTCAGCGTCGCCGACTTCGCCGCGATCCAGCAGTTCGGCACCCTGTACCTCGATCCGCGTCCCCCGGTGGCGGGCGAGCGCATCTACATCCCCGGCCACGGCGACACCCTGCCCAAGCGCCTGTCCCTGTACGAGGACACACAGGGCGGCGCCGCCTGCAAGATCGACGTGGTGTCGTCGGGCGTCAACACCGGCTACCGCTGCGACACCTCCGGCGGCAACTCCGGCTCCCCGGTGATCGCCGCCTCCAGCCACAAGGTGATCGCGCTGCACCACCTCGGCGGCTGCCCCAACTGGGGGACGCGCATCACCGAGGTGTACAACGAGATCTCCGGCATGATCGACAACACCCCGCCGAACGGCGGCGGCGACGACTTCGCCATCTCGCTCTCGCCCACGAGCGGCGGCGTCACGCCGGGCGGGTCGACCACGAGCACCATCTCCACCGCCGTCACGCGCGGCGGGCCCCAGCAGATGCAGTTCGCCGCCGCCGGGCTGCCGGCGGGGGCCGCCGCGACGTTCGCGCCGCCCACCGTCCAGTCGGGCGGCACGTCCGTCATGACGGTCTCCACCTCCGCGCAGACGCCCGGCGGCATGTACACGATCACGGTCACCGCCACCGGCCCCGCCGCCACGCACACGGTCGCCTTCGCCCTGTCCGTGGCCGTCGCGGGCGGCTGCTCCGGCTACGAGACCACCAAGTCCGGGACGCTGGCCTCCGGGGCGGAGCAGTACCAGCCCGACGGCGGATATCTGCAGACCACCGTCACCGGCCCGCACCAGGCGTGCCTGGACGGCCCGTCCGGCGCCGACTTCGACCTGTACCTGCAGCGCTGGAACGGGTCCACGTGGGCGACGGTCGCGCAGAGCGCCGGGTCGGGAGCCGACGAGACGCTCACCTACACCGGCGCGGCCGGTTACTACCGCTACCGGGTGCACTCCTACTCCGGCACCGGTCCGTACACCTTGGGATACAACGCTCCCTGACCCTGGACACGCGTCCGGGCTTCCCGGCCAGGGCTGACCCATGGCCAGGGGGCCCGGCGCTGGAGCGTGTTCCGGGCGCGCATTCCGATCGACGGTGACCCATGGACAGGCGGCCGGGCGGCGCAGAGATTGGGCGGCAGGCACGGTTCGCACGGACGCGGGGAGCGCGGATGAGGATCATGGAACTCGTCTCGGTGGACGGCTGCATCGCCTTCGACCTGGACTGCCCGGTCAGCGCGGGCGGCACCCGGCTGGCGCCGGACGTCACCCGCGAGGAGGCGGGGCTGCTGGCTCGGGCGATGACGTACAAGCTGGCCGTGCTCGGCGAGCGGATCGGCGGGGCCAAGGCGGTGCTCCGGGCCTCGCCGGCCGACCGGGCGGGCACGGTGGCGCGCTTCTGCCAGGAGGTCGCGCCGCTGGTCGAGAAGGGCACCTTCCTCACCTCCTCGGACCTGGGCACGCGGACGCAGGACTTCGCGCCGCTGCCCGGGTACCGGGCCGACTCGATCATGCATGAGGAGGCCGGCGGCGAGCTGGTGGACACCGTCGTCACCGGGCTGGGCGTGGTCGTGGCCGCCGCGACGGCGCTCGGCGGCCTGGCCGGGCGGACGCTGGCGGTGGAGGGCTTCGGCAAGGTGGGCAGCGCCGTCGTGCGCGAGGCGGCGCGGCGCGGCGCGCGCCTGGTCGCCCTGTCCACCCTGCACGGATGCGTCAGCGACCCCGCCGGCCTGGACGTCGCGGCCCTGGAGGAACTGCGCGCCGAGCACGGCGACGCCTGCGTGACCCGGCTCGGCCTGCCCGTGCTGCCACCCGAGGCGTTGTACGAGGCGCCCGCCGACGTGCTGGTTCCCGGGGCGCGGACCGGCACCCTGTCGGCGCGGCGGGCGGCGACGGTGCGGGCCGGCCTGATCGCGCCGGCCGCGAACGTGCCCTACACCGCGCGGGGGCTGCGGACGCTGGGGGAGCGGGGTGTGGTGACGCTGGCGGACTTCGTCTGCGGGGCGGGTGCCACGATCGGCTACCTCGCCGAACGGGCGGGAACGGTCTCCACCGCGGACGAGGTCGGCCACCTGGTCGAGAACCGTGTCGCGGAGATCACCGCCGCCGCCCTGTCCCATGCCGAGGGCCCGTACGCCGGCGCCTGCGCCCTGGCCGAAGCCTTCCTGACGACCTGGCACCTCCCACCCACCCCACCGCTGGCCCCCGACCCGGAGGACTCCTGACACTGGGACGACCCCTGAGCGGCCAGCGGCTCCTGAGCGGGCGGCTCCTAAGTGGGTGGCGGATTTTTGGGGGGCCGCCCACGAGGCTCAGGCCAGCTCTGACCTCGGCGGCGCTGCCCAGGACTCTGCGGCTCCTGAGACCAGGGGCGGCCTACCGGAACTGGGGAGGCGGCCTTCTGAGACTCAGGCGGGTCTTCAGGCGGGGGCGTAGTTGGAGAGTGCGGGTTCTAGGAGGTCGAAGGCGCGGGTGGCGTCGGGGGCGATCGTGTCGGCGATGCGGTCGTTGGGCAGGCCCGCCAAGGTGAGCTCGTGGATGCGCTGGAACAGCACCCGGTGCACGGTTCCCAGCAGCCCGGCGGCGGTCTGGACGGTGATGTCGTCTGCCGTCGTGCCGGTGGCGTCGGCGAGGGCCCGGGCGAGGTGCTGTTCGCGCTGGTCGTGCAGGCCGCGCAGGCAGGACGTCAGGGTGGGGCTGTCGGCGATCATGCGGGCGAACTCCGGTCCGGAGAACCCCGCCACCGGGTCCTGAGCCGCGACGGAGGCCAGGAAGGCACGTCGTAGAGCGGACAGGGCCGATTCGCCGGGACCGCGGGCGGCGACGGCGTCGGCCAGGGCGGACGTGAACGCCTCCTGATGGTCGAAGGCCAGGTCCTCCTTGCGCGGGAAGTAGTTGGTCACCGTCTTCTTGGCGATGCGGGCGGCGGTGGCGATCTCGGCGATGGTGGTCTGCTCGAACCCTTGGGCGATGAACAGCCTGGTGGCGTGGTCGGAGATGAGCTGCCGGGTCTCCTGCTTCTTGGATTCGCGGAGGCCGGGTGCGGGCGAGGTCTCGTGAGCCATGAAGGAATCTTACCCTCGTTGTATTTTTACGTTGACACCCTCGAACCCTCGGACTATATTTACGTCCGTTGTAAGTTTTTGACCGACGAACGAAAAGGAGAACCTGCTTGGAACTCAAGCGCTTCCCGGCTGTAGCTTTCAAGATCGACCTCGGGGCGTCGGAGGGCCGCGAACGCAAGTCGCAGCACTCTTCCCTTCCGGGCGGCGGAGTCCGCAGACCGTCCGCCGACCATGGCGCACGGGGATGGCAGGACCCGCAAGTGACCCGCAACCTCCCCCGCCGCCGCGCTCACTGACCCCCCTCCCGCGACGACCGTCCCTCACCCTGACCACGTTCAGCGCCGACGCCGTCCACCGACGCCGTCTATGGCGGGCCACGTCCGCTGGGGTCGTCGGCCGTCGTGGTCGACGTCGGGCAGGGCCGTCCTAACCGGCGGTTCGTGTTTCGTTCAGCCGTTCTCATCCCTCTTGGAGACCTTCTTGCAGATCACCACGTCCACCGTCTCGCTCACCGTTGCCGACGTCGCCGCCTCCCAGGCGTTCTTCACCGAACACCTGGGCTACACCGTCCGGGTCGCCGCGGACGGGTTCGCCTCGCTCACCCGCGCCGACGCGATGGACATCGTGCTGCTCGCCCGCGGCATCGAAGTCCTGCCGCCGGAGCAGCGCGACCAGCACGCCTCCGGTCTCATCCTGGCCTTCACCCTGGACGGCGGCCTGGACGGGCAGGAGAAGCTGCTGCGTGACGCGGGCGTCGAGATCACCATGCCGCTGCGCGAGGAGCCCTGGGGTGAGCGCCTGTTCCAGGTGACCGACCCCAACGGGATCGTCATCCAGTTCGTCGAGTGGGTGACTCCCGCCTGACCGGGGCCGCCTCAGCCGGTCTCGCGGGCCGGGCCGTCGAGGAAGTCCGCCACGAGCGCCGCGAACTCCGCCGCCTGGTGCTCCAGCGGGATCACGCCGCCCTTGACCACGGCCTGGGTGCTGTGGGGAAGGGCGGCGGCCAGGCGTTCGAGCTCGGGGAAGGCGAAGGGGTCGTCGGTGGCTCCGACGACCAGCGCCGGACAGCGGACCAGCCCGACCCGCTCCTCCATCCGGTACGCGGCCACCGCCTCGTGCCCGCGCTCCACCTCCGGCAGGACCGTCAGCGCGTCGCGGACGAACCGGCTCAGCAGCGGCCACGGGTAGTAGGGGGCCCGCCGGCTCCACAACTCGCCCAGATGGGAGCCGTCGGACTGCGCGCGCACGGCGTCGATGGAGGGATGGCCCGCACGACGCCGCCGCCCGTCGGGGTCGACCATCGGCGTGGAGGACAGCACCAGGGCGGTGACGCGGTCGGGCGCGCGCGCCGCCGTCTCGACCGCGATGACGCCGCCCGTGTGGTGCCCGGCCACGGCGGCTCGCGGCAGGCCGAGGGCGTCCATCAGGGCTAACACGCCGGCGGCGTAGGTCTCGATCGAGTGCTCGGGCGGGCGGGCGGAGTTGCCGAAGCCGAGCGTGTCCATGGCGATGGCCCGCCGGGTGCGGCCGAGCAGGGGGAGCACCTCGCGGTATTCGTCCCATGAGCGGGGGGTCTGGTGCAGCAGGAGCACCGGCTCGCCCGTGCCGCATGAGGCGTGGTGGATCTGGCCGAACGGGGTGTCGGCATAGCCGAATCTGATCACGGCGTCTCCTCCTGCCTGTTCACCAGGGGCGGACCGGCCCCGTCGCGCGGACGATCACCGCCAGGGTGCGCCCCCAGCCGCCCTCACGCCCTCACGCCCTCACGCCCTCACGATCGCAGACGGAACCCCGCCGCGCATCAGCCCCTGGTCTGACCTTGCACCCCCGCCGGTGAAGATCACCTGGGAGCACCGGACGGCCCCGCTACCCGATCCGGTACCCCACGCCCGGCCGGGTGCTGATCACCGGCGGTTCGCCCAGCTTGCGGCGCAGGCGGCCGACGGTGACGGTCACGGTGTTGGTGAACGGGTCGGCGTGCTCGTCCCAGACCTGTTCGAGCAGGGCCTCGGTGCTCAGGAAGCCGGGCGACGCGCGCAGCAGCGCCTCCAGCACGGCGAACTCCTTGACCGACAGCTCCAGCGGACGGCCGTCCCGGGTGACGGTGTGCCGCAGCGGGTCGAGCTCGATCCCGGCCCCGCGCAACGTGCGCGGCCGGGCGCCGGGACGGCGGCGCGCCAGCGCCCTCACCCGCAGCACCAGCTCCGGGAAGTGGAAGGGCTTGGCCAGGTAGTCGTCGGCGCCCAGGGTCAGCCCGCTCACCCGGTCGCCGGGCGAGCCGGCCGCGGTCAGCATCAGGACCATGGGGCGTTCGTCCTGGTCGGTGAGCATCTGGCAGAGGGTGTCGCCGTGGATGCCCGGCAGGTCGCGGTCGAGCAGCACCACGTCGTAGGGGGCGAGGTCGAGCTTGGCCGCCGCCTCCAGCCCGTCGTGGGCGACGTCGACGGCCATGCCCTGGTCGCGCAGGCCCTCGGCGAGCACGGCGGCCAGCGCCCGCGCGTCCTCCACCACCAGCACCCTCATGCCGGCAGCCGCACGGTGGCGCGCAGCCCGCCCTCGGGGCGGGCCGCGAGGTCGAGGGCGCCGCCGTGCGCCTGCGCGACGGCCGCGACGATCGACAGGCCGAGCCCCGAGCCGTCCGCCGACCCGGTGCGGTCCGCGCCGAGCCGCTGGAACGGCCGCGCCAGCCGCGCCACCTGTTCGGGGTCGAGCCGGTCCCCGCCGGACTCCACGACCAGGCGTGCCCACCGGCCGTCGGCCGCGGCCTCGACCCTGATCCAGCCGCCGTCCTGGTTGTGGACGATCGCGTTGTCGACGAGGTTGTGCACCATACGCGTGACCAGCGCGACGCTGCCCCGCGTCCGCGCCCCTTCCGCGACGCTTTCGTCGTCCAGGGTGAGGCGACGGGCCGCGAGGTCGGCGGCGCGGGCGTCCAGGGTGTGCCGCACCAGGTCGCCGAGCGTGATCGCGGCGGCGTCGGGCAGGCTGCCGTGCTGGGCGCGGGCCAGCGCGAGCAGGCCCTCCAGGAGCCGGTCGACCTGGTCGAGGTCGGTGCGCAGCCGGTCGGCCAGCGCCAGCGTCTGGTCTGGTACGGGCTCCGGCTTCGCCACGGCCACGTCCAGCCGCGCCCGCATGGTCGCCAGCGGGGTGCGCAGCTCGTGCGAGGCGTCGGCGACGAACCGGCGCTGCGCGGCGAAGGCGTCCTCCAGGCGGGCGAGCAGCCCGTCGATGGTGTCGGCCAGGTCCTTGACCTCGTCGGCCGGGCCCGGCACGGCCAGGCGTTCGTGCAGGTTGTCGGCGGAGATGCGGCGGGTGGCGGCGGTGATCGTGCGCAGCGGGCGCAGCACCCGGCCCGCGACCACCCGGCCGAGCACGATCGACACCACGGCCATGACGGCCAGCGCGAGCACCGACCCGGCCAGGAGCTGACGCGACTGCGTGGCGTGCACGTCGGCGAGCTGGGCCTGGAGCAGGGCGATGTATTCCTCGGCGGCGGCCGGGGCCGGCCGGCCGCCGGGCCGGCCCGGCACCGGCACGGTCCGCGACAGCGGCATGCCGACGAGGTTGACCAGGACCAGCAGGCCCGCGCCGGAGGCCAGGAACAGCCCGCCGTACAGGAGGGTGAAGCGCAGCCGGACCGTACGTTCGGGCAGCCTGGGACGTGGCGGCATCTGTCTCCTTCCGGGGACTCCAGGATGCCGCCACCGACCTAACACCGGCATGACGGGGTCGGCCCTCCGCCGCCCACCACTCACACCCGCGGCCGTGGGACCGGTCAGGCGAGCTCGACGAGCGCTTGGCTGCGCTCCCACAGGCGGCGTGCCAGGCCGGAGTCGTCCGCCAGGCGGTGGACGGCCGAAGGCCGGCGCTTCTCGTAGTGGCCGCCGGGGGCCCAGTCGGCGCCCGGCCGTGAGGTGGCCAGCCAGACCAGGGTGTCGGCGCCCTGCTCCGGCGTGAGCAGGAACCGCTTGAGCGGCGTGTGGTAGAGCAGCCGCGCCGCGCTGTCGCCGCCGCCGGAGAAGTTGGTGGCCACCACGCCGGGATGGAAGGAGGCCGCGGCCAGGCCGTCCTCGCCGTGGCGGCGCTGGAGCTCGCGGGTGAACAGGATGTTGGCCAGCTTGGAGTTGGCGTACGCCCGGCTGCCCGAGTAGCGGCGCACCGCGTCGAGGTCGTCGAGGTCGAGCCGGGCGCGGGTGTTGAGCAGGCTGGACGTGGTGACGACCGTGCCGCCGGCGGTCAGCAGCCGGGGCAGCAGCAGCGTGGTCAGCAGGAACGGCGCCAGGTGGTTGATCTGGAAGGTCGCCTCGTGGCCCTCGGGCGTGGTGGTGCGCGAGCCCATGATGGCCCCGGCGTTGTTGACCAGCACGTCGATGGCCGGGTGGCGGTCGAGCAGGGTGGCCGCCAGGTCGCGTACCTCTGACAGGCGCGCGAAGTCGGCCACGTGGTGGTCGGCCGCGAGCTCCTTCGCCAGCGCCGCGGTCTTGCCGGCCGACCGGCCGACGAGGACGACCTCGTCGCCCCGCTGTCGCAGGGCGCGTGCCGCGGCACGGCCGATGCCGTCGCTGGCGCCGGTCAGGACGATGGTCTTTCCCGCCATGGGCCCGATCCTTCCGCATCCGGCCCCCACCATAGATCGCGGGGCAGCGCACCCGCCACGCCGGGCCGGCCCATGGCCGCGCGGTGAGGGGGGCACGCGGCGAGGGGGCCCGCAGTCAGGGATGGGGGGCGTGGTCAGTGGTCGGTGGTGTGGAAGCGGGCGGCCGGGGCGTCGCCGAGGGCGGCGTCGAGGCGGGCGCGCATGTCGGCGCTCAGGTCCGGCAGCTCCCGCAGGGGGAACCAGCGGGCCTCGCTGTTCTCGCCGTCGGCCGGATGGGGGTCGCCGGACCGCCAGCGGCAGCGGAACACCAGGTCGAGGTAGCGGGCCCGGTCGCCGTTGGGGTAGGTGACCTCGCGCGTGACGTGCACCAGGGCCAGCCGTTCCGCGACGGCCCGCACTCCGGTCTCCTCGGCCACCTCGCGCAACGCGGCGTCGGCCGGCTGCTCGCCCGGGTCGATGATGCCGGTCACGGGCGTCCAGGCGCCGGTGTCGCTCCGGCGGACCAGCAGCACCTGGTCCTCGTGCAGCACGACCGCGGTCACCCCGGACAACCACAGCGGCTCGGTGCCGATCTTCTCGCGCAGCGCGAGGACGAACTCAGGGGTGGGCATCGGTCCAGCATATGCGTGGGACGCCGGCCACCGGAGGGGTCGCTGCGCGCACGGCGCCGCGAAAACGCGCCCGCACTTCCGGCGTGCCGGGCATGCGGCGGACGGCCATAACCCCATAAAGTCTATAGGTAATAAGGATAATCCCAAGGAGAGGTAAGCAGCCATGTCCGGCTCCACGTCCTGGCCTAGCCTCGGTTCCATGTCGATCGACGAGAACGCCCTGCTCCCCGATCCCGGCCGCGCCGTCGTGGCGGTCGAGCCGCCGGTCCCGGCGCACGGCCACTGGGCCGGGGCGCCGAGCGCCGTCGCCGCGGACGGGCTGATCTACCTCGCCTACCGCCTGCGCCGCCCGGTCGGCGAGGGCCGCGGCTACGCGGTCGTCGTCGCCCGCTCGTCCGACGGCGAGCGTTTCGAGCCGCTGACCACGATCACCCGCGAGGAGATGGACGCCGAGTCGCTGGAGCGGCCCGCGCTGGTCCGCACCCCGCAGGGACGCTGGCGGCTGTACCTGAGCTGCGCCACGCCCGGCACCAAGCACTGGCGGGTGGAGGTCGTCGAGGCCGCCGATCCCGCCGCGTTCGACCCGCGCACCCGCACGACGGTGCTGCCCGGCGACCCCAAGACCGGGGTCAAGGACACCGTGATCGTGCGGCGCGGCGACGTGTGGCACCTGTGGGCCTCCTGCCACCCGCTGGCCGACCCCGACGAGGCCGACCGGATGGTGACCGACTACGCCACCAGCGCCGACGGCCTGGACTGGACCTGGCACGGCACCGCCCTGACCGGCCGCCCCGGCCTGTGGGACGCCCGCGGCGTCCGGATCAGCGCCGTGCGCTTCGACGGCGACCGGGTCGTGGCCTTCTACGACGGCCGCGGCAGCGCGGAGGAGAACTACGAGGAGCGCACCGGCGTGGCCGTGGGGGCCGACCCCGACGCGCTGGCCGCCCTGGGCGACCGGCCCGCCGCGATGTCGCCGCACCACGGCGGCGGCCTGCGCTACCTCACCTTCGTCGACCTGCCGGACGGCGGCCTGCGCCTCTACTACGAGTACACGCGCGCCGACGGCGCCCACGACCTGCGCACGGAACTCCGCCCGCCCCACTGACCGGCCCGCTCGCCGGCCGGGCCCGTCCCGGTGCGGCGCCGCGGTCAGGGGGCGCGGTCAGGGGGTCCGTGGTGGGGGCCCGTGGTCAGGGGGCGCGGCCGTTTCTGGCCTGGCGCTGGCCGGGTGGCCGGCTGCCGACCAGCCCGCCCGAACGTTCCCGCGGCCGCAGCCAGTCGCTGAAGTCCTCGCCGGTGACCTGCTGGAGCAGCTCGACGTCCGCCGCGAAGTAGGGGATCAGCCGCTGCCGCTGCGCCCACTCCAGCGGCCGGCGCGCCCGGCCGCGCCGCTGGAGCAGCCGCTCCAGCGGCCCGGACAGGGCCGCGGGAAGGGCGCGGCGCAGGGTGGACAGCAACGCGTGCCGCGCGCCGGGGTCCGGGTGCGCGGTCACGTTCTCCCTCGGGACGCCGGTGAGCAGCCCCTGCCGCACGCCGAGGAAGCCGCAGATGCGGTCCAGGGTCTCGGCCGGACGGTCCACGATGTCCCGGTAACGGAAGATGAGCACCTGGTCGCGGGGGAACAGGGTGAACAGGTGGGCGAGCTGCCCGCCGTACCGGCCGAGGGCGGTGTAGTGCCAGAAGTGCGCCCAGCCGGCCGCGATGCGCTCCGGCTCGGCCTCGCAGGCGCGGACGAGGTCGCCGATCGGCTCCAGGCCGGCCGACCACAGGTGGGTCCAGTTGGAGTGGGCGCGCTCGACCGGGTCCCGCAGGCTCACGATGAGCCGGACGTGCGGGATCGTCTCCCGGATGCGGCGTTGGGCGTCCAGGTCGTACAGGTAGAAGGGGGTGGACTCGCCGGCGCGGGTGCCGGGGGGAGCGGCGGCGAACAGCGCCTCGTAGTCCGCGCGCCGCCAGACGTGTTCCCGGTAGGTCTCGGCGTCGCCCGGTCCGCCCCGTCCGGGCGGTGGCCCGTCGGTGAGGAAGAACTTCGGCTCCTTGATGGGCGACAGGAACAGGTCGGGGTGCGGGTGCAGCGCGGTGTGCAGCGCCGTCGTCCCCGCTTTGGGCACTCCCGCGATCAGGAAATCGGGCAAGGGCACCGTCAGCCTCCCAGTGACGAGAACCGGTATTGCCTGATTTTCCTACCAAAAGTATAGGAAGCCAAGAGGCTCCCGCACGTCACCGCCGGGCGGGCGAGACGGACGCGGCGGCCCCGTCCCCGGCCGTCCGGCCGCCGCGACGGCCGGGCAGCGCCATGGTGACGGCCGCCGCGGCCAGCGCAGCCCCGCAGCCGACCAGCATCCCGGTACGGAAGCCGGCCTCCGACGGCAGCGTGTGCGCGCCCAGCCGGATCGTCAGCTGCGACAGGATCACGCCGACGACCGCCGCCGAGACCGTCGTCCCGATCGAGCGCATCAGGGTGTTGAAGCTGTTGGCCGCGGCCGTCTCCGACCGAGGCACCGCGCCCATGATGAGGGCGGGCATCGCCCCGTAGGCCAGGCCGACGCCGAGGCTGCACACGCAGGTGACGACCAGCATGCCCCAGGCCGACCCCAGCAGGCCCATGGAGGAGCCGTAGCCGAGCGCCATGACCAGGCTCCCGGCGATCAGGGTGACCTTCGGGCCGCGGGCGGCCGACAGCCGGGCGCCGAGCGGCGAGACCACCATCATCATCAGGCCGGAGGGGGCCATCCACAGGCCGGCGGCCAGCATCGACTGGCCCAGCCCGTAGCCGGTGGCCGCGGGGAGCTGGAGGATCTGCATGACGATCAGCGCCTGGGCGTACATCGAGAAGCCGACCATGATGGAGGCGAGGTTGGTCAGCAGCACCTGCCGCCGGGCGGTCACCCGCAGGTCCACCAGCGGCTCCGCGGCGCGCAGCTCCCACAGGGCCCATGCCGGCAGGACCAGCGCGGCAGCGCCGAGCAGCCCGAGCGTGATGCCGCTCGCCCATCCCCAGTCGGCGCCCTTGGAGACCCCCAGCAGCAGGCACACCAGCCCCGCGCCGAGGCCGAGCGCGCCCGGCACGTCCAGCCGCCCGGCCGCGCCCTCGCGGGGCAGCGGGGGAGTGGGCGGCACCAGTACCCGGATCAGCACCGCGATCAGCACGCTCAGCACGGCCGAGCCCCAGAACAGCACCCGCCAGCTCGCGTACTCGGCGACCGCGGCCGAGATCGGCAGGCCGAGGGCGCCGCCGATGCCCATGGACGAGCTCATCAGCGCGATCGAGGGGCCGAGCCGGTCGGGCGGCAGCAGGTCGCGCAGGGCGCTGATGCCGAGCGGGATCAGGCCCATGCCCATGCCCTGTAACCCGCGTCCGACGATCATGGGGGCGAGCGACCCGGCCAGCGAGCAGATCACCGACCCGGCGATCAGCGGCGCGGTGCAGACGAGCATCATGCGGCGCTTGCCGTACAGGTCGCCGAGGCGTCCGGTGACCGGCGTGGCGACCGCGCCGGCCAGCAGGGTGGCGGTGATCACCCAGGAGGCGTCGGAGGCGGTGCTGCGCAGCAGCCGCGGCAACTCGCCGATCAGCGGCACGACCAGGGTCTGCATGAGCGAGGCGACGATGCCGGCCACCGCCATCACGCTGACGATGCCGCCGGGGCGGGCGGTGGATGTGGAGCCCCCCACGTTGTTCTCCCGTCGTCGAAGGATGTGCACGCTACACATCATGTGTTAAGTACACAATTCATGTAAGGTGCACATATCTCGCGAAAGGGGGGATTGGGATGGAAAAGCCCACACATCTCATCGAGTTCGAGACGATGTTGCTCGGCCGGCACCGGCACTACGACCGCAGTGCCCACCTCCTGCTGCGGCGGCTGCACGGCTCGGGCCCGATGTCCATCGGGCAGCTCAGCGACGCCTTCGGCCTGGACGTCTCCACCCTCAACCGGCACACCTCGGCCCTCCTGCGCGCCGGCCTGGTCGAACGCATCCCCGACCCCGAGGGCGGCATCGCCCGCAAGTTCCGCCTCACCGCGGAGGGCGAGCGCAGCCTCACCGAGGAGCGCGAGCGGAACGTGCGTGGCCTGGAGAAGGTGATGGCCGACTGGTCGCCGGAGGACGTCGCCGCCTTCGCCGCCTACCTCAGGCGCTTCAACACCGACATCGAACGCCTGGCCGGCCGTCCCTGGCCGCGTGCCTGAGCCGGGCCGCCCGGTTCTGGACACGCGCGAGGGCCCCCGCCGGGACGGGCGGGGGCCCTCAACGCGTGGGCACCGGTGTGCGTGTCGCCTCTCGGCGAGGGGCACAACGCGGCTCCAGCCGAACGGTAGTCCGCGAAGGCGATAGGTGAGGCCCGGGGACACTGGGCACACCGGCCACGAGGGATGTAACGGCGGCCGCCGCCGGGATGTTCCCGGCAGATCAGGCGAAGTGCATGACGATGGCCAGGCCGACGAGGTGCGTGACCACCACCACGACCAGCAGCGTGACGAACACGAACTTGGCCGGGCCGTGCTCGAAGTGCTTGCCCTCCTTCAGCGGAGGCAGCTTGGCCTGACGCTCGGCGATGCGCTCCTCCAGCGGCTTGCGGTGAAACATGAGGTGTCCCTCTTTCGGCGGCCCGGCCACGGGTACGATTTGTGTGGCATCGATTTGCAGGCTATTAGTTTGTACACAAAGTAAGTTACCAGACGGCATCGGAGGCGTACACGCATGGAGCCTGTGACAGAGGCGACAGACCTGCTGGCGCTCGACCGGCAGGTTTGCTTCGCCCTCAGCATCGCCTCGCGCAGCGTGATCGGCCTCTACCGGCCGCTGCTGCAGCCCTTCGGGCTGACCCACCCCCAGTACCTGGTGATGCTGGCCCTCTGGCAGCACGAGCCGCTGTCGGTCAAGGAACTGGGCGAGCTCCTGCAGCTCGACCCCGGCACGTTGTCCCCGCTGCTCAAGCGGCTGGAGGCGCTGGGCTACGTCCACCGCGAGCGTAACAGCAAGGACGAGCGCGCCCTGGCCGTCACACTGACGCCCGCCGGCCGGCAGCTCAGGGCCGAGGCGGAGAAGATCCCGCCGGCCATCGTCGCCCGGCTCGGCATGGACCTCGACGAGCTCCAGGACCTGCACGCCGCGCTGATGCGCCTGATCGCCTCGGCCCGCCGCGACGCCTGACCCCGCCCGCCGCCCGCCTCGATAAGCAACCGCAGTTGACTACGTTCAGAATAGTCAACTACGGTTGCTCGCGTTCGCGGATCCGTTTCGTGTCGCTGGAGGCAGCATGTCCATGATTCACGCCGATCGTCCGAGGTTGCGGCAGGTGCTCGACCGGCTGGTGGCCGGCGACCGGGGGCCCGGCGTCGTGGCCGAGGTCCGGGACGGCGACGACCCGCCGTGGTTCGGCGCCGCGGGCGTGGCCGACCTGGAGACCGGCCGCCCCCGCGGGCCCGGGGAGCACTTCCGCATCGGCAGCTTCACCAAGGCGTTCGTCGGGACCGTCGTGCTGGGCCTGGCGGCCGACGGCGACCTGGCCATGGACGCCCCGGTGACCACCTGGCTGCCGGGTGTCGTCGAGGAGTACTTCCCCGGCGCCGACGCCGCCCGCATCACCCCGCGGCTGCTGCTCAACCACACCAGCGGCCTGCCGGACGCGATCCCCGGCCAGGAGACCCCGCCCGCCGGGGAGCCGGGCGAGCGGTTCGTCTACTCCAAGGTCAACTACAACCTGGCCGGGATGATCGTCGAGGCGGCGTCCGGCTCGACGCTCGCCGAGCAGATCGACCGGCGCGTCGCGGCCCCGCTGGGGCTGACCGGGACGTACCTGCCCGCGGCCGGCGAAGGGCTGCGCGACCCGCACGCCCGCCACTACTCCGGCCAGGACGAGAGCGGCCAGGAGACCGTCCGCCACGACGTGACCGACGCCGACCTGTCATGGGCCTGGGCCGCCGGCGGCATGGTCTCGACCACGGCCGACCTCCACCGCTTCCTGGCCGCCCTGCTGGGCGGGCGGCTGCTCCCGCCCGCCCAGCAGGAGGAGATGTTCACCACCGTGCCCACGGAAGGCGCCGGCTGGGTGCCCGGCGCCCGGTACGGGCTCGGCGTCTACTCCCAGCGGTTCCCGTCCGGCGTCACGCTCTGGGGCGGGGGCGGCTACATCCGGGGGTCGATGACGTACGCGATGGGCGACCGGCAGGGCGGCCACACCCTGGTCGCCAACGTGAACGGCGACTGGGGCGACTTCCTGGGGACCTGCGCCGACCTGTTCCAGGCCGAGTTCGGCTGACGGCGCGGGCCCCCGCCCCACCGGCTCAGACGAGCCCGGGGACGGCCACGTCGGCCGTCCTGACCTCGCCCGTCCGGCCGGCGAACATCTCCGCCATCCGCTCGACGCCCGGGAACACCGCGACGGTCATGAACAACGTCCGGCCGTCCGGGCCGCCGAGCGCGGCGGCGAAACAGGCCCGGTCGAGCTCGATCCGGTCGGTCACCTCGCCGCCCTCGCGCACCCGTACGCAGGCGGACCCCTGTTCGTCGTCCACCTGGGTCCAGATCGCGCCCTCGGCGTCCATGCAGATGCCGTCGCCGCCGATGGGCGCCCACACCCGGCGGCCGGACAGCCCGCCGTCCGCGTCGATGTCGAACGCCGTCAGCCGTCGCGTCCAGGACTCGGCGACGATCAGCGTGGAGCCGTCCGGGGTCACCACCATCCCGTTGGGGAAGTACAGGTCCTCGGCGACCACCCGGGCCTCGCCGCCGGGGCCGACCAGGGCGATCACGCCGGGCGCGAAGTCGGCCCGGCCGAAGTCGAAGCCGACGCAGTTCACGTAGATCCGGCCGCGGCCGTCCACGACGACCTCGTTCGGCCCGGCCGGCAGCTCGCCCAGGTCGGCGTGGACGGACGTCGTGCCGTCCGGCTCCACGCGCAGCAGCTCGTGCTCGCCGGTCACCAGCAGGCGGCCGTCGGGCAGCCGGCCGAGGCAGAACCCGGCGGGTTTCGGGCCGCGGCCGACCACCTCGCTCTCGCCGTCCGGGGTGACGGCGACGATCTCCTGCACCCCCCAGTGGGAGAACCACAGCCTGCCCTCGTGCCAGCGCGGCGACTCGCCCACGCACAGCCCGGTCACCAATGTCTTCGTCTCGGTCATGTCGTCATGCCTCCTTCTGCCCTCTACACGAAGGGCGGGGGCCCGGATCGACATCGCCGGGAGGAAAAAGATCCGCGCCGGATCTACAGGGCGGCGCGGGCGCGCTCGGCCAGCGCGGCGCGGTCGATCCCCGCCAGGGCCAGCGCCCGCGGGACCGTGCCCACCTCGGCCTGCAGGACGCCGAGCAGCACGTGGACCGGCCGCAGGTCCTTCTTGCGATGGGTGGCGGCCAGCCGCTCGATCGCCAGCCTGACCGACGCCCCGAGCTGCGGACGCCGCTCGGGGTCGGGCGTCGAACGCAGGTCGAAGGCGGCCGCCGACACCCCGGCCGCGGCGAGGCTGTGCTCGAACTCCCGCCGCAACGCCGCCCGCACCCCCGCCTGGTCGAGCCCGGCCTCGGCCAGGATCGCCCGCGCCGCGGTGTCCTGCGGCGCCGCCATGGCCAGCAGCACGTGGTGGGCCTCGATCGTGGGGGAGCTCTCCGCGCGCGCCTCGGCCTCCCCCCGGATCAGCACGTCGTGCAGGTAGCGGTCGAACGCGCCGCTCATGCCCGCCTCCTCAGCTCGACCCCGGCCGCGATGAGCCGCTTGGCGTGCTTCTTGTGGACCGCCTGGCGGGTGACGCCGAGCGCCTCGGCCACCTGCGGCCAGCTCCAGCCCGCCCGCATCGCCTGCTCCACGGCGGCGTCCTCCAGCTGGTCGGCCAGGCGGCGCAGCGCGACCACGGCGGCGAGCGCGTCCGCGGGCTCCTTGACTGACATTCCAGCCACCCTAGGCGTCCGCCCCGGGACAGGCAATTCAGGTTGCTTGAACGGGGGCCGATGCGTCATACCAGGAGCCACCGGGTAGGGCCAGGGATGTCATGAGCACGATCGAGAACGCCGGGGCCGCCGCCTACCGCATCCCCACCGACCAGCCGGAAGGCGACGGCACGCTGGCCTGGCGGTCCACCACCATGGTCGTCGTCACCCTGACCGCCGCGGGCGTCACCGGCACCGGCTGGACCTACGCCCCGGCCGCCGCCGCCTCGGTGGTCACCGAGCTGCTGGCCGGCGTCCTGACCGGCGCGGACGCCGCCGACATCCCCGCCCTGCACGCCGCGATGGTCCGGCAGGTGCGCAACGCGGGCCGTCCCGGCGTCGCCGGCTACGCCGTCTCGGTCGCCGACGTGGCGCTGTGGGACCTCAAGGCGCGTCTGCTCGGCCTGCCGCTGACCCGCCTGTTCGGCGCCGCCCGGCCCGAGGTCCCGCTGTACGGCTCGGGCGGCTTCACCACCTACGACGACGAGGCCACCACCGCCCAGCTCGCCCACTGGGTCCACGAGCGGGGCATCGGCCGCGTCAAGATCAAGATCGGCGAGTCGTCCGGCACCCAGCCCGACCGCGACCTGCACCGCGTGGCCCTGGCCCGCCGCGTCATCGGCGACCGGGCCGAGCTGTACGTCGACGCCAACGGCGGCTACACCGCCAAACAGGCCGTCCGCCTGGCCGCGCGCATGCGCGAGCACGACGTGACCTGGTTCGAGGAGCCCGTCTCCTCCGACGACCTGCCGGGCCTGCGGCTCGTCCGCGAGCGGGCCGCCCCCGACGTCACCGCCGGCGAGTACGGCTGCGACCCCGCCTACTTCACCCGCATGTGCCAGGCCCAGGCCGTCGACTGCCTCCAGGCCGACGCCACCCGCTGCGGCGGCTACACCGGCTGGTTCGCCGCCGCCGCGATCGCCGCGGGCCACAACCTGCAGGTGTCCGCCCACTGCGCGCCCAACCTGCACCTCCCGGCCGCCGCGAGCACCGCCAACCTGCGCCACGTCGAATGGTTCCACGACCACCAGCGCATCGAGGCCGAGCTGTTCGACGGCGCCGCCGACCCCTCCGGCGGCCTGGCCCGCCCCCGGCCCGACGCCCCCGGCCACGGGCTGGAGCTGCGCGCCGCCGCCGCCGAACCCCACCGCGTGGCCTGACGGAAGGAGCGGGCGCCGATGCGGATCGAGGACTACGCCCTGATCGGCGACATGCACACCGCCGCGCTCGTCGGCCGCGACGGCTCGATCGACTGGTTGTGCCTGCCCCGCTTCGACTCGCCCGCCTGCTTCGCCGCGCTGCTCGACGGCCCGTCCGCCGGACGCTGGCTGCTGGCCCCCGCCGGCGGCGGCCGGGCCACCTCCCGCGGCTACCGCGAGGGCACCCTCATCCTGGAGACCACCTGGGACGGCCCCGGCGGCAGCGTCCGGGTGGTGGACTTCATGCCGCCCCGCGGCGAGGCCCCCGACGTGGTGCGGATCGTCGAGGGCGTGCGCGGCCGGGTCGAGATGACCATGGAACTGGTGCTGCGCTTCGACTACGGCCACGACGTCCCCTGGCTGCGCTACGAGCCCGGCGTGCTGGCCGCGGTCGCCGGCGGCGACGCCACCTGGCTGCGCACCCCCGTCGAGCTGTGCCCGGACGCCGACCGGCACCGCACCACCGCCTCCTTCACGGTGGGGGAGGGGCAGCGGGTGCCGTTCGCGCTGACCTGGCAGCAGTCGTGGCTGCCGCGCCCGGAACCGGTCGACCCGCCCGAGGCCCTGGCCGACACCGAACGGCTGTGGCGCGAGTGGGCCCGCCGGTGCGGCTACCAGGGGGACTACGACGAGGCCGTCCGCACGAGCCTGCTCACCCTCAAGGCCCTCACCTACGCCCCCACCGGCGGGCTCGTCGCCGCCGCCACCACCTCGCTGCCCGAGCGGCTGGGCGGCCCGCGCAACTGGGACTACCGCTACTGCTGGCTGCGCGACGCCAGCTTCACCCTCCAGGCCATGATGACCGCCGGCTACGACGCCGAGGCGCGCGCCTGGCGCGAATGGCTGCTGCGGGCCGTCGCCGGGCACCCCGCCGACCTGCAGATCATGTACACCGTCGAGGGCGGCCGGCGCATCGCCGAATGGACCGCCGACTGGCTGTCGGGCTACGAGGGATCCCAGCCGGTACGCGTCGGCAACGCCGCCTCCGGCCAGTTCCAGCTCGACGTCTACGGCGAGACCCTCGACTGCCTGCACCTGGCCCGCCGGTCCGGCCTGGCCATCGACGACGAGGCCTGGGACGTCCAGAACGCCCTGATGAACTACCTCGAAGGCATCTGGGACCGGCCCGACAACGGGCTGTGGGAGACCCGGGGGCCGCGCCGCCAGTTCGTGCACTCCAAGGTGCTGGCCTGGGTCGCGGCCGACCGCATGATCCAGGCCGTCGAGGCGTTCGGCCGCGACGGCCCGGTCGGCCGCTGGCGCGCCCTGCGCGAACGCATCCACCAGGACGTCTGCGCCCACGGCTACGACGCCGAACGCAACACCTTCACCCAGTACTACGGCTCGACCGGCCTGGACGCGGCCCTGCTGCTCATCCCGCGCCTCGGCTTCCTGCCGCCCGACGACCCGCGCGTCGTCGGCACCGTGGACGCGATCGCCCGCGACCTCGTCCACGACGGTCTCGTCCTGCGCTACCGGGCCGAGGACGAGGACATCGACGGCCTGCCCGGCGGCGAGGGCACCTTCCTGGCCTGCTCCTTCTGGCTGGCCGACGCCCTGGCCGCGACCGGCCGCCGGCGCCGGGCCACCGAGCTGTTCGAACGGCTGCTCGGCCTGCGCAACGACGTCGGCCTGCTGTCGGAGGAGTACGACACCGTGCACCACCGGCAGGTCGGCAACTTCCCGCAGGCCTACAGCCACGTCTCGGTGATCAACAGCGCCACCGTGCTGTCGGGCAGGTTCAGGCCTGGGCGCCCTCGGCATCAAGCCGGGTGAACGTGGCCCCGTGCAGCACGGCGCGGGCGCCGAGCACGTGCCCGTCGCACATCCTGGTCACCGTCCCGGCCTGGTCGGTCACCTTCCACCGGACCAGCTCCTGGCAGGGCCGGCCGGCCCGGTCCTGCGGCCAGGTGCGGTGGCAGACCCGGCACTCGGTGACGTCGGCCCGGTAGGACAGGGTGTTGCCGTGCTCGGGGCAGACGCCCCACGGCATGCCGCAGACCTGCTCGCGCTGCGCCCGCAGCCTGGCCAGGTCGCCGGCCGCCCGTTGCAGGTCCTCGCCGCCCCGGTCCAGCCAGTCGGCGGCGTGCCGCGCGGCCCGGAGCTGGTCGCCCTCGGGGGATCCGGCGGGCTCGGTGTCGCACAGCGAGCGCACCTCGGCGGCGAGGTCCTGAGCGCGGCGCGCGAGGTCGCGCAGCTGGGCGGGGGTGACAGTCATGAGGGCTCTCATCTCGTCAGGGCCGGGCGGCAACGGTGGGCGACGGTCACGCGACGGGACGGCCGGCCGTCCGCCCCCGCCCTCCAGTCTCCTCAGCGCGGCGCGCTCGTGGCGCGCTCGCGGCCCACGAGTTCGCGCGCCTGACGGCCGGGGGCGTCAGGACGCGGGGACGCCGCTGTAGGCGGGCCCGAAGAACACCAGCGTCACCAGGTCCTCGGTGACGTCGTGGAAGCGGTGCTCCTCGCGGGCCGGGACGAACAGGGTGGTGCCGGGGCCCACCTCGACGGTGACGCCGCCCGAGGTGAAGGAGGCGCGCCCGCTGGTGACGACGTAGATCTCGTCCTCGGCGTGCGGCGACTGGCCGTCGACGGCGCCGGCCGGGATGGAGTACGTGCCGAAGCTGAGCGCGGGCACGCTCAGGTGCTCGGCGAAGTTGGCGGAACCGTCCGGGGCGGGCTCGAACCGGCCGCTGTCGATGATCTCCATGGCCCGTGATCCTCTCATGCCGGCGCGGGCGGGCCCTCCGGCGGGGAAGATCTTGCGGCTTGCCCTAAATGTGAGTAAATGTCACGTCATGTGGCGTGGCTGGAGTGGCCGGTTGTCCGCGGCCGTCAAGCGTGAGCTGTCGTACGTGCGCGGGCAGGCCGCCGGGCTGGCCAAGCCGGGGTCGTACCAGCGGTTGCAGGCGTTGCAGATCGCCAAGGCGACGCTGGCGGCGGTGCTGGCCTGGCTGACGGCCAGCCGGCTGCTGGCGCTCGGCGCCACCTGGATCGCCCCCGCCACCGCGGTGATCATGGTGCACGCCACCGTGTACCGCACACTCACCAACGGCCTGCGCCGGGTCGCCGCGGTCGGCGCCGGGGTCATCCTGGCCGGCAGCATCGGGCACCTGCTCGGCCTGGGCGTGCTCAGCCTGGTCCTGGTCGTGCCGCCCGCGCTGGTCGCCGCCCGCTGGCACCGCATGGGCAACCACGGCTCCGACGTCGCCACCACCGCCGTGCTGCTGCTCTCCTTCGCCGCCGCCTCCCAGGAGCGCTACCTGCTGGCGTACGTGCTGGCCACGGCCATCGGCGCGCTGAGCGGGGCGCTGGTCAACAGCGTGCTGTGGCCGCCGCTGTACCGCGACCGGCCCGACGCGGCCGTGCGCCGCCTGGCCCGCGAGACGGCCGCGCTGCTGACCTCCGTCGCCGAGGGCTTACGGGACGAGTGGAACCTCTCGGCGCTGCCCGACTGGGAACGCCAGGCCGTCCGGCTGGACGAGCACCTGGCCGACGCGGCCGCCGCCGTGGCCGACGGCGCCGAGAGCCGCCGCTACAACCTGCGCCACAGCCTCCACCCGGTCACGGCCGCCCAGGACCACGAGCAGGTGCTGCGCCGGCTGACCACGCTGGCCGCGCACGTGCACACGATCGTGCACGCCCTGGCCCACCTGGAACACCACGACGGGCCCTCGACCGACGTCAGCCCCGACTACGCCCGCGACTACGCCGACCTCCTGGACGTGCTGGGCGACGCCCTGACCGCCACCGTACGCCGCGACCCGGACCTCGGAAGGGCCCGCACCCTGCTCGGCCGGGCGGAGGCGCAGGCGAGCCGCATCCACGACCAGATGACGACGGAGATCCAGAAGGGCGAGGTCGCCCACCCGGCCGGCTGGGCGCTGAGCGGCAGCCTGCTCACCGACGCCGAACGCATCCTGGCGGTCCTGACCGACATCCTGGCGGCCACGCCCGGCGGCCAGGACGACGACAACCGCCCCTCGCCCGCCACCCACCCCTGACCCGTCCGACCGGCCCCCGTTTGCCCGGAGAGCCGTCGCGCGGCACACTCGGGAACCATGCCCATCAGGTCGTTCCCCGAGCCGGACGTGCCCGCGGACCTGCTGGCCCAGGTGCGCGACCTGCAACGGGAGGCCTGGCCCGGCCACGACTTCCCCGCGCCCGACGGCGGCGGCCCCGCGCACGACCCCGCCCTCGCCCCCCGCACCATGCTCCTCCTCGACGAGCGCGACGAGCGCGACGAGGGCGACGAGGGCACGGTCCTGGCCGCCCTGGACATCCTGTCCAAGACCCTCACCCATGCCGGACACCGGTTCCGCGCCGCGGGCCTGAGCACCGTGGTGACCAGGAAGGCCGCCCGCGGCCGGGGGCACGGCCGCCGCCTGGTGGGCGCCGCGCGCGCGGCCATCGCCGACGCGGGCTTCGACGTCGCCCTGTTCACCTGCGACCGGCCGCTCCAGGGCTTCTACGAGAGCGCCGGCTGGTCGGCGATCCCCGGCGCGGTGCTGGTCGGCGGCACCCCGCAGGCGCCCTTCCCCAGCGACCTGCCCGGGTTCGACAAGGTCACGATGGGCGACTTCCCCTCACCCCACGGCCGGGCGCACCGGCTGTCGTTCCACCACGCGCGCGTCGAGCTCCACCCGGGGGAGATCGACCGGCTCTGGTGAGCCGGCCTCAGGCGTCCTGACCTCGCCGGACCAGCGGCAGGAAGACCTCGTCCACGATCTCCACGAGGACGTCGTCTGGCGCGCTGGGCGCCCCCCGCACCACGAACTCGTTGCGCAGCAGCACGATGGCCACCGTGGCGACCCTCGGGCGCAGCGACTCGGGGGCGGCCTCGCCGCGGGCCACCGCCCGTTCCAGGACGGCCAGCCAGGGTGCGGCCACCGCGTCGTCCGACTGCTCCTGGAGCTCGGCCAGCAGCTCGGCGGTGCCGCCCGCGGCGGCGATCAGGTCGCGCAGGATCGCGCCGAGCGGCGAGCTCCAGTAGCGGTTGGCCCGGCGCAGCAGCTCCAGGGCGTCGCCGCGCAGCTCGCCGGTGTCGGGCGGCGAGACCGTCGTGGCCAGCCGTTTGTAGGCGGCGACGCCGAGGGCCAGGCGGCCCGGCCAGCGGCGGTAGATGGCGTTCTTGTTGGTGCCGGCGCGGGCGGCGACCTTGTCCATGGTCAGCCCGGCGAAGCCCGACTCGGTGAGCTCGTCGGCCGCCGCGCTCAGGATCGCCTCCTCCAGCGCCACCCCGCGCCGCCGTGTCCGCCCGCCTGCCTCGGCCATCGCCACCCTCCTCGGTCTGAGGGTACCGACCGTACCTCATATGGGATAGGGTACGGTCAGTACCGTAAAGCTGGAAGGAACACCCATGCGCGCCAAGGGCATCAGTTACGACACCGGTTTCGTCGTCAACGGGACGATCGGTCACCCGGGGTTCGACCCCGAGGTGGTGGCGCGCGAGATGCGCGTCATCCGGGACGACCTGCACTGCACGGCCGTCCGCGTCATGGGCGGCGACCCCGACCGCCTCGAGGTCGCCGCCAGTCATGCCGCCGACCTCGGGCTGGAGGTCTGGTTCTCTCCCTACCCGCTGGAGCTGACCGAGGAGGAGATGCTGGCGCTGTTCGCCGACTGCGCCGAGCGCGCCGAACGGCTCAGGCGGCGCGGCGCCGAGGTGGTCTTCGTCACCGGCGCCGAGTTGTGCCTGATGAGCAAGGGCTTCCTGCCCGGGGACGACATCGACGAGCGGGTCGCCCTGCTGAGCCGTCCGGACCGGGTGCGCGAGCTGGTCGGCGGCGTGCGCACGCGGGTCAACGACTTCCTCGGGCGGGCGGTGGCCGTCGTACGCGAGCGGTTCGGCGGCCGGGTGACCTACGCCTCCGTGCCGCTCGAAGGCGTCGACTGGACGCCGTTCGACCTCGTCTCCGTGGACCTCTACCGGTCGGCCGAGATCGTGGACGTGTTCGAGCAGGGCGTGCGCAGCCTCGTCGCGGAGGGCAGGCCGGTCGCGATCACCGAGTTCGGCTCGGCGACCTACCGCGGCGCGGGCGACCGGGGCGCGCTCGGCCTGGAGATCGTCGAGTACGCCCCGGGCACCCGCGAGCCCGTCCGGCTGACCGGCGAGCACGTCCGCGACGAGGAGGGCCAGGCCGCGTACGTGCGGGAGCTGCTGGAGGTCTTCGACGCCGCCGGCGTGGACAGCACCTTCGTCTTCACCTTCGCGCTGCGCGACCACCCGCACCGTCCCGACGGCCACCCCCGCGACGACCTGGACCTGGCCAGCTACGGCGTCGTCAAGGTCTACGAGGACCGCTCCGGCGCCGCCTACCCCGGCCTGCCCTGGGCCCCCAAGGCCGCCTTCGCCGCCGTCGCCGGCCACTACGCGAAGCACTGACATGACGCTCCCCACCACCACGCTCGGCCGCACCGGCCTGCGCGTGAGCCGCCTCGGCTACGGCGCCATGGAGCTGCGCGGCCCCCGCGCCTGGGGCCCGCCGGTGTCCGACGACGCGGCCCGCGCCGTGCTGAACGAGGCCCTCGACGCCGGGGTTAACCTCATCGACACCGCGCCCGACTACGGCGACGCCGAGGAGCACATCGGCCGCTGGATCGCGCACCGCCGCGACGAGTTCGTCCTGGCGGGCAAGTGCGGCTGCCCCCTCGCCGACGGCGACCCCGCGCACGACTACACGAGGGCGAACGTGCGCGCGGGCGTCGAGCGGAGCCTGCGCCGGATGCGCACCGGCCATCTCGACGTCCTGATGGTGCACCTCAGCCCGAGCGTCTCGGTGATGGCGGCCGAGGACACCATCGCCGGGATGCGGGAACTCCAGGACGAGGGCCTGGTCCGCTTCACCGGCATGTCGGGGGAGCTGCCGCACCTTCCCGAGCACATCGCGACGGGCGCGTTCGACGTGTTCCTGCTGCCCTACTCGGCGCTCGACCGCTCCCACGAAGGGCTGCTCGGGGCCGCCGCGGCGAGCGGGGCGGGCACGGTCGCCCGCGGGGCGGTGGCCCGCTCGCTCGCGCCGCCGCCCGAGGCCGTGCCGGAGCCGGTGCGCCGGCCGCTGGCGCAGCGCCACGCCCGGCTCGCCGCCGCCCGCCTGGAGGAGCTGGCGGACGGCGCGCCGGTGACCGAACTGCTGCTCCGGTTCATCCTCGGACATCCGGAGCTGCACTCGGTGATCGTCGGCTCGGCCCGGCCGGAACACCTGCGGGCCAACGTCGCCGCCGCCGGCAAGGGCCCCCTGCCGCCCGACGTGGACGCGGCCGTCCGCGCCCGCCTGGGCCCGGCGTAGGGGAGGCGGGTCACTGGTCGTCGAGGAAGGTGAGCACGGCCATGACCCGGCGGTGGCCGCCGTCCGAGACGGCCAGGCCGAGCTTGGCGAAGATGCTGCCGATGTGCTTGTGCACCGCGTTGTCGGTGATCGTCAGCCGTTCGCCGATCTCGGTGTTGCTCAGGCCCTGGGCCATCCAGGACAACACCTCCCGCTCCCGGCCGGTGAGGCTGTCCAGGCCGTGGCCCCGCCCGACCATGAGCTGGGCGATGACCTCGGGGTCCATGACCGTGCCGCCCGCGGCCACCCGGCGGACGTCCTCGACGAACTGGCTCACCCGGCTGACCCGGTCCTTCAGCAGGTAGCCGACGCCGCCGGAGCCGTGCGCCAGCAGTTCGCGGGCGTAGATGCGCTCGACGTACTGGGACAGGACCAGGATGGGCAGGGCGGGGTCGGCGCGCCGGAGGGCGACGGCGGCCCTGATGCCCTCGTCGCGGAACGACGGCGGCAGCCGCACGTCGGCGATCACCAGGTCGGGCCGGTGCTCGGTGACGGCGTCCAGCAGGGCGCCGGCGTCCGGCACGACCGCGGCCACCTCGATGTCCTTGCTGTTCAGGAGCAGTTCCAGCCCCGTGGACAGCAGGACGTTGTCCTCGGCGATCACGACGCGCACGGCAGCTCCACGACGAGACGGGTGGGCCCTCCGGGAGGGCTGTCGATGGACAAGGTACCGTCGAGCGCGGCGGCCCTCCTGCGGATGCCGGTGACGCCGGTGCCGCGGCTCTCGTCCACGCCGCCCTTGCCGTCGTCGCAGACCTCGATGCGCAGCACGCGTCCGGACGCCAGCCGTACGGTGACGTGGCCGGCGCCGCTGTGCTTGGTGGCGTTCGTGACCGCCTCGGCCACGATGAAGTAGGCCGCCGTCTCGACCGCGGCGGGCACGGCGCCGAGGCCGCTCACGTCCGTCTCGACGGGCAGGCCGGCCTTGGCCGTCACGGCGGCCACCGCGCCGGCCAGCCCTCTGTCGGCCAGGACGGGCGGGTACATCGTGCGGATCACCTGCCGCAACTCGGTCATCGCCTCCTCGGCGCCCTCGTGCGCGTCCTTCAGCAGCCGGCCGACGGGCCCGCCGTCGTCGTCGAGCGCCTCGCGGGCCATGGCCAGCCGCATCGCGATGGCGACCAGCCGGGCCTGGGTGCCGTCGTGCAGGTCGCGCTCGATGCGGCGCAGCTCGGCGGCGTGCGCGTCGAGGACGTTCGACCTGCTCTCGGTCAGCTCGCCGACCCGCTCGGCCAGCCGGTCGGCCTCCGAGGGGGCGAGCGCGGCCAGGCAGGCGCGGGCGTGCAGCCGGGCCAGCCGCGGCAGCGCCCACCAGGCCAGCGGCGCGGCCAGGACGACCTGTGCGACGCCCATGCCGATCGCCTGCTCCCATCCGGTGACCGGGAGGGCCACCAGCAGCCGCAGCGGGTCGTCCGCGGGGAACAACCACCACAGCGGGGCCTCCAGCACGGGGTTCACCAGCAGCCCGGCCACCCCGAGCGCGGCCAGCGCGGCGGGCAGGCCCACGACGACGTGCAGCGCCGTCCAGCGCAGGTCACGCCTGGCCCGCGTGCCCATGAGGAGCTGCCGCCACTGGTCGCGCACCCCGGTCACGGCGGGCGGCGCCGGACGCGCCGGCACGGCGACCCCCAGCACCGCGCCGGCCTGCGCGCGCTGCCACTCGGTCCACCGGTGGAGCACCGCCGTCATGCGCGGCACCAGGACGAGCCCCACCCCGCCCACCGGGACGAGCAGGACGCCCGCGACGAGCACCGCCAGCCAGACCATCGCCGCCAGGGCCGACGCGAACACCATCAAGTGATACCGAACGAACCGCCACAGAGCTTTCACGTCACGTCATGATCTTCCGGGCGGGTAGCTCCATGGCGAGGGACACAATCGTCATCACTGCCAGGATAGAGGCCGGGACCAGCCACAACGGCCCGGCAGGCAGCGGGCGGGCCAGGAAGCCCACACTCAGCAGCACCAGCGGCACCGCCGACAGCACCAGCCCCGACAGCGACGCCCCGGCGCCCACGAGCAGCGCCTCCCAGCGCACCACCCGCCTGAGCTGACGCCGGGTCAGGCCGATCGCGCGCAGCCCGGCGAACTCCTCCCGGCGCGCGGTCGTCGTCGCCACCAGCCGGTTGGCGACCGACACCAGCACGTAGCCCAGCAGCACGGCGAGCACGGCCACGTTCACCAGCGTCTGGGCCGAGGCCATGGCGGCCTGCGGTCCCGCGGCGCGGCTGTCGAAGTGCAGCCCGGGGCGGCGCGCGAGGTCGCCGAAGTCGGCAGGACGGGCCAGCACCGCGCTGTCCAGGCCGGTCGTCGTGTGCGCGGCGGCCAGGTCGCGGGAGACCACGATCGGGCCGAACCCGAGGCCGCGCCGGTAGGTGGCGGCCACCCGCGCCCGCACCCGCGCGCCGTCGCCCATGATCAGGTCCATGGTCCGGCCCACCTGGCCCAGGCCCTCTTCCACGGCGACGGCCGCGCCCTTGAGGCCGGACAGGCCGCCGTCGGCGAGGTCCAGGTCGACCAGGCCCTCGGCGTCCGGGCCGAGCGCCATGGCGGGCGTGGGCATCAGGGCGGGGCTGTCGCCGGTCAGCAGCGGCTCGGTGACCACGGTCGTCATCGCCATGCCCGCCGCCTTCGTCCGCGACCGCACGTCGGCCAGCAGGTCGCGCGGGACGCCGCCGAGCTCCGGAGCGGTGATCGTGACGAGACCGCGCAGGCCCGAAGCGACCTCGTCGGCGCGCGCCCGCTCCATCGTGGTCTGGGAGAGCACCACGCTGAGGCCGAGCGTGAGGACCATGCCGAGGGCGGCCACGGCCCCGGCGGTGCGCAGCGCGTACCCGTGGGAGTTGTGCACCGCCAGCCACAGCGGGCCGGGCAGCCGCGTCATGAGCCGCGACCCGGCCACCGCCCTGGCCACACCCTGCACCAGCCGCGGACCGGCCAGCGCCAGGCCGATCACCGCGACGATCGACGCGATGCCCGGACCGATCATGCCCGCCTCGCCCCGCATGAACAGCGGCGTCACGGACAGCGCCAGCGCGCCGAGCATGAGCAGCAGCCCCGCCCGGGTCCGCGCCGGCGACGGCGTGCGCGGCTCGGGCAGCCCGGAGACCACCGGCATGCGCGAGACCCGCAGCGACCCCGCCCACGCGGCCACCCGCGTGACGCCGAGCAGCAGCAGCGTCGCGGCCACGGCCGGCAGCGGCCCGTACACCAGCGGCTGGTCCGCGCGCACCAGCCCGATCCCGGCCAGCAGCTCGCCGAAGCGGGCGGCCAGGAAGTAGCCGAGCGCGGCCCCGAACGGCACGGCCGGCAGCGCCGCCGCCGCGGCCTGGACGGCCACCAGCCTGCGCACCTGACGCGGCGTCGCGCCGGCCGCGCGCAGCAGGGCGAGGTCGCGGCGCTGCCGGTTGACCGACAGCGCCAGGCCGCCGCCCACCACGAACCCGACCACCAGCAGGCTGATCCCGCCGATCGAGGAGGGCAGGACCAGCAGCAGCCCGCGGCCGGCCGCCGCGCCCGGCGACTCCGCGTCGGCCCGGTCCCGGCCCGTGGCGTACGCGTAGCCGTCGCCCAGGCGGGCCTTCAGCCGGGCGGCCAGCGTCTCGGGGGAGACGCCGGGCGCCGCGCGGACCGCGACGAGGTCCACCGTCCGCGCCCGGCCCGCCGTCCTGGCGGCCAGGGCGGTGGCGACGGCGTCGGTGAAGTACACGCCGGGGGCGTCCACCACGGCGCTCACCCGGTAGGTGCCCGGCGTGCCGGCCGCCGTCAGCCGCAGCCGGTCGCCGACCCGCGCGCCGCTCACCGCGATCTCGTCGGCGGCGCGCGGCGCCCGTCCGGCGGTGATGCGGCCGCTCAGCGCGAGGGACGACCAGCCGTGCCCGGCGGTGGCCGGGTCGGCGGTCCGCCCGGCCGTCCCGGACCCGACGGCGGCGGGAAAGGCGAGGTCGCCGGCCACGGCCGCCACGCCGGGCACCCCGGACGCGGAGGCGACCAGCGAGCCGGGGATCCTGGCGCGTTCTGGCAGCGCGATGTCCGGCTCCTCCTTCAGCGGGATCGTCTGCCGGGCCGAGACCAGCACGTCCGCGCCCGACAGCCGCAGGGGCGGCTGCGCCCGGAAGGCCGAGTCCACCAGCACCCCGGTCCCGGTCACCAGCGCCATCCCGCCCAGCACCGCCGCGAACACCACGACCAGCCCGCCCGCCTTGGCGAGCGCAAGCGCGAGCCTGATCATGCGACCCGCTCCGCGCTCAGCCGCGCCAGCCGTACGGCCAGGTCCTCGGCGGTCGGGGCGGGCAGGACGTCGAGGACCCGCCCGTCGGCCATGAGCACGGTGTCGTGCGCGCGGGCCGCGGCGGCCGGGTCGTGGGTGACCATGACGACGGTCTGGCCCAGGTCGTCGACCAGCTCGCGCAGCAGGTCCAGCACGTGGGCGGCGCTGCGCAGGTCGAGGGCGCCGGTGGGTTCGTCGGCGAACACCACGTCCGGGCGCGCGGCCAGGGCCCGGACGATCGCCGCCCGCTGTTGCTGGCCGCCCGACAACTCCGTGGGCAGGTGCCGCATCCGGTCGCGCAGGCCCATCCGGTCGACCAGCTCGCCGAGCCAGGCCCGGTCCGGGCGCACCCCGGCCATCCGCAACGGCAGCGTGACGTTGTCCTCGACGGTCACGGTGGGCAGCAGGTTGTAGG
Source organism: Nonomuraea sp. NPDC049655 (assembly GCF_044465465.1). Lineage (NCBI taxonomy): Bacteria > Bacillati > Actinomycetota > Actinomycetes > Streptosporangiales > Streptosporangiaceae > Nonomuraea > Nonomuraea sp. NPDC049655. Next base: position 410,541 of record NZ_JBITLS010000009.1, read on the forward strand.
ACTGGAACACGTAGCCCAGGTGCTTCCTGCGCCACTCCGTGCGCCGGGTCTCCGACATGCGGGTGACCTCGACGCCGCAGATGGTGATCTCGCCGGACGTCGGCGGCTCCAGGGCCGCGGCGGCCTGCAGGAGGGTGCTCTTCCCCGAGCCAGACGGCCCCATCACGGCCACGAACCGGCCGCGCGGGAAGGCCAGCGAGACGTCGTCGAGGGCGACCACGTCACCGTAGGTCTTGCTCACCCGCTCCAGCGTGACGACCGCCTCCATGACGGGCCGCACGACCGCGCTCACGACCGGCCGCCGGCGAAGCGCAGGATCAGCAGCCCGGCGATGCCCGCCACGCCCACCACGCCCGACGCCAGCCCGAGGGCGGTCAGATCGCCCCGCATGACGAGGTTGGCCGCCACGTTCACCGACGCGCCGCACACCGCCATGATCCACAGCAGGGCGCGCGACACCGGTCGCCGCCGCGGGGTCCGCGGGCTGTGCGCCGGCCGCTCATATGTGTCAATTCTGTACGGATCGCTCATGAGGACAACGCTATGGACGCAGGTCTCCGCGCTGAATCCCGCCAGCAACCGAAGTAACGGTACAGACTGCTGTAGTACGTACGACCACGGATCGGGAGGAAGACTTGGTGCAGCGGATCGGGGTCATCGGGGTGGGCGAGATCGGCCGGGCCATCGTGACGGGCCTGTGCGAGGGGCCCGGCGAGCGTCCCCAGGTGTTCCTCTCGCCGCGGGGCGCTCGCGCGGCGGCGGAGCTGTCGCAGCGCTACGCCGACGTGCACGTGTGCGCCTCCAACCAGGAGGTGGTGGACCGCGCCGAGCTGGTCGTCATCGCCGTGCGCCCGCCGGACCGGCACGACGCGCTGGCCGGCCTGCGCGTGGCCGACGACACGATCGTGGTCAACGTGATGGCCGGCGTCGCCGTCGAGGAGCTGCGCAAGCTTTTGGACACCGGCGCCACCCTGGTGCGCGCCATCCCCCTGCCCGCCGTCCGCGACCGCGACTCCGTCACGGTGACCTGGCCGTCCCACCCGGTCACCGACGCCCTGTTCGAACGGCTGGGCGGCGTGCTCGCGGCCGAGGACGAGGCCGCCTTCAACGTCTTCTCCGCGCTGACCGCCACGCTCACCACCCACCTGTCCTACCTGGCCACGCTCAGCACGTGGGCCGCCGGGCACGGCGTGCCGCCCGAGGTGGCGGAGGGCTACGTCCGCGGCCTGTTCCAGGGGCTCGGGCGGGCCCTGGGCGACGAGAGCCGTTCGCTGGCGCGGCTCGCGGCCGACCACGAGACCCCGAACGGCAGCAACGAACGCGTCCGCACCACCTGGTTCACCCCGGCCAGCTCGCAGGCCCTCGCCGGGACGCTCGACGACCTGCTCGACCGCCTCGCCTGACCACGCGCTCCCGGCCGGGCGGTCACCGGCAGTCCTTCCTCCCGGGCACGCAGAACCGCACCTCCGGATAGCGCGCCGACGGCCCGTCCAGCAACGGTTGCGGCCTGCCGCGCAGGTGCAGGTCGAGGAAGGCCCGGACGTACGCGCGGACGATCTGCGTGGGCCGCGCCGCGTCAAGGGAGCCCGGCGCGCCCAGGCCGAGCGCCCGGGCCAGCAGCGGCACGTCGGTGAAGGACTGGTGGTCCGCGCCGGGCAGGGTGAGCCACCGCTTCCAGCCGGACAGCAGCTTCCAGTCGCGGTCCCAGGAGGTGTCGCGCCCGCCCGGCGGGTGGCCCGCCGACCCCAGGAACAGGAACGGCCGCGACAGCCCGCCCCTGGGGATCCGGGCGTACGTGGTGCCGTCCATGTCGAGGCCGGCGCGGATCCGGCGGTCCTTCAGCATGGCCTCCACCGCCGCGGCCCCGCCGATCGAGTGCCCCGCCATCGCGATCCTCCTCCGGTCGATCAGCCGCGAGCCCGGCCACGCCGGGTCCGGGCCGGTCAGCCGGTCGAGCACGAAGGAGACGTCGGCCGCCCGCACCGCGGTCACCCTCGGCCCGAACCCGGGGTCGGTGTCGCTGTCGCAGGCCACGCACGTCGCGATCCGCCCGTCCGGGAAGGTCGTGGCGTAGTTCTCGTAGGCGTGGTCGACGCCGGCCACGACGTACCCGTGCGAGGCCAGGTCCTCGGCGAGGGCGGTCAGCGTGCCGCGCGGCAGGGTGAAGCCGGGGGAGAGCACCACCAGGGGCAGGCCGCCCGCCCGTCCGGCGGGCTCGGCGCCGGTGCGGGCGTTGGTCCGCACCTTGCTCAGCACGTCGGAGGGCGCGCCGGTCACCCGCTTGCCCTTCAGCGTCAGCTCGGACTCCTTGGCCGACATGTAGGGCGCGGGGGCACCCGTCCGCGTCCGCGCCGGGTACCACAGGGTGACCATCAGCTCCCTGGCCTTCGCCTCGGGCGCCCACGGGTCGGCGCGGGAGGCGTCCTTCAGGTACAGGACGGTGGCGCCGACCGGCCGGCCGCCGGTCGGCGGGGGCAGCGCCGGGGGAGCGGCGGGCGTGGCGGTCGTGGCCGACGGGCGGGCGGCGGCGGCCCTCGGCGGCGCGGGCGCGGCGCACGCCGACAGCAGGCACGACACGGTCAGGAGGGTCGACACGGCGCGGATGATCGGCTTCGGTACGACGGCATGGCTCATGAGATGGTCCGTCCTCGTCGGCACGGGAATCGTCAGGGGTGCAGCAGGTTCAGCGCCGCGTCCAGGGCCGGGTCGCGCCCGGCGGCGGCATCGCGCGGGGTCAGCGGCACGTGCACGTCGGGCGGCACGCCGACCCGGTCGATCACCTCGCGTCCCGGCGCCAGGTGATGCCTGGACGGGAACGCGAGAACGGTGTTGTCGCCCAGCGCGTACGGCTGCGCCGGCCCCGACACCGCCCCGGCCGTCCGCGTCCCGACCAGCCGGCCGAGCCGCAGGTCCTTGACGGCGGCGCTGAAGTGCTCGCACGCCGAGGCGCACCCCCGGTCGGTCAGCACCACCAGCGGCAGCCCGACCAGCGGGACGGTGTCGTCGGTCCGCATGGTCTCGCACGAGCCGTCCGCGGCGCACTGGTAGGCGGTCACCGCGCCGTGCGCGAAGCCGCCCAGCAGCCGGTTCACCTCCTCGGGGCTGCCGCCGCCGTTGCCGCGCAGGTCCAGCACGACCCCGGCGAGCGTCCTGCCGGTCCGCAGCCGGGCGATCGCCCGCAGCGCCCGGTCGGCGGAGTCGGGCGCGAAGCCGCTCATCCGCACGTGGGCGACGTCCCCGGCGAGCAGGCCGGCCGCCACGACCGGCAGGGTGTCCGGATCGGGCTGGAACAGGCGGGGCTTCAGCGTCACGGTGCGGCGGCGGCCGGTGTCGGGACGCAGCAGCCGCAGCCGGACCGGGGCGGCCTGCGGGTAGCGCGGGTGGAGCGCGGCGACGACGGCCGGGGTGACCTGCGCGCCGACGAAGGGCGCCGAGCCGTCGACCGACTCGATGACGTCGCCGGGGCGCACTCCGGCGGCCCGCGCCGGTCCGCCGGGCACGGCGGTCACGAACAGCGGCGGCAGCGCCGTCCCGGGGGCGTCGGCCGGGCGGGCGCTGGCCCTGAGGCCCAGGCCGTACTGGTCGCCGTCGTAGGCGCCGGGCGGGCGTGGTCTGCCGTGCTCCCAGCGGGCGTGGTCGTCGCCGAGCGCGGCCACGATCGCCTCCAGGGTGGCGGCGGCCAGCCGGGCGCGCAGGGCGTCGTCGTGCGGCAGCCGGTCGGCGACCCGCCGGTAGGCCGCCTCGAACGCGGCCCAGTCGGCCGTCCTGTCGCCGGTCAGCGCCGGCATCGTGGCCTCGGGCAGGTCGTGGCCGGCCCGGTTGAGTTCCCGGACGAAGGCGGCGAACCCGGCGGTGAGCAGCGTCCGGTCGTCCAGCGCGGCGGCGCCGTAGTAACGGGCGAGGACGCACCGGTACGCCTGCCCCACCACGTCGATCGTGGTCGGCCGTTCCGCGCCGGGGGGAGCGCCGCCCTGCGGCGGCGCGCACACGGCCGGGGCGGCCGCGGACGCGCCGCCGGGCCGGGCGCGCGGCGGCGTCTGCGCGGCGCAGGCCGTCGCCAGGACCAGGACGAGCCCCGCCGCCAGCGTCCCGCCCCTCATGACAGCCTCCTTCTGAGCCGGTCGAAGCAGAACGCCGTCAGGCCGAGGGCGAGCAGGGCGTAGAGCCCGGTCTCGATCCACTGGAACGGCCAGAAGCGCTCGAAGGGCTGGTAAACCGCCCGCTGCCGGTACCCCAGCCGGTTGACCTCGGCCAGGCACGCGCTCATGGCGCCCTCGCCCGGTTCCCGCATCGCGGACGTCCCGCAGGGTCCCGAGGTCAGGGACACCGGGACGAGGACGCCGGCGCCCTCGTCGCCGAGCACGCGCCCGGAGCCGTCCACGAGCTCGCCGGACAGCACCCACGCCCCCGGACGGCCGGGGATCGCCGGGGCCAGCATCACGTGCGCGCCGGGGCCGGCGCCGCCGCCGGGCACGAGGAAGTCGTCGACGTTGTCGCGGCCGAGCTCGAACGACGCGCTGACCGGCGGCAGCAGGTGGGGCCTGACCAGCAGCGGCACGGCGATCTGGAGCGCGGCGAAGACGGCCAGCGTGATCGCCATCGCCGGCAGCGTCCGGCGGACCAGCATGCCGACGGTCACGCCCAGGACGAACGCGAAGGCCGCGTACCCCATCGGGACGACCCCGCGCGCCCCGAACACCAGCGGGTCCATCAGCCCGAACCCCGGCGCGGCCGACCTGTCCAGCGGGCCGGACCACCAGGTCACCACGAGGCTGCACAGCCCGGCGGCGGCCACCGCGGCCAGCCCGACGAGCCCGAGCTTGACGGCCAGCCACCGGCTGCGGGTGATGCTCTGGTTCCACACCAGCAGGTGGGTGCCGCTCTCCAGCTCGCGGGTGATCAGCGGCGCCCCCCAGAAGAGCCCGACCAGGGCCGGCAGGACCAGCACGACGAGCGTGACGGCCAGGAAGGAGGTCTGGTGCTCGTCGAAGAACCGGTCGAAGAAGCGCCCGCAGTCGCCGTTCGCGGCGCAGCCGGCGATGCCGGCGGAGTAGTCGCCGGCCAGCTCCGGCCCGGTCACGGCCAGGACGGCGGCGAGCACGGCGAGCGCCCCGGCCGTCATCGCGGCGGCGGCGCGGAACTGGCGCCAGGTCAACCAGATCATCGCTGCACCTCCAGAGCGAGCGGACGGGCGGCGGCCGGCCGCTCCATGTAGGCCAGCACCAGGTCCTCCAGGCTGAGCGGGGTGACCGTCCAGGCGGGGGCGTGGATCGGCGCGTCCGTGCGGACGATCAGGGTGCTCTGCCGGTCGGTGTGGCGCGCGGAGATCACCTGCTGCTCGCCGGGGAGCCGGCCGGGGTCGCGGCGCGGCCCGGTGAGCCGGTGGTGGGTGGCCAGCAGCTCCTCGACCTCGCCGGCGACCCGCACCCGCGAGTCGACCAGCACGACCACGTGGTCGCAGGTGCGTTCGAGGTCGGCGACCAGGTGGGAGGAGAGCACCACGCTCAGCTCCTGCTCGGCGACGGCCTCCATCAGGCCCTGGAGGAACTCGCGGCGGGCCAGCGGGTCGAGCGCGGCGACCGGCTCGTCCAGGAGCAGCAGCTCGGGCCGCTTGGCCAGGCCCATAGTGAGCGCGAGCTGGGCGCGCTGGCCGCCCGACAACCTGCCCGCCCGCTGCCCGGGGTCGAGGCCGAGCCGCCTGACGCGGTCGTCGGCGAGCGCGGCGTCCCAGCCGGGGTTGAGCCGCGCGCCGAGGCGTAAGTGGTCGGCCACGCTCAGCCCGGCGTAGACGGGGGCGTCCTGGGCGACGAACCCGATCCTGGCCCGCTGTCCCGGCGCGTCCGGCGGGTTCCCGCCGAGCACCGTGATGCTGCCCTCGGACGGCCTGAGCTGACCGCCGGCCAGCTTCAGCAGCGTGGTCTTGCCGACCCCGTTGGGGCCGACCAGCCCGACGACGTGACCGGCCGGCACGTCGAGCGCGCAGTCGCGCAGGGCCCAGCGCCTGCCGTACCTCCTGCCCAGCCCCTGGGCGGTCAGGACGCCGCTCATGCCGTGTCCCGCCGCGCCGCGGCCCGGAAGGTGCTCATGAACAGCGCCTCGATGCTCTCGTCGTCCAGCCCGGCCAGGCGGGCCTTGGCCAGCCAGCGGCGCAGGTCCTGGCGGAGCGGCCCGTGCGCGGCCAGGGAGGCGTCGGCCAGCGTCCTGGTGACGAACGTGCCGACCCCCGGCCGGGCCGCCGCCAGCCCCTCGTGCTCCAGCTCGCGGTAGGCCTTCAGCACGGTGTTGGGATTGATCGCCAGCGCGGCGACGACCTCCTTGACCGTGGGCAGCCGGTCGCCCTCGCGCAGCAGGCCCAGGCGCAGCGCGTGCCGCACCTGCTGGACCAGCTGCAGGTACGGCGACACGCCGGACCGGGCGTCCAGATAGAAGTCGATCACCCTTTCCTCCATTTATCTAGGCTCCTAGTACTATGAACCTTTGGAGATCAAGGGCGTGTAAGAAAACTCAGCCGGGCCGATGGGCGACGGTCAGCAGCCATTCGGCGTGCACGCCGGTGCCGCCGCCCACGTCGAGGACCCGGGCGGGGGGCGGCGGCAGCGTGCGGCGCAGCACGTCCTGGGTGCGCCAGAACTCCAGGCGGCCGCGCCCCTCGCGCAGCCGGTCGTGCTCCAGATCCTGTGCGTAGTAGGCGAGCACCTCGCGGGTCACGGTCATGATCGATCGTGGCCGCCCCGCCCGGCCGGCGGCAATGAGTTTTCCCCGGCGGATCCCGCGCAGTTTTTTATCCGAGCGTGTAAATTTATCCTCATGGATAACAATCAGGTCTGGCGGCTCGTCCGGATCCTCTTCGCCGCCGTGCTGCTCCTGTCGATCGCCACGCTCGGCGTGGCCGCCGTCGTCGGCGGCAACTGGGTGGTGTGGCTGCGCGCCGCCGCCGTCGCCGCCGCCTCCGCCTGGCTCGTCTCCCTCGCCGGGCAGGCCGCCCGCGGCAGGCGGGCCGCCTACGTGCGCATCCGGTTCGTCTCCGTCGCCGCGCCCATCGGCGTCGTGCTCATCCTCCTCGCGCCGGACAGCGGCTACCCGCTGTGGATGAAGGCCGAGCAGGCCGTGGTCGGCGTCCTGGTCGCCGCCGTCGCGGTCGTCGTCAACCGCCGTGCCGTGCGTGCGGCGTTCCCGAAGCGTGGCAAGCTGGGCTGACATGGAGAGCTCCGGAACCCGTCAGGCGGCCACCGAGGCCCGCAAGGCCCAGATCGCCTCGGCCGCGATCGCCGTGCTCGCCGAGCGGGGTTACCCGGAGACCACGTTCGAGGCCATCTGCCACCATGCCGGGCTCAGCAGCAAGAGGCTGATCTCCTACCACTTCTCCACCAAGGAGCAGCTCTTCGAGGCCGTCGTCCGGCAGGTCGTCTCCGACGCGGCCGCCTTCATGCGGCCGGCGATCGAGGCCGCGTCCGGAGCCCGTGCCCAGCTGGAGGCGTTCATCAGGGCGAACATCGCCTTCATCGCCGCCCATCCGGCCCACGTGCGCGCGGTCCAGCAGATCGCGTTCAACCGCGCGCCCGTGGGGGGCGGCGAGCGGGACGCCGCCATCGCCAGGCTGGTCGCCCTGTTCGACGACGGCCAGCGCAGCGGCGCGTTCCGGACGTTCGACAGCATCCTGATGGCCACGTCCCTGCGCGCCGGCATCGACGCGGTGGCCGACCGGGTCGCCGGCGGCCTCGACCCCGGCCACTGCGCCGACGAACTCGCCGAACTCTTCGACCGCGCCACCGCGAGGACACCCCGCCCGTCCTGACCGGCCGTCGGGCATCATGGTCGGCATGCCGGTCCTCGTCGATCCCACGCCCGGGTTGCGGACGTCGTTCCTGGAGGCGGTGGCCGAGTTCCGGGCCGACCGCGACTTCCCGGTCCCGTGGTTCGTCCAGGACGTCGATCCCGCGGCGCTGACCGATCCGGCGGCCTTCGCGGCCTACGTCCGGCGGCTGCTGGGCGAGCGCACCCAGGCGGGCGTGCGCGCGGGGTTCGTGCCGATGACCACGCTGTGGTGGGCCGACGGCGACCGGTTCCTCGGCAGGCTGGCCGTCCGCCACCGGCTCACCCCGGAGCTGGAGCGGCTCGGCGGCCACATCGGCTACGACGTGCGCCCGGGCGCCCGCCGTCTGGGCCACGCGACGGCGATGCTGGCCGCGGCGCTGCCGATCGCCCGGCGGCTGGGCGTCGACCCCGCCCTGGTCATGTGCGACCGGACGAACACCGCCTCCCGGCGGGTCATCGAGGCCAACGGCGGCCGGCTCCTCGACCTCACCGAGCGCAAACGCCGCTACCTGGTGCCGACCGGGCCCGGATAGCGGCCCGAGGTCACGGGCGTTCGCCGCGCTGCGCGGCCCGCAGGTCGAGCCAGCCGATCAGCTTGACGTCCTCGGCGTCCAGGACCTCCCGGACGTCGGGGTCGGTGAACAGGGCCAGCTCCCAGCCGCGCTTGGCCGCGCCCGGCATGATGGCGCGCAGCTCGTCGGTGTCCTCGAAGGGATGGATGTAGATCTCCGTCACGCCCGGCCGCAGCGAGCGCAGCAGCCCGATCATGTCCTTCTTGAGCGAGTCGTAGTCCTCGCCGTCGGCCTGCTGGAAGGGCAGTGACCACAGGCGGTCGAGGATGACCACCCCGGCCTCGTCGGCCATCGCGGCCAGGGCCCGCGCCACGGGCTCCAGCTCCTCCGGCGCGCCGGTCCCCTCCAGCGAGCGGGGCAGGCGGAAGGGCAGGCCGAACTCGGCGCACACCGGCAGGACGACGTCCAGGAAGTGGCGGCCGGTGGCCAGGCCGTACAGGCTGCCCATGTGGTTGTCGGCGTGCGAGGGGTCCAGGCCGAGCGCGACGGCCTTGCGGATCTGGTTGACGATCTCGACGCGGACCTCGCCGGGGTCGGCGGACCGTTCGAAGGAGGCGCAGTCGCGGAAGAAGTGGCCGGTCTCGTCCACCAGCGTGGGGACGGGCCGGTCGCGGGTGACCGGGCCCCAGCGGTAACCCTCCCACTCGCTGGTCAGCGTCAGGTGCACCCCGACGTCGAAACCCGCGGCCTCGGCGGCGGCCTGCGGCGCCCACGGGCAGGGCGTCATCACCGTGGCCGAGCTGATCGCCCCGGCCCGCAGGAGGGAGGTGATGCCGAGGTTGGCCGACCGGCTCATGCCGTAGTCGTCGGCGTTGACGATGAGCAGCCGGTCGTCGGGGGCGTGGCCGAGCCGGGAGGCGAGCGTCATCAGCGAACCCTTCGTAGGTGGCGGCCGGTGGACGACCCCGCGCGACCGATCGTGCAGCACCGCGGCGACCTTCGTCAATCACCGTCCGGCGATCGGCGCTCCAGGGGCGTGAGGTCGAGCGCGGCCAGCCGGTCGGGGTCGGCCAGGATGTCGATCGCGGCGATCCGGCCGTCGCTGACGGTGAAGCTCATGACCGAGTACAGCCTGCCCTCGACGGTGTTGACCAGGCCCGCCAGACCGTTGACGAGCGCCGGACGGGCCACCGCGCCGATGGGCGAGCGGCGGAAGGCGACCGCCTGACCGGCCACGTCCGCGGCGCCGCGGACGACCTTCATGCCGCCGGTGAGCAGGCCGCGGTCGGCGCGCAGCACCACGTCCGGATCGAGGACGGCCAGCAGCGCGCCGAAGTCGCCCTCGCGGGCCGCGGCCAGGAACGCCTCCACCACCCGCCGCTGACCGGCGAGGTCGGGATCGGGGGTCGGGGCCGCGCCGCGCACCCGCTGACGCGCCCGGCTGGCCAGCTTCTTGGCCGCCACCGGCGTGCGCTCCACGATGGGCGCGATCTGCTCGAACGGCAGGCCGAACATGTCGTGCAGCACGAACGCCAGCCGCTCGGCCGGCGACAACGACTCCAGCACGACCAGCAGCGCCAGGCCCACCGAGTCGGCCAGCAGCGCCTCCTGCTCGGGGCCCGCGGCCGGGTCGGCGGCCTCGGCCCGTCCGACCACCGGGTCCGGCAGCCGCGCCTCCAGCGGCTCCTCCCGCAGGGCCTTGCGGACGCGCAGGACGTCCAGGCAGACCCGGCTCACCACGGTGGTCAGCCAGGCGCCCAGGTCGGCGATGTCGCCCGAGTCCGAGCGCGCCAGCCGCAGCCACGCCTCCTGGACCGCGTCCTCGGCCTCGGTCAGCGAGCCGAGCATGCGGTAGGCGACCGCCTTCAGACGGGGACGATGCCCCTCGAACCGGTCAGCCAGCAGGTCATGGGGAGTCATAGCGATATTTCCTCTCAAAGTGGCGTCCTCATTCTGCTGACGCGGCGAAGCGGAGAAAGGTGACCGCGGCCGGTCCGGGACACTTGCCGGGCGGGCGCGTCCGCGAGACGGTGGCCGGATGCGTGACATCCCCGGCCCTCCTCCCGCGGCGGACGGCGGGCTGAGCGCCGTCGCGGCCGCCGGCGGCCTGCACACCTACCAACTGCGGCTGCACGAGCGGTACGGCCCGCTGGTGCGCCTCCAGCTCCCCGGCGCGCCGGCCGCGATCTCGGTGGCCGACCCCGTGCTGCTGGAGGCCACGGCCGCGATCGACGCACGCCCCGACGAGCTCTTCGCGTTCCTGGCCCCCCTGTGCGAGGCCGGCAACCTGCAGACGCTCCCCGCCGACGAGCACGGCCCCTTCCGCCGGGTCCTGCTCTCGGTGCTCGCCGGCCGCCGCTCGCACGAGGCGCACTTCGCCGGCTTCGTCACCCTGGCCACCGAGCTGGCCGACCGCTGGGAGCGCCGCGCCGCCGACGGCCCGGTGGCGCTCCAGCAGGACCTGAGCGAGCTGTCCCTGCGCATGATCGCCCAGTACGCCCTGGGCGGCGGCCTCGCCGACCCGGCGCGGGTGGTGAGCGCGTTCGAGACCGTGCTGACCGTCCACCTGGGCCGCCGGTACGAGCGCGACGACGACCTCGCGCGCGGCGACCGGGCGCTGGCGTACCTGCGCGAGGTCGTGGACGGGGTGCTGGCCCGCGGCGGCAGCGAGCTGGTCGCCGCCCTGGCGCGGGCCGACATGTCGCCCGCGCGGATCAGGGACACCGTACTCATGATCATGCTCGCCGCCCACCACACCACCGGCGTGGCCGTCTCCTGGACCCTGCACCTGCTCGCGCGCAACCCCGGCCCGGCCGCGCGGGTGGCCGCCGAGCTGGACGACGTGCTGGGCGACCGCGCCGCCCCCGAGTACGCCGACCTGCGGCGCCTGCCGTACCTGGAGATGGCGCTCAAGGAGTCGATGCGGCTCTACCCGCCCGGCCCGTACGGCGCCCGCGAGACCACCGAGGACCTCACCCTGGACGGCCACCACGTCCCGGCCGGCACCACGATCTTCTACCCCTTCTGGGCCGTGCACCTCGACCCCCGCCACTGGCCGGACCCGCACGCCTTCCGGCCCGACCGCTTCACCCCCGAGGAGCAGGCCGCCCGCCACCGCTACGCCTACCTCCCCTTCGGCCTCGGGCCGCGCGGCTGCGAGGGCGCGAGCCTGGCCATGGTCGAGGCCGAGCTGGTGCTCGCCGTGCTGCTCAGCAGGTTCGCCTTCGAGCCGGTCGAGGACCATCCGGTGACGCCCGTCGAACGTTTCGTGCTCTGGGCCGAGCACGACATCCGCATGCGCCTGACCCGCCGCTGCCCCCGCTGACCTCCCGGACGGGTGTGGCGGGGCTTGCCTGGGCGGGCCCGCTGGCATATGAGTGATGCACGCTCGTTCGGACGCCGCCGGCACACCTATGCACGGGGAGAGTCGATGAACATCCGCGGGAAGGCGACGGCCACTGTGGCGGCCGGCGTCCTGGTCACGATCACCACCCTCGCCGCGGGCGGCCCGCCCGCCTCGGCCCGGACCACGGCTTGGAGCACGGCTGGGAACACGGCCCGGACCACGGCCCCGGGGGTGACGCACGAGGAGAACCCCCGCGTCCCCGCGGGCGCCGCGTGGTCGGAGGCGTACTTCCCCTCCGCCGACGGCAGCGGCGTCGAGCTGCACGCCGACGTGCTGCGCCCGGCACACCTGCCGGCCGGCGCGCGGACGCCGGTGATCGTCTCGGTCGGCCCCTACTTCGCCCACGCCGGGCAGACCGGCCCGGAGGGATGGGACCAGGTCGGGCCGTCGGCGCGGTTCCGCGACTTCGTGGACGGCGCCGGGCTGATGGCCCGCGGCTACACCTTCGTGATGGTCGACCTGCGCGGCTTCGGCGGCAGCACCGGCTGCCTCGACTGGGTCGGGCCGGGCGAGCAGGCCGACGTGCGGGCCGCCGTCGAGTGGTCGGCGGCCCAGCCCTGGTCGACCGGCAAGGTCGGCATGTACGGCAAGTCGTACGACGCGGTCACCGGCCTGGTCGGCAACAACCTCAGGCTGCCGAGCCTGAAGGCGGTCGTCGCCCAGGAGCCGGTCTGGAACATGTACAACTACCTGTTCAGCAACAAGGTCCCGCGGCCCAACGTCACGGGCACGCCGGAGGCGTACAACTCGATCGCGACGATGGCGCCGATGGCCGGCGACAGCGACCGGTACAAGGCGAACGCCCAGTACGAGACCGCCCACCCCGCCTGCCTGTCCGACAACATCACCAACAACAACAATCCCGACCTGCGCTCGGCGTACTGGCGGGCGCGCAATCTGGCCGACCGGGCGGCCGGCACCAGCACGCCGCTGCTGGTCACCCAGGGCTTCATCGAGCCCAACACCAAGCCCGAGGACATGGAGGTCTACCTGGACAACCACCGCGGGCGCGAACGCGGCTGGCTCGGCCAGTGGGAGCACGTGCGCGGCAACGACACCGACGCCCAGGGCCGGCTGCTGCAGGGACGAGCCGGCTGGTTCGACGAGGTGATGCGGTTCTACGACCAGTACCTGCGCGGCGTGCGCCCCTCGGCGGTCGACCCGGCGTACGCGATCGAGGACAGTCTCGGCGGGTGGCGCGCCCAGCCGACCTGGCCGGTGGTCACGACGTCGTACGAGGCCCGGCTGTCGGCCGGCGCGTACCTGGACGACGGCGGCGGCGCCGCGGCGACGGCGACCACCGCCCCCTCCGGCCGCTGGGACATGGAGCACGCGCCGCCGCTCGAACCGCTCTCCACCGCCGAGAAGAGCTCGGCCAGGCAGAGCGCGGCCGCCTCGGGCAGCTTCTGGACCTGGTCCACGCCCGCCGCCGAGCGGCTCAGGCTCACCGGCACGCCGCGGATCAGGCTCGACGCGAGCGCGAACGGCAACGTCATGGTCCGCCTGTGGGACGTCGCCCCCGACGGCAGGGCGACGATGTTCGACGAGAACGTGGCGCTGCTGGAGCGCCGCGGCCCGGTCGCGTTCGATTTGAAGTCGGCCGACTGGACCTTCGAGCCGGGCCACCGGCTGGGCGTGCAGATCGGCACCATCGAGTCCAACGGCTGGCTGGACGTGCCCTCGGGCAACACGATCAAGGTCTCCGGCGCGCGGCTGAGCCTGGACCTGCTGGCCACGCGGCACGACGTGCCCACCCAGGGTGACCGCTCGCCGTACCTGGACCGGTACCTCGCGGCCTACACCACCACGCTCGGCGGCGTCGGGCCCGGCACCTTCCCGCTGCGGCTGTCCCGCCGCTGACCCGCCCGTCCCCGGCCCGTCCCACGCCCGATCCGCCGGGCCGGGGGACGGGCCGGGGAACGTCAGAGCGCCTCGCCGCGGGCGCGCAGGAACCCGGCCATCGCCTCGACGCCGAGGGCGATCGCCCGCTCGTCCGGCACGAAGTCCGGGTCGTGCGGCACGCCCTGCTCGCCCACGCCGAAGAAGAACATCGCCCCCGGCGCCCGCTCCAGGAACAGCCCGAAATCCTCCCCGTTGAACGGATAGGACGCGTGCAGCAGCAGGGCGTCCAGGTGACGCGCGCCGGCCCTGGCGTGCTCCGGAGAGTTGACCGACGACGGGTGATGGTCGACGAACCGCAGGCGGGACCCGGCCTCGGCGCGCAGCAACGCGCGGATGTCGTCGTACCGGCTGTCCGGCCAGGCCCGGACCCATCCCTGCACGGCGTCGTGCTCGCGGTGGACCTGGGCGTACACGAAGGTCGCCAGGGGGCCGTCCGGGGTCTGCAGGTCGGCCTCCAGCTGTGCCATCTCCTCCGGGGTGGCCGGCGGCGTCACCGTCGACAGGCCCGCGACCAGCGCCTCGAACCTCCGGGCTTCCGCCGGCGACAGGCCCTCGATGCGGAAGACGTCCTGGCCGGGGTGCCCGAAGCCCGGGGCCACCGCGAACGTCCCGGTGGGCAGGGGCGCGCAGTGCAGGGCGTACACCTCGCGCGGCGGGACCGGGTCCATGGCCCCGTCGCCGATCATGGCGCGGGCGCCCTCGCAGGTCTCCTCGGCGGGCTGGAAGAAGAAGACCGTCCTGCCCGGGGGCCGCTCGCGGGCCAGGGCCCGCGCGACGCCCACGCCGATCGCGGTGTGCACGTCGTGCCCGCACAGGTGGTCGGCGCCGCCGGGCACGGCGACCGCGTCCAGGTCGGCCCGGTAGCCGATCGCGGGGCCGTCGCCGGCGTCCAGGACCGCGACCACGCCGTGGCCGCCGACGCCGGTCCGGACCTGCAGGCCCGCCTCCCGCAGCGCCGCCGCCACCAGGGCCGCGGTGCGCCGCTCCTGGCCGGCCGGTTCGGGATGGCGGTGGATCTCGCGCCGTAACTCGATCAGGTCGTCGTCGCTCATGGCCGAATGCTGGCACATCGTCCCGGACTCGAACTGATGGAATGGGTGCGTTTGGGGTGACGCCGGTGTCAAGGTTGCATACTTCCCCGCATGATTTTCACGCAGGCAGAGCTCGACTACCTGGCCGGACAGCACCTCGGCCGGCTGGCCACCGTCTCCCCCTCCGGAGACGTGCAGAACAACCCCGTCGGCTTCTTCGTGGACGCCGCCACGGGCACGATCACCATCGGCGGGCACGCGATGGGCGCCTCCAAGAAGTTCCGGAACGTCCAGCGGGGCAGCACCGTCGCCCTCGTCGTGGACGACCTGGCCTCGGCCGACCCGTGGGTGGTGCGCGGCATCGAGATCCGGGGCACGGCGGTGGCCCTGGCCGACCACGAGCCGCCGGTGCCGTACTTCTCGCGGGAGGTCATCGTGATCACGCCCGTCAGGATCGTGTCGTGGGGGATCGACGGCGGGCGGTCGTCCCGGACCGTCTGAGGGCGCGGGCCGGCGCCGGTCGCTAGCGCGGCGGGCGCCAGCCGTGCGCGAGGAGGTCGAAGACCTGCTCGACGGCCCCGCGAAGGTCCTGCCGCCCCCGCGTGAGCGCCGGCGTCTGCAGGACGAACCGGGCGAGCGCGTGGCAGGCGACGTCGTCCGGGGCCACGCCCGCGTCCTCGGCGATGGCCGTGCCGAGGGCGGCGGCGTGCCTGGTCCACATCCGTTCGTAGTACTCCAGCAGCGCCGGCGTGGACTCCACCAGCTCGGTGAACCCCGCCCGCAGCGGATGGGCCGCGACCTGCGGCCAGGACGCCAGCACGTGCCCGCGCAGCGCCTCGACGACGCTCTGCCCCTCCGGACGCCCGCGCACCGCCGCGACCAGCTCCGCCTCCCGGTCGGCCTCCTCGTCGAAGACCAGCGCCTCCTTGCCGGGGAAGTGCTTGAACAGCGTGGTGGTGGACACGTCGGCCGCCTCGGCGACGTCCCTGACGCTCACCCGGTCGTAGCCGTGCTCCAGGAACAGGCGCAGGGCGGCGTCGGCGATGGCTCGGCGGGTGGCGGCCTTCTTGCGTTCGCGGCGGCCGGCGACGGGTGGCGTGTCCATGCCGCCCACCCTACCAAAAGGTGGCACGAGTGAATTAGTTGACTGGTTGCACTTTTGTGCTCGTTCTGCTTCTCTGGAGCGGCGGCGCTCGCCGTACCCAGCCCTGATCACGAACGAGAGGTCCAGTCATGCGCTCACCCGCACCCGCCACCGCGCGGATCCACGTCGTCGGAGCGGGCCCCGGCGGGCTCACCTGCGCCCGCGTCCTGCAACGGCACGGCATCCCCGTGACCGTCCACGACCGCGACGCCCACCCGCGGGCCCGCGACCAGGGCGGCACCCTCGACCTGCACGCCGACGACGGCCAGGTCGCCCTGCGCGAGGCCGGCCTGCTCGACGACTTCTTCCGGCTGGCCCGCCCGGAAGGGCAGGAGATGCGGCTGCTCGACCCGTCCGGACGGCTGCTCGACCACCACGTCCCGGCCGCGGGCGAGCTCTTCAAACCGGAGATCGACCGCGGTGTGCTGCGCGACCTGCTGCTCGGCTCGCTGGAGCCCGGGACCGTGCGGTGGGGCGCCGCCGTCGAGCAGGTCACCGGCCCGCCCGGCGGCCCGCGCCGGGTGCACTTCCGCGACGGCACGTCCGTCGAGGCGGACCTGGTCATCGGGGCCGACGGCGCGTTCTCCCGGGTGCGCCCGGCGGTCTCGGCCGCGGCGCCGCGCTACACCGGGGTCACCTTCCTGGAGGCGTGGTTCCACGACGTCGAGAACGCCCACCCTGCCCTCGCCGCGCTCGTCGGACAGGGCGGCGCCACCGCGGCCGACGGCGACCGCGCCCTGTTCGCCCAGCGCAACGGCGGCGACCACATCCGCGTCTACGTCATCCAGCGCCTGCCCGCCGGGTGGATCGCCGCGAGCGGCCTGAGCGCCGGCGACACCGCCGGGATCCGCGCCCGGCTGCTCGACGCGTTCTCCGGCTGGTCGCCGGAGCTGCTCGGGATGATCACCCGCAACGACGGGCCGTACGTCGATCGCCCGCTGTTCGCGCTGCCCGTGCCGCACGTGTGGGCGCGGTCGTCCAGCGTGACCCTGCTCGGCGACGCCGCCCACCTCATGCCGCCGCTCGGCGTGGGCGCCAACCTGGCCATGCTCGACGCCTGCGAGCTCGCCCTCGCGCTGGCCGGCTCCGCCACGGTGGCCGAGGCCGTGGCCGCGTACGAGAGCACGATGCTCCCGCGCGCGGCGGACGCGGCCCGCGCCCTTGAGCACGGCGCCGAGGCCCTGCTCGAACGGCACGAGAGCGGCGAGCTCGCCGCCTTCGCCCCGCCCCGCCGCTGACCCGGCCCCGGCCCCGATCCGGCTCTGCCCCTTGGGGCCTAACGCGTGGCCGCGGTCACGAACAGCGGCAGGGCGAGGAACAGCCGCCCGGCCCGCGCCCGTTCCCGCTGCTCGGCGAGCCAGCCCTCGGCCTCCGCCGCGCCGACCGCCCCGGCCGAACGCGCCTTCCCCGCCAGGTCGGCCAGCACGGGCACCATCGTCGCGTCGGTGACGACGCTGGTGTGCACCTCGACGGTGACGTCGGTGAAGCCGGCGTCCAGCAGCAGGTTGCGGGTGCGGCGGACGACGCGGGGCGACCTGACGAGGTCGGCGCGGGCGTGCACGATCCGGCGGGTGAGCGCGGCGTCGCCGGAGTCGATGACGATGGTGTCCCAGTCCTGCCCGAGCAGCACGATCCGCCCGCCGGGCGCGAGCACCCGCCGCGCCTCGGCCACGGCGCGGGCCGGGTCGTCCAGGACGTGGTACACCTTCTCGGCGCGATAGCCGTGCAACTCGCCGTCGGCGAACGGCAGCGCGTACGCCTCCGCCACCCGGAACTCGGCGGCGGGCCACCGCCCGGCCGCCACGCCGATCATCCGCTCGTCGGGGTCGACGCCGATCGCCCGCGCGCCCAGCCCGGCCAGCTCCGCCGCCACGCGGCCGGAGCCGCAGCCGACGTCGGCCACCGCCGCCCGCGGCGCGAGGCCGAGCAACTCGTAGGAACGCGCCCGCAGCTCGGCCGCCCCGGGCAGGTGGTCCGCGAGGTCGAGCAGGGCGATGAGCGCGTCGGTCTCCTCGCCGGTACGGCCTGTCGTCTGGTTCTTGGTCATGTGCGGGATCCTGCGGCTTCAAGTGCGCTTGAAGTCAAGCCGCTTCCTGGGATCGGCGGTCCCGGGAAGAGCGGTCCTGGGAAGAGCGGTCCGTTCCGCCGCCGGCGCGGGAGCGGCAGGGTGGGCTGCGGCCGCGCGAAGGGCCGGTCCGGACGAGGAGGGTGATCACGCGATGAAGGCTGTGCGGTTCCACGAGTACGGCGGGATCGACGTCCTGCGGGTGGAGGAGGTCGAGCGTCCGGCGCCGGGGCCCGGTCAGGTGCTGGTCGAGGTGCGGGCGGCCGGGATCCAGCCCGGCGAGACGATGATCCGCCAGGGGGCGCGGCACGGGCGCTGGCCGGCGACGTTCCCGTCCGGGCAGGGCAGCGATCTGGCCGGCGTGGTGGTGGCGGCCGGTCCGGAGGTGCGCGGGTTCGCGGTGGGCGACGAGGTGCTCGGCTTCACCCATCGCAGGGCGAGCCACGCGGAGTTCGTCGTGGCCGACGACGTGGCGCTGACCCTGCGGCCCGCGGGGCTGCCCTGGGAGGTGGCCGGGTCGTTGTACGTGGCCGGCACGACGGCGTACGCCACGGTGTTCGCGGTCGATCCCGGGCCGGGGGAGACGGTGGTGGTGTCCGGGGCGGCGGGCGGCGTCGGGTCCATCGCCGTGCAGCTCGCGCGGCGGCGGGGGGCGACGGTGGTCGGGCTGGCGAGCGAGGCCAACCACGCCTGGCTGCGGGGGCACGGCGTGGTGCCGGTCGCGTACGGGGAGGGCGTGGCCGAGCGGATCCGGTCGGCCACCGGCGGGAAGGTGGACGCGTTCATCGACACCTACGGGGACGGCTACGTCGATCTGGCGGTCGAGCTGGGCGTGCGGCCCGACCGGATCGACACGATCTGCGACTGGGCGGGCGCGGCCAGGGTCGGCGCGCGGACGTACGGGGAAGGCGCGGCCGCCTGCGCGGTCGTGGTCGGGGAGCTGGCCCGGCTCGCCGCGCGGGGCGAGCTGGAGGTGCCGATCGCCCGCGTGTACCCGCTGGAGCGGGTCCGGGACGCCTTCGGCGAGCTGGAACGTCGGCACACCCACGGCAAGATCGTGCTCACGCCGTAACGGCAGCCTACGGACGGCGTTGCGCCCGATGCGGAACAGGGCGCGCGGTACGAGGATAGGCTACGGTGGGAACATTTGTGATCTACGGCCAGGAGACCGGACATGGCAGGTGACGACGACATCTCCGGGTGACACCGGAGGTGATCGGCCCCGGCGTGCGCGTGTGAGCGCCGCCGACGTGGGCCGTTTCGTCGTTCCCCGAAACCCTGTCCCCTTCACCGGGCGGCTTCGGCGCGCCCGCGTCCTCCTCCGAGGTTCACATGCTCTCCAACCCCTGCCCGCCGGCCGGCGACGTCCTGCTGGCCCACGATCTCGTCCGGACGCTGGGCACGCGGCGCGTGCTCGACGGCCTCTCGCTCACCGTCGCCCCCGGCCGCCGGATCGGGCTCATCGGCGAGAACGGCGCGGGCAAGTCCACGTTGCTGCGCCTGCTGGCCGGCGCGGACGAGCCCGACTCCGGGACCGTCGTCCGCCCCGCCGACCTGGGCTTCCTGCACCAGGAGCTGCCGTTCGCGGCTGGCGACACGCTCGCCGACGTGCTCGACGACGCCCTGCGCGAGGCGCGCACGGACCTGGCCGAGCTCGACCGGCTCACCCGCGAGCTGGCCGGGTCGCCGGAGGACGCCGTGCTGCTCGAAGCGTACGGGGCCCGGCTCGACCTGGCGCAGCAGCACGAGTCCTGGGACGCCGACCGGCGGGCGGAGATCGTCCTCGACCGGCTGGGCCTGGGCGGCGTGCCGGGGACGCGGGCGATCGGCTCGTTGTCCGGCGGGCAGCGCGGCCGGCTCGCCCTGGCGGCGCTGCTGATCAGGCGGCCTGCCGCGCTCCTGCTCGACGAGCCCACCAACCATCTCGACGACGACGCCGCCGTCTTCGTGGAGGAGGAATTGCGCGGCATGACCGGCGTGGTCGTCGTGGCCAGCCACGACCGGGCCTTCCTCGACGCGGTCTGCACGGACCTGCTCGACCTCGACCCCGCCGTGGACGGCCCCGTCCGGTACGGCGGCGGCTACAGCGCGTACCTGACCGGGAAACGCGCCGAGCGCGAACGCTGGGAGCGGCGACACGCGGCCGAGCAGGAGGAACTGGACGAGCTGCGCCGCGCCGTCGCGGTGACCGCGCGGCGGGTGGCGCAGGACGGGTTGCGCCGCGACAACGAGAAGATGGGCTACGGCCACCGCGCCGGGCGGGTGCAGCAGCAGATCTCCCGGCGGGTGCGCGAGGCCGCGCGCCGGCTGGCCGAGCTGGAACGCGAGCAGGTCCCCGCCCCGCCGCCCCCACTGCGCCTGCGCCCCCGCCTCACCGCCCCCCTCCCTCTCCTCGAAGGCCCGAAGGGGGACCGTGACGACGCGGCCGTCCCTCCTCTTGAAGGTCCGGACAGAGACTGCGGCGACGCGGCCGTCCCTCCCCTTGAAGGTCCGGCAGTGGACCGTGGTGGCGCGGTGGGCCGGGGTGGGGGGTCGTTGGTGTCGGCGCGGGACGTCCGGGTGGCGGGGCGGCTCGCGCTCGACCGGCTCGACCTGCGGGAAGGGGACCGCCTTCTGGTCACCGGCCCGAACGGCGCGGGCAAGTCCACCCTCCTCGCGGTCCTGTCCGGCGACCTGGAGCCGGCCGGGCAGGTACGGTCGCGGCCGGGGCTGACCGTCGGCCTGCTGCCCCAGGACACGACGTTCGAGCACCCCGGCCGCACGGTCCGGGAGACCTACGAGCAGGCCCTCGGGCCGGAGCGCGCCGAGGCCGTGCCGCTGCGCTCGCTCGGCCTGATCCGCGCCCGCGACGCGAACCTGCGCGTGGGGGAGCTGTCCGTCGGCCAGCGCCGCCGACTCGCGCTGGCGCTGCTGATCGCCGACCCTCCCGACGTGCTGCTGCTCGACGAGCCCACCAACCACCTGTCGCCGGGCCTGGCCGACGAGCTGGAGGCCGCCCTGGCCGCGGACGGTCCCGGCGCGATCCCACGACCGCTGGCTGCGCGCCCGCTGGCGGGGCCGCCGTCTGCACCTGCCCGGAGAGGGCGCGACGCACGGCCCGCAGGACCTGGGAGAGCGCTGACGTACGTCGCGCAGGACCTGGGAGATGGGTGACGTACGGCCCGCAGGACCTGGGGAAGGCCCACGTACGTCCCATGGGGCATGGGGGAGGGCCGGCGTACGTCCCGTAGTACCTGGGAGCTACGTGGGAAGTGAGTTCCGCAGCGGGAGGCGCGCGGCCGGGGCGATCCGTAGCGTCGGGGGAACCGTCCCCCCGTCGGAAGGGTTCCCATGGGCAACCGCGGCCGCCGCCTCCTGCTCGCCACGCTCGTCGCCGCCTCGGTGGCGGGCCCGGCGGCGTGCGTGTCGGGGGAGGTGGCGGCGCCCGTCCCCGGCGTCGCGCCGCCGTCCGGGCTCGCCGGGCGGTACGCCGCCGGGCGCGCGGCGATCCTGGCGGCCGGGCGCGACGCCGTCCGGCACGGCCACCGGCGCCGGGCCGCCGCGCTGCGCGAGATGGCCGATCCCGCCCGCCGGTTCCTGTCCTTCGACGGCCGCGACGCCGGCCGGGCCGTCGAGGTGTTCGGCGACCTGGCCACCGCCGCCCGGATCGCCGTGCTGGTCCCGGGCGCGGGCATCACCCTCGACAAGTACGGCCTGCTGCGCGGCGGCTCGATGCGCCTGAGCGCCGCGCTGGGCGACCGGTCGGCCGTGATCGCCTGGCTCGGGTACGCCACCCCGAGCAGCGTGAGCCTCCAGGCGCTGACCCTCGACCGCGCCGACCGGGCCGCCCCCGCCCTGCGCGCCTTCCTGGACGAGCTGCGCGCCCTCCGCCCCGGCGCGCGCGTCTCGCTGCTGTGCCACTCCTACGGCTCGGCGGTGTGCGGCCGGGCCGCGCCGGGGCTGGACGTGGCCGCCCTCGTCCTGTTCGGCAGCCCCGGGGCGGGCGTGGCCGACGCCGCGGCGCTGCGCACCCGGACGCCGGTGTGGGCCGCGCGCACGACCGGGGACTGGGTCGGCCGGCTGCCGCACGTGTCCGTCGAGCTGCCGTCCGGCACCCTGGGGCTGGGCGCGGACCCGGTGGCGCCCGGGTTCGGGGCGCGGGTGTTCGACGCGGGCGGCGGCGGCCACAGCGACTACCTGGCGGCCGGATCGACGGCGCTGGCGAACCTCGCGCGGATCGTGACCGGCTCACCCGTAAGCTGGACCAAGGGTGCAAGCCAGGACAGAACGAACGTGGGCGAGGGCGGATGAGCAGGCTGCGCAAGGCCCTCGCCAGGCTGGGCGCGGACCTGGGGACCATGACCCCCGACCCCCTGCCGCGGATGGGCGGCCCGCGCGCCCTGTCCCGGCTCCCGCACGTCGCCGTCGCCCTGTACGCGCTGGCCATGGGCCTGTACCCGGGCGGGGAGGGCATCGACCCGACCGTCCCGCTGCTGGCCATGGCCATGGCGGCGGCCATGGTGCTGGCGATGTGGCGCCCGCTGGCCGCCTGGTGGGCGACGATCGTCCTCGTGGTCGCCGGGGCGCGGTCGGGCATGGTGTACGTGTCGGAGCACCTGAGCCTCCCCTGGACGGTGCATCCCGAGACGTTCGAGCGGCGGCCCTTCCCGCACGCCGACCCGACCGCCTTCCCGTGGACGGGCTCGGGCGTCGCCCTGCAGGCCGGCGTGCTGTTCCTGCTGGCGCTGCGGGTACGCCCGGGTGTCGCCGTCAAGGCGCTGGCGATCACCACGCTGACCGTGGTGGCGATCGTGGTGCTCATGCCGGAGGCCAACGGGGGCGGGCTGGGCGCCACCGCTCTGCTGGCCGACGCGGTCGCGGTCGCCGTCGGGGCCGGGGTGCGCCAGCTGAGGACGACCCGTACCCGGCTGGAGGCCCAGGAGGAGCTGACGGCCGAGGAACGGGCCCGCCGCACGCTGCTGGAGGAGCGCAGCAGGATCGCCCGCGAGCTGCACGACGTCGTCGCCCACCACATGTCGGTGATCTCCATCCAGGCCCAGGTGGCGCCGCACCTGGTGGACGACCCGCCGCAGGAGCTGAGGGAGAACCTGGCCGGCATCCGGGAGAACGCCGTCGAGGCGCTGACCGAGCTGCGCCGGGTCCTGGGCGTGCTGCGCGCGCAGGACCAGCCGGCCGACGCGCCGCAGCCCACGCTCGACCGGCTGGAGGAGCTGCTGGCCAACGTGCGCGGCGCGGGCGTCACGCTCACCGCCGAGATCGCCGGGCGGGCGCGCCCGCTGTCGCCGGGGGTGGAGCTGTCGGCGTACCGGATCGTGCAGGAGGCGCTCAGCAACGCCATGCGGCACGCCCCCGGCGCGGCGGTGGCGGTCCGGCTGACGTACCGGCCCGGCGCCCTGGCGATCCGGGTCGTCAACGAGCCGCCCGCCAGGCCGGCGCGGCCCTCGCCGGGCGCCGGGCACGGGCTGCTCGGCATGCGCGAGCGCGCCGCCATGCTGGGCGGCGACCTCGTCGCCGGGCCCACGCCGGACGGCGGCTACGAGGTCAGCGTGTTCCTGCCGGTCGACTCGCAGAAAGGCGTCCAGGCCACCTCATGACGAGCATCCGCGTGCTCATCGCCGACGACCAGGTCATGGTCCGCCAGGGCTTCACCGTGCTGCTCAACGCCGAGCCCGGCATCGAGGTCGTGGGCCAGGCGGTCAACGGGCTCGACGCCGTCGCCAAGGTCGCCGAGCTGGACCCCGACGTCGTCCTCATGGACGTGCGCATGCCCGAGCTCGGCGGCATCGAGGCCACCCGGCGGATCGCCGCCCGTCCGGACGCGTCGGCGAAGGTGCTCGTGCTGACCACGTTCGACCTCGACGACTACGTCTACGAGGCGCTGCGCGCCGGGGCGTCCGGCTTCCTGCTCAAGGACGCCTCGGCGGCCGAGCTGGCCCACGCGGTCCGGGTGGTGGCGACCGGCGACGCGCTGCTGGCCCCGAACGTCACCAAGCGCCTGATCGCCGAGTTCGCCCGGGTGAGCCGCGCGCCGCGGGCGCCGCTCAAGGAGCGCGTGGGCGACCTGACCGAGCGCGAGACCGAGGTGCTGGCGCTGATCGCGCAGGGCCTGTCGAACGCCGAGATCGCCGAGCGCCTGGTGATCGCCGAGCAGACGGTCAAGACCCACGTGAGCCGGATCCTGGTCAAGCTCGGGCTGCGCGACCGCACCCAGGCGGCGGTCTTCGCGTACGAGACGGGGCTGGTCCGTCCCTCGGGCTACTGACCTCAGGCGGCGGCCAGCCGGACGATCTCGCGCGGCCGGGCCTCGCGCTCGTCGAAGGCCACGTCGACGTCGGCGGCGCCGAGCGCGGCCAGCGACGCGGCGAATGCCTCGTCCGACTCCCAGCGCACGATGGACACCACCGCCTCCGCCGACAGCCAGCACTCCGCCGACAGGCAGCCGGGCGTGCTCCGGAACGCCTCGGCCACCTTGCGCACCCGCTCGACGAACTCCTCCCGGTGCGCGGCGTGCGGGTAGTGCGTGGCGATCATGGCGACGTGCACGGGACTCTCCTCTGTGTTGGTCAACATAGAATACGATTGATAGCACAGAGGAGGTGGCGTGCCAACGCGACGGGAACAGACCAGCAACGAGAGCCGCGAGCTCATCCTCAACGCGGCGGCCGAGCTGTTCGCCGAGAAGGGCTATCGGCAGACCACGTTCCACGACGTGGCCGCCCGGTCGGGCATCAGCCGCGGGTCCATCCCGTGGCACTTCGGCGGCAAGGAGGGCCTGCTGCTGGCCGTGCTCGAACGGTCGGTGGCCAGGGTGCGCGACGGCCTCACCGACGCCCCCGAGGGCGAGCCGGACTTCGGGCCGTTCGACCAGGGCGTCGGCGCGATGCTCGCCCTGCCGACCACCAAGCTGTTCGTCACCCTGCTGGTCGAGGCGCTGGAGCCCGGCTCGCCCATCCGTGACCGCTACGTCGAGATCCACGACACGCTGCGCGACCACTGCAGGCGCTGGCTCGAACGCCTGCCGCTGCCGCCGGGCCTGCCGGTGGAGCCGCTGGCCGTCGCGCTCATCGGCGCCGGCATCGGCATCCACCAGCAGTGGCTGGTCGCCCCCGAGCGCGTCGACGCCGGCGCGGCCCTGGCCGCCCTGCGCGCCCTGGTCGCCGGGGTGCTGCCGCCCGCGCACGACTGACCGCGGGCGCGGGCCGCCCTCCTCGCCGCCCCGGCCGTACGGACATGACAGGACATCGCCGGGTAATGGAGGCGTCACGACGGGTGCCGCCGGGCCGCCGGCTGGACATGACATCAGCCGGCGACCGGACGGCACACGAGGTGCTCCGGGCGATGAGGGAGGTCGTCATGAAGGTTGTCGTGGTCGGCGGGACCGGCCTGATCGGGTCGAAGCTCGTGCGCAGGCTGGCCGCAGAGGGGCACGAGGCGGTCGCCGCGTCCCCGAGCACCGGCGTCGACACCCTCACGGGGGAGGGGCTGGCCGAGGCCCTGGAAGGGGCGCGGGTCGTGGTGGACGTCTCCAACTCGCCGTCGTTCGAGCGGAGCGCGGTGCTGGAGTTCTTCGAGACCTCCACCCGCAACCTGCTGGCCGCCGAGGCGGCGGCGGGCGTCGGCCACCACGTCGCGCTGTCGGTCGTGGGCACCGAGCGCATGCCCGACAACGGCTACTTCGCCGCCAAGATCGCCCAGGAGCGGCTGATCGAGAAGTCGGGCCTGCCGTACTCGCTGGTGCACGCGACGCAGTTCTTCGAGTTCGTGCGGGGCATCGCCGACGAGTCGGCCGCCGACGGCGCGGTGCGCATCGCGCCGGTGCTGTTCCGGCCCGTCGCGGGGGACGACGTCGCGGCGGCGCTCGCCCGGGTCGCGCTCGGGACGCCCCTGAACGGCAGGACCGAGGTCGCCGGCCCCGAGCAGTACCGGATGGACGAGTTCTTCCGCGACGCGCTGGCCGGCCTCGGCGACCCGCGCGAGGTGGTCACCGACGAGCACGCCCGCTACTTCGGCAGCGAGCTGACCGAGCGGTCGCTGGTGCCCGGCGACGACGCCGCGCTGGGCCGGACCACGTACCAGGACTGGGCGGCCGGCGAGTAGGGCGCCGTCAGAACCAGGCGGCCAGCGCCTCCTCCAGCGCGGCGTCCGGCGCGTCGCCGGCCCAGGCGACGACGCCGTCCGGCCGGACCAGCAGGCCGCCGAAGTCGCGGACGTCCACCGGCTTGGCCGCCAGCACCGGCAGCCGCGGGTCGGCCGCCAGACCGGCCCCGAGGTCCAGCAGCAGCCCGCGTCCCTCGTGCAGGTGGTCGCCGACCCGGGTGCCGTCGGCCAGCTCCAGGTCGGGGACGCTCCGGCCGACCAGCGGGTGGCCGCCGGGCAACTCGTAGCGGTGCCAGACGCCGGAGAGCCGCTTGACGAAGTACGTGGTGCCCGCGGTGGTGTCGATCAGGTCGGACACGACGGCCCGCAGCGCCCGG
Source organism: Nonomuraea sp. NPDC049655 (assembly GCF_044465465.1). Taxonomy (NCBI): domain Bacteria; kingdom Bacillati; phylum Actinomycetota; class Actinomycetes; order Streptosporangiales; family Streptosporangiaceae; genus Nonomuraea; species Nonomuraea sp. NPDC049655. The sequence goes on from NZ_JBITLS010000009.1 coordinate 436,890, forward strand.
GAACGGGCCTCGGGCCGCATGAGCTCCACCTGGGCGCGGGTCCAGTCGAGCACCCACGCGCCGATGGGGTGGCGCTCGGCGGTGTAGGTGTCCAGCAGCGCCTCGGGCGAGCGGCCCCGGACGACGGCGGCCAGCTTCCAGCCGAGGTTGACGGCGTCGCCGATGCCCAGGTTGAGCCCCTGACCGCCGAAGGGCGAGTGGACGTGCGCCGCGTCGCCGGCCAGCAGGACCCGGCCGAGCCGGTAGGTGGTGGCCTGGCGGGCGTTGTCGGTGAAGCGGGTGGCCGTCTTGACGCCGGTGATGGTGACGTCCACGCCGGAGACGGCCCGCAGGCTGGCCTGCAGCTCCTCGGCGGTGACCGGCGCGGTGCGGTCCTCCGGCGGCCCGTCGAACTCCACGGTCAGGATGCGGCCGGGGGTCGGCCCGTTGGCGTAGGTGCCGGTGTCGGTGTGCGTCCAGCCGGTGCCGAGCCCTTCGGCGCCCTCCATCGTCACGACGGCCTGGTGGCCGGTGATCTGCGGGGGCGTGCCGGGGAAGTCGAAGCCGGCCAGGCGGCGCACGGTGCTGCGGCCGCCGTCGCAGCCCACCAGCCAGCCGCAGCGGAACTCCCGCTCGCCCGCCCGCACGACGACCCCGTCGGCGGAGGGCTCGAAGCCGGTCAGCTCCACGCCGCGCAGCACGTCTGCGCCGAGCTCGGCGGCCCGTTCGCCGAGCACCCGCTCGATGTCCTGCTGCCGGATGCCGCTCAGGCGGGCGGCCGGCCCGCGGTCGGCGAAGTCGGGGTCGCTCTCGTCCACCCGGTCGGTCAGCAGCCACAGCCCGGCGAAATGCCCGGCGAAGGCCGACATCTTGGGCTGCCCGGCCGCCGCCGCACCGCCCCGCTGGGCCATGAACGCCTGGACGGCCTTCATGGTCTCGGCCTGGGCCTCCTCCAGCACCGGGAGCAGCCCGCGCCGGTAGAAGGCCTCGGCGGTGGGCGTGTTGATCGAGCCGGCCTTGACCGTCTGGTCGATGTCGGTCAGCCGCTCCAGCACCGCCACGCGCACGTCGTGCAGCCGCAGCTCGCAGGCGAGCATCAGGCCGACGGGGCCGCCACCGGAAATGATCACGTCGTAGTCCATGGCGAAAACTATACCCGACTAAATTTTAAGTGCGATACACTTTTTTCGTGAAAGAGACTCCATCGCTCCGCGAACGCAAGAAGGCCGAGACCCGCAGGCGCATCTCCGACCACGGCTCGATGTTGTTCTACGAACGCGGCTTCGACGAGGTGACCATCGGCGAGATCGCCGAGGCGGCGGACGTCTCCAAGGTGACGGTGTTCAACTACTTCCCCCGCAAGGAGGACATCTTCTTCGACCGCGTCCCCGAGCTGGTCGACCTGGTCACCGGCACCGTCCGGGGCCGCGGGGCGGGCGAGCCGGTGCTGTCCGCGCTGCGGGACATGCTCGTCCGGCACGCGCGCGAGGGCCACCCGCTCGGCGGGGTCGACGACCGGTTCGTGCACTTCTTCCGGGTGGTGGCCGGCTCCGCGGCGCTGCGGGCGCGCGCCAGGGAGATCGCCGACGAGCTGGAGGCCGTGCTCGCGGCCCTGATCGACGAGTCCGGTGAGGGGCTGCCCGGCAGGTTGACCGCGGCGCTGCTCGTCGGCGCCTTCCGCTCGGCCTTCCTGGCCACCGCGGCCCGCCAACTGGCCGGGGAACGGGCCGCCGACGTGCTTCCCGACCACGTCGCGGCGCTCGACCTGGCGTTCGACGTGCTGGCGCGGGGGCTGGCGCCCACCCGGTCAGGATCGGAGAAGCATCCACCCCGCGACCGGCATTAACGTGAGGCCGTACCCTCGTGGCCGGCCGGATTCGGCCCGGCGACGCCTACGGGGGCCCGCGCGAGAGACGGAGAGACGATGAGCACGCACACGCCGCCCGAGCGGCAGATCGCCGACAGCCACGATCTGATCCGCGTCCACGGCGCGCGCGAGAACAACCTCAAGGACATCAGCGTCGAGCTCCCCAAGCGCCGGCTGACGGTGTTCACCGGCGTGTCCGGCTCGGGCAAGAGCTCGCTGGTGTTCGCCACCATCGCCGCCGAGTCGCAGCGGCTGATCAACGAGACCTACAGCACGTTCGTCCAGGGGTTCATGCCGACGCTGGCGCGGCCCGAGGTCGACGTCCTGGAGGGGCTGACCACCGCGATCATCGTCGACCAGCAGCGGATGGGCGCCGACCCCCGCTCCACCGTCGGCACCGCCACCGACGCCAACGCCATGCTGCGCATCCTGTTCAGCCGGCTCGGCCGGCCGCACATCGGCTCGCCCAACGCCTACTCCTTCAACGTGCCCTCGGTCCGCGCCAGCGGCGCGATCACCGTCGAGCGCGGCTCCAGCAAGACGGTCCGGCAGAGCTTCACCCGCCTGGGCGGCATGTGCCCCAACTGCGAGGGCCGCGGCACGGTCTCCGACATCGACCTCACCCAGCTCTACGACGACTCCAAGTCGCTGGCCGGCGGCGCCTTCACCATCCCCGGCTGGAAGTCCGACAGCTTCTGGACCGTGCGCGTCTACGCCGAGTCGGGGCTGCTCGACCCCCACAAGCCGATCCGCGACTTCACCGAGCAGGAGATGCGGGACTTCCTCCACCGGGAGCCGACCAAGGTCAAGGTCGAGGGCGTCAACCTCACCTACGAGGGCCTGATCCCGAAGATCCAGAAGACCTTCCTGTCGAAGGACAAGGAGGGCATGCAGCCGCACATCCGCGCCTTCGTCGAGCGGGCGGTCACCTTCACCACCTGCCCCGAGTGCGACGGCACCCGCCTCAGCCCGGAGGCCCGGTCCTCGAAGATCGACGGCGTCAGCATCGCCGACGCGTGCCGGATGCAGATCACCGACCTGGCCGAGTGGATCCGCGGCCTCGACCAGCCGTCCGTGGCGCCGCTGCTGACCACGCTGGGCCGTACGCTCGACTCCTTCGTCGAGATCGGGCTGGGCTACCTGTCGCTCGACCGGCCGGCCGGCACGCTGTCGGGCGGCGAGGCGCAGCGCGTCAAGATGATCCGCCACCTCGGCTCCTCCCTCACCGACACCACCTACGTCTTCGACGAGCCCACCATCGGCCTGCACCCCCACGACATCCAGCGGATGAACGGCCTGCTGGTCAGGCTGCGCGACAAGGGCAACACCGTGCTCGTCGTCGAGCACAAGCCGGAGGCCATCGCCATCGCCGACCACGTCGTGGATCTCGGCCCCGGCGCCGGCACGGAGGGCGGCACGGTCTGCTTCGAGGGCACCGTCGAGGGGCTGCGGGCCAGCGGCACCGTCACCGGCCGCCACCTCGACGACCGGGCCCGGCTGAAGGACGACGTGCGCAAGCCCACCGGCGCGCTGGAGATCCGCGGGGCGAACAAGCACAATCTCCGCGACGTGGACGTCGACATCCCGCTCGGGGTGCTGGTCGTCGTCACCGGCGTGGCCGGCTCCGGCAAGAGCTCGCTCGTGCACGGTTCCATACCGGCCGGCGCGGGCGTGGTGTCGATCGACCAGAGCCCGATCCGCGGCTCGCGGCGGAGCAACCCGGCGACCTACACCGGCCTGCTCGACCCCATCCGCAAGGCGTTCGCCAAGGCCAACGGCGTCAAGCCGGCCCTGTTCAGCGCCAACTCCGAGGGCGCCTGCCCCAATTGCAACGGCGCCGGCGTCCTCTACACCGACCTGGGCGTGATGGCCGGCGTCGCCACCGTCTGCGACGAGTGCGAGGGCAGGCGCTTCCAGGCCGAGGTGCTGGAGTACCGCCTGGGCGGCCGGAACATCAGCGAGGTGCTGGCGATGCCGGTGACCGAGGCCGAGGAGTTCTTCGGCGCGGGCGAGGCGCGCACCCCGGCCGCGCACGCCATCCTCGGCCGGCTCGCCGACGTCGGGCTCGGCTACCTCAGCCTCGGCCAGCCGCTCACCACGCTGTCCGGCGGCGAGCGGCAGCGGCTCAAGCTGGCCACCCAGATGGCCGAGAAGAGCGGCGACGTCTACGTGCTCGACGAGCCCACCACCGGCCTGCACCTCGCCGACGTCGAGCAGCTGCTCGGCCTGCTCGACCGGCTGGTCGACGGCGGCAAGTCGGTGATCGTCATCGAGCACCACCAGGCGGTCATGGCGCACGCCGACTGGATCGTCGACCTCGGCCCCGGAGCCGGTCACGACGGCGGCCGGGTCGTCTTCGAGGGCACCCCCGCCGACCTCGTCGCCGCCCGCTCCACCCTGACCGGCCAGCACCTGGCGGCCTACGTCGGCGGCACGTCCGCATGAGGCTGCTCGTCGTCGGCGGCAGCGGCTTCCTGGGCGCCGAACTCGTCCGGCAGGGCGTGGCGGCCGGGCACGAGGTGACCGCGACCTGTCACACCCGCCCGGGGGAGGCGGCCGGCGTCACCTGGGCGCCGCTCGACGTGCGCCGGCGCGCCGACGTCGAGGAGCTGATGGCCGCGGTCCGGCCGGCGGCGGTCGTCAACGCCGCCTTCCGGCAGCGCGACTGGGCGACCACGGCCACCGGGGCCGCGAACGTCGCCCTGGCCGCCGCCGCGGCGGGCGGCCGCCTGGTGCACGTCTCCAGCGACACGGTCTTCTCCGGCGCGGCGGTCCGCTACGACGAGACGTGCCTCCCCGACCCGATCACCCCGTACGGCGCGGCCAAGGCGGCCGCCGAGACCGTCGTGGCCGCGGTCGCGCCGGACGCGGTGATCGCCAGGACCTCGCTGATCATCGGCGACGGCGGCTCGTCGCACGAGGCGCTGGTGCACGCCCTGGCCACCGGCACGAGGCAGGGCGTGCTGTTCACCGACGACGTGCGATGCCCGGTGCACGTCGCCGACCTCGCCGCGGCGCTGCTGGAGCTGGCCGCCGCAGGGCCGCCCGGCGTCCGCCACGTCGCCGGGGCCGACGCGGTGAGCCGGTACGAGCTGGGCGTGCTCGTCGCCCGCCGCGACGGCCTCGACCCGGCCCGGCTCCCGGCGGGCCGGCGCGCGGACTCGGGCGTGCCCGGCCCGCTCGACGTGCGCCTCGACTGCGCCGCCACCCAGCGGCTGCTGCGCACCAGGCTGCGCGGCGCGCGCCGGTTCCTCGACCCGGCCCGCCCCTGACCTTGCCCGGCTCAGAGCCGCTGGTTGATGCGGATCAGGTTGCCCGCCGGGTCCCGCACGGCGCAGTCGCGCACCCCGTACGGCTGCTCGGCCGGCTCCTGGACGATCTCCGCGCCGTTCGCCGCCAGCCGGTCGAAGACGGCGTCGAGGTCGTCGGTCGACAGGTTGATGCCGGCGAAGGTGCCCTTGGCCATCATCTCGACGATGGTGCGGCGCTCGTCCTCGGTGATGCCGCAGCCGTCGGCGACCGGTGGCTGGAGCACGATCGACGTGCCGGGCTGGCCCGCGGGGCCGACCGTGATCCAGCGTTTCCCGTCGTAGCCGACGTCGCCGCGCACCTCGAAGCCGAGGGCGTCGCGGTAGAAGGCGAGGGAGGCGTCCGGGTCGTCGTGGGGGAGGTAGCTGGAGTGGATGGTGATGTCCATGCCGGTCACGCTAGTTCCGCCGGTCCGGACGACGCTTCTCGATTCCTGACCGCCGTCCGTCCGCGCTTCCGGTGGCCTCAGCTGTGGCCGGGGACGGGGGTGCCGGCGCCCCGCTCCAGCGGCAGCACCGGGATGCGCAGGGTGGTCGTGCCGGTGGTCAGGCGGAAGGTGACGTCGATCGGCGTGGCCCCGAGCGGGCGGTCGATGTCGAGGATCTCCAGGTGCGGACGGCTCTGCCCCTCCTGCAGCGAGACGGTCGAGCGGGCCGGGACGGTCACGTTGACCTCCTCCTGCGCCGCCCCCGGCCCCGCCCGGTAGACGACCTTCCTGGCGTGCACGGTGCTGACGCCGTCGAGCTTCTGGGGCTGGTCGCTCTCGTTGACCAGCGTCAGGTAGAGGCCGAGGTCGTCGCCCGCCTTCTGCTGTTCCACGGACGGGGCCAGGATGTGGACGTGCAACAGCCGCATCGCCCCCACCTGCCCGTCGACCAGCCCCTCACGGGCCGTGCCCTGCGGAAGGGGCGACTCCCGCTGCCCCGGGTTGCAGGCCGGCAGCAGCGCCAGCACGCACAGGGCCGAAAGGAAGGGCAGCAGCAGCGCTCGCGGGCCCCGTGGTGAAGTCCTCATGTTCGCGCCTTCGTGTGGTGTGAGGCCGGTGACGAGGCCACAGCGCGGGCCCGCTCGCACGAGCGCCGCCTGCGGGGGGTTGACCGCAACCACGATGTACCCCCTTGACCGGGTCCCATGCCGGACCCGCCTACCCGCCGGAGTCGCGGTAGAAGCTCAGACCGGCGTGCTCGGGATCGGTGTAGACCTTCACCGTCCCGTCCGGGTACGCGGCGAACGGCAGGACGACGCCGTCGGGGCACGGGTGCAGGAACATCAACGTCGGGCCCACGACGACGATCGAGCGGGGCCTGCGGCGTGGCGTGCTCGGCGCCGTGCTCGGTGCCGTGCTCGGCCCGCCACCGGGCCACCCGGTCGGCCGCGCCCGGCTGCCTGGCGACGCCCGCCGCCCCCGGGATGCGCGGCCTACCCTCTGCCAGGTACGGCGAAACGGCGCAGGTCAGCGCCCTGATCGCCGGGCGCGCACAGCCCGGCGGCCGCGTCCGGGACACGAGGGGCGGCGGCGACGATAGACCGCGCCGCGGCCGGGCAGAGAAGGGGGTTTCTCAGGTTCAGGAGCCCCCATGTCTGGTGATCAGTTCACTTCCGCCGCCCCGCCGGGCGAACCCGGCGCGGCGTCCGCGGCCGCCCGCGACGGCCACGCCTCCGGCCCCCGCCCGGAGACGACGGGGCTGCCCTTCGGCAGGCCCGGACGCCCGTTCGGCAGCACGCCCTTCGTCTTCGGGTTCACCGCCGCGCTCGGCGTGCTGACCGCCTGGCTGCTGGTCCAGGCGCTCACCGCCAGCGCCTCGATGCTCCTGCTGATCATCGTGTCGTTGTTCCTGGCCGTCGGCCTGGATCCCGCCGTGCGATGGCTGGAGGAGCACGGCCTGCCGCGCTGGGCGGCGATCACCGCGGTGTTCACGGCGGTGATCGTGCTGTTCGCCGGGTTCGCCATGGCGATCATCCCGGCGCTGTCGGAGCAGGCGGGACAGTTCGCCGAGCAGCTGCCCACCTACATCCAGCAGTTGCAGAACAACCCGCAGATCCGCGACCTGGACCAGCGCTACCAGCTCCTGGAACGGCTGCAGACGTACCTGACCAGCGGCGACCTCGGCCGGCAGGTGTTCGGCGGGCTGCTCGGCATCGCCTCGATCGTGGTCAGCGCCGTGTTCTCCACGCTGACCGTGCTCATCCTCACCCTGTACTTCCTGGGCGCGCTGCGCTCCATCACGCGCACCGGCTACCGGCTGATCCCGAGGAGCCGCAGGGACCGGGCCCGGCTGCTCGGCGACGAGATTCTCAACCGGGTCGGCGGCTACGTGGCCGGCAACCTGATCATCTCGCTGATCGCGGGCGTGACCACGTTCGTCTTCCTGTCGATCGCGGGCGTGCCGTACGCGCTGGCCCTGGCGATCATCGTGGCCGTCACCGACCTCATCCCGCTCATCGGCGCGTTCATCGGCGCGGGCATCGCCACGCTGGTCGCGCTGTTCGCCTCGCTCCCGGTGGCCATCGCCACCCTGATCTTCTTCGTCGTCTACCAGCAGATCGAGAACTACCTGATCGCGCCCAAGGTGATGAAGTCGTCCGTGGACGTGCCGGCCGCCGCCACGATCGTGGCCGCCCTCATCGGCGGCGCCCTGCTCGGCGTGGTGGGCGCCCTGCTGGCCATCCCGGTCGCCGCCGCCATCCAGGTGATCGTCAACCACGTGGTGCTGCCCCGTCAGGAACGTCACTGAGCGCGCCGGGTGTGAGCGCCTGACCTCGGGGTACCTGGGGCGGACCCGACGCCCGGCATCCCTCGTCCCGCCGGGCGTCCCGACCCCAGGGAGGCCGTCCATGGACGCGATCGTGCTGCTCAAAGAGGACCACAAGACCGTGGAGAAGCTGTTCAAGGAGTTCGAGAAGGCGGGCCAGGACGCCCACAAGACCAAGCAGAAGATCGTCGCGCAGGTCATCGAGGAGCTGACCGCGCACACCTACATCGAGGAGAAGATCTTCTACCCGGCCGCCCGCTCGGGCACCCCCGACACCACCGACCACATCCTGGAGAGCGTCGAGGAGCACCACGTCGTCGTCTGGATGTTGTCGGAGCTGAAGGACCTCGACCCGGCCGACGAGCGCTACGACGCCAAGATGACGGTGCTCATGGAGAACGTCCGCCACCACGTCGAGGAGGAGGAGAAGGAGTGGTTCCCGCAGGTGCGCGAGTCCATGGGGCGCAACCGGCTGCAGGAGCTGGGCGAGGAGATGGCCAAGGCCAAGGCCGAGGCACCGCGTGACCCCCTGAAGATCCCCAGCGCCTCCTCCTAGCCACGGCGCGGGATGGAACGGCCTGGAACGCCCCAACGGGTGCAGGCCCACCCATCCCGACCCAGGGGGAGATCATGACGTACCTGAGAAGAAAGCTGCCGGCGGTGCTGTGCGCGGCGGTCCTGGCCGGTTCCGGGGCCGCCGTCCTGGCGGGCGCCGCCACGCCCGCCACCGCCGCCACGGGCACGCTGTTCGACGGCTTCGGCCGTGACCTCGCCGAGAACGTCGCGCTCGCCGGCGCCGAGTCCGACGCCCGCCGCAACGCGCTGAGCCACGGGTTCACGGACTGCGAGGTGTTCGAGTCGGTGGTCTCCCAGGACGCCCGCACCCACGTGTTCTTCGCCCTGGTCACCGTGAGTTGCGAGGACGCCGCGCGGTAGGGCGGAGCGGCAGGGCGGCGCGCCGGACAGCAGGGACATGTCCGGCGCGTTTTACCGTCGTCCGACGTGGGGTTGATCTGGCACTAAGGTGTGCCGCATGAATATAACTACGGAGAGTAGCATCATGCGTACTCTCAGACACGATGTGCCGGCATCGCTGGTGGTGTTCCTCGTCGCGGTGCCACTCTCACTCGGCGTCGCCCTGGCCGCGGGCGCGCCGCTGGCCGCCGGGCTCGTCGCCGCCGCGGTCGGCGGCATCGTCGCCGGGCGGCTGGGCGGCTCGGTGGTGCAGGTCAGCGGCCCGACCGCGAGCCTGACGGTGGTGATCGCCGGTCTCGTGCAGACCTACGGCTGGCGCGCCACCTGCCTGATCACGATCATGGCCGGCGGCCTGCAGGTGCTGCTCGGCGCGTTCAAGGCGGCGCGGGCCGCGCTCGCGGTCTCGCCCGCGGTCGTCCACGGCATGCTGGCCGGCGTCGGCATCATCATCGCGCTCGCCCAGCTGCACGTCGTCCTCGGCGGCAGCCCCGAGCAGTCGCCGTGGGCCAACCTGGCCGAGCTGCCCAGCCAGATCATGGATCTGCACGGCCACAAGGTCATGGTCGGCATCCTCACCATCACGGTCCTGCTGGCCTGGAGCCGGATGCCCAAGCACGTCCGGATGATCCCCGCGCCGCTGGCCGCGCTGCTCGCGGCCGCCGTCACCGCCGCCGTGTTCGGCTGGAACGTCACCCGCATCGACCTGTCCGGCGCGATCACCGCGTGGGCGCCGCCGGTGCTGCCGGCCGGCGACTGGCAGCACATCGCCATGGGCGTGCTGCTGGTGGCGCTGGTGGCCGGGGCGGAGTCGCTGCTGTGCTGCGTGGCCACCGACAGCATGCACACCGGCCCCCGCTCCGACCTCGACCGCGAGCTGACCGGCCAGGGCGTGGCCAACATGGTGAGCGGCGTGCTCGGCGGGCTCCCGGTCGCCGGCGTGATCGTGCGCAGCACCACCAACATCCAGGCGGGCGCCCGCACCCGCTGGTCGGCGATCCTGCACGGCGTCTGGGTGCTGCTGTTCGCCCTCTGCCTGGGCTGGACGATCAAGCTGATCCCGATGGAGGCGCTGGCCGCGCTGCTGGTCTTCATCGGCATCAAGACCATCAGCCTCGGTCACCTCAGGAAGGTCCACGGCCACAACGAGGTGCCCGTCTACGTCATGACCATGTCCGGCGTGATCCTGGTCGGGCTGGCCGAGGGCGTCCTGGCCGGGCTGGCGCTGGCCGCGCTGCTGGCGCTGCGGCGGCTGACCCGGGTGACCGTGGATAAGCGGCAGGAACCCGGCGGGGTCATGCACGCGACGGTCTCCGGCTCGCTCACCTTCCTGGGCGTGCCCCGGCTGACCCAGGAGCTGCGCGCCATCCCGCCAGGCGTCGCCGTCGACCTCGACCTGAACATCGACTTCATGGACAACGCCGCCTTCGACGCGATCCACTCCTGGCGGCTGGACCACGAGCGCCTGGGCGGCACCGTCACGATCGACGAGCTGCACGACGAGTGGTACACGATGGCGGCCAGCGGCGGCCGCATGTTCCCGGCCAAGAGCCCGCCCAAGGCGCCCGGCCGCTGGTGGCTGCCGTGGACCCACCGCGGCCGTCCGCTGTCGGCCACGGCGGCGATCGAGTGCCGCCTGGCCCAGGGCGCGGACGAGTTCCACAAGCGCACGGCCCCGCTGCTGCGGCCCATCTTCACCCAGCTCGCCACCCAGCAGCGTCCCTCGCACCTGTTCATCACCTGCGCCGACTCGCGGGTCGTGCCCAGCCTGATCACCTCCAGCGGGCCCGGCGACCTGTTCACGGTCCGCAACATCGGCAACCTGGTGCCGTGCGCCGGCTCCGAGCCGCACGACGACTCGGTGGCCGCCGCCATCGAGTACGCCACCGGCGTGCTGAGCGTGCACACCATCACCGTCTGCGGCCACTCCGGCTGCGGCGCGATGGCGGCGCTGCTGAAGGGCCCGGCGACCACCGAGGGCCTGCCGCAGCTGAGCCGCTGGCTCCGGCACGGCCATCCCAGCCTCGACCGGCTCGGCGAAGGCGGCCACGACGCCTCCGCCGAGGACGCCGCCCTCGACGCGCTGTGCCGGCTCAACATCCAGCAGCAGCTGGAGAACCTGCGGACCTACCGCAAGGTCGACGAGCAGGTCAGGGCCGGGCAGCTGACGCTGGTGGGGCTGTACTTCGAGATCGGCTCGGCGCGGGTGCACCATGTGCCGCCGCGCGCGTCCGCCGCCCCTGAGCCGGACGGCCCGCTGCCGACCGAGCCCACTCCCACGTAGGCGCGTCCCCGCCGCGCCGGCCCGTCCGGCGCGGCGGGGTCACACCACGTGGTTGCGCAGGCCCAGTTCCTCCGGGTAGGGGGAGAAGTACGTCTGGTCCTGGACGTAGGTGGCCGCCTCGCCGCGGGCGTGGTGGCGCAGCAACGTCAGCGGCACGCTCAGCGCCACCCGGTGCGCCGCGTACGAGCCGATGACCTCGACCAGGTCGGCGCGGCGCACCGGGTCGAGCTCGTCGCCGAGCATGCCGAGGCAGTGCTGCAGCACGTTGACGTTGCGCCCGATCGACGCCTTGACCGCCATCGTCCGCCGGAACGCCGTGCCGTACTCCTCGGCCAGCTCCTCGCGCGGCCGGACGCCCGCGGCGGCGACCAGGCGGCCGGTCTCGCGGTAGCCCTCGGTGGAGTGGGCCAGCAGCTGCATCTTGTGCCGGGCCTGGAAGGCGACCAGGTCACGCGGCCGCCAGTCGCCCTCCAGCAGCTCGCGCAGCCGCGCGTGGGCGAAGATGCGCTCGACGAACGCCTCCCGCAGGACGGCGTCGTTGAGCCGCCCCTCGTCCTCGACGGGCAGCAGCGGGTGGCCCTCGATCACCGCGTCGGCGAACAGGCCCCGGTTGTCGCGGGTCACCGCGTGGTCACCGGCGTACAGCGGGATGCCGTGGATGCCGCAGCTCGGGCTCTTGGCCTTGAACACGTAACCGTCGGCCGCCAGGGCCGGGGAACGTTCGGCGGCCAGCTCGTCCATGGCCGAGGTGAGGTCGCGGCGGCTCTGCCGGGTCATCAGGCGGGGGCCGGTGGGCGAACGCTCCAGGCGCAGCGTCTCGCGGGGCGCGCCGAGGCCGATCTCCATCTCGGGGCAGATCGGCACCCAGTCCACGAACGGCGCCAGCTCCTGCGTCAGGAAACGGGCCCGGCTGTGCCCGCCGTTGTGCCGTACCGGCTCGCCGAGCAGACAGCTCGACACCGCCACCCGCGGCCTGCCCCAATCCTGCGCCTGCGCCATGTCCTGACAGATGCCCAGCTCGCGCCTCCGCACGCCACGAAGATTTGTCGCAACCAGGGCGTAGCGTTCAGGCATGACGAATGCGCACATTCCGCTTGATGGCGAGCAGTGGCAGCCTGGGGACCTCGTCGTCGACGCCGACGGCGGCCTGTTCACGCGCGCGAGTGCGCAGGACGAGGCCGACGGCCTGCCCTGGGGGCGTCCCCGGCACGCGGCGCGGCACGCCGACGGGAGCGCCCACGTGCCGGCGGGCGAGGCGGGGGAGCAGGTGCCCGCCCGTCCGCTGACGTTGCTGCTGCGCGACGGGCGGCCGGCGCTGCCCGCCGTACCGGCCGACGCGGCGACGGTGCTCGGCACGCAGGCCCGCCAGACCGCGGCGCTGGCCGGCGTCGGCGGCCTGTTCCTGGCCGCCACCGCCTTCGACCCGGACGGCGCCGGCGACCCGAGGGCGGCCCGGCTGCGCGCGGACCTGCTGGACCACGTGGTGGTGGTCGACGACGCGGAGGAGCTGGCCGCGATGTTCGGCGGCGCGGCCGACGGGCTGCTGGTCGAGCTGGCCGAATGGCACCGGCGCAGCGTGGGCGAGACCGCCTGACCGGGGCGACCGCTCGCCCGCCCGGCCCGCTGTCGGGTCAGGGGCCGGTGGGGCGGATGCGGGCCATGCGGAGGCGGACCTGGGAGGAGGCGCCGGTCTGGGTGATGACGAACTCGTCGCAGAGGCGGCGCATCACCCACAGGCCGTAACCGCCCGGCCCGATCTGGGGACGGGCGTCGGGGCAGGCGTCGGGCCCCAGACGGCCCGCGTGGTCGCCGACGTCGACGGTGAGGAAGTCGTCGTCGGCCCAGATGTGCACCCAGCCGGCCCCGCCCGCGTGATCGAGGACGTTGGTGACCGCCTCGTTGGCGGCGAGCGCGAGGTCGTCACCGCGCTGGGAGGCGAGCCCGGCCTGGAGCGCGTGACGGCGGACGAGCTCCCGCAGCCCCGCGAGGTCTCGGCTGATCGGCCAGCTTGCGGCAGCGCCGGGGGAAGGCTCGGACATCGATCCCTCCTACCCGAAATCACACACCGTGTGCCCATGATGACATCGACCCGGTCGTGCGCGCAGGCCAAGCGGAGACAGAAAAGGGCTGGTCCATCTTGCCCGAGTCGCGGCCTGCGCGCCATGCCCGGCCAGGGAACCTTCCGGAGGCGGGCCGTCTGACCGCAATGACGTACCGAGGGGCCGAAAATAGCATCGTTCCAAATGAGGGATTTATCCGGAAGTCCTGGCCGGGGACTCGATCTTGCTCCATCGTTGGCGATGCAACGCGGCTCCGCTGCTGCGGAGGCGTACCGAAAGCCAAGGGAGTTCCATGCTCAACCGATATCGGGCCCTGCCGGTCGCGGTGGCGATGCTCACCGCGCTGGCGGGTGCGGCCGCGCCCGCCGGCGCGGCGGCGCCTGCGCAGGCGTCCGCCGTCGCACCCCTCACCGCACCCCTCACCGTGACGTTCGCCGCCACGGAGGACGTGTTCATCAGCCAGGCCGAGCCGGCCAAGAGCTTCGCGACCGCGACCTGGATGAGCGTCTGCGGAGCCGCGTGCGGCAGCGCCGCCGCGGGCCAGCGGGTCGGCCTGACCCGCTTCAAGGTCACCGGGATCCCGGCGGACGCCGAGGACGTCAAGGTCACCCTGGACGTCGTCCCGGCCAGGACGACGGACACCACCGTGTCGGTCCGTCCCGTGACGGGTTCCTGGACCGAGGCGGCCACGACCTGGAACACCCGCCCCGAGTTCGGGGCCGCGCCCGTCGCCTCGCACACGGGTTTCACCGCCGGGACGACGGTCAAGCTGGACGTGTCCGCCGCCGTCGAGGGCGACGGCACGTACGCCTTCGCCCTCACCGGCGGCGACGCCACCGCCACCGTGCTGATGTCCTCGCGCGAGACCGGGAACCGCGGCCCGAAGCTCACGGTCACCTACACCGAGGGCGGCGGCCAGACCGACGGGCCGCTGCCGTTCGTGCTGCCGGGGAAGGCGGCCCTGCGCGGGTCGGCCAAGAAGGTGTTCGCGCACTACTTCACGCCGTACCCGGTGTCGCTGGACAACCAGGCCCCGGCCGGCGACTACTACGCCAGGAACTACCTCAAGCCGGACGGCGAGAGCGGCAAGCACGCCGCCTACGGCGGCCTGCTGCGCGACCGGCCGGTCGGACGTGACCCCATCAGCGGCGACTACGCGCTGGCCGACTTCAAGACCGAGGTCAGGCAGGCCATCGCGGCCGGCCTGGACGGTTTCACCGTCGACATCCTCTCGATCACCAGCGCCCACTGGACGCGGGTGCAGAACCTGATCAAGGCCGCCGAGGCCGTGGACCCTGGGTTCAAGATCGTGCTGATGCCGGACACGAACGGCCTGGCCTCGGTGGACAGCGCCGCGTTCGCCGCCGCGATGGCGAAGCTGGCCGCCTCGACGTCGGTCTACCGGCTGGCCGACGACCGCCTGGTGGTGGCGCCGTTCAAGGCCGAGGGGCGCACCGCCGCCTGGTGGGCGGCCTGGATGAAGACGATGGAGACCGAGCACGGCGTCAAGGTCGCGCTGGTGCCCTGCTTCCTCGACTTCAACAAGTACCGGGACGCCTTCGCCTCGATCAGCTACGGCTTCTCCAACTGGGGCAACCGCAACCCCGCCGCCAACGCCGCCCTGGGCGGCAACATCGACCGCGCGCACGGCATGGGCAAGATCTGGATGCAGCCGGTGTCCATCCAGGACGAACGCCCCAACCAGGGCGTCTTCGACGAGGCCGGCAACACCGAGAACCTGCGGGCGACGTGGAAGGGCGCCATCGACGGCAAGGCCGACTGGGTCCAGCTCACCACCTGGAACGACTACTCCGAGAACACCCAGTTCGCGCCGTCCAGGAACGCCGGCTGGACGTACCTGGACATCAACGCCTACTACCTGACCTGTCACAAGCTCGGCTGCCCGAAGATCACGAACGACGCGGCGTACCTGACCCACCGGGTCCAGCCGGTCGCGGCCCAGCCGTCCTTCGCGCAGACCAAGCTCATGAAGCTGCGCGGCGGCAGCACGGCCGCGCGTGACACCGTCGAGGTGCTCACCATGCTGACGGCGGCGGCCCAGGTGTCGGTGACCGTCGGCGGCACGACGCAGAGCTACGACGCGCCCGCCGGCGTGTCGGCCAGGACGTTCCCGCTGAAGGCGGGGGCCGCGTCGGCGACCGTCACCAGGGGGTCGGCGACGGCGGCCAAGGTGGTCTCGCCGTACCCGATCACCGCGACGCCGTACGTGCAGGACCTGCACTACCGCGCGGCCTCCAGCGAACGCTGACCGCGCGGGCCCGGGCCCGCGCCACCCGCGCGGACCCGGGCCCCTTCCGTCAGGTGATCAGGTGCCGCAGGCGGCGGCGACGGGCGCTTGGAGTTGACGAGCGCGCCCTGCTGTGAAAAGCTGAAGGCGGCACCGAGGTTGACACTTATAGTAAGTGTGGACATTCGTTTCTCAGTTGGGTTATGCTGCTGCCTCGCGCCGCCCTTCGACGCTCCGGATTTCGGTCCGGGCGTTTGGCGTGCGCGCAGTTCGATTCCGTCCGTGCCCTCCGGAAGGACATCTGTTGGCAGCCTCGCGCAACGCCTCCGCCGTGCCCGCTGGTCCCCGTCGCGTCTCTTTCGCGCGCATCCAGGAGCCCCTCGAAGTTCCTGATCTTCTCGCTCTGCAGACCGAGTCGTTCGACTGGTTGCTGGGCAACGAGAAGTGGAAGGGCCGGGTAGAGGCGGCTCGTCAGGCCGGGCGCAGGGACGTCCCGACCCAGTCGGGCCTCGAAGAGATCTTCGAAGAGATCAGTCCCATCGAGGACTTCTCGGGGACCATGTCCTTGTCGTTCCGCGACCACCGGTTCGAGCCGCCCAAGTACTCAGTCGATGAGTGCAAAGACAAGGACATGACCTTCTCCGCCCCGATGTTCGTGACGGCGGAGTTCATCAACAACACCACCGGTGAGATCAAGAGCCAGACGGTGTTCATGGGCGATTTCCCGCTCATGACGCCGAAGGGCACGTTCATCATCAACGGCACCGAGCGTGTCGTGGTCTCGCAGCTGGTCCGTTCGCCGGGTGTCTATTTCGAACGTAACGTCGACAAGACCTCGGACAAGGATCTGTACGGCTGCAAGGTCATCCCGTCGCGGGGTGCCTGGCTGGAGTTCGAGATCGACAAGCGCGACAGCGTCGGTGTGCGCATCGACCGTAAGCGCAAGCAGGCCGTCACCGTGCTTCTCAAGGCATTGGGATGGACCAACGACCAGATCCTCGAGCGGTTCGGCCAGTACGAGTCGATGCGCGCGACGCTGGAGAAGGACCACACGGCCGGCCAGGACGACGCCCTGCTGGACATCTACCGCAAGCTGCGGCCGGGTGAGCCGCCGACCAAGGAGTCGGCGCAGACCCTGCTGGAGAACCTGTACTTCAACCCCAAGCGGTACGACCTGGCCAAGGTGGGCCGCTACAAGATCAACAAGAAGCTCGGGGTCGACTCCGAGATCACGCAGGGCACGCTGACCGAGGACGACGTCGTCTCGATGATCGAGTACCTGGTGCGGCTGCACGCGGGGGAGACGTCCATGGGCCGGGCCGTCGTGGAGCTCGACGACATCGACCATTTCGGCAACCGGCGCATCCGCAGCGTCGGCGAGCTCGTCCAGAACCAGGTCCGGCTGGGCCTGGCCCGCATGGAGCGCGTCGTCCGCGAGCGGATGACCACCCAGGACGTCGAGGCGATCACGCCGCAGACCCTGATCAACATCCGGCCGGTGGTGGCGTCGATGAAGGAGTTCTTCGGCACCTCGCAGCTGTCGCAGTTCATGGACCAGATCAACCCGCTGGCCGGGCTGACGCACAAGCGGCGGCTGAACGCCCTGGGCCCCGGCGGCCTGTCCCGTGAGCGGGCCGGGATGGAGGTCCGTGACGTGCATCCGTCCCACTACGGCCGGATGTGCCCGATCGAGACGCCCGAGGGCCCGAACATCGGCCTCATCGGTTACCTCGCCTGCTACGGCAGGCTCAACGCCTTCGGCTTCATCGAGACGCCCTACCGCAAGGTCGTCGACGGCAGGGTCACCGACCGGATCGACTACCTGACGGCCGACGAGGAGGACCGGTTCGTCGTCGCCCAGGCGAACTCGTCCCTCGGCGCGGACGGCGAGCTGACCGACGCCCGCGTCCTGGTCCGCACCAAGGGCGGCGAGACCGACTACGTGGCCTCCCGCGAGGTCGACTACATCGACGTGTCGCCGCGCCAGATGGTGTCGGTGGCCACCGCGATGATCCCGTTCCTGGAGCACGACGACGCCAACCGGGCCCTGATGGGCGCGAACATGCAGCGTCAGTCGGTGCCGTTGATCCGCAGCGAGGCGCCGCTGGTCGGCACCGGCATGGAGTACCGTGCCGCGACCGACGCCGGCGACGTCATCAGCGCCGAGAAGGCCGGCGTGGTCGAGGAGGTCTCGGCCGACTACGTCACCGTCATGAACGACGACGGCTCGCGCACCACCTACCGGGTCGCCAAGTTCAGGCGCTCCAACCAGGGCACCTCCTTCAACCAGAAGCCCATCGTCGCCGAGGGCGACCGGGTCGAGGCCGGCCAGGTCATCGCCGACGGTCCCTGCACCGACGACGGTGAGATGGCGCTCGGCAAGAACCTGCTGGTGGCGTTCATGCCGTGGGAGGGCCACAACTACGAGGACGCGATCGTGCTGTCCCAGCGCCTGGTCCAGGACGACGTGCTGTCCTCGATCCACATCGAGGAGCACGAGGTCGACGCCCGCGACACCAAGCTGGGCCCGGAGGAGATCACCCGGGACCTTCCCAACGTCTCCGAGGACATCCTGGCCGACCTCGACGAGCGCGGCATCATCCGGATCGGCGCCGAGGTCGTCCCCGGCGACATCCTGGTCGGCAAGGTCACCCCGAAGGGCGAGACCGAGCTGACCCCGGAGGAGCGGCTGCTGCGCGCCATCTTCGGGGAGAAGGCCCGCGAGGTCCGCGACACCTCGCTGAAGGTGCCCCATGGGGAGCGCGGCACGGTCATCGACGTGCGCACCTTCTCCAGGGAGCACGGCGACGAGCTGCCGCCCGGCGTGAACGAGCTGGTCAGGGTGTACATCGCGCAGAAGCGTAAGATCACCGACGGTGACAAGCTGGCCGGCCGCCACGGCAACAAGGGCGTCATCTCCAAGATCCTGCCGGTCGAGGACATGCCGTT
>NZ_JBITLS010000010.1:0-447375 GCF_044465465.1 Nonomuraea sp. NPDC049655
ACTTTCCACCACCACCCGATGCCGGGGGCGGTCGTATCCGGTATTAGACCCAGTTTCCCGGGCTTATCCCAGAGTCAGGGGCAGGTTGCTCACGTGTTACTCACCCGTTCGCCGCTCGAGTACCCCGAAGGGCCTTTCCGCTCGACTTGCATGTGTTAAGCACGCCGCCAGCGTTCGTCCTGAGCCAGGATCAAACTCTCCAAACAATGCTTGGAAAAGTGGTTGAACCCAACCAAAAAGGAATCCGTCCATCCGCCGAAGCAGACGTGGACGGGGTTATGCATGTGTTTCATGCACTGGCTTTTAACACACTGTTGAGTTCTCAAGAAACGGACGCGTACTTCCTCACCAGAACCCGTTCCCGGATCCCCGCTCAGAGGCGTTCATTTCGTGTTCTCAATCTTAGCAGGCCCGCCGATTTCGTGTCAAATCCGGAGACTTGAACAAACCGGGCCAAACCTGTCTAGGATTGGATGCCCCGCTTCCGAGGCAACCCTCGTAACTTACCGTGTCATCCGGCACTTGTCGAATCAACCGATTATTCGGCGTGCTTCGGGCGCCAGAGGACAACCCATGCCAAAGCGCGTTGAAGCGCCTCAACCGAGGTGGCTTGTCATCTCAAGGGGCTTGTCCTGGGGCCCGTCCGCCTGATCGGCGTCCGGCTCGCTCCCGGGACGAAGTGAAAGATTAGGTCGCGATCCACGACACGTCAAATCGACGGACGGGAGCATGGCGGAACGCGGGATGAGTGTGCTCGCCACCGCGTGCTGCGCGAGCCCACCGTCGGCGAAGGCGGGCTCGCAGCGGGGGTGGGTGGCGATTGGCGGTGAGAGGGAGTGATCAGCGGGTTCGAAAGGGATTCGGGAAGGCCGGCACGGGGTGAGAGTGGGGTCGGCTCGATGTGGCGGAGGCAGTGGGGTGGGGTGGGGTGGCTCGTTCGGGCTCTGCGGGCGGGGAGCGGGAGCGACTGCAGTACTTGCTGCTCTGAGGTGCGGGGTTGTGTTCTGTGACCGGTGCTCCAGCGCGTTCGCGACGAAGGCAGTGACTGGCGTGTGGGGGCGGTGGTGAGGTCAGGTCGCTCGGACGGTTGTCGGGTTCAGAGTGCAGGGCGGGGGTTCGGAGGGGCGCGTATTCTGCCCCGGTGACCACTGCCGCCACAATTGCCCCCTCGGTTCGACCTGCGACCCGTCTGCGTTCCTCTGCCCCTTGGTGGATGGCTTTGGTCGCGGGGGCGGTGGCGTTCTCGGGGACGGGGGCGGCCACCCTGAACGGTGACGAGCTGGCCACCATCAGCGCGGCTTCCCGATCACTGGCGGGGTTGTGGGAGTTGGCCCGGAACATTGACGGGCACTTCCTGCCGTACTACCTGTTCATGCACTTCTGGATCAAGGTCGGCACGGCTGAGCTGTGGTTGCGGCTGCCGTCGGCGGTGGCGATCGGGGTGGCGGCCTGGTTTCTCGCCGACCTCGGAAGGCGGCTGCACAGTGTGCGGGCGGGCGTGATCGGGGCGGCGCTGTTCGCGATCCTGCCGTCCGTCTCCTATTACGGGGCTTTCGCCAGGTCCTACGCGTTCGCGGCCGCCGCGGTGGTGTTCTCGTTCTGGGCGCTGCGCCGGGCGGTGGAGCGGCCGAGCGGACGGAGGTGGGTGGCGTACGGGGTGGCGGTGGCGCTGGTGTGCTGCACGCATCTGTTCGCGGTGCTGGCGCTGCCCGCGCACCTCGCACTGGCGCGGCGTGGGGTCCTGGTGCGGATGGCGGTGGCGCTGGGGATCGGAGGTCTGCCCGCGGTCGTGCTGGGACTGGTCGGGTTCGGGGAGCGGCACGCGATCAGCTGGATCCCGCAGCGGGGGCCGGAGGTTTGGCTCAAGTTCCCGAAGATGGCGGCGGGCTCGACCGGGGCCGGGGTGCTGCTGTTCGCGGTCGCGCTGGCCGGCGCGGTGGTGCTCTGGAAGTCGACGGCGGGCCGCGATCAGGTGCGCGACGACGGGAGCCGGTCAGCGGGAGCTCGTCAGGCTTGGGGGCTGGGTGACGGTTCTGCGAGGGCTGAGCGGGTGGGAGGGGAAGGTGACGGTTTTGCGGGGCTTGATCCGGTGGCCGGGGAAGGTGGTCGGTGGGCTGTTGCGGGGGTGGGGTGGCTGGTGTTGCCGCCGCTGCTGCTGCTCGCGGTCTCGCAGCTGGTGACGCCGGCGTACGTGGACCGGTACCTGTTCGTGACGGCACCGGCGCTCGCGCTGCTGGCGGGGGTGGCCGTGGCGGGGGTGCCGCGGTTCCCGGTGCCGGCGGGGGTGGCCCTCGTGCTGGTGGGGGGTCTGCTCGCGGCTTCCGAGCATGTGACGGTACGCGAGGAGAACGGGCGGTTCGAGAACATCCCGTGGGCGTTGCGAGTGGTCAAGGCGGAGCCGGAGGACGCGATCGTGTACGGGCAGAGCCAGCTCCGGGCCGGGTTCGACTACTACGCGGACGCGGCGATGCCGGACGACGTACTGAAGACAGGGGACATGCCGGACGCCGACGGGTTCGGCTACCCCGAAAGGTCGGAGGTCGCGGCGGCGTTGAAGGGGCGCGACCGGGTCTGGGTGGTGTGGCGGGGCACCAAGCAGGCGGGGTTGCAGGGCGACTCCGTGCCGCGGGTGGCGCAGGTGAGGCAGGCGGGGTTCGAGCCCGTGTCGGTCAAGCACTCGGCGGATCTGCCGGGGCTGACGGTGGCCCTGTTCGAACGGAAGCCAGAACGGAAACCAGCACGGACGCCGACGCGGACGCCCACACGGACGTCAGCGCGGAAATAGAACGGACGGGCCTCCGGGGGCGTCGCCTCGCATGCGGCAGCGGGCCTCCCGGGGGGCCGCCTCGCCATGGACAGCGGGCCCCGCAAGACCCGCCCGGTCGTACGAAGCGGGCCCCGTAGGGCCCGCCTCGCCGGTGGGGATCAGGCGACCTCGACGCCGCCGATCGACTTCTTTCCGCGGCGCAGGACCATGAACCGGCCCGCCAGCAGGTCGGACGCCTCGGGCACGTACGCCTCGTCGGTGATCTTGACGTTGTTCAGGTAGGCGCCGCCCTCCTTGACCGCGCGCCTGGCCGCCGACTTCGACTCGACCAGCCCGCTGTCGGCCAGCAGGTCGACGAAGGACGCCCCGAGCTCGGCGACGGTGGCCTTGGGAACCTCCGCCAGGGCGGCCTCCAGCGTGGCGGCGGGCAGGTCCTCCAGCGACCCCTGTCCGAACAGCGCCTTCGACGCGGCCATGACCGCTTCCAGCTCGGCGCGGCCGTGGAGCAGCTCGGTGAGGTCTTCGGCCAGCGTGCGCTGGGCCTCGCGGGCGAAGGGACGCTCGGCGACCGCCTTCTCCAGCTCTTCGATCTCCTCACGGCTGCGGAACGTGAACACCTTCAGGTAGTGGATCACGTCCCGGTCGTCGGAGTTGAGGAAGTACTGGTAGAAGGCGTACGGGGAGGTCATCTCGGGGTCGAGCCAGAGCGCGCCGCCCGCCGTCTTGCCGAACTTGGTGCCGTCGGCCTTGGTGATCAGCGGCTGGGTCAGGACGTGCACGTGGCCGCCCTCGATGCGGCGGATCAGGTCGGCGCCCGCCGTGATGTTGCCCCACTGGTCGCTGCCGCCGATCTGCAGGGTGCAGTTGTAGCGGCGGAACAGCTCCAGGTAGTCGTTGGACTGCAGGATCTGGTAGCTGAACTCGGTGTAGCTGAGCCCCTCCCCCGTGAGCCTGGCCGAGACCGACTCCCTGGCGAGCATGCGGTTGACCGGGAAGTGCTTGCCGATGTCGCGCAGGAAGTCGATGGCGCTGAGCTCACCGGTCCAGTCGAGGTTGCTGACCAGGCGGGCCGGGTTGGACTCCGCGTCGAAGTCGAGGAACTTGCCGACCTGGCCGCGCAGGCGCTCCACCCACTCGGCGACGATCTCGCTGGAGTTGAGCGAGCGCTCGGTGTTGCGGCCGCTCGGGTCGCCGATCAGGCCGGTGGCGCCGCCGACCAGGCCGATCGGGTTGTGCCCGGCGAGCTGCAGGCGGCGCAGCGTGAGCAGCGGCACGAAGTGGCCGATGTGCAGGGACGGCGCTGTGGGGTCGAAACCGGAATAGACCGTGATCGGTGCCTTGGCCATGGACGCGCGCAGGGCGTCGAGGTCGGTGGACTGGGCGATCAATCCTCGCCACGCGAGGTCGTCGATGATGTCGGTCACGGTGATGTGGCTTCCCTGAGTCGGAGTCGGTGCCTTTAGCCTGCCCGATCGGTGTGCCGGCGCGCCACTTGGATACGCTCGGTGTCCATGTGGAGGGTCCGTCGCGAGCTGGCCGTTTTCAAGATCTTAGGGGCTCTGGCGTGCGCCGGGCTCGCCGTCTTCTGGTGGGTGGCCGGGGACGTGCGCGGGGTGATCCTCGCGGTGCCGGCGGCCGTGCTGGTGGGCGGGATGGGGCTGCGCGACGTGCTGGTGCCGGTGCGGCTGTCGGCCGACGCGGACGGGATCACGGTGGTGCACGGGTTCGCCGGCCGGCGGCAGGTGCCGTGGGCGGCGATCGAGGACGTCACGGTGGACGTGCGCAGGCGGTTCGGGCTGCGCAGCGAGATGCTGGAGATCGACACCGGCGACCACCTGCACGTCTTCAGCGCTCACGAGCTGGGCGTCTCCCCCACGGAGGTGGCCGCGGAGCTGCGCCGGCGCGGCACGTGAGCCCGGTACGGCGAGACGGTCGGGTCTCCGTCGATCCAGAACCGCCACGGGGTCTCCTTGGCGGTCGAGACGCCGGTGCGCGGGCCTGACTGGATCGTGCCGGGGTCGGCGGGCCGGCCTTCGAGCACGGCGGCCGACCCGTGGGGCAGGCCGGTGAGCCAGGTCGCGTGCTCCGGCCCGTGACCGAAACGCCCGGAGTGCCCGGTGAGGGGATCGAGGGCGGCGGGTGCGCCTTCCCAGATCGCGTCGAGGCCGTTGTGCTCGCGCAGCAGGCCCAGCGCGACGGCCAGCCGGGCGGGGCCGCGGGCGAGGTCACGGTCCGGGACCCGCCTGCCCCGGCCGCCGGTGGGGGTGCGGCGGGTGCGGGCCTCGTCCAGGCCGGCGACGATCTCGCCGGCGCGGACCAGCACGGCTGAGCCGTGGCCCTCGGGCAGGCAGACGAGGTTCGCGCAGAAGTGCATGCCGTAGGTGAAGTACACGTACAGGTGGCCGGGCGGGCCGAACATGACGGCGTTGCGGGGGGTTCTGCCGCGGTAGGTGTGGGCCGCCGGGTCCTCGCCGGGGCCGCCGTACGCCTCGACCTCGGTGAGCCGGACGGCGACCGGGCCGTGCACGAGGACGCGTCCGAGCAGGTCGGGCGCGACCTCGTGCGAAGGCCGGTCGAAGAAACTCCGCGGCAGCGGCGCGGCGCTCAGTTGCCCGAGGCCCATGCCGCCTGCGCGTCGACCGCCTCGCGCAGGGCGACGAGCTGGTCGCGTACGCGGTCGGGCGCGGTGCCGCCGTGGGCCTTGCGGGCCGCCAGCGCGCCGGGCACGTTGAGCACGTCGCGGACGTCGGGCGTCAGGTGCGGCGAGACCTTGGCCAGCTCGTCGTCGCTCAGGTCGCCGAGGTCCTTGTCGTTGACCTGGCACCAGACCACCAGGTGGCCGACGGCCTCGTGCGCGTCGCGGAACGGCACGCCGCGCCGCACCAGCAGCTCGGCCAGGTCGGTGGCCAGGGCGAAGCCGTCGGGGGCCGAGGCCTCCATGCGGGCGGTGTTGACGCGCATGGTCGCGACCAGCCCGGCCATCGCGGGCAGGACGAGCAGCAGCGTGTCGACCGAGTCGAACACCGGCTCCTTGTCCTCCTGCAGGTCGCGGTTGTAGGTCAGCGGCAGGCCCTTGAGCGTGGTGAGCATCGACATGAGGTTGCCGATCAGGCGGCCGGACTTGCCGCGGGCCAGCTCGGCGACGTCGGGGTTCTTCTTCTGGGGCATGATCGACGAGCCGGTGGAGTAGGCGTCGTCCATCTCGATCCAGCGGAACTCCTGCGAGGCCCACAGGACGATCTCCTCGCCCAGCCGCGACAGGTGCACGCCGATCATCGCCGCGTCGAACAGGAACTCGGCGGCGAAGTCGCGGTCGGCGACGGCGTCCATGGAGTTGGGCGCGGCGGCGGAGAAGCCGAGCTCCTCGGCCACCGCCTGCGGGTCGAGCGGCAGCGAGGAGCCCGCCAGGGCGCCGGAGCCGAGCGGGGAGACCGCGGCGCGCTTGTCCCAGTCGGTGAGGCGGTCGATGTCGCGGGTGAAGGCGTGGACGTGGGCCAGGAGCTGGTGGCCGAAGGAGACGGGCTGGGCGTGCTGCAGGTGCGTCATGCCCGGCGCGGCGGTCTCGGCGTGCTGCTCGGCCTGGGCCATCAGCGCGGTCTCCAGCTCGACCAGGCGGGAGACGATGCTGCGCACGTGGTCGCGGAGGTAGAGGCGCAGGTCGGTGGCGATCTGGTCGTTGCGGCTGCGGCCCGCGCGCAGCTTGCCGCCGAGCGAGCCGAGCCGCTCCAGCAGGCCGCGCTCCAGTGCGGTGTGCACGTCCTCGTCGGCCACGGTCGGGCGGAACTCGCCCGCCTTGCAGGCGGCCTCCAGGTCGTCGAGCGCGCCGATCATGCGCTCGAGCTCCTCGTCGCTCAGCAGCCCCGCCCTGTGCAGCACGCGGGCGTGCGCCCTGGACGCCGCCAGGTCGTACGGCACCAGCCGCCAGTCGAAGTGCACGCTCACCGACAGCCGGGCCAGCGCGTCGGACGGACCGCTCTCGAAGCGCCCGCCCCACAGCCGCATCGGCTTGCCATCACTCACCGTCATCTCCTCCATTTCCCACGCGACCATAGTGCAACTCAGCCCTTCTTTGCGTCAGGGGCGGCCGCGATCCCGGCGACCGGTTCAGCCACGCCGGTCCGCCACGCGCAGCAGCGCCTCGGCGACGGCCTGGCCGCCTGCCGGATCCCGGCTGATGACGAGGATCGTGTCGTCGCCCGCCACGGTGCCGAGGATCGACTCCCAGTCGGCGTGGTCGATGGCGGAGGCGAGGAACTGGGCGGCGCCCGGCGGGGTGCGGACCATGACCAGGTTGGCCGAGGCCTCGGCGGCCACCAGCAGCTCCTCGGCGATGCGGTGCAGCCGCGCCGCCGGGGTCTCGCCGCCGCCGGTCCTGGTGAGCGGGATGCGGTCGCCGCCCTCGCCGGGCAGCGCGTACACCAGGGAGCCGTCGTCGGCGCGCAGCTTGAGCGCGCCGAGCTCGTCCAGGTCGCGGGAGAGGGTGGCCTGGGTGACCTCGACGCCGCTCTCGGCCAGCAGCTTGGCCAGCTCCGGCTGGGAGCGCACGGCCTTGCGCTGCAGCAGGTCGGTGATCTTCGCCTGCCGCGCGGCCTTGGTCATCGGGATGGTCATCCGCGGGTCACCAGCCAGTGGAGCAGGGCCTTCTGGGCGTGCAGCCGGTTCTCCGCCTGGTCCCACACGACGCTGGCCGGCCCGTCGAGGACGTCGGCGGTGATCTCCTTGCCGCGGTAGGCGGGCAGGCAGTGCAGGACGATCGCCTCGGGCGCGGCGTGCTCCAGCAGCCCGGCGTTCACCTGGTACGGCGCGAACGCCGCCGCCCGCTCCTGCTCGCCGCTCTGTCCCATGGACACCCACGTGTCGGTGGCGATCACGTGCGCCCCCTGGGCGGCGGCGGCCGGGTCGGTCATCGCGACCACCGATCCGCCGGTCCTGGCCGCGACGGCGGCGGCCTGGCCGAGGATCACCGCGTCGGGCTGGTAGCCGGCCGGGGCGGCGATCCGGACGTGCATGCCGGCCGTGGCGCCGCCGAGCAGGTAGGAGTGGGCCATGTTGTTGGCGCCGTCGCCGACGTAGGTCAGCGTCAGCCCGGCCGTGCCGCCCAGCCGCTCGCGGACGGTCTGCAGGTCGGCGAGGATCTGGCAGGGGTGGAAGTCGTCGGTGAGCGCGTTGACGACGGGCACCGCCGAGGCGGCGGCCATCTCCTCGACGAGTCGCTGCCCGGTGGTGCGCCACACGATGGCGGCCACCTGGCGGTCGAGCACGCGGGCGATGTCGGCGGTCGGCTCGCCCCTGCCCATCAGCACCGCGACGTTGTCCACGACGAGCGGCAGGCCGCCGAGCTCGCCGATGCCGGTGTGGAAGGAGACGCGGGTGCGGGCCGAGGGTTTGTCGAACAGGACGGCGACGGTCTTCGGGCCCTCGAACGGCCGGTAGCCGAACCGGTCCTTCTTCATCGCGGCGGCCAGGTCGAGAACCTCCGCCTGCTCCTCCGGCGTCAGGTCGTCATCCCTCAGGAAATGCCGGATCACGCCGACGCCTCCTCAAGGATCGCGGGGAACGCCTCGACGAAGGCGGTCACCTCCTCGTGGGTGACCACGAGCGGCGGCGCGAGGCGGACGGCGTCCGGCTGCACGGCGTTGACCAGGAAGCCCGCCTCGGCGGCGGCCTGCTGCACCCGCGCGGACCGCTCCTCCTTCAGGACGGCGGCCAGCCACAGCCCGCGCCCGCGCACGCCCTTCAGCAGCGGGTGGCGGACGGCCTCCAGGCCGCCGCGCAGCCTGGCGGCGACCGACGTGACGTGGTCGAGGTCGAGGTTGTCCAGCACGGCCAGCGCCGCGGCGCACGAGACGGGGTTGCCGCCGAACGTCGAGCCGTGGTCGCCCTTGTCGAACAGCCGGCCGGCCTCGCCGAACCCGACGCACGCGCCGATCGGCAGGCCGCCGCCGAGGCCCTTGGCCAGGGTCAGGATGTCGGGGGTGACGCCGTCGGCCTGGTGGGCGAACCAGTGGCCGGTACGGCCGATCGCCGACTGGATCTCGTCGGCGACCAGCAGCGCGCCGGTGGCGTCGCAGATCTCGCGGGCGGCCTCGAAGTAGCCCTCGGGCGGCGGGACGACGCCGGCCTCGCCCTGCGTCGGCTCCAGGAACACCGCGATGCAGTCGCCGGTCACCGCCTCCTTGAGCGCGTCGGCGTCGCCGTAGGGGACGAAGCGCACGTCGACGGGGAACGGGCCGAACTGGTCGCGGATGGCCTTCTTGCCGGTCAGCGACAGGGCGCCGATGGTCCGGCCGTGGAAGCCGTTCTCGGCGGCCACGAAGTAGGAGCGGCCCTCGCGCTTGCCGTACTTGAGGGCGAGCTTGTAGGCGGCCTCGTTGGCCTCGGTGCCGGAGTTGGCGAAGAAGATCCGGGCGGGCGCGTCGAGCAGGCCGAGCAGCCGCTCGGCGAGCAGCACCTCGGGCTCGTGCAGGAACAGGTTGCTGGTGTGGGCGAGCGTGGCGACCTGCTTGGAGACGGCCTCGACCAGGGCGGGGTGGGCGTGGCCGAGCGAGCTGACCGCGATGCCGCCGATGAAGTCGAGGTACTCCTTGCCGTCGACGTCCCAGACGCGGGTGCCCTCGCCGCGGGCCAGGGCGATCGGGGGGACGCCGTAGTTGGGCATGAACGCCTGCTCGAACCGCTCGTGGAGGCTCATGAGGGCATCACCATGGTTCCGATTCCTTCGTTGGTGAAGATTTCCAGCAGCATCGAGTGGGGCACGCGGCCGTCGAGGACGTGCGCCTGTGGCACTCCCCCGCGCACGGCGGTCAGGCACGCCTCCATCTTGGGGACCATGCCGCTGGACAGCGTGGGCAGCAGCTTCTCCAGCTCGTCGGCGTCGAGCTGGTCGATCACGTCGGTGTCGTCGGGCCAGTTGGCGTACAGGCCCTCGACGTCGGTGAGGACGATCAGCTTCTGCGCGCCGAGCGCCACGGCCAGCGCGGCGGCCGCGGTGTCCGCGTTCACGTTGTAGATCTCTCCGTCGACGCCGGCGGCGACGCTGGAGACGACCGGGATGCGGCCGTCGTCGATCAGCGCGCGCACCGCGCCGGGATCGACCTTGACGATCTCGCCGACCTGGCCGATGTCCACCGGCTCGCCGTCGACGAGCGCGGGCTTGCGCTCGGCGGTGAACAGGCAGGCGTCCTCGCCGGACATGCCGACGGCGAACGGGCCGTGCCGGTTGACCAGGCCGACGATGTCGCGGCCCACCTGCCCGACCAGGACCATCCTGACGACCTGCATGGCCTCGGGCGTGGTGACGCGCAGGCCGGCGGTGAAGGTGGACTCGATGCCGTGCCTGTCGAGGGCGCTGCTGATCTGCGGGCCGCCGCCGTGGACGACGACCGGGCGCAGGCCGGCGTGGTGCAGGAACACGACGTCCTCGGCGAAGCCCTCCTTGAGGGACTCGTCGGTCATGGCGTTGCCGCCGTACTTGATGACGACGGTCGCGCCGTGGAAGCGGGTCAGCCAGGGCAGCGCCTCGATCAGCGCCTCGGCCTTGGTGGCCGCGGTGACGGCCCTCACGAGGAGTACGCCGAGTTCTCGTGGACGTACTCGGCGGTCAGGTCCGTGGTGTGGATCGTGGCGCTGTGGCGGCCGGCCGACAGGTCGATGGTGATCGTCACGTCCCGGGGGCGCATGTCGACCTTGGAGCGGTCGTCGCCGACGGAGCCGTCGCGGCAGATCCAGATGCCGTTGATGGCGACGTTGACGCGGTCGGGCTCGAAGGCGGCCTTCGTCGTGCCGACGGCGGCCAGGACGCGGCCCCAGTTGGGGTCCTCGCCGTGGATGGCGCACTTGAGCAGGTTGGACCGGGCGACGGTGCGGCCCACCTCGACGGCGTCGTCCTCGGAGGCGGCGCCGACGACCTCGACGGCGATCGCCTTGGAGGCGCCCTCGGCGTCCACGAGCAGCTGCCTGGCCAGGTCGGCGCAGACCTCCTGCACCTTCTGCCCGAACTCGGCCAGGTCGGGCCTGACCCCGGCGGCGCCGCTGGCCAGCAGCAGCACGGTGTCGTTGGTGGACATGCAGCCGTCGGAGTCGAGCCGGTCGAAGGTGGTCGCCGTGGCGGCGCGCAACGCCGTGTCGAGCTCCTCGCTGGTCAGGTCGGCGTCGGTGGTGATCACGCAGAGCATGGTGGCCAGGGCGGGGGCGAGCATGCCGGCGCCCTTGGCCATGCCGCCGACCATGTAGCCGTCGGCCCGCTTGAAGGAGATCTTGGAGACGGTGTCGGTGGTGCGGATGGCGTCGGCGGCGGCCAGGCCGCCGTCGCGGGAGAGCTGGCCCGCGGCGGTCTGGACGCCGGTCAGCAGGGCCTCCATCGGCAGCCGCTCGCCGATCAGGCCGGTGGAGCAGACCGCGATCTCGCCGGCGCTGTCGCCGATGACCTCGGCGACCTTCTCGGCGGTGGCGTGGGTGTCCTGGAAGCCCTCGGGGCCGGTGCAGGCGTTGGCGCCGCCGGAGTTGAGCACCACCGCGCGCAGCCGCCCGCCCGCCAGGACCTGCTGCGACCAGAGCACGGGAGCGGCCTTGACGCGGTTGGCGGTGAAGACGCCCGCGGCGGCGCGGCTGGGCCCGTCGTTGACGACGAGGGCCAGGTCGCGGGCGTCGCCGGACTTGATGCCGGCGGCGATGCCCGCGGCCCGGAAGCCCAGTGGGGCGGTGACACTCATGGAGCAACTCCTGTCAGGGGAAGGCCGAGCTCTTCCGGCAGGCCGAGGGCGAGGTTGACGCTCTGGACGGCGCCTCCGGCCGTGCCCTTGGTGAGGTTGTCGATGGCGATGACGGCGACCACGCGGCCGGCGCGCTCGTCGAGCGTCACCTGGAGGGCGGCGGTGTTGGCGCCGTACGTCATGGAGGTGGCCGGCCAGACGCCCTCGGGCAGGAGCCGGACGAACGGCTCGGCCTTGAGCGCGACCTCGTATGCGGTGCGCAGCGACTCGCGGGTGAGGCCGGGGGCGGCGGGGGCGGTGCAGGTGGCCAGGATGCCGCGGCTCATGGGGGCCAGGGTGGGGGTGAAGGAGACGCGTACGGGGGCGCCGGCGACGGCGGACAGCCCCTGCTCCATCTCGGGGGTGTGGCGGTGGACGCCGCCCACGCCGTACGCGCTGACCGACCCCATGACCTCGCTGCCCAGCAGGTGGGCCTTGGCCGCCTTGCCCGCGCCGCTGGTGCCGCTGGCGGCCACCACGACGACGTCGGGACCGGCCAGGCCCGCGGCGAAGGCGGGCCACAGGGCCAGCAGCACCGAGGTCGGGTAGCAGCCGGGGACGGCGACGCGCCGGGCCGTGCGCAGCACCTCGCGCCGGCCGGGCAGCTCGGGCAGGCCGTAGGGCCAGGTGCCGGCGTGGTCGCCGCCGTAGAACTCCTGCCAGGCCGCGGGGTCGGCGAGCCGGTGGTCGGCGCCGCAGTCGACCACGATCGTGTCCTCGCCGAGCTCGGCGGCGACGGCGGCCGAGTGGCCGTGCGGCAGCGCGAGGAAGACCACGTCGTGCCCGGCGAGCACGCCCGGCGT
Organism: Nonomuraea sp. NPDC049655; assembly: GCF_044465465.1. NCBI lineage: Bacteria > Bacillati > Actinomycetota > Actinomycetes > Streptosporangiales > Streptosporangiaceae > Nonomuraea > Nonomuraea sp. NPDC049655. The sequence goes on from NZ_JBITLS010000010.1 coordinate 12,321, forward strand.
GGTCTCCTCCAGGACGCGGTCGGCGAGCTGCGGCAGGTGCGGCTGGTGGGCGCCGAGCAGGCTGCCGGCGTTGGAGGCCGCGGTGAGCGCGCCGATCTCGAACTCGGGATGGCCGAGCAGGAGGCGGAGCAGCTCACCTCCGGCGTAGCCGCTGGCTCCCGCGATCGCTGCTCTCATCCGGCCCTCCTGCATAACCATGCACCCTGTCTCATGACCTTGCTTGTGAAGATGATGCACTCAAGAGGATGATTATGCAAGCCGGGACGGCCCGCGCCGGTGACGGGTCCATGTCCCAGTCCTTTCCAGGCCAATCCCAAGTGGCGGGCGGGATGCTGCCGGGCATGAGCGACTTCCTGCCCGATCTCACCTTCGTCACCCCGTCGCGCGGGCCCGGTCCCGGACCGTTCGGGCGCGTCGTCATCGTGCTGCTGTGGGTGGGGATCTGCGTGCTGCCGGCGGTGCTGTCGGTCCAGGACTTCCGGCTGGCCACCGGGCGGACCGGCACGCCGGGGACGCTGACCGTGCTCTCCTGCGCCGATCTGGGCCAGGGGCGTTACGACTGCAAGGGGCGGTTCACGCCCGACTCCGGCGGCCCGTCCGTCCCGGTGGACGCCTCCCCCGACTCCGCGGCGGGCGACGTGACGCGGGCGCAGCTCACGCCCGAGGGCGACCGGGCGGCGCCGGCCGGGACCAGGGGCGTGCTGGCCGCGATGGCCCTGCCCGCGGTGGGGCTGGGCGGGATCGGGTTCCTGCCCTACGTGCTGCTCTACTGGGCCGGGGCGGGGCGGCGGGCCAGGCGGGCGGCCGTGGCGGCGGGAAGCGTGGTCACCGCCGCCGGGGCGCTGCTGATGGTGGTGGGGGTGGTGGCGGCCTACTCGTGAGGCCGCCACCCGGGCTCACCTGAGGAAGGCGGCGGCGACGCCCGCGTCCACCGGGACGTGCAGGCCCGTGGTGTGGGTCAGGTCGGAGCCGGTGAGCGCGTAGACCGCGGCGGCCACGTGCTCGGGCAGGACCTCGCGCTTGAGCAGGGTGCGCCGGGCGTAGAACTCGCCCAGGCGCTCCTCCTCCACGCCGTACACCGCCGCGCGGTTGGCGCCCCAGCCGGAGGCGAAGATGCCCGAGCCGCGCACCACGCCGTCGGGGTTGACGCCGTTGACGCGGACGCCGTGCTCGCCCAGCTCGGCGGCCAGCAGACGGACCTGGTGGGCCTGATCGGCCTTGGCCGCGCCGTAGGCGACGTTGTTCGGCCCGGCGAAGACGGCGTTCTTGGAGGAGATGTAGACGATGTCCCCGCCCATCGCCTGATCGATCAGCACCCGGGCGCATTCGCGGGAGACCAGGAACGAGCCCCGCGCCATCACGTCGTGCTGCAGGTCCCAGTCGTCCAGGCTGGTCTCCAGCAGGGAGCGCGACAACGACAGGCCGGCGTTGTTCACCACCAGGTCCACGCCGCCGAAGGCGAGCACGGCGGCCCGTACGGCGGCCACGACCTGCTCCTCGGAGGTGACGTCCACCTCCACGGCCACCGCGACGTCGGACGCCCGGTACGCCCCGGCCCCGATCTCGGCGGCGACCTTCCCTGCGGCGGCCTGGTCGCGGTCGGCGAGCACCACGCACGCGCCCTCGGCGGCCAGCCGCCGCGCGGTCGCCGCGCCGATGCCCGAGCCCGCGCCGGTGACCAGCGCCACCCGCCCGGCCAGCGGCTTCGGCTTCGGCATCCGGCGCAGCTTGGCCTCCTCCAGCTCCCAGTACTCGATCCGGAACTTCTCCGACTCCGGGATGGGCGCGTAGGCGGAGACGGACTCGGCGCCGCGCATGACGTTGATCGCGTTGACGTAGAACTCGCCGGCCACGCGAGCGGTCTGCTTGTCCTTGCCGAAGGAGAACATGCCGACGCCGGGCACCAGCACGATCGCCGGGTCCGCGCCGCGCATCGGCGGCGAGTCCGGGGTGGCGTGGCGCTCGTAGTAGGCGGTGTAGTCGGCGCGGTAGGCGGCGTGCAGCTCGCGCAGCCGGGCGACCGCCTGGTCCAGGGGCGCGTCCGGCGGCAGGTCCAGGACCAGCGGGGCGACCTTGGTGCGCAGGAAGTGGTCGGGGCAGGAGGTGCCGAGCGCGGCCAGGCGCGGGTGCTCGGCGCGGGAGAGGAAGTCCAGCACCTCCGGGGTGCCGGTGTAGTGGCCGACCTGCCGCGCGTCGGAGGAGGCCAGCCCGCGCACGACCGGGAACAGCGCGGCGGCCCGCGCGTGCCGTTCGTCCTCGGGCAGCGGCTCGTGGAGCACCGGCCCGAAGGGGTCGGGACGGCCGTTCGCGGCCAGGTACTCCTCGGCGGTGCGGATGATCTCCAGGGAGCGGGCCTCGCACTCCTGCGAGGTGGCGCCCCAGGCGGTGATGCCGTGGCCGCCGAGCACGCAGCCGATGGCCTGCGGGTTGGCCTCCTGGACGGCGGCGATGTCCAGGCCGAGCTGGAAGCCGGGCCGCCGCCACGGCACCCACACCACGCGGTCACCGAAGACGCGCCGGGTCAGCTCCTCGCCGTCGCGGGCGGTGGCCAGGGCGATCCCGGCGTCGGGGTGCAGGTGGTCCACGTGGGCGGCCTCGACCAGGCCGTGCATGGCGGTGTCGATCGAGGGGGCGGCGCCGCCCCTGCCGTGCAGGCAGTAGTCGAAGGCGGCGACCATCTCGTCCTCGCGCTCGACGCCGGGGTAGACGGCGGCCAGCGCGCGCAGGCGGTCCAGGCGCAGGACGGCCAGCCCCGCCTCCTTGAGCGTGCCGAGGTCGCCGCCGGAGCCCTTGACCCAGAGCAGGTCGACGTCCTGGCCGGTGACCGGGTCGGCGGCGCGGCCCTTGGCGGAGGTGTTGCCGCCGGCGAAGTTGGTGTTGCGCGGGTCGGCGCCCAGGCGGTGGGAGCGGTCCAGGAGCTCGTTGATGACGTCCATGATGGTCAGGCCCCCCAGCCGGCCTGCGTGCCGCCGACGCGCTCGGCAGCGATTTTCTCGAAATATCCGGACTTGGCGTACGCGGCCATCGGGTCGGGCGCGAGGCCCGTCTCCTCGCGCAGTTCGGCGAGCAGCGGCCGCACGTCGGTGTTGTAGGCGTCCATGAGCACGGCGTTCGCGCCCAGCACGTCTCCCCCGGCCTGGGCGGCGGCCAGCGCGTCCCGGTCGACGAGCAGCGCCTTGGCCGTGGCCTCCTGGACGTTCATGACCGAGCGGATCTGGCCGGGGATCTTGGGCTCGATGTTGTGGCACTGGTCGAGCATGAACGCCACGCCCGCCGCCAGACCGCCTCCGCGCACGACCTCGTACATGATGCGGAAGAGCTGGAACGGGTCGGCCGCGCCCACCATGAGGTCGTCGTCGGCGTAGAAGCGGGAGTTGAAGTCGAAGCCGCCGAGCTTCCCCTCGCGCAGCAGGAACGCCACGATGAACTCGATGTTGACGCCCGGCGCGTGGTGGCCGGTGTCCACGACGACCTGCGCCTTGGGGCCGAGCCTGAGGCAGTGGGCGTAGGCGGTGCCCCAGTCGGGCACGTCGGTGGTGTAGAAGGCGGGCTCGAACAGCTTGTACTCCAGCAGGAAGCGCTGTCCCTCGCCGAGCCGGGCGTACACCGCGGACAGGGCCTCGGCCAGGCGGTCCTGGCGGGCGCGGATGTCGTCCTGGCCGGGGTAGTTGGTGCCGTCGGAGAACCAGAGCTTGAGGGTGTCCGAGCCGGTGGCGTCCATGATGTCCACGCACTCCAGCAGGTGCGCCAGCGCCTTGCGGCGGATCGCCGGGTCGGGGTTGGTGACGCTGCCGAGCATGTAGGCGTCGTCCTGGAAGACGTTGGAGTTGATCGCGCCGATGCCGACGCCGAGCTCGCGGGCGTGGGCGGCCAGGTGGCCGTAGTCGGCCACCTTGTCCCAGGGGATGTGCAGGGCGACCGTGGGCGCGACGCCGGTGTGGGCGTGCACCTGGGCGGCGTCGGCCAGTTTCTCGTACGGGTCGCGCGGCACGCCCCGCTGCGCGAACACCTTGAACCGGGTGCCGCTGTTGCCGTACGCCCACGAGGGCGTCTCGATGTGCAGCGCGCGCAGGGCGGCCTTGATGTCAGTGGTCATGACTTCCCGATCAGTCCAGGTGGAACACTTCGTCCAGCGGCCGCATGCCCTCGTCGGGCCGGCCGTCGAGGTCTTCGAAGAAGGGCGCCATCTCGGCCTGCCAGCGGGCGTTGACCTCGGCGGCCTCCATCGCCTTCCTGGCGGCCTCGAAGTCGGCGGTCTCCAGGTAGCCGACCAGCAGGCCGTCGTCGCGCAGGAAGAGCGAGTAGTTGTGCCAGCCGGCGCGGCGCAGCGCGTCGAGCATGTCCGGCCAGACGGCCCGATGGCGTTCGCGGTACTCCGCCAGCCGCTCGGGACGGACCTTGAGCAGGAAGCAGACGCGTCGCACGGTCACCCCTCTTCAAAACGTTTTAATCTGTCGCGGAGGAAACTACGATCACATGGGGGCGCTGTCAATGCGTCGCCCGGTCAGATCGACGGCACTGGCCAACTTCACCGTTGGTACGTTTTAATGTGGCGCCATGGCCATGGTCAGCATCAAGGACGTCGCCGCCCGCGCCGGCGTCTCCCCCGGGACGGTCTCCAACGTCCTGAACAGACCGGCGAAGGTCGCCCCGGCGACCCGCGAACGGGTGGAGGCCGCGATCCGGGAGCTCGGGTTCGTCCGGCACGGCTCGGCCTCGACCCTGCGCGCCGGCCACAGCAGGACGATCGGCCTGAGCGTCATCGACATCGGCAACCCGTTCTTCACCGAGGTCGCCGCCGGGGTCGAGGACGTCGCCAGCGAGCTGGGCTACGCGGTGATCCTCGGCAACTCGGCCGGCTCCCCGGACAAGGAGCAGCGCAACCTCGGCGTGCTGGCCGAGCAGCGGGTGCGCGGCGTGCTGATCACCCCGTCCGGCGAGGACCCGGCCCGGCTGGACCGGCTGCGCGAACGCGGCATCAGCGTCGTGCTCGTCGACCATCCGGCCCACCGGCCCGACCAGTGCGCGGTCGCGGTGGACGACGTCGCGGGCGGCCGGGCCGCGGTCCGGCACCTGCTGGCCAGGGGCGGGAACGGCGTGGCGTACGTGACCGGGCCGCTGACCATCCGGCAGTGCGCCGAGCGGCGGCGCGGCGCGGCGCAGGCGCTGGCCGCGGCCGGGCTCGACCCCGCCTCGCTGCGGCTGGTCGGGGCGGCCGCGATGACCGCCCGCGCGGGTGAGAAGGCCGCCGCCGACCTGATGGCGGACGGCCTGCCCGAGGCCGTGTTCTGCGCCAACGACCTGCTCGCGCTGGGCGTGCTGCGGGCCCTGCTGCGCGCCGGGGTGCGGGTGCCCGACGACGTGGCGCTGATGGGCTACGACGACATCGAGTTCGCCGCCGCCTCGGCCGTGTCGCTCAGCTCGATGCGGCAGCCGACGTACCAGCTCGGCCGCATCGCCACCGAGCTGCTGCTGGACGAGTGCGACAACCCGGCCGAGCACGCCCACCAGCACATCATGTTCCAGCCCGAACTGGTCGCGAGGGAGTCCACCCAATGAGCCGATTCGCCGCCGTGGACCTGGGCGCCTCCAGCGGCCGGGTGCTGGTCGCCGACCTGTCGGACGGGCTCGCCACGTCCGTGGTCCACCGCTTCCCCAACGGCCCGGTCCGCCTGGCCGGCCGCCTCCACTGGGACGTCCTGGGCCTCTACCGCGAGATCCTGGCCGGTCTGCGCGCGGCCGGGCCGGTCACCTCGATCGGGGTCGACTCCTGGGCCGTCGACTACGGCCTGCTGGACGAGACCGGCGCGCTGCTCGGCAACCCGGTCCACTACCGCGACGACCGTACGCGGGGGGTGGCCGGGCAGGTGGCCGAGCTGATCGGGGCCGAGGCGCTGTACGCGGTGTCCGGGCTGCAGGTGCTCCCGTTCAACACGATCTACCAGCTCCTGGCCGACCGGCTGGACGGGGCCGCGACGATGTTGCTCGTCCCCGACCTGATCGGCTACTGGCTGACCGGCGAGATCGGCGCCGAGGTGACCAACGCCTCGACCACCGGCCTGCTCGACGTGCGCACCCGGTCCTGGGCGGTGCCGCTGATCGGCCGGCTGGGCCTGCCGGAGGGGATCTTCCCCCGGTTGCGGCAGCCGGGCGAGCCGATCGGCGGGGTGCGCCGCGACGTCGCGGCGGAGATCGGCTTCTCGGCGCCGGTGCGGGCGGTGGCCTCGCACGACACCGCCTCGGCCGTGGCCGCCGTGCCGGCCGCCGGGCCCGCGTTCGCCTACGTCTCGTGCGGCACCTGGTCGCTGGCCGGGGTGGAGCTGCCCGCCCCCGTGCTCACCGAGGCGGGCCGGGCGGCCAACTTCACCAACGAGGCCGGGATCGACGGCACCGTCCGCTACCTGCGCAACGTCATGGGGCTGTGGCTGTTACAGGAGTGCCTGCGGGCCTGGCCCGGCTCCTCGCTGGAGGACCTGCTGGCGGCGGCGGCGCGCGAACGTCCGTTCGCCGCCGTGGTGGACCCCGACCTGCCGGTGTTCCTGCCGCCGGGCGACATGCCCGCGCGGATCGCCGCCGAGTGCCGCCGCACCGGGCAGCGGCCCCCCTCGACGCCGGCGGGCATCGTCCGCTGCGTGCTGGAGAGCCTGGCGCTCGGGCACCGCAACGCGATCCGGCAGGCGATGGAGCTGTCCGGCCGCGAGGTGGAGGTCGTGCACCTGGTGGGCGGCGGGTCGCGCAACGAGCTGCTGTGCCGGTTCACCGCCGACGCCTGCGGGCTGCCGGTCGTGGCCGGGCCGGCCGAGGCGACCGCGCTCGGCAACGTCCTGGTGCAGGCGCGCACGGCCGGGCTGGTCGCCGACCTGGCCGGGATGCGCGCGCTGGTGGCCGACACGCAGGAGTTGCGCCGGTACGAGCCCTCCGGCGACGCCGCCGCCTGGACGGAGGCCGCCGCCCGCCTGGCCTGACGCCAACTGTCCCCCAAGTATGCCTTTGACCTGGGACTTCGGGTTTCCTCCTGCCTGCGAAGGGGAGGACCGGAACCGGGGGGCACGGGCGCCGGGGGGAACGATGCCGAGCAAGGAGCGGGTGCTGCGGCTGCTGTCGCAGGGGCTGGACTACGCCGAGATCGCCAGGTTGCTGGGCGTGCCCGCGGGGCGCGCGTACCTGATCGCGACGGGCGTGCCGGCCGACGGGAGCGACGCGGTGGCACGCCGGCGCGGACGGCCGGGCCTGCTCGCCGGGCGTACCCAGCACCTGGTCAACCCGCGCGAGGTCGGGCCGGTCGAGCGCGGCGACGTGCGCGCCTGGATGCGCGAGCGGGCCTGGAGCGACCGGCGCATGCGCCAGACGGGCGCGTGAGCGGCATGGGGTTCTCCTGGCCGCTGCTGCGGCAGCTCACCGGCAAGGACAAGCTCGGCCGGGCCGCTGCGGTGAAGTCGCCGCGCACGGGCGCGCACCCGGCCCGGACGGCCGCCGCCGACCGCGTGGTCAAGTCGGTGTGCCCGTACTGCGCGGTGGGCTGCGCCCAGAACGTCTACGTCCGTGATGAGAAGGTCGTGCACATCGAGGGCGACCCCGACTCCCCGATCAGCCGGGGCCGGCTGTGCCCGAAGGGCGCCTCCAGCCTCCAGCTCACCACCGGCTCCGGACGGCTGAGCAAGGTCCTGTACCGCCCGCCGTACGCCGCCGACTGGCAGGAGCTCGACCTGGAGACCGCCATGGACATGGTGGCCGACCGGATCATCGCCACCCGCCGGGCGACCTGGGAGTGGGAGAACAAGGGCCGCCGGGTGGCCCGCACGATGGGCATCGCCAGCCTGGGCGGCGCGACGCTGGACAACGAGGAGAACTACCTCATCAAGAAGCTGCTCACCGCGCTCGGCGTGGTGCAGATCGAGAACCAGGCGCGGGTGTGCCACAGCTCGACCGTGGTGGGGCTCGGCACGTCGTTCGGGCGCGGCGGGGCCACGACGTTCCTGCAGGACCTGCAGCACTCCGACTGCGTGCTGATCCAGGGGTCGAACTTCGCCGAGGCGCATCCGGTCGGGTTCCAGTGGGTGATGGAGGCCAAGGCCCGCGGCGCGGTGGTCATCCACGTGGATCCGCGGTTCACCCGCACCAGCGCGCTGGCCGACCTGCACGTGCCGATCAGGGCGGGCTCGGACGTGGCCTTCCTCGGCGCGATCGTCAACCACGTGCTGGAGAACGAGCTGTTCTTCCGCGACTACGTCCTGCACTACACCAACGCGGCGACCATCCTGCGCGAGGACTACCGCGACGCCGAGGACCTCGACGGCCTGTTCTCCGGCTTCGACGCCGAGAACCGCTGCTACGAGGACGACACCTGGCAGTACGAGGGCATGCACACCGTCGCGGCCTCCGGCGAGCGGGACGAGGACTACGACCGCCCGGCGGGCAGCCTCCCGGCCGGCCGCGCCGAGGTGCAGGGCGGCACCGGCGTCCCGCTGGGCGGCGAGATGCGGCGGGACGAGACGCTGCGGCACCCGCGCTGCGTGCTGCAGGTGCTGCGCCGCCACTTCGCCCGCTACACGCCGGAGATGGTCCAGCAGGTGTGCGGGGTGCCGCCGGAGCTGTTCGCCCAGGTCTGCCGCCACCTGACGGAGAACTCGGGGCCGGAGCGGACCGCCGAGTTCGTCTACGCGGTGGGCTGGACGCAGCACAGCGACGGCGCCCAGTTCATCCGCACCGCCAGCATCCTGCAGCTCCTGCTGGGCAACATCGGCCGCCCCGGCGGCGGCATCCAGGCGCTGCGCGGGCACGCCAGCATCCAGGGCTCCAGCGACATCCCGACGCTGTTCAACCTGCTGCCCGGCTACATCCCGATGCCGCACGCCCACGAGCACGAGAAGATGCGCGACTTCCTGCACGCCGACGCCTCCTGCCGCGGCTTCTGGGCGAACATGCCCGCCTACCTGGTGAGCCTGCTCAAGGCGTGGTGGGGGCCGGCGGCCACGCGCGACAACGACTTCCGCTTCGACTACCTGCCGCGCCTGACCGGCTCGCACAGCACGTACGACACGGTGCTCGCGCAGCTCGACGGCACCTGCAAGGGCTACCTGCTGCTCGGCGAGAACCCGGCGGTGGGCTCGGCCAACTCCCGGCTGCAACGTCTGGGCATGGCCGAGCTCGACTGGCTGGTGGTGCGCGACCTCAACCTGATCGAGAGCGCCACCTGGTGGAAGGACGGCCCCGAGATCGAGACGGGCGAGCTGACCACGTCCAGGATCGGCACCGAGGTGTTCTTCTTCCCCGCCGCGGCCCACACCGAGAAGAGCGGCAGCTTCACCAACACCAACCGCTGGTTGCAGTGGCACCACCGGGCCGTCGAGCCGGCCGGCGACGCGCGCAGCGACCTGTGGTTCATGTACCACCTCGGGCGGATCATCCGGCAGAAGCTGGCCGGTTCCGCCGACCCGATGGACCGGCCCCTGCTCGACCTCACCTGGGACTACCCCGTCGAGGGCGAGACGGCCGAGCCGGTCGCCGAGGCGGTGCTCGCCGAGATCAACGGCTGGGACGCCGAGGGCCGGCCGCTCGACGGCTACAGCCAGCTCAAGGACGACGGCTCGACGGTGTGCGGCTGCTGGATCTACTGCGGCGTGTACGCCGGCGGCGTCAACCGGGCCGCCCGCCGCAAACCGGCCGCCGAGCAGGACTGGGTGGCCGCCGAGTGGGCGTGGGCGTGGCCGGCCAACCGGCGGGTGCTCTACAACCGGGCCTCGGCCGCGCCGGACGGCCGTCCGTGGAGCGAGCGCAAGAAGCTCGTCTGGTGGGACGCGGGCGCCGGCCGCTGGACCGGCCTCGACGTGCCGGACTTCGAGGAGCGCAAACCGCCGTCCTACCGGCCCGAGCCGGGGGCGCAGGGACCGGCGGCGTTGTCGGGCATCGACCCGTTCATCATGCAGGCCGACGGCAAGGGCTGGCTGTTCGCCCCCTCGGGCGTGGTGGACGGCCCGCTGCCCAGCCACTACGAGCCCCAGGACTCGCCGGTCCCCAACCCGCTCTACGGGCGGCAGCGCAACCCGGCCCGCAAGCTCTACCGGCACGAGGACAACCGTTACCAGCCGAGCGGGGCCGAGCCGGGCGCGTCGGTCTACCCGTACGTGGTGACCACGTACCGGCTGACCGAGCACTTCACGGCGGGGGGCATGAGCCGGCACACGCCGTACCTGGCCGAGCTGCAGCCGGAGATGTTCTGCGAGGTCTCGCCCGAGCTGGCCGCCGAGCGCGGGCTCGTGCACGGCGAGTGGGCCACGATCATCACCGCGCGCAGCGCCATCGAGGCCCGCGTGCTGGTCACCGACCGGATGGCGCCGCTGCACCTGGACGGCAAGGTCCTGCACCAGATCGGGCTGCCCTTCCACTTCGGCCCCAACGGCCTGGCCACCGGCGACGCGGCCAACGAGCTGTCGGCCGTCTCGCTCGACCCCAACTCCCACATCCAGGAGGTCAAGGCCATGTCGGCGGACATCCGTCCCGGGCGCAGGCCGCGCGGCCCGGCCCTGCCGGAGCTGGTGCTGGCCTACCGGCGGCGGGCGGGCGTGACCGAGCACACCGGAACGGAGGTGTGAGCCGTGGCCTTCGACCTCGACCGGGCGCCGCTCGACGCCGGCTACGACGACCCGCCCAGGCGCATGGGCTTCTTCACCGACACCAGCGTTTGCATCGGGTGCAAGGCGTGCGAGGTGGCCTGCAAGGAGTGGAACGCGGTGCCGGAGGACGGGCTGCTGTTCACCGGCATGTCCTACGACAACTCCGTCGGGCTCGGCGCCGACACCTGGCGGCACGTGGCGTTCGTCGAGCAGCGCAAGCCGCTGGGCCACCAGGAGACCGGCGCCCGTGACCTGGACTTCCGCTGGCTGATGGCCTCCGACGTGTGCAAGCACTGCACGCACGCGGCCTGCCTGGACGTCTGCCCGACCGGCTCGCTGTTCCGCACCGAGTACGGCACGGTCGTCGTCCAGGAGGACGTCTGCAACGGGTGCGGCTACTGCGTGCCCGCCTGCCCGTTCGGGGTGATCGGCCGGCGCGCGGAGACCGGCACGGCCGCCAAGTGCACGATGTGCTACGACCGGCTGGAGGTCGGCCAGGAGCCGGCCTGCGCCAAGACGTGCCCGACGGACTCCATCCAGTTCGGCGAGCTGGACGAGCTGCGCGAGCGCGCCGACCGCCGTCTGGAGCAGGTGCGCGCGGCGGGCGTGTCCTCGGCCCGCCTGTACGGCCACGACCCGGCCGACGGGGTGGGCGGCACCGGCGCCTTCTTCCTGCTGCTGGACGAGCCCCAGGTGTACGGCCTGCCGCCGGACCCCGTGGTGACCACCGCGGACCTGCCGTCGATGTGGCGGCACGCCGGCGCGGCGGCGCTGGTCCTGCTGGCCGGGATGGCCGCCGCGGCGGCCTGGAGGAGGGGCGGATGAGCAACCAGACCGACGTGCGCCTGGACGACGCGCCCGGCCTGCGCACCGAGCGCGAGGCCACGCCCGGCTCGGCGGGCCGCGGCAGCCGCTCCCTGCGGCCGCCCGAGCCGGAGGCGGATTCCTACTACGGCCTGCCGGTGCTGAACAGCACGCCCTGGAGCGACCACGACATCGCCGGTTACCTGTTCCTCGGCGGCCTGGCCGGCGCCTCCTCCACGCTGGCCGCCGCCGCCGAGCTGACCGGACGCCCGGCGCTGGCCCGCGCCGCCAAGGTGGCCGCCCTGGGCGCGGTCGGCGGCTCGCTGTACGCGCTGATCCACGACCTGGGCAAGCCGTCGCGCTTCCTGAACATGTTGCGGGTGTTCAAGGTGACCTCGCCGATGAGCGTCGGCACCTGGATCCTGACCGCGTACGGGCCGCAGGCCGGGCTGGCCGCGCTCACCGGGGTGACCGGGCGGTTCCCCCGGCTGGGCCGGGCGGCCACGGTGGGCGCCGGGCTGACCGGGCCGGCGCTGGCCACCTACACCGCCGCGCTGATCTGCGACACCGCCGTCCCGGCCTGGCACGACGGGTTCAGGGAGATGCCGTTCCTGTTCGCGGGCTCGGCCGCCGCGTCGGCGGGCGGGCTCGGCATGCTGGCCGCGCCGGTCGCGCAGGCGGCCCCGGCCCGGCGGGCGGCGCTGCTGGGGGCGGCCCTGGAGTGCGCGGCGGCCGTCCGCATGGAACGCCGGATGGGCCTGACCGCCGAGCCGCTGCGGCGCAGCCGCCTGCTCAGGGCGGGCCAGGCGCTGTCGGTCGCGGGCGCCCTGCTCGGTCAGGGCCTGGGCGCGCGCAGCAGGGTCGCGGCGGTGGCCGCGGGGGCGGCCCTGCTGGCCGGGTCGGTGTGCACCCGGTTCGGGATCTTCCACGCCGGGACGGCCTCGGCGTGCGACCCCCGGTACACCGTCGAGCCGCAACGCCGGCGGCTCGCCAAGTCGAGAGCGGAGCGTGATCTGTCATGAGAAGAGTCGCCGAGTACCTGCCGTTCATGGGTATCGTGCTGGTCGTCTGCACGGCGTCCTGGATCGCGGGCAGGAGCAGGCCGGCCAGGCGGGCCTGACCCCGTCCGGGGATCGGTCGGTGGGGCTTACGCCGTCAGTGGCGGCGCGGGGCATACGATCGGCAGATGACCGAAAAGACCGAAACCGCGCCTGGATGGCTGGCACCCGAAGAGCTCGAGTCGGTGCGCGGCCAGTTGCCGATCCTCTACATCGACGCCGTGCCGGTACGCGTCGACGAGACCGGCGTGGTGACCCGCGTGGGCCTGCTGCTGCGGATCGCGGCGGACGGCACGGTCAGCCGGGCGCTGGTCTCGGGGCGGGTGCTGCACCACGAGCGCATCCGCGACGCGCTGCTGCGCCACCTGGAGAAGGACCTCGGGCCGGTGGCCCTTCCCCGCATCCCCGTCTCGCCGCAGCCCTTCACCGTCGCGGAGTACTTCCCGACGCCCGGCGTCACGCCGTACCACGACCCGCGCCAGCACGCGGTGTCGCTGGCCTACATCGTGCCCGTCGCCGGTGACTGCCGGCCCCGGCAGGACGCCCTGGACCTGGTCTGGTTCACCCCGGAGGAGGCGTCCTCGCCGGCCGTGCAGCAGGAGATGACCGGCGGCCAAGGCGTGCTGCTCAAGCAGGCACTGGCCCACGTGGGCCGCCTGGTCTAGCGCCCCGCCCTGGCCCCCGGCCTGGCATGGGGGAGAACTCGTCGCGCACCCCGTGGCCGTTGAGGCCGCCATGGACGTCCATGGCGGCCGCCGCTCGCGGGGTGTCCCTCGGGACGCATGCGGCTCAGGGGCGTTCGGCGCCCCCTCGCACCCAGTGGTAGAGCGGGTCGCCGGGGCAGTCGGTGTCGTAGCCGTCCCGGTGGCCCTTGACCTCGTCGCCGGCGTCGCCGTGCTCGCGCAGGTACTCGATGGCGTCGACGAGGGCGTTGAGCAGGTCGTCGTTCGGTTCGGTGAACCCGGTGTTGCCGAGCAGGGCGAGCACGGCGTAGTGGCCGGAGTTGAGCCCCGGGCCGTTGGCGGCGGGCAGGACGTGCGGACCCCGGCCCATGAAGGTGCGCCGGTGCGGGCAGCACACCATGTTGTAGCCGAGGTCGATGTAGGTCTCGCCGCGCCCGCCGGACATGTGCATGCGCTGGATGTCCCTGACCAGGTCGACGCACTTGTCGTGGTTGTCGGCGTCCGGCAGGTCGGAGGGCACCTTCCCGCCGGTGTAGTGGATCTTGACGCCTCTGGTGGACGCCAGCCGGGTGTAACTGGTGGTGGGCTTCTTGGCGTGCCAGTCGGCACGGGTGATCAGCTGCATGTGGTGTCTCTCCTGGTAGACGATGCCTCGCCACCAGAATGTCAACTTAAAGTAGCCGTGTCATCACTTTTTGTCACTAGATTCACGTGCCGCCAAAGAAAGACTTCCATGCTGGTCAGGCCGGTTCACCCCCGCTTGTGCACCGTTCGGTCGTGGACGACCGCGTACGTGTTGCGCAGGGCCGCCATCGACTCGTCGTAACTGGCCGCGGCCACGCCGGTGAACAGGCAGTCGACGACCATGAGCTGGGCGATGCGGCTGCCGAGCGCGCCGGAACGGAACTGGGTCTCGCGGGCGGCCGTCGTCAGCGTCACGTCGGCGGTGGCGGCCAGCGGTGAGTCGCGGAAGTTCGTGATCGCCACCGTGGCCGCGCCCGACCGGCGGGCGATGGCCAGGAACTCGACCGTGTCCACGGTCGCGCCGGTGTGCGAGACCGCGACGGCCACGCAGCCGGCGTCGAGCGTGGCCGCCGACGTCCAGGCCGAGTGGGCGTCGTGCCAGTTGATCGCGGTACGCCCGATGCGCGAGAGCTTCTGCTGCAGGTCGAGGCCGACCAGCGCGCTCGCGCCCACACCGAAGGTGTCGATCCGGCGCGCGGCCAGCAGCAGGGCGACCGCCCGGCCCAGGGCCCGCATGTCCAGGGAACGGGCCGTGTCGGCGATGGACAGCGTCTCGTTGGTGGCGACCTTGGAGACGATGCCCTCCAGGCTGTCGTGGCGGTCGATGTCGCCCGACACCTCCGGCAGGCTCGACGTGGTCAGCTCCTCCCGGGCGGCGGCCCTGGTCAGGTCGATCCGGAAGTCCTTGAAGTGGGCGTATCCCATGCGCTGGTAGAAGCGCACGACCGAGGTCGTCGAGGTGGCGCAGCGGGCGGCCAGCTCGGCGATGGACAGGTTCGCGGCGGCGGCCGGGTCGCCGGTGAACGTCTCGGCGATGCGCCGCTCCGACGGCCGTAATGCGGGCATGGCCGCACGGATGCGGATCAGCAGGCTTCCGTCGTCCTCGACCATTCGTCATCCATCCCTGTTGAGGAAATTTAGTACACCAGTGGTAGGGTCTGCGTAATTTTATGACCTACTGCCCCTGAGGAGACCACATGCCCCGTGGCGCGCTCTCCGCGATCGGCGCCGCCGCAGTGCTGTCCATCGCCCTGACCTCCTGTTCGTCATCTTCCGGGCCCGCGACCAGCACCGGCGCCACGGGCAAGTCCGGCGGCGCCCTGGTCGTCGGCGTGACCTCCGACCCCGACACGCTCTTCCCCTGGAAGGCCACCCAGTTCACGGCCGTGAACGTGTTGCAGAACATCTACGGCACCCTCACCGAGTTCGACAAGGACCTGAACGTCGTGCCGGGCCTGGCCGAGTCGTGGCAGGCGTCCGAGGACGGCAAGAAGCTGACCCTCACCCTGCGCAAGGGCGTGACCTTCGGCGACGGCAGCGCCTTCGACTCCAAGGACGTCAAGGCGTCCCTGGAGAAGATCATGGACGAGAAGACGGCGGCCGTGGCGCGGGCGTCGCTGGCGTCGGTGAAGTCGGTCGAGGCCCCCGACGAGAGCACGGTGGTGCTGGAGCTGACCGGCCCCGACGCCGCGCTCCCGGCGAACCTGGCCACCGTCAACATGGCGATGCTCTCCTCCGACGACACCGAGGAGAAGCTCAACGCCACCCCCAACGGCACCGGCCCGTTCACGCTGGGCAAGCGCGTCCCGAGCCAGTCGCTGACGCTGGCCAGGAACGACAAGTACTGGGGCGCCGAGAAGCCGAAGGTGGGCAGCGTCGAGTTCCGGGTGATCCCGGACGAGTCGTCCATCGTCTCGGCCATGCAGTCGGGCAACGTGCAGCTCGCGGTCTTCAACGACCCGCTGGTCGCCCAGACCGCGCAGGGCGGCGGCACGATCACCGTCACCAAGACGCCGCAGCTCAGCTACCACGCCCTCCAGCTCAACGCCCAGCGCGGCGACCTCAAGGACGTCAACGTGCGCCTGGCGATCCAGTGCGCGATCGACCGCAAGCAGGTGCTCGACACCGCCGCGCTCGGCGAGGGCGAGGTGACCGGGCCGATCACCGCCCCGGCCTTCAAGTCCGACCCGGCCAAGCGTCCCTGCCCGGCCCGCGACCTGGCCAAGGCCGCCGAGTACCTCGGCAAGGCGGGCAAGTCCGGCGGCGTGACGGTCAAGGCCATCGTCTCCCAGGGCGAGTACGCCACCTCCGTGAACGAGGCCCAGAACCTCAAGGCGCAGCTCGCCGAGGCGAAGATCACCCTGGACCTGGAGGTGCTGGAGTCCGGCGCGTTCGTGGACCGCTGGGTGGCGGCCGACTTCGACGCGGCCGTCGCGCTCAACGGCGGGCGCCCGGACCCCGACGGCTCCTACGGCCGCTACTTCACCAGCAAGGGCAACCTGAACAAGGTCGCCGGGTACAGCTCGCCGGAGCTGGACAAGCTGTTCGCCGAGGGCAAGGCCACGACCGACCCGGCCGCCCGCAAGGCGATCTACGAGAAGGTCTCGGCCGAGCTGGAGGCCAACGCGCCCTGGATCTGGCTGTTCACCAGCTACACCTACACCGGCACCACCTCCAACGTGTCCGGGTTCGTACCGATGGTCAGCGGGTCGCTGCAGTACCTGCGCACGACGTCCGTCGCCTGATGCGCCGGATCCTCGCAAGCCGGGCCGTCCGGCGCGTGGCCTCGACGATCGGCACCCTGTTCGGGGTGGCCGTGTTCGTCTTCGTCATGCTCCGGGCGATCCCGGGCGACCAGATCACCGCGGGGCTCGGCACGGAGGCGGCTGCCCTCACCCCGGCGCAGCGCGTGGCCCTGGAGCAGTACTACGGGCTGGACCAGTCGCCGGTCACGCAGTTCTTCTCCTGGCTGGGCAACATGCTCACCGGCAACTTCGGCTACTCGGCCCGCTCGCAGCAGGGCGTGCTGGAGATGACGCTGCACTCGCTGCCGGTGACGTTCGAGCTGGCGGTGTTCTCGATCGTGCTGGCGCTGCTGCTGGGCGTGCCGCTCGGCATGTTGTCGGCGTCCAGGACGAACTCGCCGCGGGACGCCTTCGGCCAGGTCGTGAGCCTGGCCGGGCTGTCGGTCCCGGCGTTCCTGCTGGCCACGACGCTGCTGTCGATCTTCGCGGCGTCGTTCGGCTTCAACCCCAACGGCCAGGGCTTCGCCACGCTCGCCGAGGACCCGCTGCTCAACCTGCAGCAGATGTTCCTGCCCGCGCTCGTGCTCGGCTTCGGCATCGCCGCGCCGATCCTGCGCACCACCCGTACGGCGGTGCTGGAGGTGCGCTCGGAGGACTTCGTGCGCACCGCCCGCGCCAAGGGCGTGCCGCCGCGCCGCCTGCAGGTCCGGCACGTGCTGGGCAACGCGCTGGTGCCGATCGTGACGATGACCGGGCTGCAGTTCGGCTACCTGCTCGGCGGCGCGGTCGTGGTCGAGCAGATCTTCTCCGTGCCCGGCGTGGGCCGGCAGGTGCTGCTCGGCATCCAGCAGAAGGAGTACGCGGTCGTGCAGAGCACGGTCCTGGTCATCGCGCTGGCGTTCGTGCTGGTCAACCTGCTGACCGACGGGCTGTACCGGATCATCGACCCGCGGGTGAGGGCGTCGTGACCGCGCTGCGCAGGAGCCCCGCCATGCTGGCGGGCACGATCGTGCTGCTGGTGCTGGCCGTGGTGGCGGCGCTGTCGTACGCCGGGCTGCTCCCCTACGACCCGATCGCCCAGAACCCGCCCGAGCGGTTCCTGTCGCCGTCCGGGACGCACCTGTTCGGCACCGACCAGTTCGGCCGGGACGTCTTCTCCCGGGTGGCGGCCGGGGTCGGCAACTCGGCGCTCATCGCGGTGGTCGCGGTGGCCTTCGCCACCGTGGTCGGCACGCTGGGCGGCCTGGTGTCCGGGTTCTACCGCGGCCTGGCCGACGGCGCCATCGGCGGCGTGACGAACGTGCTGTTCGCGTTCCCGCCGCTGCTGCTCGCGCTCTCGCTGGCCTCGGTGCTGGACCGCAACTGGTTCACGGTCGCCGTCGCCATCGCGATCGTGTACGTCCCCATCTTCATCCGTGTCACGCGCGGCCCCGTGCTCTCCCTCCGGGAGATCGAGTACGTCAAGGCCGCGGTCTCCACCGGCCAGAGCCGCTGGCAGATCATGCTCAGGCACGTGCTGCCCAACATCACCTCGATCATCGTCATCCAGGTGGCGCTGTCGTTGTCGTGGGCGGTGCTGACCGAGGCGTCGCTGAGCTTCCTCGGCCTGGGCACGCCGCCGCCCGCCCCCTCGCTGGGCTCGATGATCTTCGAGGCGCGCAGCCTGGTGTTCGTCGCCCCCTGGACGCTGATCGCGCCGGGCGCGGTCGTCGTGCTGCTGGTGGTGGGCCTGAACCTGCTCGGCGACGGCCTGCGTGACACTCTCGACCCCAGAACCCGAGGCAAGCGGTGAACCTCTCAGAACTGACCACGGAATCGGCCGACCCGCGTTTCGCGGGCATCGACACCATGAGCGTGGCCGAGCTCGCCGCGACCATGAACGCGGCCGACGCCACCGTCCCCGCCGCGGTCGCCGCGGCGCTGCCGCAGATCACCCCGGCCATCGAGGCCGCCGCCGAGCTGGTACGAGCCGGCGGCCGGCTGGTCTACGTGGGCGCGGGCACGCCGGGCCGGCTCGGCGTCCTGGACGCCTCCGAGTGCCCGCCCACCTTCAGCACCCCGCCCGAGCAGGTCTTCGCCGTCATCGCCGGCGGCGAGCGGGCGATCGTGCACCCGTGCGAGGGCGCCGAGGACGACGCAGGGGCCGGCGCGGCGGCGATCGACGCGGCCGGCGTCGGGCCGCTGGACACGGTGGTGGGCATCGCCTCCAGCGGGCGCACGCCGTACGTGCTGGGCGCGGTGCGGCGGGCCCGCGAGCGCGGCGCGCTGACCGTCGGCCTGTCCTGCAACCCGGGCACCCCGCTCAGCGGCGAGGCCGAGCACGCGATCGAGGTGCTGGTCGGGCCCGAGGTGGTCAGCGGCTCGACCCGGCTCAAGGCGGGCACGGCGCAGAAGCTCGTGCTCAACATGTTCTCGACCATCGTCATGGTCCGGCTCGGCAAGACGTACGGGAGCCTGATGGTCGACGTCAAGGCCAGCAACGGCAAGCTACGGGAACGGGCGATCAGGATCGTGCGCACGATCGCCGGTGTGGACCGCGAGGAGGCGGAACGGGTGCTCGACCAGCACGGTTTCAACGTCAAGCAGGCGGTGCTCGGCGCCCGGCTCGGGCTCGGGCCGCAGGAGGCGGCGGCGCTGCTGGACCGCAGCGAGGGACGGCTGCGCGTGGCGCTGGGAGAGCCGGCATGAAGATCCTCGGCATGATCTCCGGCACCTCGCACGACGGCATCGACGTGGCCCTGGTCGACTTCGGCCTCGACGGCGACGTGCTGACCGGCCGCGTGCTGCACACCGCGAGCACCCCCTATCCGGACGAGCTGCGCGCCCGGCTGGTGGCCGCGCTGCCGCCCGCGCCCGTCACGCTGGCCGAGGTGTGCGTGCTCGACACGCTGATCGGCCAGTGCTTCGCCGAGGCCGCCGCGGCCGCGGCCGAGCAGGCCGGTCCGGCCGACCTGATCGTCTCCCACGGCCAGACGGTCTTCCACTGGGTGGAGGGCGCGCACGCGCGCGGCACCCTGCAGATCGGCCAGCCCGCCTGGATCGCCGAGCGCACCGGCGCGCCCGTGCTGTCGGACGTGCGCATCCGCGACATCACCGCGGGCGGGCACGGCGCCCCGCTGGTCTCCGTGCTCGACGACCTGCTGCTCGGCGGCCTGCTGTCGGACGGACGCACGGGCGGCAGGGGCGGCACGGGCGGCGCGGGCGGCGCGGCGGCGCTCAACCTGGGCGGCATCTCCAACATGACCGTCGTGCGCGACGGCGGCCTGAGCGCCTACGACATCGGCCCGGCCAACGCCCTCGTCGACGCCGTGGTGTCCGGCCGCGGCCTGAACCCGCGCGGCTACGACGAGGACGGCCGGATCGCCGCCTCCGGCCAGGTGGACGAACGCCTGCTCGACGTGCTGCTCGACGAGCCGTACTACCGGCTGGCCGCGCCGAAGAGCACCGGCAAGGAGCTGTTCCACCTGGCCTACGTCGAGGCGGCGATCGCCAGGGCGGGCCGCGAGCCGTCCGGCCCCGACCTGGTGGCGACGCTGACCGAGCTGACGGTCCGCACGGTGGCGGCCGACGTCGCCGCGGCGGGCGTGGACGTGCTGGTCGTCTCCGGCGGCGGCTGCCGCAACCCGGTCATCATGGACGGCCTGCGCGCCGCCCTGCCCGGCGTGCGGGTGTCGCTGTCCGACGAGCTCGGCGCCCCGGCCGACGACAAGGAGGCCATCGCCTTCGCGCTCATCGGCTGGCTGACCGCCCACGGCCTGCCGGGCACCGTCCCCGGCGGCACGGGCGCGAAGGCCGCCCGGGTGCTCGGCACGCTGACGCCGGGCGCGGGCCCGCTCGTGCTGCCCGCCCCGCTGCCCACGCCGCCGCGCTCGCTGGTGCTGCGCCGATGACCCCGGTCCCCGCCGCGCCGCCCGGCCCAGAGTCCACGAGCCCAGGGCCCGAGAGTTCAGGGCCGCCGAGCCCCGAGCCCGGTCCGCCCGCGGGCCTGGTCCGGGCGGCCCGCACGCCGTGGTTCGACCTGACCGAGTGCACCGGCCACCGCACCGTGCGCCGGGCGGACGGCGGCGCGCTGGCCGGCGAGGCCCCCATGACCCTCGGCACGTACCACGACCTGGCCTCGGTCACCAAGGTCGTCGCCACGACGACGGCCCTCGTCCGCCTGGTCTCCGACCGCCTGGTGGACCTGGACGAGCGGGTGGCCGCGTACCTGCCGGAGGGCTGCCCCGACCAGGTCACCGTGCGGGACCTGCTGCTGCACCGGGCCGGGCTGTGGGAGTGGTGGCCGATGTACCTCGATGCGCGGATGCCCGCCCCGCGCTACGCGCCCGGCCGCGAACGGCACTACTCCGACCTGGGCTTCATCCTGCTCGGCCGGGTGGTCGAGAGCGTCACCGGCACGTCGCTGGACCGGGCGGTGGCCGAGCTGGTCACCGGCCCGCTCGGGCTGGCCGACACCACGTACGCGCGGCCTGCCGGGCCCGGGGCGGCCATGAGCGCCCTGGACGACCGGGTCGAGATGCGCATGCTCGACACCTCCGAGCCGTACCCGGTGCCCTTCCGCAGCGCGGACTTCGCCGGCTGGCGGCACGAGCCCGTGCTCGGCCAGGTCGCCGACGGCAACGCCTACCACGCCTTCGACGGCGTGGCGGGCCATGCCGGGCTGTTCTCCACCGTCCCGGACCTGCTGCGGTACGCCACCGCGCTGTCCCGCTACGAGGAGCACGACCGGCTGTGGCGGCCCGAGGTCGCCCGCGAGTTCTTCACCCCCGGCCCCGACCCCGGCCAGGCGCTCGGCTTCCGCACCTACCGGCTCGACCTGCGGGAGGAGACCGTCACCGTGCTCGGCCACCCCGGCTACGTCGGGTGCGCCGTCGGGTTCGTCCCCGGCCGGGACGTCGCGATCGCGCTGGCGAGCAACCGCCTGCTGACGACGGCCGCGCCGACGCCCACCGACGCCCTCTGGACCGGCCTGCTGCAGGCCATCACCCACCGATCGAGGACCGCATGACCCCGCTCCTGGAGATCCGCGACCTCTCCGTCGCCTTCCGCACCCGCAAGCAGGACGTCACCGTCGTCAAGAACGTCTCGATGGAGATCCTGCCGGGACAGACCGTGGCCGTGGTCGGCGAGTCGGGTTCGGGCAAGTCCACCACGGCCGCGGCGGTCAACCGGCTGCTGCCCGCGGGCGGCCGCATCACCACCGGCCAGGTGCTGTTCGACGGCCGCGACCTGGCCGGGGTGAGCGAGCGCGAGATGACCGCCGTCCGGGGCGCGGGCATCGGCCTGGTGCCCCAGGACCCGATGTCCAACCTCAACCCGCTCATGCGCATCGGCGACCAGATCGCCGAGGCCCTGGAGGTGCACGGCCTGGCCGCGGGCAGGGCGGCGCGCGGGCGCGTGAGCGAGCTGCTGGAGATGGTCGGCATCCCCGAGCCTGAGCGGCGGGCCGGGCAGTACCCGCACGAGTTCTCCGGCGGCATGCGGCAGCGGGCGCTCATCGCCATGGGCCTGGCCTGCCGGCCCAAGCTGCTCATCGCCGACGAGCCGACCTCGGCCCTCGACGTGACCGTGCAGCGGCGCATCCTCGACCAGCTCGGGCAGCTCACCGCCGAGATGGGCACCGCCGTCTTCCTCATCACGCACGACCTGGCGCTGGCCGCCGAGCGGGCCGACGTGGTGGCCGTCATGTACCGGGGCGAGATCGTGGAGACCGGCCCGGCGGCCGAGCTGCTGGCCGACCCGCGGCACGAGTACACCCGGCGGCTGCTGAAGGCCGTGCCGAGCCTGTCGTCGGTGCGGGTGGCCGAGCCCGGCCCCGAGGAGAGCGCCGAGGACCTGGTCGTGGTGGAGGACCTGCGCAAGGTGTTCCCGTTGCGGGGCGGCGCCGGGGAGTTCACGGCGGTGGACGGGGTCTCCTTCACGATCCCGCGCGGCCGTACCGTCTCGGTCGTGGGCGAGTCGGGCTCGGGCAAGTCGACCACCGCCAACCTGCTGCTCGGCCTGGACGGCATCACCTCCGGCCGGATCCTGTTCGACGGCACCGACCTGACCTCGCTCGGCCGCCGGGAGCTGTTCGCCTTCCGCCGCCGGGTGCAGCCGGTCTTCCAGAACCCGTACGCCTCGCTCGACCCCCGCTACACGGTCGAGAAGTCGATCGCCGAGCCGCTGCGCGTGCACCGCGTGGGCACCCCGGCCGAGCGCGCGCGGACCGTCGCCGAGCTGCTGGAGAAGGTGTCGCTGCCGGCGTCGGTGGCCGAGCGGCTGCCGCACGAGCTGTCCGGCGGCCAGCGGCAGCGGGTGGCGATCGCGCGGGCGCTGGCGCTCTCCCCCGAGCTGGTCGTGCTCGACGAGGCCGTCTCCGCGCTGGACGTGCTGGTCCAGGCCCAGATCCTGGAGCTGCTCGCCGACCTGCAGCGCGACCTCGGGCTCAGTTACCTGTTCATCAGCCACGACCTGGCCGTCGTCCGGATGATCTCGCACCGGGTGCACGTGATGCAGGCGGGCCGGATCGTGGAGAGCGGCACGGCGGCCGAGATCTTCGGCTCGCCGCGCGCCGACTACACCCGCGAGCTGCTCGCCGCCATCCCTGGACGGGCCGCCTGATGGTAAGTTGGAAATCCGGACCTACCTGAGCGGAGGGGCCTTGTCCCGCCCGAGAGAGTGCTCGATCGCCAACGCGCTGGCCGTCGTGGGCGAGCGGTGGAGCCTGCTGGCGATGCGCGAGATCATGCTCGGGGTGCGCCGCTTCGACCAGATCGCCCGCAACACCGGCGCCAGCCGCGACATCCTCACCGCCCGGCTGCGCAAGCTGGTCGAGGTGGGCCTGCTGGAGCGGGTGCCGTACGAGCGGCACCCGCCGCGCCACGAGTACGTCCTCACCGAGTCGGGCCAGGCCCTGCACACGGTCCTGCTCGCCCTGATGGACTGGGGCGACCGGTACGTCACCGAGGGCGAGCCGCCCACCGTGTGGCGCCACTCGTGCGGCG
This sequence comes from Nonomuraea sp. NPDC049655, assembly GCF_044465465.1. Taxonomy (NCBI): domain Bacteria; kingdom Bacillati; phylum Actinomycetota; class Actinomycetes; order Streptosporangiales; family Streptosporangiaceae; genus Nonomuraea; species Nonomuraea sp. NPDC049655. The sequence continues at coordinate 35,734 of NZ_JBITLS010000010.1, forward strand.
AGCCCCTGGAGCCGCTCACGGTGTGCGCGCACTGCCGGGAGCCGGTGCGTCCACAGGAGCTGACCGTGATCCGGGTGGACCAGCCGCGGTAGCGGAACGGCCGTCCTGATGGACCGACCGCAGTAGCGGGACCGTCTTCCCAGGGTCCGCCGGGGGTCGTGGTAGGGCCTGCCCTACCACGCAATGGCCCGCCGCCAGGATCGAGCGCTCCCCCGCCGGGCCCGTAGCGTCGTAGCCATGACAACCCTCCGGCACCGCGTCGCCACCGACACCCGTTACACCCTGCTCGGCCTCCCCGCGGCCGCCGCCTCCTTCACCCTCGCCGTCGCCGGAGTCTCGGCCGGTCTCGGCTCGGCGGTCGTGTTCGTCGGGCTGCCCGTCCTGGCCGCCACCGCCGCCATGGCCCGCCACTTCGCCGACCTGGAGCGCGCCGCGCTCCCCGGAGTGCTCGGCCACCCGATCGCCCGCCCCCGCTACGCGCAGACCCCCGCGGGGGCGGGTTCCTTCCGCCGCATGATGAACCCGCTGGCCTCCGGCCAGGCGGCGATGGACCTGCTGCACGCGATCATCACCTTCCCTGTCTCGCTGGCCGCCGCCGTCGTGAGCGCGGTGTGGTGGGCGGGCGCGCTGCTCGGCCTGACCTTCCCGGTCTACGGCTGGGCGATCGCCGCGATCCCCGGCGTGGACGGCGGCCTGCCCGCCCTGCTCGGCCTCGGCACCGGAACCGTGCCGTTCGTGGTGTTCAACACGGCGGTGGGCCTGCTGTTCGCGCTCACGCTCGTCCCGGTGGTGCGGACGGCGGCCCTGGTGAAGGCGAGCGTGTCCCAGGCCCTGCTGACCCGCGCCCACGTCCCGTCCGTGGAGGGCGCCTCCCCGGTCTGGGTGACAGCCCGCTAGGGACGGGGCTACCCTCCCAAGTGCCGACGTTTCCGATCTTGTGAGGGCAGGGAAGCCGTGCCGTCGTGGGCAGAGCTGCCGATCGGCCAGGTGGTTCGGCTCGACGCCGACCCCGACGCCGTGGCGCTGGCCCTCGATCCCCTGCCGGACGACGCCCCGGCCGTCGTCACCTACTTCGCCGCCGGGGAACGTTCCGTCGCCGACCTGGCCGCCTCCGTCCTGCGCGAGCTGGACAAGGCGGCCATCGCGCTGTTCCCGGCCTGGTTACCGGGTGCCGAGGGCATCGAGGGCCCGTCCGGGGTGAACGTGGCCGCGGTCCAGGCGCTGGCCCTGCGCAGGGCCTCGGTGACCGGCCACTTCGGGCCGTTCCTCGCCGAGCTGGCCCGGCGGGCGCTGACGGGCGCACCCAGCGCTCTGGCGCCGGAGGTCCGGGCGGCGGGGCTGGCCAGGGTGCTGGCCGACAGCTTCGGCCGGGCCCGGCTGGCGGTCCTGGTGCGGGTGCCGGACGGGCTCGGCGCGGCGGCCCGGGAAGTGCTGGTCGCCGGGTGCGAGTGGCTGGCGCACCGGGGCCGGGCCGGCGTCTGGCTGGCGGGCGCGCCCCTGCACGACGACCGCGTGCGGACGATCACCACCCCGCTCCCTGCGAACCCGCTCCCGGCAGCTGCAGTTGGCGCCCGCGAAGCCGTCCCGGTTCCCGCGACCGCCGATCGGGCGCCCGCCGTCGCATATCCGCCGGTGGCGGGCAGGCCGCATCCGGGCAGCGCGAGCGAGCGGGCGCTGGAGGCCGCCTTGTCCGCGCGGGCGTGGGCCGGGGGCCGGGCCTGGAACCAGACGTACCGGCCGGGGCCGCTGGCCGTGCCGATCCGGGTGGACCTGCTCTGGGAGCGGGAGCGGTGCGTCGTGGAGATCGACGGCCCCGACCACCGGGCGCCGGCCAAGTTCGCCGCGGACCGGCAGCGGGACGTGCTCCTGCAACTCGACGGTTACGCCGTGCTGCGCTTTCCCGATGCTCAGGTGATGACTGACATGGACACCGTCGTCCGTCAGATCGGCCAGTTTCTGCGGAACCGCCGCAGAGCGGAAGGATGAGATATGCCGGACAAAGGGCTGACCCTGCCCGAGTTCACTGCCCTGCTGGTGCTGGCCGTCGAAGCCCGCGAGGTCTCCAACAGCGAGCTCAAGGAGCGCTACAAGCTGACCATCGACGGTCAGCGGCGGCTGAAGCTCAACGAGCTGAAGCTGGTGGAGAGCCACCGGCCCAGGCGCGGCCGCGCCTTCGTGCACGTGCTCACCGACTCCGGGTGGGCCAGGCTGGCCGAGGACCTGCGGGCGGGGGCGATCCCGCCGCAGACCGGCTCGTCGGGGGCCATCGCGCGGGCCCTGCTCGAATGGCTGCCCCGGTTCATGCGGCGCACCGACCAGCGGCTGTCGGAGATCTTCCAGCCGGAGCCGGACGTCGTTCCCGCCGGCCTGGAGTCCCGCATCCGGGCCGCGTACGCCGAGCTGGCCGCCGCGCCCGGCTCGTGGGTGAGCCTGACCCCGCTCCGGCGGCTGCTCCCCGCCGTGCCGAAGCACGAGGTGGACGAGACGCTCGTCCTGATGGAACGCCTCCCGGACGTGAACCTGGTCCCGGAGTCGAACCAGAAGACGCTCACGCCCGAGGACCGCGAAGCGGCGGTGATCATAGGCGGGCAGGACAAGCATCTGCTGTGGATCGGCGAGCTGTGAGCGGCGGCGGCATCGCAGACCTGGCCGCGCTGACGTTCAACTACACCGAGGGCGCCGACGACGTGTGGCGCCGCTCCCCCTTCCACGTCGAGGGCCTGCACGGCGCGTCGACGAAGATCCTCCTCGACGGGCTGGCCGAGGCCGCCCACCGGCCCGAGAGCAGCCCCATCGGCGTGGTCGTGCAGGGCCAGCGCGGCACCGGCAAGACCCACCTGCTCGGCTGGCTGCGCGAACGCGCCCAGCGCGAGGACGGCTACTTCGTCCTGGTCGGCCTGCTGGACGCCAAGGGGTTCTGGGAGAGCATCGTGGTCTCCCTGCTGGACAGCCTCTCCCGGCCCCGCCACGACGGGCAGACACAGCTCACCGTGCTCCTGGACCGCCTGGCCATCATGGCGGGGCTGTCCCGCATGGCCCGCCGCTCGATCACCGGCAAGCGCGGCCTCACCCGGGACGAGCTGGACGCCTTCGTCACCGCGTTCCGCCGCGTCGGGGGCCAGGTCGGCCGCGACAGCCAGGACGCCGCGCGCGCCCTGGTCCTGCTGGCCGGCGACGATCCCGGGCTGCAGGACCTCGGGGAGTCGTACCTGTCGTCGGCGCCCGAGGGCGAGCCGGGCGAGCGGGCCCGCTGGGGCATCCGGCAGCTCGCGCGCACGCCGCAGGAGATCGTCAGGGACCTCTCGCGGCTGATGGCGCTCACCGGCCCCACGATCGTCGCGGTGGACCAGATCGACCCGCTCGTCGCCCAGTCCCGGGTCACCACCTCCGGCCGCGCCGGGCACGACCCGGCCGAGCAGCTCATGATCGAGCGCATCGCGGGCGGCCTGATGGCGCTGCGCGAGGTCACCCGCCGGACGTTGACGGTGGTGACCTGCATCCCGGCCACGTGGGCGCTCATCGAGCAGGTCGCGGTCGACACCGTGCGCGACCGCTTCCGCCAGGCGGTCCCGCTCATGACCATCCCCGACGCGGCCACCGCCCGCTCCCTGGTCGCCACGCGCTTCGAGGTGCAGTACGGCGAGGCGGACGTCAAGCCGCCTTACCCGACATGGCCGGTCCGGCCGGAGGCGTTCGAGCAGGCGCCCGGGTTCACCCCGCGCGAGCTGCTCATCCGGATCGACCGGCACGTCCGCGCCTGCCTGCTGGACGGCGAGGTCAGGGAGCTGACCGGGTTCGCGGCGGAGACGGCGCCGCGTCCCGCCGACCACGCCGGCCCTGTCGCGGCGGCCGGCGCCGCCGATCTCACCGCGCTCGACGCCCGCTTCGCCGAGCTGCTGGCGACCGCGCAGGCTCCGGTGATCGACCAGGCCAGTGAGGACACGGCGATGCCCGCGCTGCTGGCCGCCGGGCTGTCCGCGTGGATCGCCGAGCAGGGTGACGCCGGCCGGGCCTTCAGCCTGGACCCGCCGCCGAGCGCCAAGCCCCCGCTGCACGCCCGGCTGCGCCGCACGCTCGACGAGAGCAGGGAGGACGAGGTCCACTGGGCCTTCCGCGCGGTCAGCGCGACGCACGGCAACGCGGCGCTGAACCGCCTCCGCAAGGCGTGCGTGGCGGCCGGGCTCGACGCGGAGGTGCCCAAACGGCGGTTGTTCCTGCTGCGCGACACCCCGTGGTCGCCAGGGCCGGCGACGCGGGAGGCGATCGCGGCGTTCGAGCGGGCGGGCGGCAGGACGCTGCGGATGAGCCGCCAGGACCTGCTGGTCCTCGCCGCGCTGCGCGCCCTGGTCGCGGAGAGCCCGCCGGACCTGGCCGCCTGGCTCGCCGCGCGGCGGCCGACGTCCGGGATCGGCTTCCTCACCGAGGCATTGGCCGACGCGTGGAGCGTTCCCGCCGTACCGGCCCCCGAGATCCCCGTCGCGGCGCGGAGCCAGGACGGCGGCGACCAGGACCGCTCCCTGACGATCGGGCGGCGGATCGCGGACGGCGAGCCGGTGCGGATCGCGCTGGAGGCGCTGCGCAAGCACACCTCGATCTTCGCCGGTTCCGGCTCGGGCAAGACCGTGCTGATCAGGCGGCTGGTCGAGGAGTGCGCGCTGCGCGGCGTCTCCTCGATCGTGCTGGACCCGAACAACGACCTGGCCCGGCTGGACGAGCCGTGGCCCGAGCCGCCGCGCACGTGGGCGGAGGGCGACGCCCGCCGCGCCGAGGAGTACCTGGCGGCCACCGAGGTCACCGTCTGGACGCCGGGACGGACGGGCGGACGCCCGCTGAGCTTCCAGCCGCTGCCCGACCTGGCGAGCCTGGCCGGCGACCCCGACGAGTTCGCCGAGGCGGTCGAGGCCGCGGTCGCGTTCATCGTGCCGCGGGTCAGGCTGGACGCCAACACCGAAAAGGCGCTGCGCGGGCAGGCCGTGCTCAGGCGGGCCCTGGCCGCCTACGGAGGTGGCGGCGCGACCAGTCTGAGAGGGTTCGCGGCGTACCTGGCCGACCTGCCCGACGGGGTGAGCGAGCTGGCCAGCGCCCGGCGCATCGCGGCCGACCTGTCCCAGTCGCTGACCGCGGCGATGGACAACGACCCGCTGTTCGGCGGGGCCGGCGAGCCGGTCGATCCCGGGTTGCTGGTGACGCCGCCGCCGGGCCGGCGGGCCCGCGTCTCGGTGATCAGCCTGGCCGGGCTGCCGGGCCTGGAGCAGCGGCAGAGCTTCGTCAGCCGGCTGCAGATGGAGCTGTTCGTCTGGTTCAAGCGGCACCCGGCCCAGGACCGTCCGCTGGGCGCGCTGTTCGTCATGGACGAGGCGCAGACGTTCGCCCCCGCGGTGGGAGGCGCGTCGGTCTCCACCCGCAGCACGGTGCTGCTCGCCTCCCAGGCCCGCAAGTACGGCCTGGGCCTGGTCTTCGCCACGCAGGCGCCCAAGGGACTGCACAACCAGATCCCCGGCAACTGCGCCACGCAGTTCTTCGGCCTGCTGAACGCGCCGATCCAGATCAGCGCGGCCAGGGAGATGGCCCAGTTCAAGGGCGGCGGCGACGTGCCGGACATCTCCCGGCTGGGCGCGGGCGAGTTCTACGTGGCCGGTGAGGGCGGCGGGTTCGCCAAGGCGCGCGTGCCCATGTGCCTGACGCACCACCCGAAGGCGCCGCTCACCACGGAGGAGGTCGTCGCCAGGAGCCGCGGGGGCGCCTGATCGGCACGGTCCCGGCCGCGGAGGGGGCGGCCGAGACCGCGCCGACCTGCGTCGGCCTTCTCAGGAGTACGGGACCGTGCGGCCTGTGTCGGCCTCTTCAGGAGGCCGGGCGGCGGGCCGAGGCGAGCAGGCGGCGGCCCAGGACGGCCAGGTAGAGCGCCCAGCCGGCGCCGACCACGGCCAGAGCGGCGACCGGCTGCCAGCCCGGCAGCTCCTCGACGGCCCGGCGGCACACGGCGACCGTCACCGGGACCGTGTAGAGCGCGAAGAAGGCCAGCCCGAGCACCCGCCCTGCCACGAGGAACCAGGCGTACACCCGGACGCCGCGCGGCGCCGTACGGGTGCGCCGCGCCCGCAGGTACGCCTGCGCGTCGGCCATGAGGTTCTTGTTGCCGCCGGCGTTGGCGATGGCGTAGTAGACGTCGGTGCGCATGAAGAACAGGAACTGCCAGGCGATCTGCGACAGGCAGATGACCACGACCAGCCGCACCACGGGCAGGTCGGCGGCGTACAGGACGCAGGTCCCGGCGCAGGCGAGGAACCAGTCCACCCGCATGCCCGCCAGGTGGGCGCGGTAGCGGGCGCGCCTGGGCACGCCCCAGATGCCGGTGATCCTGGTCTGCACGACGAGGAACTGCAGGCGGGTGCCGAGCGACAGCTCGGCCCGCACGCCGAGCGACCGGGCCGCGGCGATGTGGCCGAGCTCGTGGACCAGCACCAGCAGCCAGGAGCCGGCGGCGAAGGCGACGGTGAAGGTGAGGCTGTCCGACCAGACCAGCGAGGAGAACGACGGCAGCACGCCGGGCCTGGCGACCGCCGCGGCCAGGGCGCACACGGTCAGCGCGGCCAGCACGGCGTGCGCCGGGCGGGAGAACAGCCAGGCCACGTGGCCGGGCCTGATCCGGTCCCACAGGTTGGGCGGACGCCGGGGCCGGCTGAGCAGCCCGGCCGCGCCGAGCCCGGTCACGAACTCGGCGACGTCCACGTCCAGACCGCGTTCGGCCAGCACCAGGGCGCGGGCCTCGGCGGCCGTCCTGGTGCCGTCGAGCGCCTCGACCACGGCCGCCGCCACGCCGGGCACGTTGACGAACGTCTCGCCGTTGCCGATGACGTAGTCGTCCGGGCCGTCGGCCACCACGCTGAGGAACGACAGGTCCGTCAGCGGCTCGGCCTTCACCCGCACACCTCGCAGCCGTCGCGGCGGTCGAAGTCGTAGGCCGTGGTGGTCAGCGTGAGCAGGTCGAGCCAGAGGCTGCGGCCCTCGACGGCGGGGTCGCCGGTGCCGGTCAGGAAGCGGATCACCTCGGACGCGAGCATGCCCGACACGATCCCGCACAACGGCCCGAACGACGGGATGGCCCGTCCGGGGTTGTCGTTGGCCGGCAGGACGGTGGCGCCGTACCGCGCGGCCAGGGCGGCCTCCTGGCAGGCCAGGCAGCCGGTCTTGCCGGGCACGACCAGCGGGCCGAGCAGGCCGACGTGCTGGTTGAAGCCGCCGGTGACGAACGGCGTGCCGGCCCGCACGCAGGCCTCGTTGACCCAGCGGCGGATGTGCGGCTGCGGGGTGTCGACGGTGTTGACCACGAGGTCGGCGTCGGTGACGACGTCGGAGGGTCCGGTGATGCGCCGCTCGACGCGGGTGACGCGGACGTCCGGGCAGTGCTCGCGCAGCCGGCGGGCGGCCGCGGCCGTCTTGGGCTGGCCGAGGTCGCGGACGGTGTAGAGGTGCTGGCGGTGCAGGTTGCCGATCTCGACGCGGTCGTCGTCGAGCAGAGTCAGGCGGCCGACGCCGGAGGTGGCGAGGTGCAGGGCGACCTGGCCGCCGATCGCGCCGGCGCCGAGCACCGCCACGTGCCGGCCGGCGAGGTCTCCGAGCGCGGCCACGGCCCGGTCGGCCGGCTGGAACATGGCCATGAACAGCGCGAACCTGGACAGCCTGGCGTCGGCGGCGAGTGTGACGAGCTCCGTGTCGGTGACCAGGAAGCGGGCCGCGCGCAACTGTTCGACGGCCGAGTCGATCTCGGCGGGGGTGAGGTCGTCGAGGAGGTCGTACAGGTCGGACTGCTCGACGGGGGTCTCGGCGCACAGGCGCAGCAGGCGGCGCAGGGGTGGCGGCGCCGGGTCGAGGATCTGGCCGGTCGGGGGGAAGTCGCCGAGCCGTACGCGCCCGCGGGCGTCGTCGATGAACAGGGGGAAGACCGGATTCACCTGAATCCTGGGCATGAAGGCGGCTCCCGGGCGAGTGAGGGCCTCCCGCGGGGTCGGGCCGCGTCGCGGGAGGCCCGAAGAGGTCAGCAGCTGTTGCTGTTTCCGGTGGTCTCGACTTCTTCGACCTTCTTGATCTCGATCGTCATGAGCGATCCTTCCGTCGATCTTGATGGGCCGATGAGATCATAAAGTAAAGATCGCCCCTTTTGATAGACCCAAGTACGAAATATCCGCGAAATCGTCTTATATCCGCGCAATAAAGTCGCGGGATCGTTTCCACATAAGCGCCGCCGACTCTTCGGAGTAACCGGGAAGATCGGGATCGGCGAACAAGTGCACATTTCCCGGATAAATGAAGCACTCGAATAACGGCCCGAGCTCCGTCCGCAGGCTGCGGACGTCACCGGCGTCCACCCACGGGTCGCCCTCCGCGTAGTGGAGCTGCACCGGCACCGAGACCGGCCACCCCTCCGCGCTCACCTCGGCCACGGCCGCGCAGCCGTGGTAGAGCAGCAGCCCCCGGGCCAGCGGGTGCGTGGCGGCCAGGAGCTGGGCCCCGAACCCGCCCAGCGAGAACCCGGCGAACACGACCGGTCCGCGCACCTGCGCGGCGATCTCCCGCCAGCGGCGCGCGAGCTCGTCGAAGCCGATCGCGTCCCGTTTGCGCAGTCCGGATTCGAGGTCGTCGAAGACCTCGCCGTCGTAGTAGTCGGGCGTGCGCACGACGTGCCCGCCCGCGCGAAGCGCCTCCGCGGCCCCTATTACCCCCGGTCGCAGGCCCTGTGCGGAGTGCAACAGGATGATCTCTGCCATGTGCACTGTGTACCACCGCGCGCAGGCCCCACCAAGGGCCCCGTTCGGGCACCCTCCCGTGCCCCCGCCCGTGCCCCCGCCGCGCGGGTCCCCGGGCGGTGGCCATGTCCGCCCGGGGAGGTTGCGCGGGTCAGGCGCAGGTGTAGGCGGACGGCGTCGCGGTGTCGCCGCCCGGCCTGCTGACCTGGAACCCGAAACTGGTGCTCGCGCCGGGCGCGAGCGTGCCGTTGTACCCGGCGTTCCTGGCCGTGACGCTCTGCCCGCTGACGGTGACGGCGGCGTTCCAGGAGCCGGTCAGGGTGTGCCCGGCGGGCAGGGTGAAGGTGACCGTCCAGCCGTTGATCTGGGACGTGCCGGTGTTGGTGACGGTCACGGGCTGGATGACGTACCCGCCGCTCCACTGGGTCTGCACGGTGCCCGCGGCGGTGCAGCCGCCTCCGCCGCCCCCGGTGAGGGTGGTGAAGGTGGCCGACGGGGACTCGCCGGACAGGTTGCCCGCGCCGTCGCGCGCCCGCACGTAGACCTGGTACTGGGTGCCCGCGGTCAGGCCGGTCAGGTTGATGCTGTTGCCGGTGGACTGGCCGAGCCGGGTGTCGGTGCTGCCCTGCTCGCGGTAGACGTCGTACCCGGCCAGGCCGCTGCCGCCGGTGTCGGTGGAGGCGGCCCAGGTGAGGGTGGCCGAGCTCGCGGTGACGTTGCCCGCCGTGGGGGTGCCCGGCGTGCTGGGCGGGGTGGTGTCGGTGCCGGCGCCGCCGGCCAGGGCGTCGTGCACGGCGGTGTACGACGGCTTCTGCTGGTAGCTCTCGTTGTAGATCAGCGCGGCGCCCTGGCCGGGGAAGGTGTCGGGCACCCAGGAGTACTTGTCGGTGAAGCCCCAGATCGTCACGCCCTGGCAGGCGGTCACCGCGAGGCAGGCGTTGACGACGTTGCGGTAGTAGGTGGCCTGGGTGGCGTCCTTGGTGGCGTCCCTGGGGGTCTGCATGCGCACGTCCAGCTCGGTGATCCGGACCTGGACGCCGAGGGCGGCGAAGCGCTGCAGGTTCTGCTGGAAGTCGCTGGGGAAGCCGTACTGGATGGCCAGGTGGGACTGGAAGCCGACGCAGTCGATCGGCACGCCCTGCTGGCGCAGCGAGGAGACCAGGTTGTAGATCGCCGTGCTCTTGGCGTTGATGCCCTCGGTGTTGTAGTCGTTGATGCACAGCTTGGCGTCGGGGTCGGCGGCGCGCGCGGCGCGGAAGGCGTCGGCGATGTAACCCGAGCCCAGCGTGTTGTACCAGAACGACGTGCGCAGGTTGCCGTTGTCCTCGAAGACCTCGTTGACCACGTCCCAGGAGACGACGGCCGGGTTGTCGGCGAAGTGGCCGACGACGTTGGCGATGTGGTTCTGCATGGCCGCGCGCATCGCGGTCGCGCTCAGGCCCTGCACCCAGCCCGGCGTCTGGTTGTGCCACACGAGGGTGTGGCCGTGCACCTGCTGGTCGTTCTGGGCGGCGAAGGCGACGATCGCGTCGGCGCCTGAGTAGGTGAACTGGCCCTGGCTGGGCTCGGTGGCGTCCCACTTCATCGCGTTCTCGGGGGTGACCTGGCTGAACTCGGTCGCCGCGATGGTGCGGTAGGAGGTCTCGCCGGACAGCGGGGTGGTGGCTAGCGCCGTGCCGATGAACTTGCCCTTGGCGGACGCGTGCGCGCGCAGGGGCGCCGAGGCGTCGGCCGCGGTGGCGGGGAGGAGGAATGCTGCGAGAATGCCCAGCAGCGCGAGGACTCTGACGGACAGGGACGAGAGCACGGGCATCTACCTCCGGAGGCAGGCACTCGGTTCCGAAACTTTTCGATCCCCAGCGGATCGCATCGCAGACGGTATTGACATGCATGAGAGCGGTCAATGCCGATCGCGCGCCGCCGCCAAAAGAGCAGTTGACGGGCGAAAAATATCGGCCTCCACATGAAACTTTCACGGACACCTGTCCCCAGGGTTTTGGCTGCTCTAGCGCGACGTACCTACCGGTCGGTACTGTGAAAGTCCAGAAGAATCGTCTGATGCGGGAGTTCTGCGCATGTCCCTTTCGCACGCCCAGGTCCAAGCCCAGCTCACCGGCCCCGGCCAGCTTTTCGAGACCGAGGAGATCGGCGACACCGGGGTACGCACGTGGAAGCACGCGCCGGCACACTTCCGCGCCCTGCTGGAGACCAGCAGGTTCCACGGCGAGCAGGTCTTCCTGGCCTACGAGGACGAGCACACCACCTTCGAGGAGCACTTCCGCCGCGCCGCCACCCTCGCCCGCCGCCTGGTCGAGGAGTACGGCGTCACCAAGGGCGACCGCGTCGCCATCGCCATGCGCAACTACCCGGAATGGGTGGTCTCGTTCTCGGCCGCGCTGGCCGCCGGAGCCATCGCCGTACCGCTGAACGCCTGGTGGACGGAGGCCGAGCTGGCCTACGGCGTGCACGACTCGGGGGCCAAGGTGCTGATCGCCGACGGCGAGCGGGCCGTCAGGCTGGCCTCCACGGGCGTGCCGATGATCGTGACCAGGGGCGAGGCGCCCGAGGGCGCGCGGTCGTTCGGCGACGTGCTGGGCGAGGTCACGGCGGACGTGCGGCTGCCCGACGTCGAGCTGTCCCCCGAGGACCCGGCGACGATCTTCTACACCTCCGGCACCACCGGCCGGCCCAAGGGCGCGCTGGGCAGCCACCGCAACCTCGGCCAGTCCCCCATGACCGTGGCCTACGGCCTCGTCCGCTCGGTCACCATGGCCGGCAAGGACGCGGGCGAGGCGGCGAGCGTGCGCCGGGTGACGCTGCTGACCGTGCCGCTGTTCCACGTCACCGGCTGCTTCTCCGCCATGATCACCTCGATGTTCACCGGCGGCGGCGTGGTGCTCATGTACAAGTGGGACCCCGAGCAGGCGCTGCGGCTGATCGAGCGGGAACGCGTCACCACGATGATCGGCGTGCCGACCAACGCCTGGCAGCTCATGTCGCACCCCGACTTCGGCAAGTACGACCTGTCGTCGCTGACCACCCTCGGCTACGGCGGCGCCCCCGCCCCGCCCAAGCTGCTGGAGCGCATCACCACGAACCTGCCCGACCGCGCCCCCTCCAACGGCTACGGCATGACCGAGACGACCGCCCTGGCCATCGGCAACGGCGGCGCCGAGTACCACGCCAGGCCCGACAGCATCGGCATGCCCTCGGCCGTCGTGGACGTGCGCGTCGTGGACCCCATGGGCGCCGAGCTGCCCGCCGGCGAGGTGGGCGAGCTGTGCGTGCGCGGCCCGAACGTGATCATGGGCTACTGGAACCAGCCCGAGGCCACGGCGCAGACGTTCGTGGACGGCTGGCTGCACACCGGCGACCTGGCCAGGATCGACGAGGAGGGCTTCGTCTACATCGTGGACCGCGCCAAGGACATGGTGATCAGGGGCGGCGAGAACGTCTACTGCGCCGAGGTCGAGGCCGCCCTGTTCGAGCACCCGGCGGTGGACGACGTGGCGGTGATCGGCGTCCCGCACGACGAGCTGGGCGAGGAGGTGGGCGCGGTGATCCGGCCGGCGGCTGGCCAATCGGTCACGGCCGAGGAGCTGCGCTCGTTCCTGGCGGACCGGATCGCCAAGTTCAAGATCCCGGCGCACGTGTGGTTCCGCGAGGGCGAGCTGCCCCGCAACCCCGGCGGCAAGATCCTCAAGACCCACCTGCGCCGCGAGGTCCTCGGCTCCTGACCCGTCGGGAGACCCCGCAACCGGAACGCCACTCCCGGACCCCGCACCCTCCCGAAACCCCTCCGGGGCGCCTCCGCAAGGGGGCGCCCCGTTCTTTTTCTCCGGAGAACCCGCAGGTCGGCGGCCGGTTCGCGGACTTCATTACCTGGCGCGTAATCGCGGCCCCTACGCCCCGGCTGACATCGTTCAAGTGTCGCAACCAGCACTTGAAGGAGCCAAGATGACCGCCCTCACCGTCACCGCCGACCGGACCAGGTTCCTGCGCCTCGCTCTTGTTGCGGACGCCGTCGTCACCGGCGTCAACGGGCTGGTCTACCTGGCCCTGGCCGGCCCCGCGAGCGACCTGCTCGGCCCGGGCGCGGGCCTGCTGCGCGAGATCGGGATCTTCCTGCTCGTGTACGGCGCCGCCGTCGGCCTGCTGGCCTCCCGCCCCGCGATCAACCCGGCCGCCGTCAAGGCCGTCATCGGCCTGAACATCGCCTGGACCCTGGGCAGCGTGGCCGCCGTCGTGACCGGCGCGCTCGAGTTCAGCACGCTCGGCGCGGTCTGGGCCATCGCCCAGGCCCTGGTCGTGGGGCTGTTCGCCGAGCTGCAGATCACCGGCCTGCGCAAGGCCCGCCGCTGACGCCTCTCCTGAGAACCGTCTCCTGAGAACCGTTGAAAGAACTTCTGAAGAAAGTGAGATCATCATGACCGCCGAACTCGTCGAGCGCTACATCGCCGCCTGGAACGAGACCGACGCCGACGCCCGCGCCAAGGCCGTCGCCGAGCTGTGGACCGAGGACGCGACCTACACCGACCCGATGGCCGACGTGGCCGGGCACGCCGGGATCGCCGCCATGATCGAGGGCGCGCAGGGCATGTTCCCCGGCCTGGTGTTCACGCCGGGCGAGGTGTTCGACGCCCACCACCACATCGCCCGCTTCACCTGGCACCTGGGCCCGGCCGGCGAGGAGCCCCTGGCCGTCGGCTTCGACGTGGTCGAGCTGGCCGAGGACGGCCGGATCCGCAGGGTCCTCGGCTTCCTCGACAAGGTGCCCGCCGCCTGACCTCCCTCCCGCGAAGGCCCCCGGTTCCCCCCGGGGGCCTTCGCCGTCCCTAAATGATTTGCCCTCGTCGCGGACGTCGTCGGACAATCAGACTTCGTGCCCGCACCACTCATGCGCCTGCTCCGTCATCTCTCCCCCGACCTGAGCCCGCTGCGCGACTCCCGCGACTACCGCCTGCTGTTCGGCGCGGGCGTCGTCACCATGTTCGGCACGATGATCACCATGGTGGCGCTGCCGTACCAGATGAAGGAGCTGACCGGTTCCTACGTCGCGGTCGGGATGATGAGCCTGGCCGAGTTCGTGCCGATGGTGGTGTGCGGGCTGTGGGGCGGCGCGATCGCCGACGCGCTCGACCGCCGCCGGATCATCGTGCTGAGCGAGCTGGGCCTGCTGGTCACCACCGCCGCCCTCGTGGTCAACGCGATGCTCCCCCACCCGCAGGTCTGGGTCCTGTACGTGATGGGCGCCCTGTCCACCGGCATCGCCTGCCTGCAGCGTCCGAGCCTGGAGGCGGTGATGCAGCAGGTGGTCCGGCACGATCAGCAGGCCGCGGCGGCGGTGCTGAACAGCCTGCGCTGGAACGTCGGCGCGATCGTCGCCCCGGCGCTGGGCGGCCTGTTGCTGGTGCACCTCGGCACGCACGTCGCCTACGCCATCGACACGGCGACCTTCGTGCTCTCCCTTGCGCTGCTGTGGCGCATCAGGTCGCTGCCGCCCGTCGAGGACGCCGCGCCCGCCTCGCTCAGCTCTCTGGTCGAGGGCGTGCGGTACGCCACCGGCCGCGGCGACCTCATGGGCACGTACCTGGTGGACATCGCGGCCATGGTGTTCGCCATGTCCAACGCGCTGTTCCCGTTCCTGGCCGACGAGCTGGGCTCGCCCGAGTCGCTCGGCCTGCTGTACTCCGCCGCCGCCGTGGGCGCCCTGGCCGCTTCGGTGACCGGCCGCTGGACGGCCCGCGTCCAGCGGCAGGGCCTCGGCGTGATCGTCGCGGCGGCGCTGTGGGGCGTGGCGATGACGCTGACCGCGCTGGCCCCGAGCGTGTGGCTGGTCTTCCTGTGCATCGCGCTGGCCGGCGCGGCCGACATGATCAGCGGCATCTTCCGCACGACGATGTGGAACCAGACCATCCCGCAGGAACTGCGCGGGCGGCTGGCGGGCATCGAGCTGCTGTCGTACGCCAGCGGCCCGATGCTGGGCAACGCGCGCGCGAGCCTGATGGCCAACTTCGGCGGCACCCGCTTCTCGCTCGGCGCGGGCGGCCTGCTGTGCGTGGGCGCCGTCCTGGGCCTGGCCGCCGCCCTGCCCAGCTTCCGCCGCTACGACGCCAGAACCGACGAACACGCGATCGCCGAACGCGCCCGCCGCGTCGAGCAGTCATCCGACCACCCCACCCCGGCCTGACCGGCCGACCGCTCAGCCCCACCGGCGGGGGCGGGACCCTACTCCCGCTCCCGCCAGCCGTCGTACCGCTCCACCAGCTCATCGACCTGGCCGAGGGCCTGCTCGTCGAGCCCCTCCACGACGACGAGCCACTGGGCGTCCTCGGCGTCGTCCTCACCGGCGAGCGTCTCCCGCACCACCCGCGGCACCCCGAGCCCCGGGAACCACTCCCCCAGCGTCTCGGCGACCTCCTCGGCATCCCCACGCTCGCCGAACACCAACAACTCCCTCATGCCCCACATTCTCCCGCGAGTTGAACGCGTGTACGTTCGTTCACCGAGCGTGCACGGAATACATTGGTTAGCGTCGGACCATGACTGCCGAAGCGGTGATTCTCAAGATGGAGTCCTCTTCTTCACTCCCCGACTGGGCCTTCCCCCCGCCGCAGGGCTACGTCGCCGAAGATCTCGATCACATTCCGGATTTGCCTGCGCACACAGAGTTGATAGACGGAAGCTTGGTCTTCGTGAGCCCCCAGCGCGACTTCCATCACACAGTGATCTTCCAGCTCCATCTCCACCTGCGAGAGGCGGCCCCCGAGGGCTACCGTCTTCGCCAGGAGATGAGCGTGAAGCTGGGGCCCAGACAACGGCCTGAACCGGATCTCATCGTCCTAGGCCCCAACGCCGTCATCCAGCAAGACGTCACCTACTTCGACGCCAAAGACGTCCTTCTCGCCGTCGAGGTCGTCTCCCCTGACTCGGTGGTCCGCGACAGGAAGCGCAAACCCACTCTCTACGCCGAGGCAGGCATCCCCCACTTCTGGCGCATCGAAGAAGTCTCGGGCCTGCCGGTGGTCTACGTCTACGAAATCGACCCGGCCACCAACAGCTATGCCAACACCGGCATCCACCACGACCGGCTCAAGCTGACCGCGCCGTTCGACATCGACATCGACCTCACGACGCTTTACACCACATGACAAGGGGGCCGGTACGACAATCCGTACCGGCCCCCTCTGATCGGCTCAGGCGCTGCGGAGCTGGGCTCCCACGCGGTCGGCCGCCATCGCCACCGCCGCGTCCCTGGCCGCCGTCGTCTCCTCGACCGTCAACGTGCGGCCCGCCGCCCGGAACCGCATCGTGTAGGCGAGCGACTTGTTCCCCTCGCCCACCTGCTCACCCGCGTAGACGTCGAACAGCCGCACCGACTCCAGCAGCTCGCCGGCCCCGTCGCGCAACGCCGCTTCCACGTCGGCCACCGGCGTGAAGTCGGGCACGATCAGCGCCACGTCCTGCGTCGCCACCGGGTACGGGGACACCGGCGGCGCCTGCACCGGCCCCGGCATGGCCGACTCCAGCCGCGACAGCTCCAGCTCCATGGCCGCGGTGCGCGGCGGCAGCCCGTACGCCTCGATGACCCGCGGGTGCAGCTCACCGGCGTGCCCCACCAGCGTGTCGCCCACGTAGAGGGCGGCGCACCGGCCCGGGTGCCACGGCTCGTGCTGGTCGGCGCTGATGGACAGCTCGACCCGCGACTCGGCGGCGATCAGCCGGGCTGCCTGCACGGCGTCGGCCCACGAAGCCTGCCGGCCGGAGCCCCACCAGCCGGACCGCTCGAACTCCCCGGCCAGCACGACCGCGACCCGCAGCGGCTGGTCGGGCAGCGCCGCCTCGATCGAGGCCAGCTCCTCCTCGGTGGGACGGCGCGAGACGCCGAGCACCGGAGCGGCGGCGGGGGCGTTCTCCCGGGGCCGGTAGACCGCGCCCGTCTCGAACAGCGCCACGTCGCCGAAGCCGCGCCCGACGTTGCGGACCAGCGTCTTGAGCAGGCCGGGCAGCAGCGTCGTGCGCATCAGCGGCTCGTCCTCCGACAGCGGGTTGGCCAGGCGCATGGCCCGGCGTCGCGCGTCGTCGGCGGGCAGCTGCAGCCGGTCGAAGTCGTCGGCCCCGATGAACGGGTAGCTCAGCACCTCGACGTAGCCGCCCTCGGCCAGCGCCCGGCCGACCCGCCGGCGCAGCCGCTGCCCCTCGGTCAGCCCGGCGCCCGCCGGGGCGCTGGGCAGCACCGACGGCAGCCGGTCGTAGCCTTCGAGCCGGATGACCTCTTCGGCCAGGTCGTTGGGGTCGGTGAGGTCGGGCCGCCACGACGGCGGGGTGACCGTGATCATGTCGGGGCCGGTGACGGCCAGCCTGGCGGCCAGCTCGCCGCCGGTCACGACGCCGGTCGGGTCGACGCCGCCCTGGCGCACGGCCGGGTCGTCGCCGTCGGTCACGAGGCAGCCCACCTGCTCCAGGCGGCCGACGACGACCTCCTTGGAGTACGGGACGCCCGCCACGGCCGACGGATGACCGGCCGGGATCGCGATACGCGCCGGCGTGACGTCGACCTCGGCGTGCGTCACGCCGGGCTGCACGGTCGCGCCGCCCAGCTCGGCCAGCATGCGCACCGCCCGCCACGAGGCGACCAGCGGCAGCTCCCGGTCGACGCCGCGCTCGAACCGCTTGGACGCCTCCGAGACCAGCCCGTGCCGGCGCGACTCGCGCGAGATGCCGGTGGCCGAGAAGTGGGCGGCCTCGATGACGATGTCGGTCGAGCCGTCGGAGATCTCGGTCTCCAGGCCGCCCATCGTGCCCGCCATGGAGATCGGGCCCGACTGGTCGGTGATGAGGATGTCGTCGGGGTCGAGCTCGCGCACGACGTGGTCGAGCGTCTCCAGCCGCTCGCCCTCCCGGGCCCGCCGCACGACGATCTCGCCGGTCAGCTTCGACCGGTCGAAGGCGTGCAGCGGCTGGCCCAGCTCCAGCATCAGGTAGTTGGTGATGTCGACGGCCAGCGACACCGGGCGCATGCCGGACCGGCTCAGCCGCACCCGCATCCACAGCGGGCTCTGGGCGGCCGGGTCGAAGCCGCGCACCTCGCGCAGCACGAACCGGTCGCAGGCCGTCGGGTCGCCGATGGAGGCCGGCCAGGACGGCTCGCTCTCGGCGGGCACCTCGACGTCGGCCGGGTCGCGGAAGGCCACGCCGAACGCGGTGGCCACCTCGCGGGCCACGCCGCGGACGGACAGCGCGTAGCCGATGTCGGGCGTGATCTCCAGCTCGATCACGTCGTCGCGCAGGCCGAGCAGCTCGACCACGTCGGTGCCGATGGGCGTGCCGGCGGGCAGCACCATGATGCCGTTGTGGTCGTCGCCGAGGCCCAGCTCGCGCTCGGAGCAGATCATGCCCTCGGACATGCGCCCGTACGTCTTGCGCGCGCCCACCTCGAACCCGCCCGGCAGCACGCCGCCGGGCAGCACGACGGGGACGCGGTCGCCGGCGACGAAGTTCGTGGCGCCGCAGACGATCTCGCGCGGCGTCGCCTCGCCCACCTCGACCTTGCAGTGCCTGATCGGCTTCTTGAAGCCGGTGAGCTCCTCGATCTCCAGCACCTCGCCGACGACGACGTTCTTGACGTCGTGGCCGTAGGAGGTGATGGCCTCCAGCTTGAGCCCGGCCATGGTGAGCCTGTCGGCCACCTCGTGCGCGGTGGCCGCCGGGAGATCGACGTACTCCCGCAGCCAGGAGAGCGGGACCTTCATCAGATCTCCATTCCGAACGGGAGCGTGAAGCGCACGTCCCCCTCGATCATGTCTCGCATGTCTTCGGCGTTGTGGCGGAACATCAGCGTGCGCTCGATCCCCATGCCGAACGCGAACCCGGAGTAGCGCGAGGGGTCGACGCCGCAGGCGATGAGCACCCGCGGGTTGACCATGCCGCAGCCGCCCCACTCGATCCAGCCCTCGGACTTGCAGGTGCGGCACGGCGGGTTGCCGGGGATCGCCGAGGCGCCGCGGCAGACGAAGCACTTCAGGTCCATCTCGGCGGACGGCTCGGTGAAGGGGAAATAGTTCGGCCTGAACCGGGTGGTGATGCCCTCGCCGAACATGACCTCGGCGAACCTGTCGAGCGTGCCCTTGAGGTGGGCCATGGTCAGGCCCTCGTCGACGGCCAGCCCCTCGGTCTGGTGGAAGACCGGGGTGTGGGTGGCGTCGAGCTCGTCGGTGCGGAACGTCTTGCCCGGCGAGATGACGTAGACCGGCAGCTCGCGCTGGAGCAGCGCGCGGATCTGCACCGGCGAGGTCTGGGTGCGCAGCACCATGCCCGACTCGGTGGAGTCCACGAAGAACGTGTCGTGCTCGGAGCGGGCGGGGTGGTCGGTGGCGATGTTGAGCGCGTCGAAGTTGAACCACTCGCCTTCGAGCTCGGGGCCCTCGGCGACCTCGTAGCCCATGGCGACGAACGCGTCGGCGACGCGCTCCTGCAGCGTGGTCAGCGGGTGACGGGCGCCGCGCGGCCGCCGGTCCCACGGCAGGGTGACGTCGACGGTCTCCTCGACGAGCACCCGGGCGTCGCGCTCGGCCTCCAGCTCGGCCTGGCGGGCGGCCAGCGCCTCGTTGATCGCTCTGCGGGCGCCGCCGACGCGCTTGCCGGCCTCGGCGCGGGCGGCCGGCGGCAGGGCGCCGATCTCGCGGTTGGCCAGGGCGATGGGCGAGCGGTCGCCCGCGTGCGCCAGCCTGGCCTGCTTGAGTGCGTCGAGGCTGTCGGCCGCCTTGATCGCCGTGAGGGCGTCGGCCTCCATGCGGGACAGCTCGTCGGCATGCAACGGCGTCACCTCGACGGGGTCGTAGTCAGACAAGAGTGAGCTCCGTATCCAGGGCTTGAGCGGAAATGAGTCTAGTGGGGCCCGCCCACCGGACCGACTTCGACGGGTGTCGAGCCGCTCGGGGCTTCAGACCGTGGCGAAGTCGGGTGTGCCGGTGGGCACGGTAAATCGGAACTCCGCGCCGCCCTCGGGCGCACGCTGCACGGTGATCGTGCCGCCGTGCGCCTCGACCAGGCCCTTCACGATGAACAGGCCGAGCCCGGTGCCGCCGCGCCGGCGGCTGTTGCCGCCCCGCCAGAACTGCCGGAAGACGCGCGGAGCCAGCTCGGGCTCGATGCCCTCGCCCTCGTCGCGCACCGACACGGCCACTCCCCATCCGACGGACTCGATCTCGATCGTCACGGTGCCACGCCCGTGGCGCACCGCGTTCTCCACCAGATTACCCAGAATCTGGTCGATCTTGTCCTGGTCGAGCCACATCTCCGGCAAACGGTCGCCGACGATCAGGCGGTAGCGGTCTTCCGAGTCGCCCGCCGCGACCCGGCCGGCGACCAGCCGGCGCGCCCTGGCCGGCACGTCGACGACCTGGCGGCGCACCTCCAGCCGCCCGGACTCGATGCGCGAGACGTCGAGCAGCTCGGTGATGAGCCGGGTGACGCGGTCGGCGTCGTTGTTGACGGTCTCCAGCATGACGCGCTTCTGCTCGTCGGTGAAGCGCGTCCACTTGGCCAGCAGGGTGGCGGTGAAGCCCTTGACGCTGGTCAGCGGCGAGCGCAGCTCGTGGGCCACGGTGGAGACCAGGTCGGCGCGGCTGCGCTCCAGCCGGGCGCGGGCGCCGCCGTCGCGCAGGGTGATCGTGACGCGCTCGACCTCGCCGCCGCGCTCGGGCTCGCGCACCAGCCGGGCCGCGACGTAGAGCTCCTGGCCGCCCGGCAGGTGCAGCGGCCGCTCGGGCACCCTGGTCCTGGTACGCAGCCCGCCCTCGGGGTCGAGCGCCTTCCACCACTCGCGCCCGTCGTGGTCGCGGAAGGGGAAGACCTCGTTCATCTCCCGGCCCACGGCGCGCTCCATGGCGACCCGGGTGAGCCGGGCGGCGGCCCGGTTGACGGCCAGCACGCACCCATATCGGTCGGTCACGATAAGACCGTCGGGGAGGTCGTCGATGGAGATCGTGCACGCGGCGGCCACGACTCGCCCGTCGGTTTCTGCGCCGTGCACGACCTCGCCTCCTCCGCCTACAACGCCGACAATAGCGGGTTTCCGGCCGCCTAGGGCACTCGCTGAGCCCTGGCGGAGGAGTAAAGGCACACCGCCGCGGCGGTGGCCAGGTTGAGACTTTCAGCCTGTCCGTAGATGGGCACTCTGACCACATCGTCCGCCTCGGCGCGTATCTCCTCCGGCAGTCCCCAGGCCTCGTTCCCGAAGATCCACACAGTCGGTCCGGAAAGATCCACGTCGTCGAGCGTGTGCTTGCCCGCGCCGTCGGCCGCCAGCACGCGCATGCCCCGCTCCCTCAGTTGACGCACGGCGGCGGCGACCGGTGCACCGATGACGACCGGCAGATGAAACAGGCTGCCCGCGCTGGCGCGTACGCACTTGCCGTTGTAGGGGTCGACGGAGGCGTCGGTGAAGATCACCGCGTCCGCCCCGGCGGCGTCGGCCGCCCGCATGACGGTGCCGGCGTTGCCCGGGTCGCGCACGTGCGCCAGCATCGCGACCAGCTTCGGCTCCCCGGCCAGCGCCTCCTCCAGCGGCACGTGCACCAGCCGGCACACCGCCAGCAGCCCCTGCGGGGTCACCGTCTGGGACAGCTCCGACATGACCTCGCCGCTGGCCCGGTGGACGGGCACCCCCTGCAGCGTGGCCTGGGTGATGAGCTCGGCGTGCCGCAGCTCGGCCTCGGCGGTGGTGAACAGCTCCAGCGTCACCCCGTCGAGCTTGAGCGCCTCGCGCACCGCCTGCGGCCCTTCGGCCAGGAACCTGCGGTCCTGCTCCCTGAAGGCGCGCTTGGTGAGCCTGCGTGCGGCCTTCACCCTCGGCGACTTCACGTTGGTCAGCTCGGACCCGGCCATGCTCTCCCCCTGATCGTGCGTGGATACAGCAAAAGGGCCCACCGTGACGGTGGGCCCTCTGTGTCTGAAGGCGACCTCAGCTCGCGGTGGCCGGAGCGTTCACGTTCGCCGGGAGCGCCTTCTTGGCGGCCTCGACGAGCGTGGCGAAGGTCGCGCCGTCGTTGACCGCGAGGTCAGCGAGGATCTTGCGGTCGACCTCGATGTTGGCCAGGCGCAGGCCCTGGATCAGGCGGTTGTAGGTGATGCCGTTGGCGCGGGCAGCGGCGTTGATCCGCTGGATCCACAGACGGCGGAACGCACCCTTACGGTCCTTGCGGTCCCGGTAGGCGTACGTCATCGAGTGGAGCATCTGCTCCTTGGCCTTGCGGTACAGCCGCGACCGCTGGCCACGGTAACCGCTCGCCCTGTCGAGGACGACCTTGCGCTTCTTCTTGGCGTTGAGCGCCCGCTTCACGCGTGCCATGTTTCTTCTCCCCGGGGGTTCGCGCTACTTGGCGAGCAGCTTCTTGATCTTCTTGGTGTCTGCCGGCGAAACGACGACTTCACCCTTGAGACGACGCGTCAGCGTGGACGACTTCCACTCGTTGTAGTGCGCGCGGCTGGCGCGGCGGCGCTTGAGCTTGCCGGTGCCGGTGAGCCGGAACCGCTTCTTCGCACCGCTGTGCGTCTTCATCTTCGGCATGTCGCCGTCTCTCCTCAATTCGGTCGTGCCGGTGGCCGGGCCGGTGCTGGCCGGCCCGGTCGCGGCTTGTTCGTCTGCCGGTGGCTGCCGGGGCGCGTGGTGTAAGGCTAACCCCAGCCGCAGGTCACGCTTCCTGTACGGAAGGTTCCGCTTCCTGTACGGAAGACTCATCTTCCGACGCGGAAGGCTCCTCGCCACGCTGCGCCTTGGCGGCAGCCTTTTCGGCCTTGGCCTCGGCCTTCTTCTTGTGCGGACCGATCACCATGATCATGTTACGGCCGTCCTGCTTGGGCTGGGACTCCACGAACCCGAGCTCCTGGACGTCCTCCGCCAGCCGCTGCAGCAGCCGGAAGCCGAGCTCCGGCCGGGACTGCTCACGTCCGCGGAACATGATCGTGACTTTGACCTTGTCCCCCGCCTTGAGGAACCGCACCACGTGACCCTTCTTGGTCTCGTAGTCGTGCGGGTCGATCTTCGGCCGGAGCTTGATCTCCTTGATGATCGTGTGCGCCTGATTCTTGCGCGCCTCGCGCGCCTTCATCGCGGACTCGTACTTGAACTTGCCGTAGTCCATGAGCTTGCACACGGGCGGTCGAGCCGTGGCCGCGACCTCGACGAGGTCGAGGTCGGCCTCCTGGGCGAGCTTCAGCGCGTCATGAATGCTGACGATGCCGACCTGCTCGCCGTTCGGGCCCACGAGGCGAACCTCGGGAACTCGGATACGCTCGTTGATGCGGGGCTCAGTGCTGATGGGGCCTCCTAGGTTTGCGATCCCTACGTGCTCGTCGTGGCGGGGGCCTTCCGCGCCGAAGACGCGAAAAGCCCCGCACGTCGCGCATGCGGGGCCACTGAGCTCTGTGGCTTCGTGGCCTCGAGCTCCCCGGAGAGTCCGGCGTGATCCTGGACCCGGCCACCTTTCGGCGACTCGGGTGGGAGGGAGACCTCCGCTTGCGCGTCCAGCAAGGCATGCCGGACCGATCAGAGAGCTACATTACCACAACCACGCACGCGCCTCGAATCATCCCGCCGGCGCGGTTAATCGCCGGGAAGATCACTGCGGACGGGCCGCGGCCCGCCGGGCGATCTCGGCCTCGCCCGCCGCGCGCATGGCCTCGACCGGCACGTCCGGGCGGCCGGTCATCAGCTCCACCTGGCGCGCCGCCTGGTGCAGCAGCATCGCGAAGCCGCCGACCACCGTGCCGCCCGCGTCGCGGACGGCCGTGGCCGCCCTGGTGGGCCAGGGGGCGTAGACCACGTCGAACAGCGCCGGCACGCGGGCCAGCCGTCCGGCGAAGGCGTCGGCGGCCCCCGCGGGCAGCGTGGAGACCACCAGGTCCACCCCGGTGTACGCGTCGAGCTTGTCGAACGTCTCCACCGCCAGCGCCACGCCCAGTCGTTCGGCCACCTCGGCGGTCTCCCCCGCCCTGGCCGGGTCGCGGACCAGCAGCGTGGCCGTGAACAGCCCCAGGTTGCGCAGGGCCGCCAGCGCGGAGGCGGCCGTGGCGCCGCCGCCCAGCACGGTCGCCGACCGCGGCGCGGGCACCCCCGCCTCGGCCAGCGCCTGCTCGATGCCGTGGACGTCGGTGTTGTGCCCGTGGCGCAGGCCGTCGGCGAAGACCACGGTGTTGGCCCCGCCCACCTCGACGGCCAGGTCGGAGACGGTGTCGAGGAGCGGCAGCACGGCGCGCTTGAGCGGCATCGTCAGCGACAACCCCGCCCAGACGCGCTCGCCGGCCCCCTGCACTGCGCCCTGCTCACCGTCGCGCTGCCCGCGCACGGGGGTCAGCCCGGCGAGCAGGCCGGGCAGCCGCGCCTCGTCGCACTCGATCGCCTCGTAGCTCCACCCGTCGAGCCCCATCGCCGCGTAGGCGGCCCTGTGCAGGTGGGGCGAGAGCGAATGCCCGATCGGCGAGCCCATGACCGCAGCCCGCATCGACACTCCTTCCGGAAACACGGTCCCTACTCCTACCACGCCGCGGGGCCGCCGGTCGTCGGACGGCTCCCGCGGCGGAGGTCAGCCGCCGTTCCGCTTGTACTCGGCCAGCAGCGCCTGGCGTTCGGCCTCGGTGGTGGCGAACTTGGTGACGCGGCTGTTGGGGTCGGTGGCGACGAAGTAGAGCCAGTCGCCCTTGGCCGGGTTGAGCGCCGCCTCGATGGCGTGCTGGCCCGGGTTCGAGATCGGGCCCGGCGGCAGGCCGAGGTACATGTACGTGTTGTACCGGCTCTTGGTCTTCGTCTCGGCGATGGTGGCGGCGGTGCGGTACTTGTTGAGTGCGTACATGACCGTGCTGTCCATCTCCAGCTTCATCTCCGGGTCGCGGTCGAGCCGGTTGTAGATGACGCGGGCGATCTTGGGCATGTCCTCGAACCGGCCGGCCTCGGCCTGGATGATGCTGGCGATGACCACGATGTCCTGGGGCTTGCGGCCCAGGGCCTTGGCGCCGCCTTCGAGGTCGACCTCGTCGGCCGTCTGGTTGAACCGCTTGACCATCGCGCCCAGGATCTGGGCCGGGGTGGCGTTGGGCGGGAACTCGTAGGTGGCCGGGAAGGCGTAGCCCTCCAGCTTGCCCTTGGCGTACGACGGCAGGTCGAGGTCGGCGGTGTCCTTGGCCGCGGCCGCGAAGCCCTTGGCCGGCTTGCCCGTCGCCTTGGCCAGCGTGGTCAGCGTGTCGGACAGCCGCAGGCCCTCCTTGACGCCCACCTTGGCCAGCAGCTTGTTCTCGGGGCTCAGCATCGCCACCGCGTCGGCCGCCGCCATCTTCTTGCGCATCTTGTACTGGCCGGGCTGCAGCGACCCGCTCTTGCCGGCGTTGCCGATGGCGGTGCTGAACGCCCTGGCGCTGGCCACGACGCCGAGGCGCACCAGCTCCTCGGCGACCTCCGACGCGCTCTGGCCGTCCTTGATCTCGACGATCACCTCGCCGGTGCCCTGGCCGGTGTAGTCGTCGGGCACGAGGGCGTCGCTGACCCACAGGTAGCCGTAGTAGCCGCCGCCGCCGATGATGCCCGCCAGCACGACGAAGGCGAGCAACGGCGCGATGAAGCCGCCGCGGTTACGACGTCTGCGCCGCCGGCGGTTGCCGCCGCGCTTGCCGGAGCCGCGGGCACGGCGCCGGGACCGGCCCTCGTCGTCCTCGGTGCCGAGCAGGGAGTTCAGGTCGAGATCGCTCATAGCTGCGCTGGCCAATCTCCCGGTACGGCCCGTTCGGCGTCAAGCGGTTGTGCCGAACCGGCGGAGCTCACCGGGCGAAACGGGGGGATCCGCCGGGCATGCTCCCACGACCAGCGGAGATCACTCTGGGTAGCCATGCTAGGGGATGGGAAGAGGGCGCATGACCCGGTATGGGGCTTTTGCGCGGGCACAGGGGGGGTCCCGCCGAACATCAGTCCGTCCCGAGGTTCTTGTTCAACTCTTCCCGGTATCTCACGAACTCGCTCTCTTTGTTGGTGAATTTGGTGATTCTATGCGCCGGATCCGTCGTCACAAACCAGTGCCAATCACCCGCAGCCGGGTTCAGGGCCGCCAGCAGCGCCTTCTCCCCCGGATTGGCGATGGGTCCGGGCGGCAGCCCGCGGCGGTGGTAGGTGTTGTAGGGCGAGTTCACCTTGGTGTCGCTCTCGGTGACCTTCAGTGACCGGCGGTTCTGCGCGTACAGAACCGTGGTGTCCAGCTCCAGCGGGGTGTTGCTCTTGAGTCTGTTGTAGATCACTCTGGCGATCTTGGGGTAATCGGCGTCGGTGCCGCCCTCCGCCTGCACCAGGCTGGCGACCGTGAGCGCCTCCAGCGGGGTCAGGCCGAGCCGCCGGGCCCCCTCCGCCAGGTGGATCTGCCGGGCGGCCACACCCCACCGCTCCACCATGGCGGCCAGGACGTCCACCGCCTTGTCGCCGGGCTCGACGTCGTACGTGGCGGGGAACAGGAAACCCTCGATCCCGGGCGCGTACGAGGGCAGCCCGAGCAGGCTCTTGTCCACGCTCTGCAGCTCCTTCAGCGGCAGCGCGGCCAGCTGGGCGACGCGCCGCAGCACCTCGCCCGCGCGCAGCCCCTCCGGCACCGCCACCCTCCTGACGAGCCGGGAGGCGGGCGCGAGCAGCAGGTCGAGCGCCGCGCCCGCGGCCATGCCCTTGCGCAGCCGGTAGTGGCCGGGACGCAGCCGGTTGGCCACGGCCCGCTCCTGGGCCGCGTTCACGAACGAACGCGAGCTCGCCACGACGCCGGCGTCGGCCAGCGCCGTGCCGATCTCCTCGGCGTTCGCCCCGGGCGGGATGCGGACGGTGACCGTCCCGCTGCCGATGCCCTCGAAGTCCTCGGGGCTCAGGTACGGCCTGACCACCGTGAGCACGCCCGCGCCCGCCGCCACCAGGGCGGCGACCAGCGCGGCGGAGACCAGCCCCGCCTTGCCCAGGGCCCGGCCACGGCGCGACGACCGACTGCTCCCGGCAGCCTCCTCAGCCACCGGGCGCGAGCCGCTCCCCGCAGACGCCTCACCTGCCAGGTGAGGCATGCTCCCGGCAGCCTCCTCGCCCACCGGGTGCGGGCCGCTGCCGGCAGTCCCCTCACCCAGCGGATGCGGCATGCTCCTGGCAGAGTCTCCACCCGCCGGCCGCGAGCCGCTCCCGGCAGGGTTCTCGCCCGCGGGCCGCGGGCTGTGTCCAGGGTGCTCCTCGGTCGCCGGGGGCGTCTCCTGCTGGGAGTCCGCCCGCAGGAACGGGATCACCTCGCCGCCGTCGTCGTCGGGGGTGGTGTTCACGCGGCCACCTCGCCGGTCGGACGCCCGCCGGGCGACATCGGGGCCTGCGCACAGACCATGCCCTCGTGACGGGCCTCGTGACGGGCCTCGTGACGGGCCTCGGGGTGCCGCCCGGTCATGAGGCAGGTCCGTCGGCCGCCGCGGGGGGCGGTTCGACGGGCCTGCCTGGTGGTCTGTCGGTGGCGCGTTCGGAGTCGAGGGCGTCCTGGAGCAGCACGACGGCGGCCGCCTGGTCGACGACCCCGCGCTGCTTCTTGGCGCGTACGCCGCTGGCCCGCAGCCCGTGCTGGGCCGCGACCGTGGTGAGCCGCTCGTCGAACAACCGCACGGGCGTGGGCGCCAGCCGTCCGGCCAGCTCGGCGGCGAACGCGCGCGCCAGCCCGGCCGCCTGCCCCTCACGCCCGGACAGCGACGTGGGCAACCCCACGATCACCTCGATCGCCTCGTGCTCGGCGACGATCTCGGCGAGGCGGTCGAGGTCGCCCTTGCCCCGGCGTACGGTCTCGACCGGCGTGGCCAGCGTCCCGCTGGGATCGCTGCGCGCCACGCCGATGCGGACGGAACCGACGTCGACGCCGATCCGCGAACCGAACCTCATGTCATCCGATCTGCTCGCCGATGGCCTGTTCGACCAGGCCGAGCGCGTCGCCGATCGCCTCGGGCCGCGTACCGCCGCCCTGCGCGACATCGTCCTTGCCGCCACCGCCACCCCCAAGAGCCTTGGCGGCGACGCCGACCAGCCTTCCGGCCTTGAGCCCCCGCTCGCGCCCCGCCTCGTTGACCGCGGCGACCACCACGGGCCGGTCGGAGGGGGCGCCGGCGATCACCACGACCGCCGGCCGGTCGGCCGGGAATCTGCCACGCACATCAAGCGCGAGCTTACGCAGGTCGTCGGCGCCGGTGCCATCAGGCGCGCGGTGTGTCACCACGGAGACTCCGTGCAGGTCACGGGCCTGGGACGCCAGCTCGCCGGCCACCTGGAGCACCTGCGCCGAGCGGACCTTCTCCAGCTCCTTCTCGGCGGTGCGCAGGCGGGTGACGATGCCCTCGATGCGCTCGGGCAGCTCCTCGCGGCGCGCCTTGAGCTGCTCGGACAGCTGGGCCACCAGCACGCTCTCGCGGGCCAGGAAGCGGAAGGCGTCGATGCCGACCAGCGCCTCGACCCGGCGCACGCCCGCGCCGACCGACTGCTCGCCCAGCACCTTGACCAGGCCGAGCTGCCCGGAGCTGTGGACGTGCGTGCCGCCGCACAGCTCGCGCGAGTAGTCGCCGATCTCGACCACGCGGACCTCGTCGCCGTACTTCTCGCCGAACATCGCCAGCGCGCCCATCGCCCTGGCCTCGGCCTGGGAGGTGTAGAACGCGTTGACCTTGAGGTCGTTGATCAGCACCGCGTTGACCTCGTCCTCGACGTCGCGCAGCACGCTGGCCGGGACGGCGCCCGCCGCGGTGAAGTCGAAGCGGAAGCGGCCCGGGGAGTTCTCCGAGCCCGCCTGCGCGGCCGTCTCGCCCAGCGCGTTCTTGAAGCCGCGGTGGACCAGGTGGGTGGCGCTGTGGCTGCGCGAGATGGCCCGGCGGCGCTCGACGTCGATCTCGGCCTGCGCCTCGTCGCCCGCCTTCAGCTCACCGCTGCGGACCTTGCCGCGGTGGACGATCAGGCCCTTGAGCGGCGACTGCACGTCGAGGATCTCGACCTCGGCGCCCGCCGTGCGGATGACGCCCTGGTCGGCGAGCTGGCCGCCGCCCTCGGCGTAGAACGGGGTGCGGCCGAGCACGATCTCGACGGTCGTGCCCGCGCCGGCCGCCGGCACGCTGACGCCGTCGACCAGGATGCCGACGACGGTGGTCTCGGCCTCGGTCTCGTCGTAGCCCAGGAAGTCGATCTTGCCGGCCTTCTCCAGCAGGTGGCCGAAGACCGAGATGTCGGCGTTGCCGGTCTTCTTGGCCGCCGCGTCGGCCTTGGCCCGCTGCCGCTGCTCCTTCATCAGGCGGCGGAAGCCCTCTTCGTCGACCTTCAGTCCCTGCTCGGCCGCCATCTCCAGGGTGAGGTCGATGGGGAAGCCGTAGGTGTCGTGGAGCTGGAAGGCCTGGTCGCCCGAGAGCGTCGAGCCGGACTTGCGCTTGGTCTCCTCGACGGCCACGTCGAAGATCGCGGTGCCGGTGCGGAGGGTGCCGAGGAAGGACGTCTCCTCGGCGTCGATGACCGCGTGGATCTGCGGCGCGTCGACCTTGAGCTCGGGGTACTGCTCGCCCATCACGTTGATCGCGACGTCGGTCAGCTCGTGCATGTAGCGCTCGTCGCCGGAGCCGAGCAGGCGCAGGTTGCGCACCGAGCGGCGCAGGATGCGGCGCAGCACGTAGCCGCGGCCCTCGTTGCCGGGCATGACGCCGTCGGCGACCAGCATGGTGCCGGTGCGCACATGGTCGGCGATCACGCGCAGGCTCACGTCGGCGCGGTGGTCGCGGCCGTAGCGGGTCTTGGTGAGCTCGGCCGCCTTGTCGAGGATCTTGTAGGTGGTGTCGATCTCGTAGAGGTTGTCGACGCCCTGCAGGATCGTCGCCATGCGCTCCAGGCCCATGCCGGTGTCGATGTTCTTGGCCGGCAACTCGCCGGAGATGTCGAAGTCGACCTTGGTGCGGACCTGGCTGAGCTGGTACTGCATGAAGACGAGGTTCCAGACCTCTAGGTAGCGGTCCTCGTCGGCGACGGGGCCGCCCTCCTTGCCGTACTCAGGGCCGCGGTCGTAGTAGATCTCCGAGCAGGGGCCGCCGGGGCCGGGCACGCCCATGTGCCAGTAGTTGTCCTCCAGGCCGCGGCGCTGGATGCGGCTCTCGGGCACGCCGACCTTGTTGCGCCAGATGTCGTAGGCCTCGTCGTCCTCAAGGTAGACGGTGGCCCACAGCCGCTCCTCGGGGAAGCCGAAGCCGCCGTCGGACTCGGACCTGGTGAGCAGCTCCCACGCGAACGGGATCACTTCGGACTTGAAGTAGTCGCCGAAGGAGAAGTTGCCGAGCATCTGGAAGAAGGTGGCGTGCCGGGTGGTCTTGCCGACCTCTTCGATGTCGGGCGTGCGCACACACTTCTGCGCGGTGGCCAGCCGTGACGCCGGAGGCTTGCGCTGCCCCAGGAAGTACGGCTTGAACGGCACCATACCGGCAGGAACCAGGAGTAGCGTGGGGTCCTCAGCGATCAGGCTGGCCGAGGGCACGACCTTGTGCCCACGCTCCTCGAAGAAGCGCAGGAAGCGGCGGGCTATCTCTGCCGACTCCATTGTGGCCATCCTTTGCTGGTAGTCAGTTGTCGATTTCAGCGTTGTCGAGCCCGAAGCGCGCCCGCAACTGGGTTTCGCGCTCGGCGGCCTCGCCTAGCGCGTCAGAGGTAAAGTCTCTCACCCGCGCGAGCATCCCCGCCGCGCCGTCGGCGGTGCGCCGCACGACGTGGGTCGGGTGCAGCGCCTGCAGCCTGCGCATCACCCAGAAGGCGAGGAACGCGCCGAGCGAGAGGTAGAACAGCCGTCTGATCACCGGGACCGCCTCACCCGGGCGGGCCTGCGGGCCTCGATGGCGCGCCGCACGCCGTAGCCGAGCGACGACACCTTGATCAACGGGCCGGTGAAGATGGTCTGCGTCACCGCGCTGAGCTTGGCGGCGTGCGCGCTGACCTGCTTGACGTCCTGGGCGATGGCCTCGACGGCGACGAGTTGCCTGTTGGTCTCGTTGACCGTGACGCTCACGTCGTCGAGCAGCGGCACCAGGCGGTTGTTCAGGTCGGAGACCGCCTTGGTGGTCTCGGTGAGCAGCCTGGCGAGCTTGACGAGCACCATGGCGAGAACGCAGACCAGGACAATCCAGCCCGTGGCCGCGATCAGCCCGGCGACCTCTCCAGCGGTAAGCATCCGCTCATCTCCCTCGTACGCTGGGCCGGAACGGCATGAACCCTATCGCGTCCCGGCGACAAGGTTAGTGAGGAAAACGGGCCGGATCCGGCGGCGAGGCCACCTGCGGACACTTCCGTGACCGATCACATGCCGCTCCGACCAGGCGTTCCGCCGCCCGGCCCGCCTCTTGTCACGCCTCCTGTCACGCCTCCTGTCACGCCTCGGGGACGCGGGCGAAGGCGCGTACGGGAACCCGCCCGACGCCCTCCTGGAGCGGCGGCGCGGCCGTGAACACGGCGCCGGTGGGCGGCAGCCGGTCGAGCCCGGCCAGCCGCTCCACGACCGGCACGCCCGCCGCCAGCAGCACGTCAAGAGCCGCCGACCCCCCGACGCCGTCGAGGCCGTCGAGGCCGTCGGCGTCGGTGCCGACCAGGGACGCGCCGCGCCCGGCCAGCCACGAGGCGGCCTCCGGGGTGAGCCGCCCCCCGCCGGGCGCGCCGGTGTGCAGCAGCACCGCCCTGCCGCGCACGTCGAAGGCGGCCAGCGCGCCCACGCCGATCTCCCGCGCCTCGGCGCCCGCCACGCGCACCACCACGGCGGGCAGTTCGGCGGTGCGGGCCAGAGGCAGTCCGGTCAGGTCGCCGCCGGGCGCCACCAGGTACGTGCCGCCGTCGGCGGGCGGGCGGGCCAGCTCGACCAGCGCTCCCCCGGCCGCCGGCGCGGCCTGCGCGGCGCGGTCGGAGGGCCCTCCCCTGGTGCCCTTGTGCGGCTCGGCGAAGATCTCGACGTTGTCCAGCTCGACGCCGTCGGTCATCAGCAGGCCGAGCGAGGCCACGAACAGCGCGGCGATCTCGTCCTCGGCGGCGTCGGGGCCGGGCAGGTCGACGCGGAAACCGTGGACGGCGAGGTCGCCGCCGTTGCCGAAGGTGATGCGGGCGTCGAAGCTCGCGCGGTGGTCGGTCATGATGGCGCTCAATCTAGCGCGGCGGGCAGGGCTCAGGAGCCGCGCAGGAAGTCGCGGATCCGGGCCCAGCGGTCGGCCACCGGGGCCTCGGCGCCGTGCCTGGTGGGCTCGTAGTAGCGGCGGTCGCGCACCTGCTCGGGCGCGTAGTCCTGGCGCACCAGGCCGTGGTCGAAGTCGTGGGGGTACTTGTAGCCGCCGCCGTGGCCGAGCTTGGCCGCGCCCGGGTAGTGGGCGTCGCGCAGGTGGCCGGGGACCTGGCCGATCAGGCCCTTGCGGACGTCGCCGACCGCCGCGCCGATGGCCTTGACGACCGCGTTGGACTTGGGCGCCATCGCGCAGTGGATGACGGCGTGCGCCAGGTTGATCTGCCCCTCGGGCAGCCCGATGAGCTGCACGGCCTGGGCCACGGCCACCGCCGTCTGCAGGCAGGTGGGGTCGGCCATGCCGACGTCCTCGGAGGCGAAGATGACGATGCGGCGGGCGATGAAGCGCGGGTCCTCGCCGGCCTCGATCATGCGGGCCAGGTAGTGGAGGGCCGCGTCGGCGTCGGAGCCGCGCATCGACTTGATGAACGCGCTGATGACGTCGTAGTGCTGGTCGCCCTGGCGGTCGTAGCGCACGGCCGCCTTGTCGGCGGCCTTCTCCACCACCTCGACGGTGATGTCGTCGGCCAGCAGGGCGGCGGCCTCCAGGTAGGTCAGCGACCTGCGCGCGTCGCCGCCGGCCAGGCGCACCAGGTGGTCGAGGGCCTCGGGCGCGAGCCGGGCCCGCCCGCCCAGGCCGCGCGGCTCGGCCACCGCGCGCTCCAGGACCGCGCGCACGTCGTCGTCGGACAGCGACTCCAGCGTGAGCAGCAGCGAGCGGGACAACAGCGGCGAGATGACCGAGAAGTACGGGTTCTCGGTGGTGGCGCCGATGAAGGTGACCCAGCGGTTCTCCACCGCCGGCAGCAGCGCGTCCTGCTGGGCCTTGTTGAAGCGGTGGACCTCGTCGACGAACAGCACGGTCTGCCGGCCGCTCATGCCCAGCTCGCGGCGGGCGTTGTCGATGGCGGCGCGGACGTCCTTGACGCCGGCCGAGACGGCGGAGATCTCGACGAAGCGGCGCTTGGTGACGTTGGAGACCACGTAGGCCAGGGTCGTCTTGCCGGTGCCGGGCGGGCCCCACAGGAACAGCGACATGGGGGCCTCGCTCTCGACCAGCCGCCGCAGCGGGGTGCCGGAGCCCAGCAGATGCCGCTGGCCGATCACCTCGTCGAGGGTGCGCGGGCGCATCCGCACCGCGAGGGGTTGCGGGGTGGCCTCCTCAGCCGCCGAATCGAACAGGCTATCCACAACGCGAGATTACACGCCGGTCAGACCCGCCGCGGCCCACACGGCCCTGGCCCCGGAGTCGCCCGCCCGGAAGCAGAAGTAGCCCGCCACGGCGGCCAGGACGACCGTCAGCGCCGACAGCGCCAGCGTGACGGGCCTGCCGAACCGGTCGCGGGTGAGCGAGCCGCGCGCGGGGGTGGTGGCGTACACCAGGGCCAGGCAGGCGGCGGCGAGCCCGGCCGCCGACAGCAGCAGCGGGGTCGCGAAGCCCTCGTGGACGGCGACCCGCGCGCCGAGCGGGCCCTCCACGCCGGTGAAGCGGGCCCGCTTGAGGCTCTCCCCGCTCTCCTTGGCCGCCAGGACCGCCACGGGGGCGGCCACGGCCAGCAGCACCACCGCCCACGCCGTCACGGCCCGCACGCGAGGCGCCAGCGCGTACGCCCCGCCCACGAGGACGAGCAGCGGCGTCAGCACCACGGCGAGGTGCACGATCAGCGGATGGGCCGGCAGGCCGAGGATCTGGTCGAACACGGTCACTCCTTGGAGGGCTCACCTGGACTACGTATCTACCGGTGAAATGGTTCTCTCCTCACTTGCCCCACCCTGCGGCTTCCGCCACTTACGCCCGGCACATATCGGAGGCCGGTAGCATTCGCGGAGTTGTTTGGTCATGTGTCGGCAAAGATGAAGGAGACAACCGGTGAGCGGCGACGACCGCCAGAGCGAGCTGGCCCGGGAGCACAAGGAGCGGCAGGCGAGGCGCGCGGCCGAGCAGACCGCCAAAGCCAGGCGGAACACCTTCATCGGCGCGGGCGTGGCCGTCGTCGTGGTGGCGGGCGGCATCTTCGCCGCGACCACCCTGATGGGCGACGACCAGAAGACGGCCGCGGCGGCGAGCACGCCCTCGCCCTCCGCCAGCACCAGCATCCCCGCGCCGACGTCGCTGCCCAGCACCACGCCGCCGAAGCAGGCGGGCAAGGTGTCGTGCACCTACAAGCGGGACGAGTCCGCGCCCAACAAGTTCGTCGGCCTGCCGGGCAAGCGGCCCAACCTCAAGCTCAAGACGATGACCGTGAGCACCAACCACGGCGACATCGTGATCGACGTCGACGCGAACGCGACCCCGTGCTCGGTCAACTCGATGGCGTTCCTGGCCAGGAAGGGCTTCTACAACAACACCAAGTGCCACCGGCTGGTGACCCCGGAGACGGCCGGCCTGTTCCTGCTGCAGTGCGGCGACCCGCAGGCCAAGGCCGACGGCAGGAACCCGACCGACGGGCAGGGCACGGCCGGCTACGTGTACGCCGACGAGGCCGTCGGCATGCCCTACACCAAGGGCGTGGTGTTCCTGACCCAGCCCGACGGCGCGTCGGGGCAGAACAGCAGCCAGTTCGCCATCTCGCTGTCGGACGAGAACGGCCAGCTGGAGCCGCAGTACTCGGTGCTCGGCATGGTCCGCTCGGGCCTGGAGATCATCGAGAAGGTCGCCAAGGACGGCGTCATCGTCAACGGCGACGACATCGTGGGCGACGGCGGCTCGACCGCGCCGAAGAACCCGATCATCATCAAGCGCGTCACCGTGCGGTAGCACGCGCAACACGACGGCGGGCGCCCCCCTGCGAAAGGGGGGCGCCCGCCGTCGTCGTGTCAGGCCTCGGACTTGGGCTGGGCGTCGACGCCCGCCTCCTTGCGCTGGTCGGCCGTGATCGGCGTCGGCGCGCCGGTCAGCGGGTCGAAGCCGGAGGCGGTCTTCGGGAACGCGATCACGTCGCGGATCGAGTCGCCGCCGGACAGCAGCATGCAGATCCGGTCCCAGCCGTAGGCGATGCCGCCGTGCGGGGGCGGGCCGTACTTGAACGCCTCAAGCAGGAAGCCGAACTTGCTCTCGGCCTCCTCCTTGGAGATGCCGAGCACGTCGAAGACCCGCTGCTGCATCTCGGCCCGGTGGATACGGATCGAGCCGCCGCCGATCTCCATGCCGTTGCAGACCATGTCGTAGGCGTAGGCCAGGGCCTCGCCCGGGTGGTCCTGGAAGTTGTCGGCCCATTCCGGCTTGGGGCCGGTGAACGGGTGGTGCACGGCCGTCCAGCCGCCCTCGCCGTCCTCCTCGAACATGGGGGCGTCGACCACCCACAGGAACGACCACTGCGACTCGTCGATCAGGCCGCAGCGGCGGCCGATCTCCAGGCGGGCCGCGCCCAGCAGGTCGCGGGAGGCCGAGCGGGCGCCGGCGGCGAAGAAGATCGCGTCACCGGGGGCGGCGCCGACCTTGGCGGC
Source organism: Nonomuraea sp. NPDC049655 (assembly GCF_044465465.1). Classification (NCBI taxonomy): domain Bacteria; kingdom Bacillati; phylum Actinomycetota; class Actinomycetes; order Streptosporangiales; family Streptosporangiaceae; genus Nonomuraea; species Nonomuraea sp. NPDC049655. The sequence goes on from NZ_JBITLS010000010.1 coordinate 71,234, forward strand.
CAGGCCGGACAGCTCCTGCTCCGACAGGTTCTTGGCGACCGGGCCGCCGAGCGTGCCGTCCTCCTGGACCAGCACGTAGGCCAGGCCCTTGGCGCCGCGGCTGCGGGCCCACTCCTGCCAGCCGTCGAGCTCCTTGCGGGTCTGCGAGGCGCCGCCCGGCATGACCACCGCGCCGACGTAGTCGGCCTGGAAGACGCGGAAGGAGGTGGCCGAGAAGTAGTCGGTCATCTCGACGAGCTCCTGGCCGAAGCGCAGGTCGGGCTTGTCGGAGCCGTAGCGGGCCATGGCGTCGGCGTAGGTCATGCGCGGCAGCGGCATGGGGATCTCGTAGCCGAGGATCTCCCGCCACAGGCGGCCGACCAGCTTCTCGCCGACCTCGATGACGTCCTCCTGGTCGACGAAGGACATCTCGACGTCGATCTGGGTGAACTCGGGCTGGCGGTCGGCCCGCAGGTCTTCGTCGCGGTAGCACTTGGCGAGCTGGTAGTAGCGCTCCAGGCCGGCGACCTGGAGGAGCTGCTTGAACAGCTGGGGCGACTGCGGCAGGGCGTACCAGTTGCCGGGCTGCAGGCGGACCGGCACCAGGAAGTCGCGCGCGCCCTCGGGGGTCGAGCGGGTCAGCGTCGGGGTCTCGACGTAGACGAAGCCGAGCTCGTGCATCACCTCGTTGGCCAGGTAGGTGGCCTTGGAGCGGGTGCGCATGGCGGCGGCGACCTGCTGGCGGCGGATGTCGAGGTAGCGGTACTTGAGCCGGGCCTCCTCCGACACGCCGACGTTGCCCTCGATGGGGAACGGCAGCGGCGCGGACTCGCTCAGCACCTCGACCCGCTCGGCCACGACCTCGATCGCGCCGGTGGGCAGCTCGGGGTTCTCGTTGCCCTCCGGGCGCACCCTGACCTGGCCGACCACCTGCACGCAGTACTCGGCGCGCAGGTCGTGGGCGTGGTCCTCCTCGCGGAAGACCACCTGCGCCGAGCCGGAGGCGTCGCGCAGGTCGATGAAGACAACGCCGCCGTGGTCACGGCGGCGGGCCACCCATCCTGCGAGCGTCACCTGCTGCCCGGCGTGCTCCTCACGGAGCGACCCGGCCGTATGCGTGCGGATCACTGCACTTTCCCTTTCAAAACGTCGGCGACCTGGGCCAGCGGCACCTGGGTCTGTTCTGCGGTGGTCAGGTCCTTCAGTTGCACGGCCTCGGCCGCGAGGTCTCGCTCGCCCAGGATCAGCGCGAAGCGGGCGCCGGATCTGTCGGCGCCCTTCATCGCTCCCTTGAGCCCCTTGCCGCCGAAGGCCATGTCGGCGCTGACGCCCGCCTCGCGCAGCTCGGAGACGAGCAGGAACATGCGGCGGCGCGCGTCGTCGCCCAGCGGGACACCGTACACCTGGACGCGGCCCGGCGCGGCCTCGCCGAGCAGACCCTCGGACTCCATGGCCAGGTACGTGCGGTCGGCGCCGAGCGCCCAGCCGACACTGGGCAGCGGCGGGCCGCCCAGCATCTCGCTGAGCCCGTCGTAACGGCCGCCGCCGCCGACGGCCGACTGGGAGCCGAGCCCGCCGTGCACGAACTCGAACGTGGTGCGCGTGTAGTAGTCGAGCCCGCGCACCAGCCGGGGGTCGTCCTCGAAGGCCACGCCCGAGGCGGTCAGCAGCGAGCGGACCTCCTCGTGGTAGGCCTTGCAGGCCGCGCACAGGTGGTCGACGACCAGCGGCGCGCCGGTGAGCTGGGCCTGCACCTCGGGCCGCTTGTCGTCGAGCACCCGCAGCGGGTTGATGTCGATGCGGGCCCTGGTCTCCTCGTCGAGGTCGAGCCCGCGCAGGAAGTCCTGGAGCGCGGCCCGGTAGGCGGGGCGGCAGTTGCGGTCGCCGAGCGAGTTGAGCAGCAGCCTGACCTGGCGCAGGCCGAGCGAGGCGAAGCCGCGCGCGCCGAGCAGGATCAGCTCGGCGTCGAGCGCCGGGTCCTCCGAGCCGAGGGCCTCGGCCCCGACCTGCCAGAAGTGGCGGTAGCGGCCCTTCTGGGCACGCTCGTAGCGGAACTGGCTGCCGGAGTACCACAGCTTGACCGGGAGCTGGCCGTTGTGCAGGTTGTGCTGGAGCACGGCGCGCACGACCGAGGCGGTGCCCTCGGGGCGCAGGGTCAGCGACCTGCCCGCCTTGTCGGGGAAGGTGTACATCTCCTTCGACACCACGTCGGTGGACTCGCCCACGCCGCGCTTGAACAGCTCGGTGTCCTCGAAGACCGGGGTCTCGACGTAGCCGTAGCCCGCCTGCCGCAGCGGCGCGGCCAGTGCCTCGCGCACGGCCAGGATGGCCTCGGAGCTGGGCGGCAGCCAGTCGAAGGTGCCTTTGGGTGCTTGGAAGCTCATTAGATCCCTCGTGTGGGACCGGCCTGCGGCGCCGCTTCCTTCAGGTAAGGGTTGGTGGCGCGCTCGCGGCCGATCGTGGTCTGTGGTCCGTGGCCCGGCAGGACGACCGTATCGTCAGGCAGCGGCAGGCACTTGGTGGCCAGGCTGCTCAGGATGGTCGCGTAGTCGCCGCCGGGAAGATCGGTGCGGCCGATGGAGCCGGCGAACAGCAGGTCGCCCGAGAACATGATCTCGTCGCCGGGCAGCCGGAAGCTCACCGACCCCCTGGTATGGCCCGGGGTGTGGTCGACCACGAGATCGAGGCCCGCCAGGCTGAGCGCGGCGCCGTCGGACAGCTCGCGCACGTCGTCGGGCTCGCTCAGCCTGATGTCGCCGAACAGCGAGACGCCGCCGCCCCAGCCGGCCGAGGGGTCGCTCAGCAGGTGGCGGTCGTCGGGGTGGATCCACGCGGGGACGTCACGCGCGCCGCAGACGGGGGCGACCGACCACACGTGGTCGAGGTGGCCGTGCGTGAGCAGCACCGCGACCGGCTTGAGCCGGTGCTCGCGCAGCAGCTCGTCGACGCCTTCGGCCGCGTCCTGGCCCGGATCGACGATCACGCACTCCTCGCCGGCCGCGGGCGCGACGACGTAACAATTGGTCTGGAGGGCCCCTGCGGGGAAGCCTGCGATGAGCATCTGCCTCAGGTGATCTCGTCGAAAAGCCAATGGGAATGTAACCGAAGGGTACCGGTGCGGGTCGCCGGGCTGCGAATCATTACCCATTGGCCGATACGATTCGCCCACCTCAGTTGATTGACTATGGGAGGCAAAGCGGTGGCCACGGGCAAGGACCGGCAGAAGCAGCTGGCACGTGAGCACTACGAGCGGCAGATGCAGCGCCGCATCGAGCGCGAGCAGAAGGCCAAGCGCACCGCGATCATCGGCTCCACGGTCGGCGTGGTGGTCGTGGTGGGCGGCATCGTGGCCGCGGTCGCGCTGCTCGGCGGCGGCGACTCGACGACCGAGGCGTCCGCCTCGCCCTCGGCCTCGGCCCCGCAGGACACCGCGTCGGCCGCGGCCAGCACGGGGCCGAAGCCGTACAACGCGGCGACCGGCACCTGCGACTACGTCAAGGAGGCCGCCGGCGGCCAGGTCAAGGACGTCGGCATGCCGCCGGCCAAGGTCAAGACCGAGCCGGCCAAGAAGACGATGACGCTCGCCACGAACCTGGGCGACATCGTGGTCGAGCTCGACAACGCCAAGGCGCCGTGCACGACCAACTCGCTGGCCTTCCTGGCGAGCAAGAAGTTCTACGACGGCAGCAAGTGCCACCGGCTCGGCAGCGACAAGTTCCCCATGCTGCAGTGCGGCGACCCGACGGCCAAGGCCGACGGCAAGAGCCAGGACGGCGCGGGCGGCCCCGGCTACGTGATGGCCGAGGAGAACCTCCAGGGGGCCACGTACAAGCGCGGCACGGTGGCGATGGCGAAGACCTCGGCGCCGGGCAGCACGGGGAGCCAGTTCTTCCTCGTTTACGGCGATCTCGGACTCACCCCGGATTACACGCCGGTGGGTACGATCACCAAGGGGCTCGACATCCTGGACAAGGTGAACAAAGCGGGCGTCATCGCTGACATGGGAGATGGGACCGGAGCACCGAAGCAAACCCTCGAAATCAAAGACGTGACAATCGCCGGCAAGAGCTGACGTAATACAAACTAGGGACGAAGTAGTCCCGAAGGGTCTGATGGATAGTGCGGGAGGACACGGTGAGCACCGACCCGTGGGGCCGGGTAGACGACGACGGCACCGTCTACGTGCGTACGGCTGAGGGAGAGCGGGCCGTCGGCTCCTGGCAGGCCGGTGAACCCGAAGAGGCACTGGCCTACTTCCATCGCAAGTACGACGAGCTGTCCGGCCAGGTACAGCTCCTCGAACAGCGGGTCAAGGGCACCGACCTGGCGCCCGCGCAGGCCGAGGCGAGCATCGCCAAGCTGCGCGAGGCCGTCGCCGACGCCCACGCCGTGGGCGACCTGGCGGCGCTGACGGCCCGCCTCGACGGGCTGACCGAGCTGGTCGGCCATCGCCGCGAGGAGGTCAAGGCCGCCCGCGACCAGGCGCGCGCCGAGGCCAGGGCGGTCAAGGAGCGCATCGTCGCCGAGGCCGAGCGCATCGCCGACGAGACCACCCACTGGAAGTCGGGCGGCGAACGGCTGCGCCAGCTCGTGGAGGAGTGGAAGGCCGCCGACCGGATCGACCGGGTCACCGAGGCAGCGCTGTGGAAGCGGCTGTCGGCCGCCCGCACCGCCTTCGCCAAGCGCCGCAAGCAGTACTTCGCGGGCCTGGACGAGCAGCGCGAGGGCGTCCGCTCGGCCAAGGAGCGCATCGTCGCCGAGGCCGAGGCCCTGGCCGGCTCCACCGACTGGGGCACGACCGCGGCGATCTACCGCGAGCTGATGCAGCAGTGGAAGACCGCCGGGCGCGCCTCGCGCGAGGCCGAGGACGAGCTGTGGGGCCGCTTCAAGGCCGCCCAGGACCAGTTCTTCCAGGCCCGTTCGGCGGTCTTCGCCGAGCGCGACGCCTCGCTGGCGGCCAACGCCGAGGTCAAGGAGGAGCTGCTGGCCGAGGCCGAGAAGATCCTCCCGGTCTCCGACGCGCGCACGGCCAGGGCGGCGCTGCGGCACGTCCTGGAGCGCTGGGAGGCCGCCGGACCGGTGCCGCGCGAGCAGCGCGACCGGCTCGAAGGCGGGCTGCGCAAGGTCGACGAGGCCGTGCGCAAGGCCGAGGACGCCGAGTGGAAGCGGTCCAACCCCGAGGCCAGGGCCCGCGCCCAGAGCACGGTCGACCAGCTGCGCGCCTCCATCGAGCAGCTGGAGAAGCGGCTGTCCAAGGCGCAGGCCGCCGGCCGGGCCAAGGACGTCAAGGAGGCCGAGGAGGCGCTGGTCGCCCGCCGTTCGTGGCTGGAGGAGGCCGAGCGCACGCTGACCGAGTTCAGCTGAACCGATCTTCGGAAGGCGGCCGGGGTCCTACGCTGACGGCATGGACCCCGTCAGCGTCGCGCGCGCCCTCGTCGACGAGCTGTTCCCCGGCGCCCTGTACGCCTTCGTCGGCGGCAGCGTGCTCACCGAGCGCCGCACCAGCACCTCCGACCTCGACGTCGTGGTGGTGCTCGACGGGCTGGCCGTGCCCTACCGCGAGTCCCTGCGCTGGCACGGCTGGCCCGTCGAGCTGTACGTCCACAGCGAGACCAGCCTCGACGCCTACGTCGACCGCGACCTGGCCGAGCGCAAGCCGGGCGTGGCCCGCATGTGCGCCGACGGCGCGGTGCTGGTCGACCGCACCGGCGGCCGGGCCAGCGACCTTCAGGCGGCGCTCGGCGACCGGCTGGCCGCCGGTCCCGGCGGCCTGGCCGCCGCCCGCGCCGACCAGGCCCGGTACGCCCTGTCCGACCTGCTCGACGACCTGGCCGGCGCGACCGACCCCGGCGAGCAGCTGTTCATCCGCTGGCAGGTGGTCCAGGAGACCGCCAGGCTGGCCCTCGACGTGGGCGGCAGGTGGCGGGGCAACGGCAAGTGGCTGCTGCGCGAGCTGCGCGGGCACGACCCGGCGCTGGCCGACGAGCTGCTGGCGGCCCATGCCGACCCGGAGCTGCTGACCTCGGTGGCCTCAGGCGTCCTGGAACGGGCCGGAGGGCGCCTGTGGGAGGGCTACCGGGCCGAGGGCGACCCCTTCCACCTCCCGCTGCGTCACATCGCCTCAGACGCGCTGTCGGGCGACACGGCGCAGAGCGCCGGGATGCGCAGGCTGGCCGCCGTCAGCGGGGCCACGGCCGGCTCCTCGGCCCTGTGGATGGGCCAGACGCACGTCGCGCCCGCCACCCGCTCCTCCGACCACCACCACGGCGCCTCCGAGACCGCCATCTACGTCGTCAGCGGCACGCCGCGCTTCGTCTTCCTCCAGGACGGCCGCGAGCGGCGCATCGAGGCGGCCCCCGGCGACTACGTCTACGTGCCGCCCTACACCCCGCACCGCGAGGAGAACCCCGACCCCGAGCGGGAGGCCGTCGTGGTGATCGCGCGCAGCACGCAGGAGGCCATCGTGGTCAACCTGCCGGACCTGAAGGGCTGACCCGCGGCCGCTCAGCTGCCGGCGCCGCTCACCCGGTAGACGTCGAAGACGCCCTGGATGCTGCGCACGGCCTTGAGCACGTGGCCCAGGTGTTTCGGGTCGCCCATCTCGAAGGTGAACTTGCTGATCGCCACCCGGTCGCGCGAGGTCGTCACGGACGCGCTGAGGATGTTGACGTGCTGGTCGGACAGGGTGCGCGTGACGTCGGACAGCAGGCGCGGCCGGTCGAGGGCCTCGACCTGGATGGCCACCAGGAACACGCTGTCGTCGCCGGGCGACCAGCTCACCTCGACCAGCCGGTCGGGCTGCTCCCTGAGCTGCTGGACGTTGGTGCAGTCGGCGCGGTGCACGGACACGCCGTGGCCGCGGGTGACGAAGCCGACGATCTCGTCGCCGGGCACCGGCGTGCAGCACTTGGACAGGCGCACCCACACGTCGGCGTCGCCCGCCACGACCACGCCCGCGCCGCCGCCGCGCGGACGGCCGCGCAGCCGGGTCGGCAGGGACGTCTCGGCGATGTCCTCCTCGGCGCTCTCCACGCCGCCGATCGAGGCCACGAGCTTCTGCACGACCGCCTGCGCGGCGATGTGCCCCTCCCCCACGGCCGCGTAGAGCGCCGAGACGTCGGGGTAGCGCAGGTCGCGGGCGAGCGCCAGCAGCGCCTCACCGGACATCAGGCGCTGCAGCGGCAGGCCCTGCTTGCGCATGGCGCGGCCGATGGCCTCCTTGCCCGCCTCGATCGCGGTCTCGCGGCGCTCCTTGGAGAACCACTGCCGGATCTTGTTGCGGGCCCGGCCGGACTTGACGAACTTCAGCCAGTCGCGCGACGGCCCGGCGTCGGGCGACTTGGAGGTGAAGATCTCGACCGTGTCGCCGTTGCCGAGCCGCGACTCCAGCGGCACCAGCCGCCCGTTGACGCGCGCGCCGATGCAGCGATGACCGACCTCGGTGTGGACGGCGTAGGCGAAGTCGACCGGCGTGCCGCCCTCGGGCAGGGCGATGACCTGGCCCTTCGGGGTGAACACGTAGACCTCGGAGACCGACAGGTCGAAGCGCAGCGACTCCAGGAACTCGCCCGGGTCGGAGGTCTCCTTCTGCCAGTCGAGGAGCTGGCGCAGCCAGGCCATGTCGCTGCCCGGCTTGACCTTGCCGGTGGGCCCCGGCGCGCCGACCTCCTCCTTGTACTTCCAGTGGGCGGCCACGCCGTACTCGGCCCTGTGGTGCATCGCGTGGGTGCGGATCTGCAGCTCGACCGGCTTGCCCTCGGGACCGATCACCGTGGTGTGCAGCGACTGGTACATGTTGAACTTGGGCATCGCGATGTAGTCCTTGAACCGGCCGGGGACCGGGTTCCAGCGCGCGTGGATCGTGCCCAGCGCCGCGTAGCAGTCGCGCACGCTGTCGACCAGGACCCGGATGCCCACCAGGTCGTAGATGTCGTCGAAGGCGACGTCGCGGGCGATCATCTTCTGGTAGACGGAGTAGTAGTGCTTGGGCCGGCCCTTGACCACCGCGCGGATCTTGGCCTCGCGCAGGTCGCCGGAGACCTTCTCGATGACCTCCTGCAGGAACAGGTCGCGCCGCGGCGCGCGCTCGGACACCATGCGCGCGATCTCGTCGTAGCGCTTGGGGTAGAGCATGGCGAACGCGAGGTCCTCCAGCTCCCACTTGATCGTGTTCATGCCGAGCCGGTGGGCCAGCGGCGCGAAGATCTCCAGCGTCTCGCGGGACTTCTGGTGGCGCTTGTGCTCGGGCAGATAGCGCATGGTGCGCATGTTGTGGAGCCGGTCGGCGAGCTTGATGATCAGCACGCGGATGTCGCGCGACATCGCCACGACCATCTTGCGCACGGTCTCGGCCTGCGCCGCGTCGCCGAACTTGACCTTGTCGAGCTTGGTGACGCCGTCGACCAGCGAGCCGATCGTGTCGCCGAAGTCGGCGCGCAGCTCGTCGAGGCTGTAGGCGGTGTCCTCGACGGTGTCGTGCAGCAGCGCGGCGCACAACGTCTCGTCGTCGGTGCCCAGCTCGGCCAGGATCGTCGCCACGGCGAGCGGGTGGGTGATGTACGGGTCGCCCGACTTCCGCTTCTGGTCGCGGTGGTGGTAGGCGGCCATGTCGTAGGCGCGTTCGATCAGGCGCAGATCGGCCTTGGGATGGGTGGCCCGGACCGTGCGGAACAGCGGCTCCAGCACCGGATTCATGGCCCCACCCCCAAACCGCCGTCGACGCACCGCAGGAACGCCGGGCGCGTCGGCATTACCTGCGTCGGTTACGTCGGGCGCGACCACATCACGGGGCACTCAGACTCCTCACGTTCGAGTCCAGATCCCCCCAGTGTATCCAGGCTGGGAACCCGGACTCGCTCGGGCCGTCTCAGACGATCACCAGGGAGTGCAGGTCGACGGCCGGCAGACGCTCGCGCCCCTTGAGAAAAGCCAGCTCCATCAGCACCGCGATGCCGACGACGTGCGCGCCCGCCCGCTCGACGAGCTCGATGGTGGCCTTGGCCGTGCCGCCGGTCGCCAGCACGTCGTCGACGATGAGCACCCGGTCGCCGGGCGCGAAGGCGTCGCGGTGCACCTCGATGGTGGCCGAGCCGTACTCCAGGTCGTAGGACTCCTCCAGCGTCGCGGCCGGCAGCTTGCCCTTCTTGCGCACCGGGACGAACCCGGCCGCCGCCCGGTAGGCCACCGGCGCCGCCAGGATGAAGCCCCTGGCCTCGATGCCGACGATCTTGTCCACCTCGGTGAGGCCGGCCAGCTCCTCCACCACGGCCGCCATCGCGACGGGGTCGCCGAGCAGCGGGGTGATGTCCTTGAACAGCACGCCGGGCTTGGGATAGTCGGGGACGTCCCTGATCCGGTCCAGGATCAACTGGCTGAGCTCGCTCATCGTGCTTCCATCGCCTTCCTCGTGGGTGCCGCGCTCCATGATGGCCTACTCCGGCCCCTCCTCGGACCGCGCGACGTCCCGGACGGCCTGTGACGGGCCCCAGAGTCCCGCCGGGGACGAGCCCAGGCCCCAAGAGCCCATGGCCCCCTCCGGGCGCCGCAAGGCCCCCCTGAACGCGACGGCGCCCCCGCCCTGACGGACGGGGGCGCCGGGACGAGCCACGGACGGGGCTCAGCCCTTCGCTACGGCTGCGCTTTTGGAACCCTTCGCCCCCTTGCCGGTGGTGGAGGCGAGCCGGCGCGCGATGGCCTGGTACTTCGGCTCCCGCTCCTTGAGCGTCACCAGCATCGGCGTGGCCACGCACAGGGACGAGTAGGTGCCGACGATCATGCCGACGAACAGGGCCAGCGACAGGTCCTTCAGCGTGCCCGCGCCGAGCAGCGTGGTGCCGATGAACAGGATGGCCGCCACCGGCAGGATCGCGACCAGCGAGGTGTTCAGCGACCGGATCAGCGTGTGGTTGAGCGCGTTGTTGGCCGCCATGGAGTACGTCATCTTGGAGGTCGTGCCCAGCTTGGCCGTGACCTCCTTGATCATGTCGAACACCACGACCGCGTCGTAGAGCGAGTAACCGAGGATGGTCAGGAAGCCCAGCAGCGTCGCCGGCGTGACCTCGAAGCCCGACCAGGCGTAGACGCCGGCGGTGATGACGAGGTCGTGGACGAGCGCGACGATCGCCGACAACGCCATCTTCGGCTCGAACGCCATCGACAGGTACAGGATGATCGCGAGCATGAAGACGCCCAGGCCGATCCAGGCCTTCTGGGAGACCTCACCGCCCCAGGAGGCGCCGATCGACTGGACGCTGACGTCCTTGACCGGGACCTTGTACTCCTTGGCGATCGTGGTCTGCATCTGGTTGAGCGTCGACTCCGTCAGGGTCTCGGTGGTGACCCGCCAGTTGTCGCGGGCCCGCTGCACGATCACCTGGTGGGCGCCCTGCGTGCGGAAGTCCTCGCGGACCTCCTCGACGGTGCCGCTGGTGGCCGGGAACGTGAAGACCGTTCCGCCCTTGAACTCGACGCCCAGGTTGAGCCCGTTGAACAGGATGCCGGCCAGGGAGACGGCCAGCAGCAGGCCGGACAGGCTGTACCAGAGCCTCCACTTGCCGACGAAGTCGACATCGATCTCGCCGCGGTAGAGGCGACGCCCCAGTCCCATCTCAGGCCTCCTGCGGAGTGGTCGTGGCGGCCGGCTCGGTGCTCATGCGCTCTGCGTCGAGGCCGGACAGCGGGTGCCCCTTGGCGAAGAACTTCAGCCTCGCCAGCAGGGCGATGAACGGCTTGGTGAACAGGAACACCACCACGATGTCGATCAGCGTGGTCAGGCCCATCGCGAAGGCGAACCCGGCCACACCGCCCACCGCCAGGAAGTACAGCACGATGGCGGCGATGAACATGACGGCGTCGGCGATCAGGATCGTGCGCCGGGCACGGACCCAGGCCACCTCGACGGCCGCGCGAAGCGTCCGCCGACCTTCCTTCATCTCATCACGTATGCGTTCGAAGTACACGATGAAGGAGTCGGCGGTGATGCCGATCGAGACCACCAGGCCGATGATGTGCGGCAGCGAGAGCCGGAAGCCGGCGTTGTGGCCGAGCACGACCACCGCCGTGTACGTCAGGATCGAGGCCACGACGAGGCTCAGCACCGCGACGATGCCGAGGCCGCGGTAGTACAGCAGCGAGTAGACGACCACCAGGCCGAGGCCGATGATGCCGGCGATCAGGCCGCCTTCGAGCTGGTCGGCGCCGAGCGTCGAGGACACGGTGTCGATCGAGCTGCGCTGGAACTTCAGCGGGAGGGCGCCGTACTTGAGCTGGTCGGCCAGGTTGGTGGCGCTGACCTGGTCGAAGCCGCCGGTGATCTCGGCGCGACCGCCGGGGATCGGGCTGATGATGTTGGGGGCCGTGATGACCACGCCGTCGAGGACGACCGCCACCTTGTTGCGCGGCTCCTGGGCGTTGTAGGCGGTGGTGGTGAGCTTGCTCCACTCGCCCGCGCCCTTGCTCTTGAAGTCGAGCTGGACGATCCACTCCACGGTGCCCTGGCGCACGCCGGCCGAGGCGGTGTCGATGTCGGTGCCGACGACCTTGGCGACGTCGAGGACGTACTTGTAGCTGCCGTCGGTCTCGCAGGCCGCGTACTGCTTGTTCGGGTCGTCCTGGACGCCCTGGCCGCGGTTCTTGGGGTCGGAGCAGTCGAGCTTGTGGAACTGCTGCAGCACCGCGGGGTCGATGCCCTGCGTGTTGATGCCGGCGTTGGGGTCCTGGTTCGGCTGCGTGGGCGGCGTGCTCGGCGACGGCGTCGGCGTGGCGTTCCTGCCCTTGGTGTTCTGCTTCTGACCCGTCTGGTTCTGGGCCGTCTGGTCGCGGCCGGTCTGCGTGGCCTCGGGCGTGGCGCCCGGCGTCGGCGCGGTCAGCGCGGACGACAGCGCCTTGCCCGTCGGGGACGCGCTCGGCGTGGTCGCCGACTGCGTGCCGGACGGCTTGCCCGACGGCTTGGCGGTCGAGGACGGCTTGGCAGACGGCGAGGCGCCCGGTGTGGGCGCCTCGGTGGTCAGGTTCTGCGGGACCTGCGTGGCCTCCATGGCGAGCACCTGGCGGAAGCGCAGCTCCGCCGTGGTGGCGACCAGCTTGATGGCCTCGCTCTGTCCGACGCCCGGGATGGAGATGATGATGTTGTCGCCGGACTTGGCGACCTCCGCGTCGGAGATGCCGGTGCCGTTGACCCGGTCGCGGATGATGTTGACCGCGCGGTCGAGGATCTCTTCAGGCGGAGACTGACCGGACTGGGTCACGGGTGACAACGTCACCGTCGTTCCGCCGGCGAGGTCGAGTCCCAGCTTCGGCGTGAACGCCTTCTGCAGGAACATCGTCCCGCCCAGGGCGAGGATGAGCGCCAGCAGCACCAAGAGCGTGCGCCCTGGTCGGCTGTGGCGGCTGGTCGGTCGGGCCACTGGTCGTCGATTCTCTCAGATAGGGGTTTGTCGCAGAGCTTAGTCAGGACTGCTTGCTGCTGGAGCCCTGATCGCCGTTGGGCTCGACGGTCGTGTCGGACTCCTTGGCGTCACCGTCGGCCAGGTCGGTCACGGCCGGCTCGTCGGCCACCACCGGAGCGTCACCGGGCTGGACCACACGGCCGATGGCGGCCTTGACCCAGCGCGTCTCGATGCCGGGCGCGACCTCCAGCACGACGTCCTCGTTGTCCACCGCGACGACCGTGGCGAACAGGCCGGTCGTGGTCATGACGCGGGCGCCCGGGGTCAAGGAGTTCTGCATCTGCTGCGCTTCCTGCTGGCGCTTGCGCTGCGGACGGATCAGCAGGAAGTAGAACACCACCACCAGAAGGATCAGCGGCAGGATGCTTCCGAGTTGTCCCATGTCCATAGGGGCGACCTTCCATAGTCGTTCAAGAATTTGACACCGGCCTCGCGCCGGAAATTCCGTTGCGTAGCTCTCGGGCCGCGCCGCTCAGCCCGTCAGCCTACACAGCCAGCCAAGGCACGGAGTGTAGGCGGTTGTTATGAAACGCGGCAACGAGGCAGCGATTCGGCGCGCGGGGAAGTTCCCGATTTGAAATGGTTGCAACCGTTTCGTGATCACGGTGAAACGGCGGCCCCGAAAGCGTCCGGCGGTGGTGTCATACCCAGGTGTGTCCAGGCGGAAGCGGTCGCGACCCGGCCGCGCGGGGTCCTGGCCAGCAGCCCCTGCCGCACGAGGAACGGCTCGGCCACCACTTCGACGGTCTCGGGCTCCTCCCCCACGGCCACGGCGAGCGTGGAGAGACCGACGGGACCGCCGCCGAACTTGCGCAGCAGCACCCCGAGCACCGCCCGGTCGAGCCGGTCGAGCCCTTCGGCGTCGACTTCGTAAAGATTGAGCGCGGCCGAGGCAATGTCTCGGTCGATCACTCCGTCGGCGCGCACGTCGGCGAAGTCGCGGACGCGGCGCAGCAGCCGGTTGGCGATGCGGGGCGTGCCGCGCGACCGCCGGGCGATCTCGTGGGCGCCCTCCTCGGGCAGGACGACGCCGAGCAGCCGCGCCGACCGGTGGAGCACCTGCTCCAGCTCGCCGACCTCGTAGAAGTCCATGTGGGCGGTGAACCCGAACCGGTCGCGCAGCGGCGCTGGCAGCAGGCCGGCCCGCGTGGTGGCGCCGACCAGCGTGAACGGCGCGATGTCGAGCGGGATCGCGGTCGCGCCCGGCCCCTTGCCCACGACGATGTCGACCCGGAAGTCCTCCATGGCCAGGTAGAGCATCTCCTCGGCGGGCCTGGCCATGCGGTGGATCTCGTCGATGAACAGCACCTCGCCCTCCGTCAGCGTGGACAGGATGGCGGCGAGGTCGCCGGCCCGCTCCAGGGCGGGGCCGGAGGTGATGCGGAGCGGCATGTTGAGCTCGGCCGCGATGATCATGGCCAGGGTGGTCTTGCCCAGGCCGGGCGACCCGCTCATCAGCACGTGGTCGGGCGGACGCTGCCGGCGCATGGCGCTCTCCAGCACCAGGGACAGCTGCTCGCGCACCCGGCCCTGGCCGATGAACTCGCCCAGCCGCTTGGGCCGCAGCGCCGCCTCGATCTGCAGCTCGTCGCCGCCGGCGTCGGCGGAGACCAGCTCGCGCTCATAGTCCATGGCCACCGCTCCTTCCCGCGCGCCGGGGCGTCGTCTCGAACTTCATGATCATCGTACGCTGAGCGACCGGAGCGCGGCCTTCAGCAGCGCGGCCACCTGCGGCTGGCGCCCGGCGGCGAGGTCGGCCTCGGCCTCGGGCGCGACCCCGGCCACGGCCTCGTCGGCGTCTTTGCTCGAATAGCCCAGGCCCACCAGGCCGGAGTGCACCTGCTCGCGCCACAGGGCGGCGCGCCGCTCCCCGCCGATCGCCGCGTTGACGGCCTCCTCGGGGGTGCCGAGCCGGTCCTTCAGCTCCAGGACGATGCGCTGGGCGCCCTTCTGCCCGATGCCCGGCACCCGCGTGAGCGCCTTGAGGTCGGCGGCGGCCACGGCCACCCGCAGCGCGTTGGGCGTGTGGACGGCGAGCATCGCCAGCGCCAGCTTGGGGCCGACGCCGCTGGCCGTCTGGAGCATCTCGAAGACGGCCCGCTCGTCGTCGCCGGCGAAGCCGTAGAGGGTCAGCGACTCCTCGCGCACCACCAGCGAGGTGGCCAGCCTGGCCTGCTCGCCCACGCGCAGCGTGGCCAGCGTGCCGGGGGTGCAGTGGGCGAGGATGCCGACACCCCCGACCTCGATCACGGCTCCGTCGGGCGCGACCGACGCCACCCTGCCCGCCACCGACGCGATCACGACTCGATCTCCTTCTCCACGAACTCCACGAAACGGCCGGCCCGCGCTCGCCGCACGGGTCAGCGCCCCTTTCCGGCGCGGGCCATGGCCTCGGCCAGCCGGTGCTGGGCGCCGCCGCGCCAGATGTGGCAGATGGCCAGGGCCAGCGCGTCGGCGGCGTCGGCCGGCTTGGGCATCTCGGCCAGCCGCAGCAGCCGGGTGATCATCGTGCCGACCTGCTTCTTGTCGGCCGTGCCGCTGCCGGTGACGGCGGCCTTGACCTCCGAGGGCGTGTGCAGCGCGACCGGCAGCCCGCGCCGGGCCGCGCACAGCACGGCGATCCCGGCCGCCTGCGCGGTGCCCATGACGGTGCGGACGTTGTGCTGGGCGAAGACGCGCTCCACGGCCACGGCGTCGGGACGGACCTCGTCGAGCCACCGCTCGATGCCGGCCTCGATGCCGACCAGCCGGGTGCCGAGCTCCTCGTCGGAACCCGTGCGCACCACCCCGACGGCCACCAGCGACAGCGGCGCGCCCGGCCGGCCCTCGACCGCGCCCAGGCCGCACCGGGTCAGCCCCGGATCGACGCCCATCACCCGCACCGGCTTGCCTCCCGCGCCGCCGAACATCTGTTCGGCACGAGACTCTACCCCGGCTGAGCTGGCCGCGCACCGTGAATCGCCCGCCGCGAACGGCGGGCGGGCCCGTCAGAAGTAGTCGAGCATGTACGGCTTGGCGGCGAAGGCCGTGTCGAGCAGCTCGTCGTGACGGTCGTCGCCGGACATCAGGCCGGTCCTGCGCAGCGTCGCGGTGGGCACGCCGGCGTACAGGGCGGAGAAGCCGCCCACGCTCAGCGCCGCGCCCCCGCCGCCTGCCGGGGCGGCCGGGACGGCCGTGCCGGAGCCGCCGGAGAACTCCAGCCGGAAGGAGCCGCCGCCGCGCAGCGGGTCGTCCACGGAGACCACGGCCCCGCCCGTGACGGCGGCGGGGAAGCCCCTGCGCGCCACGGCCGCGGCCACGTCGAGCACCCTGAACATCCAGCGCACCTGCGTGACGCGGTCGGTGGAGCGCTCGCCGAGCAGCCACAGCACCGGGTCGTCGGGGGCGACCGGCGCGGTGACCTTCCTGGCGATGGACGACGAGCTGCCCACCATCGACCACAGCGCCCTGGCCGTCTCCCCCGACCCGGCGACCAGGTTCTCGACGTGCATGTCGTCGCCGTTCCAGCGGTAGACGAGGTAGCCGTCGGGGGCCAGGTAGAGGAAGTCGTCCTCGTTGGACAGCCAGACGCGCCAGGCGTTCTCGTCCCAGGCGACGGGGCCGCTGGAGCGGGCCGCCTCGTGCGTGCGGTGGAGCAGGGAGACGACCTCGGCGGCGTCGGCGGGGCCCATCCTGCGCAGCTTGACCTCGCCGGACGGCCTGATGCGGCGCAGCGACTCGGCGGGCAGCGTGATCATGTGCCGGGCTCCGGCGTGCTCGTAGCCGAGCGAGCGGTACAGGGGCGTGGTGGCCGGGTAGAGCGCCGAGACGGCGTCGCCGTGGGCGGCGGCGCGGTCGATGACGGCGCGCATGACGGCGGTGCCGACGCCGTGGCCGCGGTCCTCCGGGTTGACCGTGACCCCCGCGACGCCGGCCATGGGCTGCGGACGGCCGTACCACCATTGGGTGAAGCCGCGCAGCCGGGCCGCGGCGGCGAGCCTGCCGCCCTCGAACGCGCCCAGGTAGCGGCCCTCGCCGAGCGTGGGCGTCACGGTGTGGCGCCACCGTTCGGCCTCCGCGCCGGAGATCGGGCCGAAGGAACGTTTACGCAGGTCGAGAACGTCGTCGAGGTCGTCGGGGGTGAGATCGCGAATTTCCACAACCACTCAACCTACGGGCTGGTACGGGCGGGTCGCGATCCGTTTACGCTGACGGCGAGCCTGTCCAGGTATCGCAGCTGGGCGGCCACGACGGCGGCCAGCGCGACCACGACGACGACCAGCGGGGTGCTCGCGCCGACGTCGGGGACGCCGTGGAAGCCGCCGAGCCGGCCCATCTGCGTGACGGGCACGGTGAACAGCTCCGGGCTCTGGGCCACCAGCAGCGGCCAGAGCACGTCCTGGGCGTTGACCAGCGTGACGGCGCCGGCCAGCACGCCCGCCATCGGCAGGGACGGCAGCAGGACGCCGCCGAAGAAGTCCCGGTCGTTGCGCTCGGCCAGGCCCTTGCACAGCAGCGTCAGCACCAGCAGCGCCGGGACGCTGACCAGCAGCGGCGGGAACAGGGCGAAGAAGGTGTCCACGAGGCGCAGGTTGCGCATGTTCTGCCAGTCGGCCACGCCGAGGGGGCCGGTGCCGACGAACAGCCACGGGGCGAACGGCAGCAGCAGCCACTCGCTGCGCGCGCCCAGAGGACGCAGGCCGCCGATGCCGAGGGCGGCCAGGTAGGCCACGCCGACCGACACCAGCGCGCCGGCCACCGCGGGGACCCAGGTGTTGACCTGCGCGCGCAGCCCGCCGGACACGGCGCCGTCGCCGCCCGCGAGCACGCCGGAGATCCACGGCCAGGCGCAGACCAGCCCGACGGCCACCACCAGCACCAGCGCGACGGCCCCGGCGACGACGCCGCCCCGGGTCGGCGCCCGCCCGGAAGCCGAGGCGGACCGGTCCGAAGCCGAGGCGGACCGGTCCGAAGCCGAGGCGGACCGGTCCGAAGCCGAGGCGGGCCGGTCGGAAGGCTCCGCGGGGAACGCTCCACTCCGATCCCGCTTCGGGAGCACGGTGACGCGGAGGCGGGCGGCCACCGCGACGACCACCGCGACGATGCCGAGCACGCCGAGAAGCACGCCCGTCAGGGCCGCGACGGCCGCGCCAGGGCCGAACTGGGCCATTCTGAAGGCGAAGTCGTACTGGAGGCCCGCGAGGGTCTGTGTGGCGCGCTCAGGGCCTCCCCGGGTGAGCGCCATGCCGATCGAGAACGCCTGCGCCCCCACGGCGACGGTCGCCAGCGCCACCAGCACCGCCACCACGACCGTGGCGCGCCCGGCGGTGCCGCCGCGCAGCGCGGGCAGGAACGCCGTCAGCGCCAGCGCGCACACCACCCCGAAGGTGGCGGCCACGACGACGAGCCGCAGCGTCCCGGGGGCCGTGGCGGGGTCGCGCAGGCCCTCGGCCAGCGTGGCGATGCCCGGACCGTCGGGCGACGTCCCCCGCAGCCAGGCCGCCGCCACGCCGATCGGCGAGAACGTGACGATCGCCAGCGACATCGCGACCAGGCCCGCGCGCCGCGGCAGGGCGCCGCCCCGGTCGAGCGCCAGGGCGAGCAGCGGCCCCACGACCACGGCCACCAGCAGCGGCCCCGCGGTCAGCGAGAGCGTGAAGCCGAGCGCCCGCCAGAACTCCTCGCCGCCCAGCACCTTGCCGTAGTTGTCCAGGCCCACGAACCTGCTCGGCTGCAGCACGCCGCCGCTGTGCAGGCTGAGCACGATCGTCTGGACCGTCGGCAGGACCAGCGTGATCAGGGTGCCGAGCAGGGCGGGCACGGCCAGCAGCCAGCCCAGCGCGCGGTAGGACGCCGGTGGCCGGACTGCCGGGGGCACGGGGACAGGAGTCGGTGGGATGGGGGAATTCACGTCGCCCGACCCTAGCCGCGTCGGGGCGCGGGCGCACGCGTAACGGCCGGGCGGGCATTTGGTGTCGAACCCCCGCGGGCCCGGCAAGTGGCAGGTCAAGGGCGGAAACCGGCCCTGGGAAAGAGTGAGGGCCCGGGGTCGCCCCCGGGCCCTCGGTGGCGCGGGATCAGTCGAGGGCGGCCAGGACGTCGTCGGAGACGTCGAAGTTGGCGTAGACGTTCTGGACGTCGTCGCTGTCCTCCAGCGCGTCGATCAGGCGGAACACCTTCTTGGCGCCCTCCTCGTCGAGCGGCACGCTCATCGTCGGCAGGAAGCTCGACTCGGCCGAGTCGTAGTCGATGCCGGCCTCCTGGAGCGCCTTGCGGACCGGCACGAGGTCGCCGGCCTCGGAGACGACCTCGAAGGAGTCGCCCATGTCGTTGACCTCTTCGGCGCCCGCGTCGAGCACGGCCATCAGGACGGTGTCCTCGTCGAGGCCGTTCTTGGGCACGATCACGACGCCCTTGCGGTTGAACATGTACGACACCGAGCCCGGGTCGGCCAGCGAGCCGCCGTTGCGGGTCAGCGCGACGCGGACCTCGGAGGCGGCGCGGTTGCGGTTGTCGGTGAGGCACTCGATGAGCACCGCGACGCCGCCGGGCGCGTAGCCCTCGTACATGATGGTCTGCCAGTCGGCGCCGCCGGCCTCCAGGCCGCCGCCGCGCTTGCGCGCCCGCTCGATGTTGTCGTTGGGCACGGAGTTCTTCTTGGCCTTGAAGATGGCGTCGAAGAGGGTGGGGTTGGCGTCCGGGTCAGGGCCACCGGTCCGTGCCGCCACCTCGATGTTCTTGATGAGCTTCGCGAACAGCTTGCCGCGCTTGGCGTCGAGCGCGGCCTTCTTGTGCTTCGTCGTCGCCCATTTGGAGTGGCCGGACATTACCTAGAGCTCCCTCACCATGTCTACGAAGTAACGGTGCACGCGCGTGTCCCCGGTCAGCTCGGGGTGGAACGAGGTCGCGAGCAACGGCCCTTGACGGACCGCGACGATCCTATCCCCAGGCTCGGCCGTGCCCAGCACCTGAACGTCAGTGCCGATCGATTCCACCCACGGAGCACGGATGAACACAGCGTGGACGCGTTCGCCCGCGAAGTCCAGGTCCGACTCGAACGAGTCCACCTGGCGGCCGAAGGCGTTGCGCCTGACCACCATGTCGATGCCGCCGATGGTCTGCTGGCCCTCGATGCCGTCCTCGATGCGGTCGGCCAGCATGATCATGCCGGCGCACGAGCCGTAGGCGGGCAGGCCCTCCTTGATCCGCATCCGCAGCGGTTCCAGCATGTCGAAGGTGTCGGCGAGCTTCCACATGGTGGTCGACTCGCCGCCGGGGATCACCAGGCCGTCGACCGCGTCGAGCTCGGCCGGGCGGCGCACGGCGACGGCCGACGCGCCGGCCTCCTGGAGCATGCGCGCATGCTCGCGCACGTCTCCCTGGAGAGCGAGTACACCGATCGTGGGCACAGCGATCCTTCCGTCAAGGTCCGGTTTCCGACAATTCAACACCATGATGGCCCGGCATCTTCCTACCAGAGCACTCTGGCGTAAAGCGGGGTCAGGCGGCGGCCTGGACGGCGTCCACGCGGGCCAGGGCGCTCAGGTGGTGGCGGCGGGCGTACAGGAAGGCCATGCCGATCGCGCAGCAGGCGGCCCCGACGACGTAGGGGACGGCGATGCCGATCTCCTCGCCGAGCTTGGTCGCGACGAACGGCGCCAGCGCGCCGCCCATCCAGCGCACGAAGTTGTACCCGGCCGAGGCGACGGGCCTCGGGGCGTCGGAGACCTCCATGGCCGACTCGGTGAAGACGGTGTTGTTCAGCCCGATCGGGATGCCGGACAGGACGGTGAACACGATGATCCCGGCGTGCGCCCCGGCCGTCCCCGACACGGCGATGCCGACCTGGAAGAGCGCGAGCAGGCCCAGGGCCAGGTGCAGCACGTTCACCGAGCCGATCCTGCGCTGCAGCGGCGGCGCGCCGAACACCGAGGCCAGCGCCACGCAGACGCCCCAGCCGAAGAACACCGCGCCGATGCCGTACGGCGACATGTGCAGGATGAACGGGGTGAAGGCGAGGATCGTGAAGAAGGCGAAGTTGTAGAACAGGGCGGTGAAGGCGGTCGTGGACAGCCCGCCGTGGGCCAGGGCCCGGATGGGGGCGCTGAGCCTGGTCTTGACCGCGGGCTTGGGGCCCGTCCTGAGCAGGGTGGCGATCAGCACGAAGCCGGCGGCCATCAGCGTGGCGGTGCCGAAGAACGGCGCCCGCCAGTTCCAGTCGCCGAGCAGCGCGCCGACCAGCGGGCCGGCGGAGATGCCGAGACCGAGCGCGGCCTCGTACAGGATGATGGCCGACTCCGCGCCGCCGCTGGCCGCGCCGACGATGACGGCCAGCGCGGTGGCCACGAACAGGGCGTTGCCGAGACCCCAGCCGGCGCGGAAGCCGACGAGCTCGGCGACGCTGCCGGAGGTGCCGGCCAGCGCGGCGAACACCACGACCAGCGCCAGCCCGGCCAGCAGCGTGCGCTTGCCGCCGATGCGGCTGGAGACCCAGCCGGTGATCAGCATGGCCACGGCGGTGACCAGGAAGTAGCTGGTGAACAGCAGGGACACCTGGCTGGGCGTGGCGTGCAGCCCTTGGGCGATGGAGGGCAGGATGGGGTCGACGAGGCCGATGCCCATGAAGGCCACGACCGCGGCGAACGCGGTGGCCCAGACGGACATCGGCTGGCGCAGGATTCCGCCGCCGGTTTGCATGTTGTCCCCTTACTGGGTGGTTCTGTCGATGCCGAGCTTGGCCAGGACGGGCAGGGCCGCCGCGAGCACGTCGCGTTCGTCGTCGGTGAGCGCGGCCAGGTCCTGGGCGAGGCGGGCGATCCTGGCCCGGCGCACGGCGTGCAGCCGGTCGCGGCCCTCGCCGGTGAGCTCGACCGTCCTGACGCGGGCGTCGGCCGGGTCGGAGCCGCGCGCCACCAGGCCCGCGTACTCCAGCCGGTTGATCTGCACGGTCATGGTCGGCAGCTGGACGGCGTGCTCCTCGGCCAGCTCGGTCATCCGGCGCGGGCCGTGTTCGAGCGAGCCGAGCACGGCGTACTGCTGGGTGGTGACGGGCTGGCCGGCGCTGGAGCGCCGCAGCAGCAGGACCAGGTGGCGCAGCACCTTGGAGACCTGCTCGGCCATCTGGGTGGGATCGTCCCTCATACTTAGCCCAACTAACTTAGCCTGGCTAATATTCCGGGCGAAGAAAAGGCGGCGTCCCAGCCCCCGGGGACGCCGCCTGCCTCAGGGCTACGGGCGTTCGGTCTCCAGCCGGACGGTGTCCTCCACCGTCACCTGCTTCCTGGCGCCGATCGCCGGGTCCAGCGGCCGCAGGTACGTCTGCCGCACCCCCGGCACCCGGTCCTCCACCACGAACGTCGCCCGCGTGTACGCCTGCGCCCCAGGCTCGCGCACCTGCGGCACGACCTTGAAGTCGGCCGTGAGCAGGTCGCGCTCGATCTTCGTCAGCACGTATCCGCGCTGGTTGTTGTAGAACTTCAGATGCGGGTTGATCGTCAGGTACGGATGCGTCGCCGGGTCGGAGTCCGCGCCGTCGCCGCCCGTGGTGATGGAGGTGGCCACGAGTTCCGAGCCCACGGTGGGCCCGGTCGGGTCGTCGTAGTCGAGCTTGAGGTCGCTGGCCCAGTGGGCGTGCACGTCGCCGGTCAGCACCACCGGGTTGCGCACCTCGGCGTCCACCCAGCCCTGGGTGATGCGCCGGCGGGAGGCGACGTAGCCGTCCCAGGCGTCCATCGAGGTGATCTTGGCGGGGCCGGCGTTGTTGTCGCGCTGGGCGAAGAACACCTGCTGGCCCAGGATGTCCCACTGGGCCCGCGAGCGGTGGAAGCCGTCGATCAGCCACTGCTCCTGCGCCGCGCCGGTGATCGAGCGCGCCGGGTCCACGGCGGCCGGGCAGTCGCGGTAGCCGTCGCCGCAGCCCTGGTCGTCGCGGTACTGGCGGGTGTCCATCATGTGGAAGGTGGCCATCCTGCCCCACCGGATCCGCCGGTAGAGCTGCATGTCGATGCCGCGCGGGATCGACGTGCGGCGCAGCGGCATGTTCTCGTAGTAGGCGCGGAAGGCGGCGGCGCGGCGGGCCAGGAAGTCCGGCTGGGGCACCTCCGGCTTCTCCGGCACCTCGTCGGCCCAGTTGTTGTCCAGCTCGTGGTCGTCCCAGACGACCAGCCAGGGCGCGGCGGCGTGCGCGGCCTGCAGGTCGGGGTCGGCCTTGTACTGGGCGTGCCGCTGGCGGTAGCCGGCCAGGGTCTCGGTCTCGGGGCCCTCGTGGTCGCGGACGTTGCCGCCCGGGATGGTGTAGGTGTCCTTGGTGTACTCGTACTGGTAGTCGCCCAGGTGCAGGATCAGGTCCGGGTGCTCCTCGGCCAGCCTGCGGTAGGAGGTGAACCAGCCGTGCTCGTACTGGGCGCAGGAGACGAAGGCCATCGACAGCGCGCCGCCGTAGGACAGCGGATGCGGGGCCGTGCGCGCCCGTCCCATGGGCGAGACGTACGGGCCGACGCGGAAGCGGTACCAGTAGTCCCGGTCCGAGCTCAGCCGGTCGACCTCGACGTGCACGCTGTGCCCCCACGCCGGCACGGCGACGGCCACCCCCGACCGGACGACGCGGCGCCCGCGCTCGTCGGCGTAGACCTGCCACTGCACCGGGAACGGGCGCTGCGGCATGCCGCCGAAGCCGTCCTCGGCCAGCGGGTTCTGCGCCAGCCTGGTCCACAGCACGAACCCCTCGTGGTCGGGGTCGCCGCAGGCCACGCCGAGCGTGAAGGGGTCGGTGGACAGCCCGCGCGAGGCCAGTGCCTGCGAGGTCTCAGTGGCGGTCTCAGTGGCGGTCTCTGCGGCGGGGTCCGGCTCGGCGCTCGCCGCCGTGGCGGGGATCGCGGCGGCGGCGCCCGCCGCCAGGCCGGTGACCAGGAAGTGCCGTCGGTTCAGCTGGGACACGGTGCGCTCCTCGGGACGATCAAGGGTGAGGGTCGCCCGTAGCCTGACCGAGTCTCATGACAGGCCGGTGAACCGCGGACAACACGAAAGAGGCGACATCCTTCGCGAATGCCGCCTCTTACGAAGCTTTTCATCGTCACATGACGATCATGGACCTACGGCGTGCCGCCGGCCTGCGACGACGCGCCGGTTCACCAGCCGCGCTCGGCCAGCCGGTGCGGCTGCGGGATCTCGTCGACGTTGATGCCGACCATGGCCTCGCCGAGACCGCGCGAGACCTTGGCGACGACGTCGGCGTCGTCGTAGAACGTGGTGGCCTTGACGATGGCCGCGGCGCGCTTGGCCGGGTCGCCCGACTTGAAGATGCCCGAGCCGACGAACACGCCCTCGGCGCCGAGCTGCATCATCATGGCGGCGTCGGCCGGGGTGGCGATGCCGCCCGCGGTGAACAGCACGACCGGCAGCTTGCCGCTCCTGGCGACCTCGGCGACCAGCTCGTAGGGGGCCTGCAGCTCCTTGGCGGCCACGTAGAGCTCGTCCTCGGCCAGCGTGGTGAGGCGCTTGATCTCGGCGCGGATGGTGCGCATGTGGGTGACGGCGTTGGAGACGTCGCCGGTGCCGGCCTCGCCCTTGGAGCGGATCATGGCCGCGCCCTCGGTGATGCGGCGCAGGGCCTCGCCCAGGTTGGTGGCGCCACAGACGAAGGGCACGGTGAACTGCCACTTGTCGATGTGGTTGGCGTAGTCGGCCGGGGTGAGCACCTCGGACTCGTCGACGTAGTCGACGCCGAGCGACTGCAGGACCTTGGCCTCGACGAAGTGGCCGATGCGGGCCTTGGCCATGACGGGGATCGACACGGCGGCGATGATGCCGTCGATCATGTCGGGGTCGCTCATCCTGGACACGCCGCCCTGGGCGCGGATGTCGGCGGGCACACGCTCAAGGGCCATGACGGCGACGGCGCCGGCATCCTCAGCGATCTTGGCCTGCTCGGGGGTGACGACGTCCATGATGACGCCACCCTTGAGCATCTCGGCCATGCCGCGCTTGACGCGGGCCGTTCCGGTGACGGGGGTGCTTTCAGGCGTGCTGGACACGGTCTTCCTCACGGGCTCTCAGGGCGGACGGTAAGTTATCAAACCCATCGTAGGTCCTGATGGACCCCTCCCCCGACATGCCACGATGTCAGGATTTGCCGCTCAAGTTATACAGAACGGTCATCTAAGGGGTGACGGGCTTGCGGCTGGCGAGCGCGATCCAGACCTGGCCGGGGGCGAAGTTCATCGGCTCGCCGCTCTCAGTGGTGAACGTCGTACCGGTCTCCTCCGATTCCCGTTCCCAGTTGGCCGCGTAGGCTTTGCCGTCGCGCAGCACGACGGCCTTGCCCTTGCCGGTGGTGTGCACGAGCGGGGTGTAGCTCTGGTGGAAGTCGTGGAACTGCGAGCGCTCGGTCTTGGTGTACTGCACGACGATCGTGGGCGCGCCGAGCTGGCCGCCCTCGGCCGCCATGTCCTTCTTGCCGTCCTGCCAGATCAGCCACTGCTTCTTGGCCTCCGACCAGGCGAAGGTGAAGCGCGCCGCGGGCCACCTGACGGTGTACGACTTCTTGTCCACGCCGCCCTCGGCGGGCGCGTCGCCGAAGGTGAAGCCGATGTCCTTGGCCTCGGTGGCCTTGGGGGCACCCGACAGCAGCTTCCTGGTGTTGGCGAACAGGTTGTAGGGGGCGTAGCGGCCCGGCTGGCGGAAGTAGGCGCCGGGGTTGCGGGTGTCGCCCACGTCGTACAGCGGGGCCTTGGCGATGAACGGCAACATCTTGGTCTGCGCGCCGGAGTAGGCGAACGCCGGCTTGCCGAACTGCGGGACGATGTGCAGGTCGGAGATGCGGGCGCTGCGCACCGGGCCCACCTTGGCCGGGATCTTCGAGGAGAAGATCGCCATGAGCCGGGTCAGGCCGGCCTCGACCTGCTCGACGTAGACGACGTCCGCGCTCTTGAGCCCGAGCTGGGGCTTGCCCGCGGCGGTGTTCTCGATCTTCACCGCGAGCACCGGCTTGAGCTCCTCGAAGGGCTGCCCGGTGAACGGGTGCCCCTCGGCCTGCTCGGTGGGCTCCTCGGAGGGGGCGGCGGTGGCCGCCTGCGGCGCCTTGCCGGACGCGGGGGGCTCGTCGGACGAGCAGGCCGCGACGGGCCCCAGCACGGCCGCTCCTGCCAGAGTCACCGAGATCATCCGGGATAGCCGCACCTTGCAACAACTCCTCGCCTTTGCCCAGAAATCGGGAGAAGCTTACCGGCCTCCCCACAATTGGTCATTCAGGCGACATAGTTGCGGGCGGATTGTCATCAATCTCGAAGAATTCCGGGAACTCGGTGTGACCGGCCAATCGCAGCGTCCTGGCCAGCCAGCGCCGCTGCGCCGTACGGGTGACCCCGACCGCGTTGTTGTAGAACCGACGCGAATAGACGACCTTGGCCACCGCCGCGTCGAGCTCCTCCAGCAGGTCGCCGCCGCCGGGCGCCTCGGCCAGCTTCTCCCTGAAACGCTCCTGGTCGGCCGCGGCCCGCAGGGCCCGCGACAGGTCGCTCTCGGCGTGCTCGCGCTCCTCGGGCCCGGCGATCCTGGCCTCGTGGGCGGCGGCGGCCAGCACCAGCGAGGTCGCGGGGTCGAGCAGGCGCGAGCCAGCCAGTTCGAGCACCACGGCCCGGCGCCGCATGAGCGCGGCGTCCAGCGCCTCGCGGGCCAGTTCGAGCCGGATGTGCAGGCGGTCGAGCCGGCCCGCGCGCCAGGAGATGTAGACGGCCGTGAGCACGACGACGATGCCCACGATCAGCACGATCATGGTGGATGTCACAGCGGTTCCCTACAGGAGCTCTCGGCAGGCGGTCACAGGTCTTCCTCCACCCGGCCCGCGCCGCTGGTGGTCACCGTCTCGTAGACGCGCACCACGTCGCGGGCGACCGTGGACCAGTCGTACTTCCTGACCGCCACCAGCGCCTCGGCGGCCAGTTTGGCGCGCCGCTCGGGCGCGTCGAGCAGCGCGGCGGCCTCGCGGGCGAGCGAGGCGGCGTCGCCGTTGGCGAACAGCGCGCCGGCCTGCCCCTCGCCCAGCACCTTGCGGAAGGCCGGGATGTCGCTGGCCAGCACCGTCGCCCCCGAGGCCATGGCCTCGGCCAGCACGATGCCGAAGCTCTCGCCCCGGGTGTTGGGGGCGCAGAACACGTCGACCGAGTGGTAGGCGCGGATCTTGTCGGCCTCGCTCACCATGCCGAGCACGGTGACCCGCTCGTGGAAGGGCTTGGGCACCTTGTCGTAGACGTCCTTGGCGTCGCCTGGCCCGGCGATGAGCAGCTTCAGGCCGGGACGCTCGGCGGCCAGGGCGTTGAAGGCGTCGAGCAGGATCGGCAGGCCCTTGCGCTCTTCGTCCATGCGGCCGAGGAAGCCGATGGTGGCGCCGTCGGGGCCCCAGCCGGGCAGCGGCTCGGCCTCGGTGTAACGGGCCACGGTCACCCCGTTGGGGATCAGCACGGTGTCGCCGCCGAACTGCTCGACCAGGCTCTTGCGCGCCGCGTCGGAGACCGCGATGCGGCCGCTCAGCTTCTCCAGCGCGCTGCGCAGCAGCGGTTCGGCCACCGCGATGGCGCGTGAGCGGGTGAAGGAGGCGTGGAAGGTGGCCACGATCGGCCCCTTGGCCGCCCAGCAGGCCAGCACGCCGAGGCTCGGGATCAGCGGCTCGTGGATGTGCAGCACGTCGAAGTCGCCCGTACGCACCCAGCGCCGCACCCGCGCGGCCGACAGGAACCCGAACGACATCCGGGCCACCGACCCGTTGTAGGGCACCGGCACCGCCCGGCCGGCGCCCGTCACGTACGGGGGCAGCTCGTCGTCGTCGGCGGCCGGCGCGATGACCGAGACCTCGTGCCCCTGCGCCATCAGCGCCTGGGCCAGGTCGTCGATGTGCTGCTTGACCCCGCCCGGCATGTCCCAGGAATAGGGGCAGACGATGCCGACCTTCATTTCGGCAGGTCCTCCAGCCAGAGCCGCTGCAACATGTGCCAGTCCTCCGGGTGCTCGGCGATGCCCTTCTCGAAGACGTCCGTCATGGCCTGGGCGACGGCCGCCACCTTCTCCTGCCGGGTGCCCTCGGCGGGCACCGGGATCTCCTCGTGGATGTGGATGCCCCAGTCGTCGCCCACGAAGTAGACGGTGGCCGGCAGCAGCGCGGCGCCGGTCTGGACGGCCAGCAGCGGCGGGCCTGCGGGCACCTTGGTGGCGGCGCCGAAGAAGCGCACCTCGATGCCGCTCTTGGTCAGGTCGCGCTCGGCGGGCAGGCAGACCACGCCGCCCTTGCGCACGCGGCCGGCGAGGGTGCCGAAGTTGTGGCCGTCGCCGCCGGTGAGCGGCAGCACCTCCATGCCGAGCCCCTCGCGGAAGGCGACGTAGCGCCGGAACAGCGACTCGGGCTTCAGCCGCTCGGCGACCGTGGTGAACGGATGGCCGACGCCGACCAGCCAGGCGCCCGCCGCGTCCCAGTTGCCCATGTGCGGCAGGGCCAGCACCACGCCCCGGCCCGTGGCCAGGGTGTCGTGGATGTGCTCGGCCCCGATGACGTGAGTGCGCCGGACGATCTCCGGCCGCGGGATCGAGGGCAGGCGGAAGACCTCGTGGAAGTAGCGGAAGTAGGAGCGCATGCCGGCCCTGCTCAGCTCGCGCAGCTCCGCGCTGCCGGCGTCGATGCCGGTGACCCTGGCCAGGTTGGACTCCAGGCGGCGCACGGACTTGCCGCGCTTGCGCCACACCCGGTCGGCCAGGAGGCGGAAGACCGCCGCCGTGGGCCGCTGGGGCAGCAGCGGGACCAGTTTCCAGCCCGCCGCGAAGCCCGCCGCCACGATGCGGTCGCCGATGGAGGTCTTCTCGCTCATCGCTCCCTCGTCTGCCGGTGGACGTGCACGACCCGCTGCACGACGGTGATGGTGGAGGCCGCCGCCAGCAGCCACATCCCGAGCGGCAGCACATACGGCACCCCGACCCCCGAGAAGAAGGTCGCGACCAGGGCCACGACCAGCCGCTCGGGACGCTCGGCCAGCCCCACGTCCGCCGTGAGCCCGAGGCCCTCGGCCCTGGCCTTGGCGTAGGAGACCAGGGACCCGGCGACGAGGCAGGCCAGCGTCACGCCGGCCATCAGCGTGTCGCCCCCGGCGACGAAGTACAGGATCAGGCCGGCGAAGATGGCGGCGTCGGCCACCCGGTCGAGCGTGGAGTCGAGGAAGGCGCCCCAGACGGTGCCCCCCTTGCCGCCGAGCCGGGCCACGACGCCGTCGAGCAGGTCGAACAGCACGAAGACGGTGATGAGCAGCGCCCCCCAGGCCAGCTGGCCCAGCGGGAACAGGAGCAGGGCCGAGATCACCGTGCCGAGGGTGCCGATCGCCGTGACGGCGTTCGGGCCGATCCCGCGGCCGACGAGAGCCCTGCCCAGCGGGGTGAGTATCCGGGTCATGGCCGGTCGCAGGAGTTTGAGCATCGCGGTCCGATCGTAGGCCATCACGTGAGCGGCCACTTTCTTTGCCCCGCACCCCTTGTGATATTCGCCACAGGGGTATTTGGTGAACACACCGCGTCCATGCGGTTCCTGACACCCTCCGCGCGGGCGCGGCGTTGGATGCACCGACGACGTGGGAGGCGAAGTGGCGGAAAGGAACTCCGGCGGGGCCATGGGAGCCGCGGGCAGGGCACCCACGGCCGACAGGGCGGACGCGATACGCAACGTCGTGCTGGTCGGCCACTCGGGAGCGGGCAAGACCACCCTGGTCGAGCAGCTGCTCGCGGCGACGGGCACCGTCCAGCGGCCGGGCCGGGTGGAGGACGGCAACACGGTCACCGACTTCGACGAGGTCGAGGTGCGCCAGCAGCGGTCGGTCAACCTGGCCCTGGCGCCGCTCGTGCACAACGGCATCAAGATCAACCTGCTCGACACCCCGGGTTACGCCGACTTCGTCGGCGACCTGCGCGCCGGGCTGCGCGCCGCCGACGCCGCCCTGTTCGTCGTGTCGGCCTCCGAGGGGATCGACGGGCTCACGCAGATGCTCTGGGAGGAGTGCGCCCAGGTCGCCATGCCCAGGGCGGTCGTGATCACCAAGATCGACCACCAGCGCGCCGACTTCGACGAGGTGCTGGCCACCTGCCAGGACGTCTTCGGCGACGGCGTCGCGCCGCTCTACCTGCCGGTGATCACCAACGGCCACGTCAACGGCCTGATCGGGCTGCTGTCGCAGAAGTTCTACAACTACGCGACCGGCGCCCGCACCGAGAAGGAGCCGGGCGCCGAGTACGAGGCGCAGATCGACGAGCGGCGCGGCGAGCTGATCGAGGGCATCATCCAGGAGAGCGAGGACGAGTCGCTCATGGACCGCTACCTGGCGGGCGAGCCCATCGACACCAAGGTCCTGGTGGACGACCTGGAGAAGGCGGTCGCCCGCGGCAGCTTCTTCCCGGTGCTGTGCAGCGGGCTAGGCGACGGCCACGCGGTGGGCATGACGGAGCTGCTGGAGCTGGTGACCCAGGGCTTCCCCTCGCCGCTGGAACACCCGATGCCCGAGATCACCGACCTGTCCGGCAAGTCGGTCGGCGGCATCGCGTGCGACCCCGACGGCCCGCTCGTGGCCGAGGTCGTCAAGACCACCAGCGACCCGTACGTGGGCCGCATCAGCCTCGTCCGCGTCTTCTCCGGCACGCTGCGCCCCGACATGACCGTGCACGTCTCCGGCCACGGCCTGGCCGACCGCGGGCACGAGGACCACGACGTCGACGAGCGCATCGGCACGCTGACCAGCCCGCTGGGCAAGACCCAGCGCCCGGCGGCCAAGGGCTCGGCCGGGGACATCGTGGCCGTGGCCAAGCTGTCGCGGGCCGAGACCGGCGACACGTTGTCGGAGGTGGACCGTCCGCTGCTGATGACGTCCTGGCAGATGCCCGATCCGCTGCTGCCGGTGGCGATCAGGGCGAAGTCGAAGGCCGACGAGGACAAACTGGCCCAGGCGCT
The DNA here is from genome assembly GCF_044465465.1 of Nonomuraea sp. NPDC049655. Classification (NCBI taxonomy): domain Bacteria; kingdom Bacillati; phylum Actinomycetota; class Actinomycetes; order Streptosporangiales; family Streptosporangiaceae; genus Nonomuraea; species Nonomuraea sp. NPDC049655. The sequence goes on from NZ_JBITLS010000010.1 coordinate 101,606, forward strand.
CGGCCGGCTGGTGGCCGAGGACCCGACGCTGCGCCTGGAGAACAACGCCGAGACCCGGCAGCTCGTGCTGTGGTGCATGGGCGAGGCGCACACCGACGTGCTGCTCGACCGTCTGGCCAACCGGCACGGCGTCGAGGTCGAGCGGATCGAGCTGCGGGTGCCGCTGCGCGAGACGTTCGGCGGCCGGTGCCAGGCGATGGGCCGCAACGTCAAGCAGACCGGCGGCCACGGCCAGTACGCGATCTGCCACCTGGAGGTCGAGCCCCTGCCCTCGGGCGGCGGGTTCGAGTTCGTGGACAAGATCGTCGGCGGTGTGGTGCCCCGGCAGTTCATCCCGTCGGTGGAGAAGGGCGTGCGGGCCCAGATGGAGCGCGGCGTGGTGGCCGGCTACCCCATGGTGGACGTGCGCGTCACGCTCTACGACGGCAAGGCCCACTCGGTCGACTCCTCCGACATGGCCTTCCAGATCGCGGGCCAGCTGGCGCTGAAGGAGGCGGCCTCGAAGGTCCCGACCCTGCTGCTGGAGCCGGTGGACGAGCTGTCGGTGCTGGTGGCCGACGACCACGTGGGCTCGGTGATGTCCGACCTGTCCTCGCGGCGCGGGCGCGTGCTCGGCACCGAGCCGGTGGGCACCGGGCGCACGCTGGTCAAGGCCGAGGTGCCCGAGCTGGAGATCACCCGCTACGCCATCGACCTGCGCTCGATGTCGCACGGCACCGGGACGTTCACGCGCACGTTCCTGCGCTACGAGCCGCTGCCGCCGAACCTGGCGAGCAAGGTGGCGGCCACCGAGTGAAGGGCACGGGGTGAGCGGCGCCGAGCCGGGAGGGCGGCATGTCCCTCCCGGCCCGCACGTTTGATCACCACATCTACCGTTTCGTAACAGAAGCATCACGACTGCATTTCTTTTTTCAGGTCCGATCACGCGGGAGCAGCTGCCAGACTGGTTTGCACTATGCGAACTGGACGCCCACTCCTAGCCGCTGCAGCCCTCGCGGTCGTGACCACCAGCGCCGCCTACGTGTTCGGCCCCGGCGCGACCGAGAGCCCCGCAGCGACCAAGAAGACGACGACCACCGCCCCCGCCACCGCCGAGGCGACGGCGGCCTGCAAGCCCGACCCCCGCTACCCCAAGCGCCAGCTGCGCGGGGTGTGGATCGCGACGGTCAAGAACATCGACTGGCCCTCGCGCGCCGGCCTCGGCCAGGCCCGTCAGAAGGCCGAGTACGTCAAGATCCTCGACAGCGCGGTCAAGCGCAATCTCAACGCCGTCTTCGTCCAGGTCCGGCCCGCCTCCGACGCGCTCTACCGCTCCTCGCTGGAGCCCTGGTCGCAGTACCTGACGGGCACCGCGGGCAAGGACCCGGGCTGGGACCCGCTCCCGTTCCTCATCGACGAGGCCCACAAGCGCAACCTGGAGTTCCACGCCTGGTTCAACCCCTACCGCGCGGCCGAGACCGCCGACCTGTCCAAGCTCCCGGCGAACCACCCGGCCAAGCAGCACCGCGACTGGACGGTCACGTACGGCGGCGGCCTCTACTACAACCCCGGCCTGCCGCAGGTGCGCGAGCACGTCACCAAGGTCATCACCGACGTGGTCAGCCGCTACGACGTCGACGGCGTGCACTTCGACGACTACTTCTACCCCTATCCGGGCGGCGGCGGCACGTTCGACGACAAGGCCGCCTTCGCCAAGTACGGCAAGGGCCGGAAGCTGGCCGACTGGCGCCGCCACAACGTGAACAAGCTGGTGGCCAAGGTCGACGCGGCCGTCCACGACACGAAGAACCACGTGAAGTTCGGCATCAGCCCGTTCGGCATCTGGCGCAACAAGTCCAACGACCCCGACGGGTCGGCCACGGCCGGCATGTCCGCCTACGACTCGATCTACGCTGACGCCCGCTCCTGGATCGAGGACGGCACGGTCGACTACGTCGCCCCGCAGCTCTACTGGCCGCGCGGCTTCAAGGCGGCCGACTACAAGACGCTGACGGCCTGGTGGGCGGGCGCGGTCAAGGGCACCGACGTCCAGCTCTACATCGGCCAGGCGCTCTACCAGGTCGGCACCAGGACCAACGCCGCCTGGGCCAACCCGGGCGAGCTGTCGGCGCACCTGACGGTGAACCGGCGCTACGAGCAGGTCGACGGCGACATCTACTTCAGCGCCAAGCAGCTCCTGACCAACCCGCTCGGCGCGATCGACCGGGTGGCCAAGGAGCACTACAGCCGTCCGGCGCTGCTGCCGATCATGGAGGACCGCGGCGGCGAGGCCCCCGGCAAGCCGGCCGGCGTCAAGGCGAGCGGCTCCACCGTGTCCTGGACGCCGTCCGAGGGGGCGCGGGCCTACGCGGTGTACCGGGTGCCGGAGTCGGGCAAGGACTGCCACACCACCGACGCCCGCAACCTGGCGGCCGTGGTGACGACGGCGTCGTACCCGGCCAAGCCGGGCACGTACCTGATCACCTCGCTCGACCGGCAGCACCACGAGAGCAAACCGGTGAAGGTCAAGGTGGGCTGAGCCGAGGCCCGTCCCGCCACGTTCGTCCGCCGACGCCACGCCGGATCCCCGGCGTGGCGTCGCCGTGTTCCGGGCGGGGAGCTCAGCGGCCGGTCTGCTCCCAGGCGCGGGCCAGGGCGGCGACCGCCTGGTCGAGGAGGGCGGGCGGCAGGGCGAAGCTGAGGCGCAGGCGGTCGCGGTGGCGGCCGTCGGGGGAGAACAGTGAGCCGGGGGCGACGGCCACGCCCTGCTCGCGGGCGACGGCGGCGAACCTGTCGGTGTCGGCGCCCGGCAGCCGCACCCACGCCGACAGGCCGCCCTGAGGGCGTGACCAGGTCCACGACGGCAGGCGCGCGGACAGCGCGGCGGTGAAGTGGTCGCGGCGGCGGGCCAGCTCGGCCAGCCAGGCCGGCACGGGGTCGCCGTCGAGCAGGTCGGCGGCCAGCCGCTGGGAGACGGCGCTGGTGGCCAGGTCGGCGTCGAGCTTGGCCTCCAGCAGCCGGGCCAGCAGCGGCTCGGGGGCGGTGAGCCAGCCCACCCGCAGGCCGCCCCACAACACCTTCGACAACGAGCCCACCGTCACCGTGCCGTGCGGATGGGCCAGGGCCAGCGGCTCCGGAGGCGTACGGCCGTCGAACACCACGGGCGCGAGGGTCCGGTCCTCCACCAGCGGGACGTCCGCCGCCGCGGCCAGCTCGGCCACGTGCCGCAGGTCGGCCACGCGGCCGGTCGGGTTGTCCACCGGCAGCGCGTACACGGCGGCCGGGCGGTGGCGGGCCAGGGCGTCGCGCACGGCGGCCGGGTCGGTGAGGTCCACGGGGACGGCGTGGGCCCCGGCGCGCCGGAACACGCTGAGCGCGCCTCCGTAGGCCGGGTCGCCGACCAGCACGCGGTCGCCGGGCCGCAGCAGCACCCGGGCCGCCAGGTCGATGCCCTGCTGGGCGCCCGAGGTCACCAGGATCTCGCGATGCGGCCCGGCGTCCAGGGCGGCCAGGACGGCGCGCAGCCGCGAGTCGCCCATGGCGTCGTAGCCGTGGCCGCTCGGCGCGCGCATCAGGGCGGCGGCGTCCAGCGGGGGCACCGCCAGATGCGAGGGGTCGGGGACGACCGAGGTCGACAGGTCGGCCAGCACCGCGCCGCCCTGGAGCAGGCCGCCGAACGTCGGGACGCCCAGCACGTACGTGCCGCTGCCGTGCCGGCGTTCGCACAGGCCCTCTTCGCACAGGGCGTTGAAGGCGGCGGCGACCGTCCCGCGGCTGAGCCCGACCGCCTGGGCCAGGTCGCGCTCGGAGGGCAGGCGGGTGCCCGGGGCGATGGCGCCGGTCTGGGCCAGGTCGGTCAGCGCGCCCGCGAGCCGCCGGCTGGCCGTGCCCTTGTGGAGCCGGAGCCGGTCGCGGACCAGGGTGACAAGGTTTTCTTCTCTTCCCACGCCACTATTATCCGGTTACTGTGCCACTTATCAATGAATTGGCCTACATCTTGTGACTGTTGGCGGCCATTTACGGAGAGGAGCGGCACGATGCGCGAGGCCGAGCACATCTGGATGGACGGCGAGCTGGTGCCCTGGGGCGAGGCCCGGGTGCACGTCCTGACGCACGCCCTGCACTACGGCACCGCCGTGCTGGAGGGCACCAGGGCCTTCGACACGCCGGAGGGCCCGGCGGTGTTCCGGCTGGAGGAGCATCTGCGGCGGCTGGCGCGCAGCGCGCGGATCATCGGGATGCCGCTGCCGTACACCTTGGAGGAGCTGCGCGCGGCCACGCTGGCCACGGTCGCGGCCAACGGCCAGTCCTCGTGCTACATCCGCCACCTGGCCCACCGCGGCTACGGCGAGATGGGCGTGGCGGCGCGCGGCTGCCCGACGGTGGTCTCGATCGCGTCCTGGGAGTGGGGTGCGCTGCTGGAGGCGGGCGTGCGGCTGATGACCAGCTCGTGGCAGCGCAACGACCACCGGGTGACGCCGACCGCCGCCAAGGCCACCGGCCCCTACCTGAACTCGGTGATGGCCAAGTCCGAGGCCCTGCAGGCGGGCTTCGACGAGGCGGTGCTGCTGAACGCGGCCGGCAACGTCAGCGAGTGCACCGGCGCCAACGTCTTCGTGGTGCGCGACGGCGTGCTGACCACGCCTCCGCCGCACGCCGGCGCGCTGGAGGGCATCACGCAGGACACCGTCACGCGGCTGGCCACCGACCTGGGGCTGACGGTCACCAGGGAGGATCTGCTGCGCACCGACCTGTACACGGCCGACGAGATGTTCGTCTGCGGCACGGCGGCCGGGATCGTGCACGTCAGCGCGATCGATCACTGCGAGTTCGGCGGCCCCGGACCGGTCACCGGCAAGCTGGCCGACGCCTACGAGGCCGCCGTGCACGGGCGCGACGACCGCTACCGCCACTGGCTCACCCCCGTGCGCGGCTGACGGACCGCGCCCGCCGCCGCCCGTGAGAAGGTAGGGGAATCGGTGGCGCCGGATCGCGACGTGCTCTAGCGTGCCACGGACGTCATCGATCGCGGGAGGTCGTCGGGGTGAGGCGCGCGCTCGTGGTGCTGGCCGTTCTGGCCGGTTCCGTACTGCTCGGCCTGCAGGGCACGGCCACGGCCGGCGGCTCGGCTCCCGGTGCGGGCAGGGTGGCGCTCATCGGCGTCTCCGGCCTCAGCTGGGACGACGTCAACCAGGCCGACGCCCCCAACCTGTGGGAGCTGACGCGTGGCAGCGCGATCGGCTCGCTGTCGGTGCGCACGGTCAGCAACATCACCTGCCCCTACGACGGCTGGCTCACGGTGTCGGCCGGCACCAGGTCGGCCGCCGGTTACGCCTGCGGCGCGCCTCCCGCCCCCGAGACCCGGGGCGCGGGCGCGGTCATCCCCGACTACCGCTACCTCATCGACGTGGCCGGGCAGCGCAACGCCGGCACGCTGGGCGAGGCGCTGAAGGCCGCGGGCCGGTGCTCGATCGCGATCGGCCCCGGCGCCGCGCTCGCGCTGGCCGACCGGCAGGGCGCGGTGCCGCGCTACCACGCCTCCCCGCTCCAGGTCCGCACGGCCGACCTGGAGCAGTGCCCGCTGATCGCCATGGACGTCGACGACCTCGTCCACCCCTACCTGGCCGGCGGCAAGCTGCCCAAGGTGCCCGAGCAGCTCGGCCCGAAGGAGCGCCGCGACGCGCTGCGCCTGGCCGACGCCAAGGCCGGCGCGCTGCTGTCGATCCTGCCGCCCGGCACCACCGTGCTGCTCGCCGGCCTGTCCGACCACGGTTCCGTGCCGCACCTGCGGGTGGCCGCGCTGCGTGAGCCGGGGGCGCAGGGGCGGTTGCTGGGCGCGGCCTCCACCCGCCGCGCCGACATCTCGATCCTGCCCGACCTGACCGCGACCGTGCTGGCCCGGCTCGGCGTGCCGGCGCCGGCCACGGTCGTCGGGGTGCCGCTGCAGCTCGGCGACGCCGGTGCGACGATCGACCGGCTGCGCCGGGCCGACGCCACCGCGCAGGCCATCCGGTCGGTCAAGGGCGTCTACTTCACCGTCGTGGCGGTGTTGCAGGTGCTGTTCTATGTGGTCGCGTTCCTGCTGCTGCGGCGGCGCAAGGGCCTGTCGCCGGTGCGCCTGGCCGCGGTCGCGCTGGCCGCCCTGCCGGTCTCCAGCTACCTGGTCAACCTGCTGCCCTGGTCCACCCTGCCGCAACTGGTCGCCGGGGTGCTGGGCTGGGTCGTCGTGGTCACCGCGCTGGCCTTCGGCGGGCCCTGGCGGCGCCGTCCGCTCGGCCCGCTCGCCGTGGTGGCCGGCATCACCGCGCTCACACTCGCCGGCGACCTGCTGACGGGCACGACGTTGCAGCTCAACAGCGTCATGGGCTACAGCGCCGAGGTCGGGGCCCGCTACTACGGCCTGGGCAACATCCCGTTCGCGCTGCTGGCCACCGGCACGCTGCTGGCCACCACCGTGATCGCCCACCGCTGGCCGGGGCGGCCGGGGGTGGCCGCGATCGTGGTGCTCGGGGCGTTCGCGATGGTGCTGGGCGGCTCGGGCATGGGCAGCGACTTCGGCGGCGTGATCGCGTTCGTGCCGGGCATCGCGGTGACCGCGCTGCTGGTGGCCGGCAAGCGGGTGTCGATCGTGAAGCTGGGTGCGTTCTGCGTGGCCGGGGCGGTGATCGTGATGACGTTCGCCGTGCTCAACTACCTGCGTCCGCCCGACGAGCAGACGCACCTGGGCAGGTTCGTGGGCCAGGTGCTCAGCGGCGAGGCGTTCGAGGTGATCTTCCGTAAGCTCCAGGCCATGCTGGCCACGCTGCTCAGCCCCAACCTCATGCCCATCGTGATCGCGGCCGTGGCCTTCCTCGTCTACGCGATCCTGCGGCCCGAGCAGGCCAGCGCGGGCGTGGTGCCCGCGGCGTTCCGCCACTCCCCCGCCCTGCGGGCCGGGCTGATCGGCACGCTGGTCAGCGGGGTGATCGGGATGCTGGTCAACGACTCGGGCGCCGCGGTGTTGTCGATGGCTCTGGCGCTGGCCGTGCCGCTGCTGCTCGCGGCGGGCATCGGCGCGCTCGGCCGCGAGCAGCCGGCCGAGGCCGCCGCCCCCGCGCACCTGGCCCACGCCGGCGACTGACGCCTCGGGCGGCGGGCCCGGGATCGACGCCGCCGACCGGCGCCTCAGGCCGGCGCCGCGACCGGTGTCGTCAGTCCGCCCAGGCGTCGGCCAGGAGTTGCCGGGTGTCGTGCAGGAGCTGGGGCAGCACCTTCGTCTGGGCCACGACCGGCATGAAGTTCGTGTCGCCGCCCCACCTCGGCACGACGTGCTGGTGCAGGTGGGCGGCGATGCCGGCGCCCGCGACCTGGCCCAGGTTCATGCCCACGTTGAAGCCCTGCGCGCCGCTGGCCTTGCGCAGCGCGCGCAGCGACCGCTGGGTGAACTCGCCCAGCTCGGCGACCTCGGCCTGGGTCAGCTCGTCGTAGCCGGACACGTGCCGGAAGGGCACGACCATCAGGTGGCCGGAGTTGTAGGGGTAGAGGTTGAGGACGGCGTAGACGACCTCTCCCCTGGCCACGATCAGGCCGTCCTCGTCGCTCATCCGGGGGATCTCGTCGAACGGGCAGCCGTCGCCCGGCCCGGTGCCCGTCGGCTTGTTCTCGCCCTTGATGTAGGCCATGCGATGCGGGGTCCACAGCCGCTGGAAGTTGTCGGGCGCCCCGGCTCCTGCCTGATCGTGCATACCAAGCAGCATAGGACCCCGCGCCGAGGGGCCGCTCTTCCGGCGTGATCCGCCGCCCTCCGCGACGGGCCTAAGGTGAGGGCATGGCACAGCGACTCGACCCCATGCCCGCCGACTGGCAGCGCGCCCTGGCCGTCGTGGCCCACCCCGACGACCTGGAGTACGGCTGCGCCTCCGCCGTCGCCACCTGGACCGACGCCGGGCGCGAGGTCTCCTACCTGATCGCCACCCGCGGCGAGGCGGGCATCGACACGCTCGACCCCGCCGCGTGCGGGCCGGTGCGCGAGCGCGAGGAGCGGGCCAGCGCCGCCGTGGTGGGGGTGACCACCGTGGAGTTCCTCGACCACGCCGACGGGGTCGTCGAGTACGGGACGGCGCTCAGGAGGGACATCGCCGCCGCCATCCGCAGGCACCGCCCGGAGCTGGTGATCACCCTCAACCCCGACGACACGTGGGGCGGCACGTACTGGAACACGCCCGACCACCGGGCGGTGGGCCGGGCCGTGCTGGACGCCGCCGGAGACGCCGGAAATCGCTGGATATTTCCTGACACGCACGCCGCCCCCTGGAACGGCGTGCGCTGGGTCGCCGTCGCCGGCTCCAACTCCCCCACCCACGCCGTGGACGTCACCGACGGGCTGGAGCGGGGCGTGCGCTCGCTGCTGGAGCACCGCGCCTACATCGAGGCCCTGACCGACCAGGCCCCGGAGGTCTACGCCCGCGAGCTGATCGAGGGCTCCGCGCGGGAGGCCGCCGAACGCTTCGACGGCCGCCCGGCGGTCGCCTTCCGCCTGTTCCCCCGCTGACGCCCGGCCGGCACTGACCTCCGGCCGGCACTGAACACCCGGCCGGGGCCTGGGCCGCCCGGAGAACGGCTCAGGCCCGGCAGGCCGGGAAGGCTCGCCGGGCCTGGAGCGGCGGGTCAGACCTGGACGCGGCGTTCCACGGCGTTGACGATCTCGGCGATGGCCTCCTCGACGGGCACGCCGTTCTTCTGCTCGCCGTTGCGGTAACGGAAGGACACCGCGCCGTTGGCGATGTCGTCGTCACCGGCCAGCAGCATGTACGGGACCTTCGCCTTCTGGGCGTTGCGGATCTTCTTCTGCATGCGGTCGTCGGCCGCGTCGACCTCGACCCTGATGCCCCGCTCGCGCAGCCGCTTGGCGACGTCCTGGAGGTAGGGCACGTGGGCGTCGGCGATCGGGATGCCGACCACCTGCACCGGCGCCAGCCACGCGGGGAACGCCCCGGCGTAGTGCTCGACCAGGACGCCGAAGAAACGCTCGACCGAGCCGAACAGCGCCCGGTGGATCATGACCGGCTGCTGCCGGGAGCCGTCGGCCGCCTGGTACTGCAGGTCGAACAGCTCGGGCAGGTTGAAGTCGAGCTGGATGGTGGACATCTGCCAGGTGCGGCCGATGGCGTCGCGCACCTGGACGGAGATCTTCGGCCCGTAGAAGGCCGCGCCGCCCGGGTCCATCACCAGGTGGAGGTTCTCGGCCTCGGCCACCTCGCGCAGGGTGGTGGTGGCCTCCTCCCACACCTCGTCGGAGCCGACGAACTTCTCCGGGTCCTTGGTGGACAGCTCTAGGTAGAAGTCCTCCAGGCCGTAGTCGCGCAGCAGGTCGAGGACGAAGCGCAGCAGCGAGGTCAGCTCGTCGCGCATCTGCTCGCGGCTGCAGTAGATGTGGGCGTCGTCCTGGGTCAGGCCGCGCACCCGGGTCAGGCCGTGGACCACGCCGGACTTCTCGTAGCGGTAGACCGTGCCGAACTCGAACAGCCGCAGCGGCAGCTCGCGGTAGGACCGCCCGCGCGCCCTGAAGATCAGGTTGTGCATCGGGCAGTTCATCGGCTTGAGGTAGTAGCGGGCGCCCTCCAGCTCCATGGGCGGGAACATCCCGTCCTTGTACCAGTCGAGGTGGCCCGAGACCTGGTAGAGGTTCTCCTTGGTGATGTGCGGGGTGTTGACGAACTCGTAGCCGGCCTCCTCGTGCCTGCGCCGCGAGTAGTCCTCCATCACCTTGCGGATCACGCCGCCCTTGGGGTGGAAGACCGCCAGGCCCGAGCCCAGCTCGTCGGGGAAGGAGAACAGGTCGAGCTCGGCGCCGAGCCTGCGGTGGTCGCGCCGCTCGGCCTCCTCCAGCATCTTCAGGTATTCGTCCTGCTTGTCGCGGGACTCCCAGGCGGTGCCGTAGATGCGCTGGAGCTGCGGGTTCTTCTCGCTGCCGCGCCAGTAGGCGCCGCCGGAGCGCATGAGCTTGAACGCCGGGATCGACCGGGTGGAGGGCACGTGCGGCCCCCGGCACAGGTCCTTCCAGCACAGCTCGCCGGTCTTGGCGTCGAGGTTGTCGTAGATCGTGAGCTGCCCGGCCCCGACCTCGACGCTCTCCTCGTCGGCCGCGCCGCCCTTGAGCCCGATCAGCTCCAGCTTGTACGGCTCGCCGGCCAGCTCCTCGCGCGCCTCGTCGTCGCTGACGGCCCGGCGGGAGAACAGCTGCCCCTGCTTGACGATCTCCCGCATGCGCTTCTCGACGCGCTTGAGGTCGTCGGGGTTGAACGCCTGCTTGACGTCGAAGTCGTAGTAGAAGCCGTTCTCCACGGGCGGGCCGATGCCCAGCTTGGCCTCGGGGAACAGCTCCTGCACCGCCTGCGCCATGACGTGCGCGGTGGAGTGGCGGACGATGGCCCGGCCGTCTTCGCTGGAGACCTCGATCGGCTCGACCACGTCGTCCTGGGCCAGCGGGTGGGCGAGGTCGCGCGGCTCGCCGTTGACCCGGGCCGCGATGACGGTGCGGCCGTCGGCCTCCAGCGCCTCACCGGCCGTCGTGCCGGCCGCGACCACACGCTCGGCTCCGGCGAGGGTGATGCGTAGCTCGGCTGACACGGTGTCTCCCTTGGATCGCGCTCGATGTGCGGCACCGAGGCTGGTTCGATGGTGAACACCGATGCTATCGCGGGTGAAACCCCAGCCTTGTCAGGTCCTGGCGGGTGCCATGGAAGATGTTCCGGTCGAGCGGACTGCTGGCATATTGGTGGATTGTCCAGTCGCGCCACGGCGGCGGCACGAGGGGTTCGCCGCGCGGCCTCTCGGGGGAGGCGATCCACAGCGGGTAGTCGGCCAGGCCGGCGCAGTTCCCCGAGCGGGCGAACCAGTGGAAGGTGTAGATGAAGGGCCGCAGGCCGGCGTGCCGCTCGACGTGGTGGCACCAGCGGCGCGCGTACCTGGCGACCTGCTCGGGGCGCTGCCCGTCGCCGGTCTCCAGGTCGAGCGCCACCAGGTCGCCCCTGCGCAGGCCGCCGGCCGATCTGAGCACCGCCAGGAAGTGCCGGGCGTGCTCGATCGGGTCGCCCTTGGGCCGGGCGAAGTGGTACGCCCCGCACACCAGCCAGCTCTCGCGCATTCCTGACCAGTTGCGGGCGAACCACCGGTCGGTCCAGTCGCCGCCCTCGGTGGCCTTGGCGAAGGCGAAGGAGACTCCGGCCTCGGCGTGACCGGCCCAGTCGACGGAGCCCTGCCAGTTCGACACGTCTATGCCATGCAGCAAGCGCTTCACCTTGCCGGAGTTTATTGAGATGTCCCCCTATGAACCCTTCGACGCGCCGATGAGCAGCTCACGGGTGCGTTCCCGCTCGGCGAAGGTCGCGCCGACGAAGTCGGTCACCCCGGCCTGGCGCAGCCGTTCGAGCTGGGCGAGCACGGACTCCTCGTCGCCGACCACCGCGACGTTCCCGGGCCCGGCGGCGCCCTCGCGGTCGAGCATGGCCCGGTAGGAGGGCAGCGTGCCGTAGACGGCGAAGATCTCGTTGGCGCGCTCGACGGCCGCGGCGGGATCGTCGGTGACGCAGACGGGCAGCGCGCAGACGATCCGCGGCGCCGGGCGGCCCGCCTCCGCGGCGGCGGCGGTGATGGTCGGGGCGACGTGCTCGGCCACCGTCTTCGGGCCGGTCATCCACAGCACCGTGCCGTCGGCGACCGTGCCGGCCAGCTTCAGCATGCGCGGGCCGAGGGCGGCGATGAGCACCGGGAAGCCCGCGCCCGGCGTGGTGAGCCGCACATCGGCCCTGATCGTCTCGCCCGCCGCCTTGACCTGCTCGCCCCGGCTGGCCGGGAGCAGCACGTCGAGGTACTCCTTCATGTGGCGGTAGGGACGCTCGAAGCTGAGGCCGAACATGTGCTCGATGACGACCTGGTGCGACAGGCCGATGCCGAGGGCCAGCCGGCCGCCGAGCGCGGCGTTGGCCGTCATCGCCTGCTGGGCCAGGGCCGCCGGGTGCCGCGGGTAGGTGGGCACGACGGAGGTGCCGAGCTCGATGCCGGGCACCTGGGAGCCGGCCACGGCCAGCGCGGTGAGGGCGTCGAGGCCGAAGATGTGGGACAGCCAGGCGGAGGCGAAGCCGTCCTCGGCCGCCTGGGCGATCTCGTCGCGGAGCGCGCCGAGCGGGTCGGGCCCTTGCCGTTCATTCAGGAAATATCCGAAACGCATGGAAACAGAACTCCGTTCTGGAGGCAGACGCGCCTGTATCTTCCCACGCCGCCGGGCGCGCTCACCCGTACGAAGGGGGCGGATTTGTAAAGTGGCCTCATGACGCACGATCGCGCAGGACAGCCCGCCCAGCCCGCCGACCTGGTCGACGTCGCCCGGCTGGTGACCTCCTACTACGCCCTGCACCCCGACCCCGCCGAGGTGGCGCAGCGGGTGGCGTTCGGCACGTCGGGCCACCGCGGGTCCTCGCTGCGGACGGCCTTCAACGAGGACCACATCCTGGCCACCAGCCAGGCCATCTGCGAATACCGCGCCTCCCAGGGCACCGACGGGCCGCTGTTCCTGGGCATCGACACGCACGCGCTGTCCGAGCCCGCCCGCGTGTCGGCGCTGGAGGTGCTCGCGGCCAACGGGGTCGAGGTGCTGATCGACTCCCGCGACGGCTACACGCCGACCCCCGCCGTCTCGCACGCCGTCCTGCGACACAACCGGGGCCGCACGTCCGGGCTCGCCGACGGCGTGGTGGTGACGCCGTCGCACAACCCGCCCTCCGACGGCGGCTTCAAGTACAACCCGCCGCACGGCGGCCCCGCCGACACCGACGCCACCTCCTGGATCCAGGACCGCGCCAACCAGCTGCTGGCCGACGGCATGAAGGGCGTGTCCAGGATCTCCTACGCCAAGGCCCTCGACGCGGCCGGCCGCTACGACTTCCTCGGCGCGTACGTCGACGACCTGCCGTCCGTGGTGGACCTCGACGCGATCAGGTCGGCCGGGGTGCGCATCGGGGCCGACCCGCTGGGCGGGGCGAGCGTGGCCTATTGGGGCGAGATCGCCGAGCGCCACCGCCTCGACCTGACCGTGGTCAACCCGCTGGTCGACCCCACCTGGCGGTTCATGACGCTCGACTGGGACGGCAAGATCCGCATGGACTGCTCGTCGCCGTACGCGATGGCGTCGCTGATCGCCCAGCGCGACAGGTACGACATCGCCACCGGCAACGACGCCGACGCCGACCGCCACGGCGTCGTCACCCCCGACGGCCTGATGAACCCCAACCACTACCTGGCCGTCGCCATCTCCTACCTGTACGCCCACCGCGAAGGCTGGCCCGCCGCGGCGGGGGTCGGCAAGACGATGGTGAGCAGCGGCGTCATCGACCGGGTCGCCGCCTCGCTCGACCGGCGCCTCTATGAGGTGCCCGTCGGTTTCAAGTGGTTCGTCCCCGGGCTGCTCGACGGCTCCCTCGGGTTCGGCGGCGAGGAGAGCGCCGGGGCCTCGTTCCTGCGGCGCGACGGCTCCCCCTGGTCCACCGACAAGGACGGTCTCATCCTCGCCCTGCTGGCCTCGGAGATCCTGGCCGTGACCGGCGAGTCGCCGAGCGCGCACTACCACCGCCTGACCGAGCGGTTCGGCGAGCCCGCCTACGCCCGGGTCGACGCGCCCGCCACCCGCGAGGAGAAGGCGGTGCTGGCCAAGCTGTCGGCCGACCAGGTGACGGCGTCGTCGCTGGCCGGCGAGCCGATCACGGCGGTGCAGACCGCGGCCCCCGGCAACGGCGCGGCGCTCGGCGGCGTGAAGGTCTCGACCGAGAACGCCTGGTTCGCCGCCCGCCCGTCGGGCACCGAGGACGTCTACAAGATCTACGCCGAGTCCTTCAAGGGCCCCGACCACCTGGCCAAGGTGCAGGAGGAGGCCCGTTCGCTGGTCTCGGCCGCGCTGGGCTGAGCGACTGAGCGGCTGGGCGACTGAGCGGCTGGGCGACTGAGCGGCTGGGCGACTGAGCGGCTGAGCGACTGGGCGGCTGAGCGGCTCAGCGGGACAGCTCGCGGGCGGTGGCGGTGGGCATGCCGGTGCGTCCGAGGTCGGCGTGCCGGCCCGCCAGCACGCCCGCGCGGTAGCCCGTGCCGCTGGTCGTCGGGACGGACATGCGGATGCGCGGATAGTGGGCGGCCACCGCCAGGTCGACCTCGGCCCGGCGGTCGGCCAGCACCAGCGCGGTGCCGGCCCCGGCGGCCTCGGCCTCGGTCGCGGCGCGCGACTCGGCCTCGCGCAGCAGCCGGTACACCTCGTCGGTGAACCCCAGCAGCCACGAGCGCCGGTAGGCCCGCGCGGCGGCGAGCTCGCCCGGCGGCCGTACGCGGGCCAGGCCGGAGGCCATCTGCAGCAGCAGCGACGTGGCCAGCACGTCGGCGCGTTCGAGGTCGGCGGCGAAGCCGAACACGTGCACCCGCTGGCCGCCGTCGCCGCGGCCGATCAGCAGCGGGCGGCAGCGGACGGCCTGGGCCACCAGGCTGACCAGGCGGGCCTTCTCCCTGGCCCACGGGGCGGGCAGGGTGACGATCCGGTCGCCGGGGGTCTGGCGGGCGCCGGGCGGCGGGAGGGTGTCGATTCCGTACTTGGCCATCAGGGCGGAGGCGGCCGCCAGGAAGGTGGCCCGCTCGTGCTCGTTGTCCGTGCGTTCGGCCTTGGCCAGGAGTTTCCTGACGCGTTCGAGCGTGCGCTCCCGCAACCCCGAGCTCCCCCTACTTGGCCAGCACCCGCCCGTCGTCGGCGATGGCCGGGAAGGCGCCGGTGTCGACGATGCCGTGCTGCTGGTACAGAGCCTCGATCAGGGCGTGCGCCTGCGGCTCCAGCTTCCACAGGGCACGATACTCGCGCGCGGTGGCCAGCGGGACGCCGATCTCCTGGGCGATGTCCACCGAGCGCGGCACGATGCGCTTGGCGATCTGCCGGTCCCAGAACTCGCGGGCGGCCCTGATCTGGGCGGCGCGCTGGGCGGTGTCGACGACCTGGGGGGTGGCGTCGAACACCTCGACGTCCTCGTCCTCGTCCTCGACGAGCTGGGCCAGCGCGGGCGGCAGCGCCGGGCGGGCGGGCACGGGACGGTGGTCGGCCTCCGGCTCCCACGGCACGCGCGGGTCGGCGTCGATGAGCGCGGTGGTGTTGTACAGGGCGGCGATCTGGGCCAGCAGCGCCTCCTGACGCTGCTGGTCGACGGCCAGCCCGGTGTGCTCGACGGCCTGGTCCATGGCCTTGTCGAGCCTGGCCAGCGCGCCGCGCATCTTGCGCTCGGAGGCGCCGCTGTCGCGCAGCGCCTTGGCGCGCTTGGCGGCCAGGGCGACGCGGGTGAGCCGGCGGTGGGCGTCGACCTCGGAGGCGGTGCGGTCGCTGACCTCGGCCAGGCCCATGCGGACGAGCAGGCGTTCGGGGGTCAGGCGCCAGTTGATGCGGCCGGTGCCGCGGATGCGGTGGCGTTCGATGGCCATGCCGCGTTCCCAGAGCCAGGCGGCGACCAGCGGGGCGGCCAGGCGGAAGACGGCCTCGGGGAGGCTGCGGGCGTCCATGCTGGACAGGACGGCGGTCAGGCAGGTCAGCGCCCAGACCGCGATGCCGTCGATGCCGGCGGAGAAGTTCTCCCGCATGTTGCGGCGGGCGCGGACGGCCGAGGTGATGATGGCGACCTCGATGAAGGCGAACAGCAGCAGCCGGAGCGGTCCGTCCAGGCCCAGCACGTCCCCGGAGAAGCGCCACATGCCCTGGGCGGACACGCCGGTGGCGATGGAGGCGGCGACGACGGTGAGCACGTCCTCGACGGGACGGGGGGCGACGTAGCGGGCGAATAACCAGGTGCCCGCGCGCCAGGCCATCCGGAGCACCAGGAACGCCAGCACGAGCCCGGCCAGGCCCAGCAGGGCGATGACGGCGGTGGCGAACGGCTTCTCGGCGACGAAGGCTGCTATTTCCTCAAAAGTCGGCATCAGTCACTATCCGCGAGGCTCAACTCCAGCTTGTCTTGGGACGAGATCATCGCAGACTGTCGCCCCCTTGTACGCCAAACGCCACCGATTTCCCCTGTCTCCCACCGGTTCCTGTGACACACGCCGTACCAGAAGGGGGTTGTGGCTAGTCGGCGGCGAGCGACCCGGCGCACAATGAGGCGCACCCCGGCCTCCCGCACGGCCTCCCGCACGGCCTCCCGCACGGGATCACGCGGCGGGCGGCCGGACGCGCGGCCAGATGGACGATCGGGCGGGTGGCCAGGTGGGACGTGAGAGTGAGCGGCAATTTCGTCCTTTCGGAGGGCAACAGCCGCCTGTCCGGATGGGACCATCTACCGAGGGATTTATCCCAACATAGTGCGATGTATCCCAGCAGGACGGATATCCATGTCTGACTCAGAGTTCCCCTTCGTCCAGTTCATGCGCGAGGACTTCGACCCGGTCGCCGAGCTCGGCCGCATCCGGGCCGAGCACGCCGTCTTCCCCATGAAGATCCCCGGCGACCAGACCGTGCACCTGGTCACGCGCTGGGAGGACGTACGCGGTGTGCTCGGCGACCACGAGCGGTTCAGCAACGACTTCGCCGGCATCTCCGGCCTGGGCTCCAACCAGGAGGACCCCGGCGGCCTCGGCTTCCGGGACCCGCCCGAGCACACGCGGCTGCGCAAGTACCTGACCCCCGAGTTCACCATGCGCCGCCTGCGCCGGCTGGAGCCGCGCATCGAGGCGATGGTCGAGGAGCACCTGGACCGCATCGAGGCCAAGGG
This sequence comes from Nonomuraea sp. NPDC049655, assembly GCF_044465465.1. Lineage (NCBI taxonomy): Bacteria > Bacillati > Actinomycetota > Actinomycetes > Streptosporangiales > Streptosporangiaceae > Nonomuraea > Nonomuraea sp. NPDC049655. Next base: position 118,342 of record NZ_JBITLS010000010.1, read on the forward strand.
CCCGCCCGCGGACCTGGTCGAGGACTTCGCGCTGCCGATCCCGTCGCTGGTGGTGTGCGAGCTGCTCGGCGTCCCGTACGAGGAGCGCGCCGACTTCGTCAGGATCAGCAAGGACCGGTTCGACCTGTCGGCCGGCCCCGAGGCGTCCCTGCAGGCGATCAACGACGCGATGGCGTACCTGGTGGACCTGGTCGCCCGCGAGCGGCGCGACCCCGGCGAGGGCCTGCTCGGCCAGCTCCTGCGCGAGCACGGCGACGACCTCGACGACCGCACGCTGGCCAGCATGTCCGACGGCCTGCTCACCGGCGGCCACGACACCAGCACCAGCATGCTCGCCCTCGGCGCGCTCTGGCTCATGCGCCACCCCGAGCAGGCCGCCAAGGTGCGCGAGGTGGACGGCTATGTCAACGACGTCGTCGAGGAGCTGCTGCGCTACATGACGGTCGTGCAGGTGGCCTTCCCGCGCTTCGCCCGCGAGGACCTGGAGCTGCACGGCGTGCCGATCAAGAAGGGTGAGATGGTGCTGTGCTCGCTGACCGGCGCCAACCGCGACCCCTCGCTGGGCCCCGACATGGACGAGGTGCGTCCGGGCCGCGAGACCGCCCGCTCGCACCTGGCCTTCGGCCACGGCATCCACCGCTGCATCGGCGCGCCGCTCGCCCAGATGGAGATGCGCATCGCCTTCCCCGCCCTGCTGCGCCGCTTCCCGGACCTGCACGTCTCGGGCGAGGTGCCGTTCAGGGAGCTGGCCATCGTGTACGGGGTCAAGGAGCTACCCGTCGCCTGGTAGAGCGGTTACGTTCACAGTGTGAACGAGCCCGTCATCGATCTGGCCTCGATCCGCGCCGTGGTGTTCGACATCGACGGCGTGGTCACCGACACCGCCCGGGTGCACGCGGCCGCCTGGAAACACGTCTTCGACGCCTTTCTGCGCGGCCGCTGCGACCCGTTCGACATCCGTGACGACTACCTCCGGCACGTCGACGGCCGGCCGCGGCTCGACGGCGTGCGCACCTTCCTCGCCGCGCGCGGCCTCACCGTGCCAGAAACCGTGCCCGAAGGCGGTCCCGACGACGAGCCGGGCGCGCCCACCGTGCACGGGCTCGGCCTGGCCAAGGACCAGATCTTCCTCGCGCAGGTGGACAAGTACGGCGTGGCCGCCTTCCCCGCCACCGTGGCCCTGCTGCACGAGCTGCGCCACCGGGGCGCCCGCACGGCCGCCGTCTCGGCCAGCCTGCACGGCCGCCGGCTGGTCACCGCCGCGGGCGTGGCGCACCTGTTCGACCTGGTCGTGGACGGCGGCGACGCGGCCCTGATGAACCTGCCGGGCAAGCCGGACCCCGCCCTGTTCCTGGAGGCCGTGCGCCGCCTGGCGCTGCCCGCCGGACGGGCCGCCGTGGTGGACGCGGCGCTGCCGGGCGTCCAGGCGGGCGGCAAGGGCGGATTCGGGCTGGTCGTGGCGGTCACCCGGGACGGGCCGGGCGACGCCGCCGCGCTGGCCGGGCACGGCGCGCACGTCGTGGTGCCCGATCTGGGCGAGCTGGGCGTGCGCGGCAGGGTCCTACCCTTGAGGGCGTGACGGTTCTGATCGATCCCCCCGACTGGCCGGGGCCGCGCGGCCTGATGTGGTCGCACCTGGTGAGCGACAGCTCGCTGGAGGAGCTTCACGCGTTCGCGGCCCGGCTCGGGGTGCCGGGCCGGGCCTTCGACCGGGACCACTACGACGTCCCGGAGACCGTGCACGCGCGGGCGGTGTCGCTGGGCGCCGAGCCGGTCAGCTCGCGCGAGCTGCTGCGCCGCCTGATCGCCGCCGGTCTGCGCCGCCGCAAGCGCCACGACGCCGGCGCGCCCTAGTCTCCCGCGAGGCGGGCCAGCTCGGCGGTCATGTTGGCGCGGGCGGGTTCCTCCCACAGCTCGCGGGCCCGGTCCGTGCGGTAGAGCCGCGGCGCGGCCAGCAGCCTGCGCAGCACCTGCGCGCGGCCCTGCCGGAACAGGTCGTCGGGCACGTGCGCGTACTCGCGGCGGATGTCGGTGGCGTAGGCATCGTAGCCGGGACGGCCCAGCACGGCCAGGTCGGCGTCGCACAGCACGGCCCCGTCGCGGTCGCCGGCGGCCACCGTGTCGTGGGCGGCGGTCAGGCGGACCAGCCGGGCGGTCGCGGCGATCCGGCCGGGCGGCACCCCGCAGCGGGGCAGGCGCGCCTGGGCGAGCTGGGCACTGCGCTCCTCGTCCCAGCCGGGCCTGCCGTCGTAGACGGCGTCGTGGAACCAGGCGGCCAGGCGCACGGCGGCGGCGTCGGCGGCCTCCCCCGCCAGGTCGTCGACGGCGGCCAGCACGGCGGCGAGATGGGCGAGGGTGTGGTAGCGGCGGTGGGGTTCGGCCCAGCGGGCGATCAGCTCGGCGCCGGCGGCCCGCGCGGCCGGGGAGCCGCCCGCGAGCGCGAGCCACCCGGCGGCGAGCCGGGCCTTCGACGCGAGGTCCGGGCGGTCGTCGATCATGCCTCCACCGTAGTGGCCGGGGTGGTGCGTCCCGGCTTTGTGTCCTTGAATACACCCGGTATTTACCCGGCTGTCCCACCGCTCTGCCTCTCCGTACGGGGACCTGGTTCCCCCCGGAAAGGAGACAGCGACATGGCGACCGGTGAGTTCCAGGTGATGAAGGTTCCGGCCGAGCAGTTGAGCGGCGTGCTGCACGGTCAGGTTGTGGACCCGGGCGCCCAGCCCACGAACGTCGTGAGATGCGGCGAGGGCTGGACCGTTGACGTGAGCTGGGAGGTCGCCGGCGAGCTGGTCGACTGGCTGGCGGGGCGGTGGCACGTGGAGATCATCGCCGACCTGCTGGGAGGTGGTGAGACCCGTCATCCCTCGCCTCCCGTGGAGATGACGTTCACCCCTGGCTCGGGACGGTACACCGCGTCGGTCCCGATGCGCGGCCAGCTCGGCCCGGGCACCTATGACCTGGTGGTCAACCTCACCACGACGACGGCCGCCGGCTCCGCGGGGGCGCTCGGCGGCTTCGTCGTGATCAGCAAGATATCGGTGCGGGAGTAGCCGGCCGCCGCCCCGGGCCCCTCCCGGGGCGGCGGGCGCTCCGGCGGGGGCTCGGATCGCCCTGCAACCGCACCGCAAGTCACCCGCCCTACGCTCCGGGCGGCGGTCACGGGGAAAGCGGGACCGCCGCCCTGTATCTCACGTCACCGGACACGCTCTGACCCGGTGAGGATCGACGGTCCCAGGGGGGACCACTGACGGGAGACCTCATGTCCGAAGTGGAACAAGCGCTTGCGCCAGGCGCTCCGATGACGGCGGACGACGTGCTGCGCATCGCCGCCTGCAAGGACAGGAACCCTGCGCTTGAGGCCATGGTCATCGCCCATGGCTACCACCGTGTCGCCGGGGACCTCGCCCAGCACCTGGGCCAGGACGCGACCAACTGGTACTGCTACGCCAAATGGACCTCCAAGGCGGTCGCCGAGAGCCTCGACCTGACTCCGGGCTCGCCCTTCCTGACCGGTTTCGGCGACCGGCTGCACGTGCCCGCCCGCCTGCGCCGCCTGTTCCGCGCCATGTTGCTGACCCTGCTCGGCCCCAGCTACCGGCTCGGGCTGGCGCTGGCCAACCGGGCGATCTTCCTGGAGACCGCCAGCCTGGCGGCCAACCTGTGGAACGGCACGCCCGACTGCTACGTCAAGGTGAGCCCGGAGTCGGAGAACACGCCGATGCCGCCGGAGTTCCTGTCCGGGCTGCTGGAGGAGGCCGACGAGCGCTACCTGCGGGACGCCGCCCTGCTGCTGCGGCAGGCGCACGCGGCCACCGACCCCGACGAGCGGGCCGAGCTGATGTTCGGGGCCAGTGTGGCGCTGTCGGCGTACGAGCAGAAGCGCGCGCAGAAGGCTCTGGAGCTGGTGCTGTACCGGCCGGTGCGGTGGCTGACCCGGATGTCGTGGCGGTCGCTGCGCTCGCTGGTGACCCGGCGGCCCTACCCGCGCTTCCCGCTGTTCAGCGCCCGGCACGAGGACCAGCCGTGGCTGACGCGCGTGCTGGAGGCCAAGTGGTCCTCGCTGTACACCCGTCACCTGTTCGCCGTGCGCACGCCGCTCAGCGACGTCAGGGTCGGCCGGCCGCTGGCCCCGCCGCCGGGCGTGGACATGGCGCTCGCCTGGCGGCCGATCAGGAACGAGAAGGTGCGCAAGCTCGCCGAGGAGTTCATCCCGGACGACGTCGAGCAGGCCACGACCGGGGTGACCGACTGGGTGTCCTACCCCGACCGCATGCGCTTCATCGTCGGCTACTTCCGCACCTACCAGCGGGTGGGCGCGCTCTACGACCCGCCGTTCGGGCCGGAGCTCACCGCGGCCCTGGAGGCGGAGACGGCCCGCGGCGCGCTGCCGGAGCCGGTCCCCGAGGCGCCGCGGGCCGACCGGCTGCTCCCCGGGACGCGGCGCACGATGTACGCCTTCCCCGAGGAGACCGATCCCGACGCCTACGAGATGGCGCGCTTCGACTTCGAGCCCTTCCTGGAGGCGATCCCTCTTGACCGGTCAGGAAACTAGGACTCAGTCCAGGAAGTCCCTGGTGATCTCGCGGTCCTGCAGCAGCCCGCGCAGCCTGGCGAAGCAGCGGGCGCGGGTGGGGCCGATGCTGCCGACCGGCCGGCCCAGCCGGCGGGCGACGTCCACGTAGTGCGGCTCGGAGGTTTCCGTGAGTGCTCGAAACAGCACGCGCTGGGCCGCGGGCAGCTCCTCGACCAGCTCCTCCAGCGTGCCGGCCAGCCAGATCCTGGCCAGTTCCCTGTCCACGTCGTCCGTGCTGCCGAGCGTGTCGAGGTCGGGCGTGCAGATCTCCCGGGTGCGCCTGGTCAGCTTCAGGCACTCGCGGAAGGCGATCGTGGCCAGCCAGCCGGGCATGCGCTGGGGGTCCTCGACGCTCTTGAGGTTCTGCCAGGCCAGCAACCAGGTGGTCTGGAGCACGTCCTGGGCGTCCTCGTGGCCGAGCCGGAAGCGCCGGATCCTCGACCGCAGCATCGGCGTGAACTCCTCGACCAGCCGCTCCCACGCCTGGGCGTCGCCCTCCTGGGCGTCCGACACGAGGGTGGCGGTGTCGCGGCGCTCCAACGTATCCAACTGCATCATCGTCTCCCCGCCGGCCGGGGTCCTCGGGGGTCAACCTCGTTCGACCGGCCCCCCAACGGTGCTCCCGGCGGCCTTCGCGCACTGTCGCGGACGACACAGTGCGGGTGTGGCGCTCGTCACATTCGGGAGATCGCTTACCACTTACTGCCCGATCGGCGTTCGCGTCCTAAAGTTCTTCCATGAGCGCCAGCAGCGGGGCGGTTCCACACGACGTCCAGGCGGTCGCCGCCGTGCTGGCGGAGGTCCCGCTGTTCCGTGTGCTCGGACCGGCCGGGATCACCGGCACCGTGCGCGCCGGGGTGGCGCGCAGATACCGCAACGGGCAGATCATCCTGCACCAGGGCGATCCGGGCGAATCCCTGTACGTGCTGCTCGACGGCCTGGTGAAGGTCGTCTTCACCACCGAGCACGGCGACGAGATCGTGCTCAACATGCTGGGCCGGGCGGAGACCTTCGGCGAGATGGCGCTGCTGGACGACTCGCCGCGGTCGGCGTCGATCATCGCCGTACGCCCCTGCTGGATCTTCGCGCTGCCCAGGGCGCGGCTGCTGGAGCTGATGCGGGAGCATCCCGGGCTCGCCGACGAGTTCCTGCGCATGCTCGGGCAGATGGTGCGCAGGCTCACCGGGCAGGCCGCCGACCTGGCCTTCCTCGACCTGGGCGGGCGCCTGGCCAAGCTGCTGCTGCAACTGTCGGTCAAGCGCGGCCAGACCCAGGGCCCGGTCGTGGACATGCCGGGGCTGACCCAGTCGGACCTCGCCGCGCTGATCGGCGCGTCCCGCCCGGCGGTCAACCGGGCCCTGCAGTCGCTCGCCGCCCGCGGCCTCATCGCCATGAAGGGGCGGACCATCACGTTGCTGGACGTCGAGGCGCTGCGCAAACGCGGAGGTCTCTGACCGGATCTGGAGTACGCCGAACATGAACGAGCACGACAACGCCCCCGCCGAGCGCTGGCCGGCGGAACGGTTCCGGCAGTTACGGCAGCAGGCCGACCCGGACATCGACAAGATCGTGGCCGGCTACCTGGAGACCAGGCCCGAAGGGGAGAACGCGCTGTCCCTGCTGCGCGCGGTCGTGGTGGAGCTCGGCCGGGCCAAGCGGGAGGCGCGGGCGCCCTCGGGCGAGACCGGCCCCTCGGCCATCTTCGACGCCATCGACTTCGACAAGGACCTGCCCGAGTGGGGCCAGGACGCCGAGCTGCTGGCCCGCGGCCAGGCCGTCTTCTCCGACTACGGGCTGTACCAGTCGGTCGCGCTGTTCTGCAAGTGCCTGCCCATGGCCTACGTCGAGATCTCCAGCGCCAAGGTGCTGGCCGGCGTCTCCGACCTGGCGACGCACAGCCTCACCCGCCGGGTCGCCGAGACCGGCCAGATGCTGGTGGACGTCATGGGCCTGAAGGCCACCGACAGCCTGCGGCCGGGCCGTCCCGGGCACACGACGGCGATCGGGCTGCGCATCCTGCACTCGTTCGTGCGCGCGCTGGCCACCGAGCACTTCGGCGACGACTGGGACACCGCCAGGTTCGGCCCGCCGGTCAACCAGGAACTGCTGCTGGCCACCATCTTCGACTTCTCGGTCGTCACGTGGGAGGCTCTGGAGAGCATGGGGGTGCGCCTCAGCGACGACGACAAGGCCGCCCACCTGTACACGTGGAGCGTCTTCGGCCACCTCATGGGCGTCGAGGCGTGCCGCGACCGGCCGCTCACCCTCGACGACGTGCCGCCGGTCAGCGAACGGCTCGGCCGCCTGTACGAGTCGAGCGACGAGGGCCGCAGGCTGATGGCCGTGCTGCTGGCGGAGATGGAGGAGTTCATGCACCTGGGCTGGCGCAAGCTGCCGCGCAGCCTGGTGCACTGGGTCTTCCGCGACGCCCGCTACAACGCCGCCCAGGTCCCGGCGCTGCTCGACGTGCCGCCGCCGGCGTGGTGGTTCAACGCGCTGTTCGCCGCGGCCAGGGCCGGCAACCGGTACGGCCGCCTGATGGGCCCGGTCGACGCGGTGGTGCGCTGGCTGGTGCGCCGGGCGGGCAAGCACATCGTCATCGCCATGATCGACCGCTACTCGGGCGGCCACGCCGCCTTCCAGATCCCCGAGGAGCTGGCCGCCCAGTGGCGCGTCCGGCAGTCGAAGACGGCGCGCCGCACGCGCAGGCTCCGCCACAGCGTCCGCAAGGGCGTGCGGAAGGGCGTGGGCAAGACGGCCAGGGCCCCCGTGCGGAAGGAGGGACCACCCGCGTGAGCACCCCGCACGAGCCGGGCACGCTGACCACGGCCACCATCCTGTTCACCGACGTGGTCAGCTCCACAGCCCTGCGGATCAGGCTGGGCGAGGAACGCGCGAACGTCGTCTTCCGCCGGCTCTACCAGCTCCTGCACTCGGTGGTGACGGCCAGCGGCTCGACGTTCACCAAGAGCCTGGGCGACGGGCTGATGGCGGTGTTCGGCTCGGCCACGGCCGGGCTCGACGCGGTCATCGCCGTCGAGCAGGCCGTCGCGGCCGAGAACGAGCGGGCGCTGGAGAAGATCTCGATCAGGGCCGCGCTGGCGGCGGGCGACGTGTGCTGGGGCGCCGACGACGTCAGCGGGCTGCCCACGGTCGAGGCGGCCCGGCTGGTCGCGGTGGCCGAGGGCGGCCAGGTGCTCTGCACCGACCTGGTGCGCCGCCTGGCCCAGGGCCGCAGCCGGCACGAGTTCAAAGACCTGGGCCGGCTGCCGGGCAAGGGCCTGCGGGAGCCGATGCACACCTACGAGCTCCACTGGCAGAGCGCCGACAACCAGCATGCCGGCGGGCTGGCGCCCTGGCTGGACAGCGGGCACGTGCTGCCGTTCGTCGGCCGGGACGAGGAGCTGCGGGCGCTGGAGGAGGAGCTGGGGGCGGCCGAGTTCGGCAGCGGGCTGGTGATCCTGCAGGGCGATCCGGGGGTCGGCAAGACCCGGCTGGCCTCGGTCGTGGCGCGGCGGGCGCTCAAGCGGCAGTTCACCGTGCTGGCGGGGCGGTGCACCGATCCGGCGCGGCAGGCGTACGAGCCGATCGCCGGGGCGGTCGAGCGGCTGGCCCGCACCTCGCCGGCGCTGTTGTTGCGGGCCGGGGTCGACCAGCAGTGCGGGCAGCTCGTCCGGCTGGCGCCCTCGCTGGCCGCTCCCCCGCTGTCGCTGGCCGTCCCGCCCGCCACCGAGCCGGTCTCCGAGCGTTACCACCTGATGGCCGCGGCCCGCACGCTCATCGAGCGCCTGGCCACCGTGCGGCCGGTGCTGCTGGTGATCGACGACCTGCAGTGGGCGACGCTGGAGTCGCTGCAGATGCTGCACTCCCTGATGTGGGACGCCGACTCGCTGCCGCTGCTGATCCTGGCCACCTCGCGCCCGGTGCCCGTCGAGTCGGCGATGCCCGAGCTGCACAAGCTGACCGCCGGCGGCCGCCTGGTGCAGGTCTCCTCCTTCGGCATGGACGAGGTCAGCCGGGCCCTGTCGGAGGTGCGCAGCGACGGCGACCCCGAGCTGCTGTACCGGATCACCGGCGGGAACGCGTTCCTGGTCACCGAGGTGGCCAGAGAGCTGGCGGCGGGCGCCGACCTCGACGCGCTGACCGTCCCCGACTCGGTCACCCGCATGGTCCGGGCGCGTCTGGCGCAGCTCCACCCCGACGCCCGCGACCTGGTCAGCCTCCTGGCCGTGGGCGAGCGCATGGAGTCGGCCGCGCTGCGCCTGGGCCTCGGCCTGGACGAGGCGCGCTTCGTCGCCGCCGTCGAGGAGGCCATGGGCGCGGGCCTGGTGACCATGGCCGACGGCGGCCAGTGCCAGTTCTCCCACGAGCTGACCCGCACCGCCCTGTACGCCACGCTGTCGGCCCCCCGCGCCGGGCTGCTGCACGGCCGGGTCGCCGACGCCCTGTGCCAGGCCGACCCGCAGGCCATGAAGTCGCGCCCGTACGTCGTGGCCACCCATCTGCTGGCCGCCGCCGAGCACGGCCGCGACCCGCGCCGGACGGCCGAGGCCGCCGAGGCGGGCGTGCAGGCGGCCCGCCACGCGCTGGCCGGGCTGGCCCACCGCGAGGCGGTCACCTGGTACCAGCGGGTGCTCGGCCTGCTGGCGGACTTCCCCGGCGCCTCCCCGGAACGGCGTGCCGAGCTGCTGATGGACTGCGGCCGGGCGATGTGGCTGGCCGGGCACCCGGAGGCGCGCGAGACCCTGCACCAGGCCGCCGAGCTGGCCAGGGAGTGCGGGCGCGACGACCTGATCGTGGTGGCCGCGCTCGGCGGCGACCGCGGCTTCTCCAGCATCTCCGCCGCCCCCGACCAGCGCCGCATCGCGCTGCTGACCGAGGCGCGCAAGCTGGTCGACTCGACCGACCTCAGCACCCGGGCGCTGCTGGCCGCCCTGCTCGCCTCCGAGCTGATCTGGGCGCCCGACGGCGAGCGGCGCTTCGCGCTGAGCGACGAGGCGGTGGCGCTGGCCCGCAAGTCGGGCGACCCGCGCACGCTGGCCAGCGTGCTCGGCATGCGCAGCCTGACGATCATCCCGGCCGACCCGCTGCACCAGCGCCACCGCGACGGCGACGAGATGCTGGAGGCGGCCCGCCGCACGGGCGACGACCTGGCGCTGTTCCACGCCTACGTCCAGCGCACCCCGCCGGTGCTGGACAGCGGCGACACCGCGCGCGCCGCGACACTGCTCGACCAGGCCGACGAGCTGGCCCGCCGGCTGGCCCAGCCGCAGCTCAACTGGCTGATCGGCTACTCCAGGGCGGGCCTGACGCTCATGCAGGGCGACCTGGCCCAGGCCGAGACCGAGGCGCTGTCGGCCATGCGGCTCGGCACCGAGATCGGCCGCCGCCTGGAGGCCGTGGCCATCTACTCCGAGCAGATCTCCGAGATCCGCCGGCTGCAGGGCCGGTTGTGGGAGCTGCGCGACCGGCTGCGCCGCGCCGCCCAGGCGCCGCGCGTCGATCCGGTGCACGCCGTACTGCGCTACCTGTGCGAGATGGGCGACGAGGAGGCCGGGCCGCTGCTCGACCGCATCCTGGCCGACCGCGGCGGCGTGCCGCCGCGCAACATGGCCCACCGGCCCGCCCTGGACAACCTGGCCGTGGCCGCCGCGCGGCTGCGCCGTCCCGAGCTGGCCGAGCGGCTGTACGCGTCGCTGGCCGCCGACGGCGAGACGTTCGGCCACGGCACGGTCGCCCACCATTGCGGCCACCACTACCTGGCCCACCTGTGCGTGACGATGGGCGACCCGGCGCGGGCGAGCGAGCACTTCGAGGCCGCCGCCGAGGTGCACGAACGCAGCGGGGTGCCGCTCATGCTGGCCGAGTCGCTGCTCGACTGGGCCGACCTGCTCGACACCGCCGACGTCGGCGGCCCCCGGCCGGCCGCGCTGCGCGAGTGGTGCGCCTCCCTGCTGCCGGGCCGCGGCGCGCTCCTGCTCGACCGGCGGCTGCCCGCGCACCCCGTTTAACCTGCGGCGACATCGGGCAACCCGGCACGGGGGGCGCGATGAAGAGGTACGGGGTGCACGGATGGCCGGGGGATTTCCACCGATCGGGGCGTACGCGTTCCTGTCGGACTGTCACACGGCGGCACTGGTCGCGCCCGGCGGGGCGGTGGAGTGGATGTGCGCGCCGCGCTTCGACGGCCCGAGCGTGTTCGCGCGCATCCTCGACCGGCGGCTCGGCGGGGCGTGGGAGTTCGACGTGGCCGGCGCGCGGGTCGAGGAGCGCGGCTACGTCGAGGAGACGCTGGTGCTGCGCACCCGCTGGGTCGGCCGCGACTGCGAGGTCGTGGTGCACGACTTCTTCGCCATGTCGCCGCCGGGGACGGGCGGCAGCGGCGTGGTGCCCGTCCGGCTGCTGGTGCGGTGGGCCAGGTGCGAGCGGGGGCGGGCGGTCGTGCGCTCGCGGGTGCTGGCCAGGCCCGACTACGCCACCCGCGAGGCCCGCTGGACGCCGCGCGACGGCGTGCTGGCCGAGGAGTCCGGCCTGCTGCTGACCGGCATGGCAGGGGTGACGGAAGGGGTGGCCGACGGGCCGACGGCACGGCCGATGGCCGAGACCACGCTCGGCGCGGGCGAGTCGTGGGCGGTCGCGCTCGACTACGCGGGTCAGGGGCACGCGCCCGTCAGCGCCCCCGAGCGGCTGCTGGCCGACACCGTGCGGTCGTGGCGGTCGTGGTCGTCGCGGTCGGCCTACGACGGGGTGGGGGCGCGGCAGGTGCGGCACAGCGCGGTCGTGCTGCGCGGGCTGCTGTTCGACGAGAGCGGCGGGCTGCTCGCGGCGCCCACGACGTCGCTGCCGGAATGGCTCGGCGGGCAGCGCAACTGGGACTACCGCTACGTGTGGCACCGCGACGCCGCGCTCATGGTGCTGGCGCTGCTGCGCCTGGGCCATCGCGAGGAGGCGGGCCGCTACCTGACGTTCCTGCTCGGCCAGTGCGCGATCCACGAGGGCGACCTGCCGCCGGTCTTCGGCGTCGGCGGCGGGCCGGTCGCCGGCGAGACCGTCCTCGGCCATCTGGAGGGGTACGCGGGCTCGCGTCCGGTGCGGATCGGCAACGGCGCCGCGGGTCAGCACCAGCTCGACGGCTACGGCCACATCCTGGACGCGGCCATGGCCTACCACGGCGTGACCGGTGAGCTGAGCGGCGGCCCGGTGTTGTGGCGGCTGGTGGAGCGGGCCCGCGAGCGGTGGCGGGAGCCGGACGCCGGCATCTGGGAGGTGCGCGGCGGCGAACGTCACTGGACCTACTCCAAGCTGTACGCCTGGGTCTGCTTCGACCGCGCGGTCCGGCTGGCGGAGGCGACCGGCGAGCCCGGCCTGCCCCTGGCGCAGTGGCGGGCCGAGCGCGCGGCCGTCCGCGCCGAGCTGCTGGAGCGCGGCTACAACGCCGACGTCGGCGCCTTCACCCAGTCCTACGGGTCCGACCAGGCCGACGGCTCGCTGCTGCGGCTGCCGCTGCTCGGCTTCCTGGACGGCGACGACCCCCGCGTGCTCGGCACCCTCGACCACATCCAGGCCCGCCTGGGCGAGGGCGGCGCGCTCGTGCACCGCTACGACCCCGAGACCACCCGCGACGGCGTGGACGGGCCGGAGGGGGCGTTCCTGATGTGCTCGTTCGAGATGGTCTCGGCGCTGGTGCTGGCCGGCCGGACGGCCGAGGCCCGCGACCGGTTCGAGACGCTGTGCGCGCGGGCCGAGCCGCTCGGGCTGTTCGCCGAGGAGATGACCGGCGACGGGCACATGGCGGGGAACTACCCGCAGGCGTTCACGCATCTGGCGCTGATCGAGGCGGCGCTCAACCTCGACGCCTCCGGCACCGTCGACGCCCTGCACGACTGGGCCGAACACGGCGGCTGACCCGGCGCCTGCGGGGCCCGCGGAAGCCTTCGGCGGGCGGCTGCTAGGGTGCGGCGGGTGAGCGGTCGCGCGGTACTCGTCACGGGAGCGTCCAGGGGCATCGGCAGGGCGGTGGCGATCGCGTTCGCCGCCCAGGGTGACCGGGTCGCGGTCCACCATCGCGACTCGGCGCGGGCGGCCGAAGGCGTGCTGGGCGAGCTGGCCGGCTCGGGGCACGTCGTCGTCCAGGCCGATCTGGCCGACGCCGAGGGCGTGCGGCGCATGGCCGACGAGGCGGCGGGGGCGCTGGGCGGGCTCGACGTCCTGGTCAACAACGCGGGCGTCTACCATCTCCACCCCATCACCACGACGTCGTACGAGGAGTGGCAGGCCGCCTGGCGCCAGGCGTTCGAGGTGAACCTGATGGGCCCGGCGAACCTGGCCTGGTGCGCCCTGCGCCACATGCGCGCCGGCGGCCGCATCGTCAACGTCAGCTCCCGCGGCGCCTTCCGCGGCGAGCCCGACGCCCCCGGTTACGGGGCCAGCAAGGCGGGTCTGAACGCGATGAGCCAGTCGCTGGCCGTCGCCCTCGCGCCGCACGGCATCGCGGTCGCCGCCGTGGCCCCCGGCTTCGTGGCGACGGACATGACCACCGAGCACCTCAAACCGCCCGCGGGGGACGCGATCCGCGCGCAGAGCCCGTTCGGCCGGGTCGGGGAGGCGGACGAGATCGCCGCCGCCGTGCTCTACCTGGCCTCACCGGCGGCCGAATGGGCCAGCGGCACCGTCCTCGACCTCAACGGCGCCTCCTACCTTCGTTAACGCCCGGAAATATCGGAAACCCCCCATTTTTCGGCCTGGCCGGGTAGCTTGCCGCACGGAGATTCCCGAAGACCGAGAGGACGACCGGTTTCGATGAAAACGCGCAAGCACATCGCACGGCTCATCGTCGGCGCGGGCACGCTGGCGGCGGTGCTCGCCGTGAGCGGCGGGGTGGCCCAGGCCGCCGGACCGTACCCGTACGCGGGGGCGGACGACGTCGGCCGCCGGCTGACGGTGTGCGCGGACGACCTGATGGTCCGCGACTTCGTCGGCACCCTCCACCGGGGCCAGACCTTCACCGTCAAGGGCTTCGACGGCGCCTACAAGGAATGGGTGTACGGCTTCGCCTACGGCGACGTCAACGCCAACGGCTGGGTCGAGAACGGCTGGTTCTGCGACGCCTGACGGCCCCGCGTACACCCCGGCCCGTGACCAGCAACGCCCTGGTCACGGGCCTTTTGCGGCGCCGGTCCGTACGGCGCGGTAGCGCGGCACTACATCCGTCGTCGTAGACGCGGCCGGCATTTGATCCCGCTGGGGTAGCGGCAGATGAGTCCGCCGGTGGGACGCCACGGAGCCCCGGCCCGACGACGATTACCAGACATGAGAACCCGAGTCAGGTACCTCCAGGGCGCCGCGCTACCGGCGACCGGGCTGCTCGCGGGCGCGTTCGGATACGGCGCCGCCGACGTGGTGCCCACGTTCGGCGCCGTGCCGCTGGACGTGCGCCTGACCTTCCACACCACGATGATGAAGGTCAACGAGCCGGTCATGCAGAGCGCGATGACCCTGGCCATCCTGACCACCTTCGGGCTGGCGCTCGCCGGTCGCGACCTGCCGCGCCGGCCGGCTTCCGGCGCCGCCGCGCCGGCCGCCTTCGTGCCGGTCGTCGTCGCCGCGGTCGCCGCCCGTCCCTCGACCTCGTCCCGTTAGGAGAACCGTCATGTTCCTGCGTATCGCGCTCGCCGCGCAGACCGTCGCCCTGCTGCTGCAGGCCGTCACCGCCGGGCTGCTGCTCAGCTCGCCGGGCGGCCGGGCCGCCCACAGCGCCACGGCGCTGGCCGTCGCGGCCACCGTGCTGCTGTACCTGGTCGCCGCGGTGATGACCAAGCAGCGGGCGGCCATCCTGGCCGCCGTCGGCATGCTGGTGGCGACGCTGGTCCAGATGGCGCTGGGCATGGCGCACGTGAAGGGCGTGCACGTGCCGCTCGGCGTGCTGATGTTCGGCGGCAGCATGGTGCAGACCGCGCGGGTCTGGTCCGCCGGCCGCCTCCGGACGACGTCGGCATGACCGGCATGACCGGCATGACCAGGCGGCAGGCGCTGCGGCTGCTCGGCGTGGGCGCGGCGCTGGGCGTCTCGGGCGTCTCGGGCTGCTCGCTGCTGACCCGCACGCCGCTGCCCCAGCTGATGACCAGCCAGGCGCCGCTGCCCGCGCCGTACGCCGTGCCGCTCCCGCGGCCCGCCGTGGCCAGACCGGCCAGGACGGACGCGGGCGCCGACTACTACGAACTCCTCCAGCGCCCGGCCGAGGTGGAGATCCTGCCGGGCCTGCGCACCCCGGTCTGGGGGTACGACGGGCAGTTCCCCGGCCCCACCATCCGGGCGCGCTCCGGCCGCCGGACCGTCGTGCGCGTCGGCAACCGCCTGCCCGCTCCGACGGTCACCCACCTGCACGGCGGGCACACCCCGCCCGAGTCCGACGGCTTCCCCACCGACCTGGTCCAGCCGGGCGCGCACCGCGACCACGTCTTCCCGCTGGAGCAGCGCGCGGCCACGCTGTGGTACCACGACCACCGCATGGACCACACCGGGCCGCAGGTCTGGCGCGGACTGGCCGGCTTCTTCATCGTGGACGACGACGAGCAGGACCGGCTGCCGCTCCCCTCCGGCGATCGGGACGTGCCGCTGCTGATCTGCGACCGCGCCTTCCAGGCCGACGGGACGATGCCCTACCCCGGCAGGCAGGACGGCCCCGGCGCCCGCGAGGCGTTCATGGGCGGCGTGCTGGGGGACGTCATCCTGGTCAACGGCGCGCCCTGGCCGCGGCTCGGCGTGGACCGCGCCCGCCACCGGCTGCGGCTGCTCAACGCCTCCAACGCCCGCACGTACGAGCTGGCCCTGTCGCCCGGCGGCACCCTGACCCAGATCGGCAGCGACGGCGGCCTGCTGGCGGCGCCGCGTCCGCTCCAGCGCATACGGCTGGCGCCCGGGGAACGCGCGGACGTGATCGTGGACTTCGCCGCCTACCGGGTCGGCGACCACGTCGAGCTGCGCAACCTGCTCGGGGAAGGGCCGCAGGCCCGGGTGATGCGGTTCACCGTCGAGCGCGACGCCCGCGACGACTCGGCGATCCCCAAGGTCCTGTCCACCGTCGAACGCCTCGACCCCGCCGCGGCCGCGGTGACCCGCGACTTCGAGTTCAGCAGCGGCGACCTGCGCGGCCACACCGGCTGGCTGATCAACGGCAAGCCCTTCGACGTGCGCCGCGTCGATGCCCGGCCCAAGCTCGGCCAGGTCGAGATCTGGCGGGTGACCAGCGACGTCGCCCACCCCGTGCACCTGCACCTGGCGCCCTTCCAGGTGCTCTCGGTCGGCGGCGAACGGCCGGACGGCCCGCCGGAGTGGAAGGACACCGTCGAGCTGCGGGAGGCGCAGACCGTGGAGATCATCACCCGCTTCACCGGCTACCGAGGCCGGTACGTCCTGCACTGCCACAACCTCGAACACGAGGACATGGCCATGATGAGCACCTTCGAGGTGGTCTGACCCCGGGCTGCTCGCCCGGTCGCGCTAGCGGGGGTCGCGGGCGCGCCAGGCGACGTAGTCGGCGACCGCCGCGGCCAGGTCGAAGGCCGGCTCGAAGCCGGTGTCGCGGGTGAGCCGGGCGATGTCGAGGCAGGGGTCGTCCCCGTCAGTGCCGGATCGTCCGGGCAGGAGGCCGGGCCGGGAGCCGGGGACGGCCGCCCGTACGGCGTCGGCGAGGTCGCGGTTGGTGAACGGCCGGCCGCTGGAGACGTTGTAGACGGTGTGCGGCAGGGCTCGCGCGGTCATCAGCAGGGCGATCGCGCGCCCGGCGTCGGGCGCGTAGCAGGTGTCGCCGCCGTCGCCGGCGTGCAGCGGCGGCGGCCGCTCGCCCCGCAGGGCGGCGCCGACGTACGGCGGGATGTGGTTGAACGGCGACTCCGGGTCCATGAGCGGCCCCCACACGCTGCCGATCCTGAGCACGACCGGCTGGACCCCGCTGCCCTGGAGGCCGTGCGTGGTCAGGGGCTCGGCGGCCTTCTTGAGGGCGACGATCGGGTGCGGCAGGTCCGCGGCGGGCAGCGGCAGCTCCTCGTGCCACCGGGTCTCCGGCCGCCCGGCGTAGACGCCCAGGCTGCTCGCGACGGCGAACCTGCGCACGCCCCTGGTCCGCGCCACCTCCAGCGCGTTGAGCAGGCCGGTGGTGTCCGCGCGGAAGAAGTCCACCGGGTCCGCGCCGGGGATGCCGCCGGCCAGGTGGACGATGTCGCCGACGTCGTGGCGGGCGGCCAGGGCCAGGAAGGCGTCCCGGTCGGTGACGTCCAGCGGCTCCACGGCGACCCGGCCGGCCAGGAACGAGGGGACCTCGGTCCGGCGGTGCGCGGTGACGACGACCCGGCGTCCGAGGTCGGCGAGCGCGCGGGCGGTGTGCGCGCCGATCATGCCGAGCCCTCCGGTGACGAGGATCATCGGGCCACCTCGTAGCGCAGGTGGGTCACGCCCGGCGCGGGCACGGCCTCGACCAGGCGCAGGCGTACGTGCTCCGGCAGCTCACCGAAGAACGGCCGGCCGCCGCCGAGCAGGACGGGCACCTGGTGCAGGACGACCTCGTCGACCAGGCCCGCCCGCAGCGCCTCGGTGACCACGCCGCCGCCCATGAGGCCGACGTCCTTGCCGCCGGCGGCCTCGCGGGCGGCGGCGATCGCGTCGTGGACGCCGGTGGTGACCAGCGTCTGGCGGCCGGTGATCTCCGGCGCCGGGCGGTGGCTGAGGACGATCAGCCGGACGCCCGGGTGGGGGCTGCCGCCGCCGAAGTGGTCGGAGTCGTCGTAGGTGCGGCGTCCGGCGACGATCGCGCCGACGCGGGCGGCCAGGGCGTCGAAGAGCCGGGCGCTGGGCGCGCTCAGCTTGAACCCGTCGAAGACCTGGCTGGGGGTGTCGCCGTCGAAGTACCAGTCGAACAGCATGGACGCGTCGCCGAGGCCGCGCCCGGCGCCGGGGTCGCGGCCGGTGATGAAGCCGTCGACCGACACCGCGTGGGCGCAGATGACCTTGCTCATCGGAGTGTTCCCTTCCGGAGTGCTCAGGCTTCGAGGCCCCTTTTCCCCGAGAGGATCCGAAGGGGGCACGAAGTCGCCGTCGCCGGAAAGTCTCCGCCGCGCCGCCGTCCGACCGGCAGATGCGGAAGTGGACGATCGGCGATGACGTTCGTCATCGCCGATCGGGGGCGCCCGGTCCGTACCGGGAGAACCCGCCCACGCGGTCACTCCCCCGCCAGCACCTCCGCGCCGAACTTCACGAAATAGGCGGCGGTCTCGGCGTCGGCCGGGTAGTACGACTCGATCGAGATCTCGTCCAGCGTGATGTCCATCGGGGTGCCGAACGTGGTGGTGGTCGAGAACAGCCGCAGTTCGGCGTCGCCGAACCGGAAGATCATCGGGACGGTGACCTCCGACCCGGCCGACCGGCCCGCCTCCTCGAAGCCCGGCGCGAGCAGCTCCTCGTAGATCGCCTGCAGCTCGGCGTCGGGGGCGACGGCGAGCTGGCGTGAGATCCTGGCCCGGAGCACCGCGCGCACCTCGGGCAGGTTGACGATCCGGGGCGCGAGCCCGCCGCGCTCCAGCCCCAGCCGGACGATGTTGACCGGCGCGCGCAGCAGGTCGGGCGCGACGTCCACGAGGAACGGGTCGATGGCCCGGTTGCTCATCACGATGTTCCACCGGCGGTCGAGGACGACCGCCGGGTACGGCTCGTGGGCGCGCAGCACCCGCGCGATCGCCTCCCCGGCCGTCGACAGCGCGTCCCCGGTGAGCGGCCGCTCGGCGTACCGCGGGGCGAAGCCGGCGGCGAGCAGCAGCCGGTTGCGCTCCCGCAGCGGTACGTCCAGCCGGCCGGCCAGCCGCAGGATCATCTCGGCGCTCGGGTTGGACTTACCGGTCTCCACCAGGCTCACGTGCCGGGCCGAGACGCCGGCGGCGAGCGCGAGATCGAGCTGGCTGAGCCGCCGGCGGTGCCGCCATTGCCGCAACATGTCCCCGACAGTCCGCATGGCCGCCGAGACTACTGGACGTCCGCCATGAAATCCCCTTTCATCGACATCCCCGGCAGGGCCGTCCAGAGTGTCCCCATGACGAACGACAACAAGGCCATCGTGCAGCGCGCGCTGACGGAACTGATCGGGACGGGCGACGTCGACGCGCTCGCGCCCCTGCTGAGCGACGACTTCCGCCACCACCGGCCCGGTTCGGCGGCCTCGACCAAGACGGAATGGCTCGGCGCCGTGCGTGCCGCGCTCGTCCCGCTGGCCGGCATGCGGGTGGAGATCGACCACGTGCTGGCCGACGGCGACCACGTCGTGATGCACTCGCGCCGCCAGGCGCCGGACGGCGGCCCGGAGATCGTGGTCGTGGACATCTGGCGCCTGGACGGCGGCCGCATCGCCGAGGCGTGGGAGATCATCGAACCGGTGTCCCAGGCCGCCGCCAACCTGACCTGGTGGGATCCGCCCGTCCGCTGACGTGCGCCTCGTACCGGCCGGTCAGCCGGTACGGCGGAGGGCGCGGCGCACGGCCAGGCCGCCGAGGGCAATTTCCGTGGGGGCATAAAGCCTGTAACACCTAACCCCTATGGGTGTATAGGTAGAAGGTAACCCGCCGATACCCCCAAGGCTGGAAAGGCGTCGCCATGCCGAAGATCAACGTGTACCTTCCCGACGAGCTGGCCGAGGCGGTCAAGGCCGCCGGCGTCCCGGTGTCGGCGATCTGCCAGCGCGCGCTGGAGCAGGCGGTGCGCAGGATCACCGCCATCCGCCAGACCGCCCTCGGCGAACTGGACGCCGGCGACCTGGCCGAACGGCTGCCGCGCTTCACCGACCGCGCCCGCACGGTCGTCAAGCTGGCCATCGACCGGGCCCGCGCCGACGCGGCGCCGGCCGTCGGCACCGGGCACCTGCTGGCCGGGATGCTGGCCGAGGGGCAGAACCTGGCGCTGCACGTGCTCAGAGCCGTCGACCTCGACCCCGCCCAGGTCCAGCGCGACCTGGACCGGCGGCCGGCCGTCGAGGAAGGCGGGGCCGGCGGGAACTCGGCGGTGCACTTCAGCGACGCCGCCGCCGGCGCCCTCGAACTGACGGTCACCGAGGCGACCGCGATGGGCCACAACTACGTCGGCTGCGAACACCTGCTGCTGGGGCTGATCACCGAGCCCGACGGCACCGCCGGCCAGGTCCTGCGGGCGCTGGGCGCCGAGTCCCGCCTGGTCCGCCGGGCCGTGACGGCGGCCCTGGCCGGCTACGTGCACCTGCGCGCCCAGACGTCGGCCGCCGGCGATCCGGCGCAGGCGCTGGCCGTGGCGGTGCGGCAGCAGTTGCAGCCGCTCATCGAGCGCATCGAACGGCTGGAGCAGAACCTGGGCTCCGCGTCCGAGCCGCGGTGACCAGGGCCGTGGACACGCCGGCGCGCCGACGGCGAGCCCCGTCACGCCTCGCCCGCACCCTGATCAGCTGCGCGGCCGTCGCCGTCTTCTGGCTGCTGATCCTGCCGCCGCTCCTCCTCGACGGCCGCTGAGGCGTGCGCGCTAGCCCTGGAGCCGCATGAGCTGCCACTGCGCGAACGAACTGACCTCCTCGTCCTTCACCCTGGCGGCGAGCCGCAGCAACGCCGCGTCGTCCTCGGCCATGCGCGTCGCGATCGCCGCGGCGAACAGCCGGGCCACCGGGTCGTCGCCCTCCAGCGCGGCGACGACCTCGCCCGGGTCGGGGTCCTCGGTGTCGGCGGCGACCAGCCCGGCCGCGAGCCGTCCGACCTCGGGGTCGGCCAGCCGGGACAGCCCCGCCATGAGCTGTTCGGTCGAGGCCATCGCCAGGAAGTGCAGGACCTTCCACCGGATGGCGGTGTCGGACGTCCGGCTCAGGGCGAGGGTCTGGGCGATGACGCCGGCGTGCCGCTCGTCCGCGGCGAGCAGCACGAACTCGACGGCGAAGAACCGCACCTGGGTCCGCGGGTGGGCCAGCAGGGCGGGGACCTCGTCCAGCAGCGGCTCGGCCGGCTCGCCCAGCTCCGACAGCAGCCAGGCGCCGGTCTGCACGGCGTCGTCGTCGCCGCTGCGCAGCAGGACGCGCAGGTTCTCGACGGGATAGCCGTCGAACAGCTCGTTGAGCAGGTCGTTGGCGGCCTGGCCGCGGGCCTCGTCGTCGGCGGGGCGGGCGAGGATGCGCGCCATCAGGTCGTCGCCCGTCTGTGTCTGCATGTGGTGCTATTTCCCCTCGTTGGCCTTGCGCTCAAGGTCGCTCAGGAGCTTCTGCTCCTGCTCCAGCCGGGCGGCGTGCCCGGAGTCCTTGCCGAGCCGGGCCTCGTTCATCTTCCGCGTGAGGATGCTGTCCTTGACCTCGGCCGCCGCCTGCCTGGCCTGCTCCGGTGTCATCTTGCTGACGTCGTTGCTGTTGGGCAACCTGCCGTGCATCCGCTGCGCGGCGTTGTCGAAGCTCGCCGAGGCGTTCGGGTCGTAGCCGCCGCCCTTCCCGCCCTTGCCTCCGCCGCCGCCCCCGCCGCGCCTGCGCCGGATCTGGAGAATGCCGTCGCGGGCGTGCGGCCGCTTCTCCATCTCCTTCATGATGCGGCGCATGGTCTCGGTCACCCGGCCGCTCAGCACCGGGGCCAGCCCCCTGGCGGTGCCCTCGGCGCCTTCGAGCGCCACCTTGCCCACGGCGTGGCGGGTCATCTGCATGCGGGCGAGGGCGATCATGCCGCCCGCGGCGCCGCCGAACAGCAGCGCCTGGGTGGCGGCGGTCAGTCCGTACGCGGCCTGCGTGCCCACGGCCAGCTTGACCGCGCTGACCACGTTCGCGGTGCCGTCGAGGACGGCCGGCGCGACCTTCGCCGCCGAGGCGGCCTGGGAGATGTGGCCGCCGCCGTCGCCGACCTGGTTCCAGTGGCCGGCCAGCTGCGTGGCCGAGTCGCCCTGGTAGGACTGCCCCGCGTTGCGGACCGACTCGTCGGCCGCGGCGCCCTGGGCCGACGACGCGGCCAGGACGACCCGCCAGTCGTCGGCCTCAAGACGCCACTCGTCCTCGTTGTCGTTCGGCCAGGGGAAACCGATGAGGTTGAGGAAGCCCGCCACGTGCGGGTCGAGTGTCACCGCCATGCGGGGCTCTCGAAGCTCTCGACGGTGGCGCTCTCCGCCGCCCGGGTGTTCCTCGCCACCATGCGCAGCCCCTCGCCGGTCTCGGCGATCTGCCCGCCGATCCCCGTCAGCGCGTCGAGCGAGGTCTGCAGGCATTCGTTGTAGGTGGCGATGATGGTGGCGAACAGCCCCTCGCCGCCGAAGGTCCGGGCGCCGCTCCCCCGCTGCCGCAGCCGCGTGACCGCGGCGTCGTAGTTCGCCCCATGGTCGGTGACGTACGCGCCGTCACGACCCACCGCCCCCGCGGCGATCTCAAATCCCGTCATGCCCAGAAAGCATATCCAGTCAATTCCGGCACAGAGGTTTACCTCTACACTGAACGTTCACGTGACTGACTGTCGGGGGTTCGACATGCGTTCACCAGCTCCTGAGGACGACGCCGAGTACCTGCACGAGTACGTCGCCCAGAGCCGCCGCGCCATCCGGGCGCTGCACGACGCGCGGGCGTCCATCGGCCGCGTGGAGGGCCGCGCGGAGAGCGACGACGGGCTGGTCGAGGCGTTCGCCGACGGCAACGGCGTCCCCACCCGCCTGCGCATCGACCCGCGGGCGCTGCGCCTGGACGAGGCCGCGCTCGGCAGGAAGACCGCCGAGGTGCTGCGGGCCGCGCAGGACGACGCCGCACGGCAGGCGCGGGAGATCGCCGACGGGGTGCGGGACGCCACCGCCGCCGTCCCCGCGCCGTTGGACGAGACCTTCGTGCGCGCGCGGGTCGAGCAGGCACTCAACGACCTTTACTAGGAGGCGAAGCGTGTTCGGGCCGGAGATCGACCCCGCCAACATCAGCGAACGCGAGCTCGACGAGGCCGCCCGCCGGGGCGAGCGCATGCTGGCCTGGCTGGAGTCGGCGCAGGAGGACTTGCGGGCCGTCATCGGCACCGGCGAAGGGCCGTCGGGCCGCGTGCGGGTGACCGTCGACGCCGACGGACGCGTCCTCGACGTCCGCTACGACCAGCGCGCCCTGCGGCTGGGCGGCCACGACCTGGCCGAGGAGACGCTCGCGGCGGTACGGGCGGCCGCCGCCGACGTCCAGCGGCGCACCCACGACCTCATGCGCGAGGCCGTCCCCGGCTACGACCCCGACCGGACGCAGGCCGAGCTGGAACGGCTGCTCGGCGCCGAGTGGGCGTGAACCCGCACGCCTGGGAACCTCACTGTGCGGCGGCCCGGCCCCCGGCGCGCGAACGCCAGAGCAGCCACACGAAGTACGGCGTGCCGAGCAGCGAGGTGACCAGCCCGGCCGGCACCTGGGCGGGCGCGATCACGGTACGGCCCAGCGTGTCGGCCAGGCTCACCAGCACCGCCCCGAGAAGCGCCGCCGCGGGCAGGAGCCGCACATGCCTGCCGCCGACCAGCGCGCGGGCCGCGTGCGGGGCGACGAGCCCGACGAACCCCACCACGCCGACGGCCGAGACCGCGGTGGAGGTGACGAGCACGGCGCCGCCCAGCGCGAGCAGCCGCACGGGTTCCAGCGGCACCCCGAGCACCCGGGGCGTGTCCTCGTCGAGCGCCAGCAGGTCGAGGTCGCGCCGCAGCCACAGAGCGAGCGGGAGGAAGAGCGCGAGCGCCACGGCGACCGGCAGGAGCTGGGCCGGAACCCGCCCGTAGGTGGAACCGGAGAGCCAGGTGAGCGCCTTGGCGGTGTTCCACGGGTCGGACCTCACGATGATCAGCACGGTGACCGCGTTGAACAGCGCGTGCGCGCCGATGCCCATGAGCACGAGCCGGTCGGAGCTGAGCCCGCCGCGCCAGGCCAGCAGATGGACCAGGGCGAAGGCGGCGAGCGCGCCGACCCCGGCCGCGCCGGACACCACGGCGATCCCGGCCATGGGCACGAGCGTGAGCGTCGCGACGGCCGCCGCGCCGGCGCCCGCGGTGATGCCGAGCACGCCCGGCTCGGCCAGCGGGTTGCGGGAGACGGCCTGGAAAACTGCGCCGGAGACGGCGAGCGCCGCACCGGCCAGGACCGCCGCCGCGACGCGCGGCCAGCGCTGGTCGAGCACGTACGTCAGCGCCCTGCCGGTCCTGCCCCGCAGCCAGTTGGCGACGTCGCCGAGCAGCAACCAGGTGTCGCCGCCGAGCAGGCCCAGCACGACGGCGACGACCAGCAGCGCCGTACCGGACAGCAGGATCACCGCGAAGGCGGCGCGGCCGCGGTCGGCGGTGCGGACGGTCGGCGGCCGCCGGGCCGGACCGGCGTCGCGGTGCCGGCGGGCCAGCCACATGAGCACGCCCGCGCCCAGCATCGCGGTCACCACGCCCGGCGGCACGTCCACCCCGGCCTGCGCGCCGAGCACGAAGCGCAGCGCGACGTCGGCGGCGAGCAGGACGACCACGCCGGCCAGCGCCGAGAGCGGCACCAGGACGCGATGCCGGCCCAGCTCGGGCAGCCGCCGGGCCAGCAGGCGGACGACGACCGGCGCGCACAGCCCCACGAAGCCGACGGGCCCGGCCACGGTCACCGCGGCGGCCGAGAGCAGGACGGCGAGCACGACGACGGTCAGCCGCAACCGCCGGACGTCGACGCCCAGCACCGAGGCGGTGTCGTCGCCCAGGCCGAGGATGTCGAGGCGGGAGCCGAGGGCGACGGCCGCCCCGACCGCCACCACGATCACCGGGGCCATCTGGGTGACGCCACCGAGGTCGCTCTGCACGAGCGAGCCGCTGCCCCAGGCGAACAGGCCGGTGTTCTCCTCCTGGAAGAGGATCATGAGCAGGGTGGTCGCCGACTGCAGGGCCAGCGCGGTCGCGGAGCCGGCCAGGATCAGCCGAGTGGTGCCGGTCCTGCCGCCCGCCGACAGGGCGAGCACCAGAGCGGCCGCGGCCAGGCCGCCGAGGAAGGACAGGCCGCCGGACAGGAAGGCCGGCAGGCTCAGCCCGAAGGTGGCGGCCAGCACGACCGCCAGGTACGCGCCGTTGCTGACGGCGAGGGTGTCGGGCGAGGCCAGCGGGTTGCGCGCGACCGACTGCAGCAGCGCGCCCGCCGCGCCGAGCGCGACGCCGACGCAGACCGCCGCCAGCAGCCGCGGCAGCCGGGAGGCGACCAGCACGTTCATCGCCTGCTCGTCGAGGGCGAACAGGTCGGTGTCGGAGGTGCCCTGCGTCAGGTGCAGCGCGGCGAGGGCCGCGATGACGGCCAGGGCCACCAGGAAGGTCCCCGCGACGCCGAGCCTGCGCAGCGGCGTCGCGGGGGCCTCGACTGCGGTGATCACCCGGCGTAGGCCTTCACCAGGGCGTCGGCGTACTGCCGGCACGACAGGGGGCCGCCGAAGGTCCAGATGCCGTCGGGCAGTTTGGTGATCTGGTTCCGCTTGACGAAGCTCAGCGACTTCCACAGGGAGTTGCCCGCCAGGCCGGCGAAGACGTCCACGCCGTCGGAGGCGTTGTAGAAGAAGCGCAGGTTCTCGTCCTTGACCGCGGTCATGCCCTCGACGTCGGTGCTGCCGAGGCCCCACTGCTCGTCGACCTGGCCGGTCCAGGCGTTGGTGAGGCCGAGCCGCTCGGCCACGTCGGAGACCAGGGCGCCCTTGCCGAACGGGCGGATGGAGATCTTGCTGCCGTCCTTCCAGCCGTCGGCCATCATGAACTTCTGCCCGGCCGAGCCGGAGGCGGCGATCCTGGCCCTGCCGTCGGCCATGGCGGCGTCGAAGTCGGCCATCACCTTGGTCGCCTGCTCCGTCCTGCCGACGGCGGCGGCGAGCAGGGTGAGGTCGTCGCGCATGCGGGTGAGGTTCGCGGCGGCGTCGCTGCCCTTGGCGACGATGACCGGGGCGATCTTCTCCAGCTGGCCGATGAGGGCGGAGTCGTCGGACTCCATGACGACGAGGTCCGGCTGGAGGGCGGCGATGGAGTCGACGCTGGGCTCCTGGCGGGTGCCGACGTCCTTGACGGAGGCGTCGAGCGGGGCCGCGGTGACCCAGGTGCCGTAGCCCTTGACGTCGGCCGCGCCGACCGGCTGGACCCCGAGTGCCACCAGCATCTCGACCTCCCCCCATTCCAGGCCGACGACGCGGGTCGCGGGCCTGTCGAGGGTGACCCGCTTGCCCCGGGCGTCGGTCACGGTGATCGGGGCCGCGGCGCCCGCCGACGGCTCCCGGGCCGCGGGGGCGGCGGGGGGCTCCGTCGTGCCGCAGGCGGTCAGCAGCAACATGGCGGCCATGACCGCCGGGAGGGAACGCATGGGGATCTTTCAGCCTTTCATCGCCAGGTGGCGGCCCAGCGGCCTGGTGCGGACCAGTCCGGTGAGCGGATCGATCGTGGCCTCGACGCGGATGCCGTAGGCCTCGGTGAGCAGGTCTTCGGTGAGCACCTCAGGCGGCGCGCCGTCGGCCCGGACCCGGCCGCCCTGGAGCAGCACGACCCGGTCGGCGATCTCGGCGGCCTGGTTGAGGTCGTGCAGGACGACGCCGACGGCCACACCGTGCCGGTCGGCCAGGTCGCGCACGAGTTCGAGCAGCTCGACCTGGTAGCGCAGGTCGAGGAAGGTGGTGGGCTCGTCGAGCAGGAGCACGCCGGCGTCCTGGGCCAGGCAGGTGGCCAGCCACACGCGCTGCATCTCGCCGCCGGACAGTTCGTCGACGGCGCGTCCGGCCATGGCGCGCACGCCGGTCAGCTCCATGGCGCGCTCGATCGCCGCCTCGCCGCCGGGGTCGCCCGCGCGCCAGCGGCCGCGGTGGGGGTGGCGGCCGTAGCCGACCACGTCCTTGACGCGCACGCCGGTCGGGGTGGGACGGCTCTGCGCCAGCAGCGTCACCCGGCGGGCGAAGTCGCGGGCGGACAGGGCCAGGGCGTCGGCGCCGCCGGCCAGCCGGACCTCGCCGGAGTCGGGGCGGTGCAGCCGGGCCAGGGCGCGCAGCAGGGTGGACTTGCCGCTGCCGTTCGGGCCGACCAGGGCGGTGACGGCGCCGGTGACCAGGCTGATGCAGGCGCCGTCGACGACGGGACGACCCGCGTAGCCGAGACACAGGTCAGTGCCGGTGAGCGCGGGGCCGGTGAGCGGCGGGCCGGAGCGGTCCGGGCCGGAGCGGTCCGGGAGAAGGGGGGCGGTCGTCATGGCGGGCTCACGCGTCCTCGGAGCGGCCCTGACGCCAGTAGCCCATGAAGGCCACGGCCTTGCGGTCCATGCCGCGCTCGGAGACCAGGTGACGGCGCAGCCGCTTGATCACGGCCGCCTCGCCGGCCAGCCAGGCGTAGCAGGGGCCGTCGCCGGTCTCGGGGATCTCCCAGAGGATCTCGGCGTCGACGTCGATCTCCTCGGGCTCGGCGCCTGCCGCGCCCGCCGGAAGGAGCCTGGCGGCGGCCTCCGCGACGGCGGGCTCCAGGCGGGCGCCCCAGGGAGCGTCGCCGCGGGCGAGCCAGGTGACCCGCACGCCCGGCGCGCCGGCGACCGGAAGGAAGTCCTCCTCGTGCGGCACCTCCAGCAGGGCCTCGCCGGTGACATGGGCGGGCAGCCGCTCCAGGATGCCGACGATCGCCGGGACGGCGGTCTCGTCACCGGCGAGCAGCACGGTGCCGAAGCCGGCGGGCGGCCGGAACTCCAGACCGCCGTGGAAGCCGTCGTAGAGGCCGTTCGGGCCGAAGATCGCCGCCGTCGAGCCCGGCTCGCAGGCGGCGATCCAGCGGGCGGCCGGCCCGGCGGGCCCGGCGCAGTCGTCGTGCAGGACGACGTCGATGTCGACCTCGGCCGCCTCGGGGCGGACCGCGCGGACGGTGTAGGTGCGCAGCGGGTTGCGCTCGTCGCCCTGGGCGTACCACTGCTTGAACCAGTCGGCTCCGCGCGGGAAGCGCGTGACGCCCGCGCCGGGGGTCGGCAGGACCAGCTTGACGCGCTGGTCGTACCCGTTGTCCGCGAACTCGTGCAGGTCATCCCCGGTGAAGGTGACGCGGAGGAACGACGGGCTCAGCCGCCGCAGGCCCCGAACCCGGACGTCGAAGGCACGAAAAGGATCAACCACCACAGAGCTCCTCCTTAGTTAGGTTAGGCTAACCTACATTGAATCCTCCTATCGGGAAACCCGCTCCGAGAGCCATCGCCTTTACAACGTAGATCACAATCACGGCGGAAAATTATCGGCCGGAGTTGTCGGATCCGGGCCGCGTCGTTCGTAGCCAGGGTGAACAGTCGCCACGAGGGGCTGTCACGACCAGCACGAACGAGGGAGACGCCGACCGATGCAGCACCACCCGCAGGCCAGGATCCACCGCATGTCCGAGCTCATCGAGCCGATCGCCACCGCCACCTTCTCCGAGGTGGCGAACGAGGCGTTCCTGGCCGTCGGCATGCGCAACTACTGGGACGGCTACTTCGCCGGCCGCGCCGCCCCGCTGGGCCTGGCACCGGCCGAGGTGGTCCACGCGGTCTTCTACAACTTCGCCGACGGCGAGGTGGCCCGCCACATCCCCTGGGTGTGGGGAAAGATCACCCCGCAGGAGGCGATCACCGTGCGCGAACAGGGCAGCACCGCCGCCCTGCGGCAGCGGATCGGAGAGCTCGCCGGCTCGCCCGGACTGGCGCGGGCCGCCGACCTCGCCACCCGGGCGGCGCTCAGCGCGCCGACCGAGGGCCGGCCCCTGTACGCCGGGCTGCGGGCGCTCGACGTGCCCGAGGAGCCGGTCGCCAGGCTCTGGCACGCGGCGACGCTGCTGCGGGAGCACCGCGGGGACGGCCACAACGCCGCCCTTGTCGCCCACGGCATCGGCGGCACCGAGGCCCACGTCCTCATGGCCGTCTCCCTCGGCATGCGGGCGGAGGAGTTCGGCCGGATCCACCACCTGCCCAAGGCCCGGCTGACCGCCGTGGTCGACGGGCTGCGCGACCGCGGCCTCGTGGACGCCGCCGGCGGGTTCACCGACGCCGGCCGCGAGACCAAGCAGCGGATCGAGGCGCTCACCGACGAACTGGCCGCGCCGGCGTACGACGTGCTCAGCACGGACGAGCTCGACGAGCTGGCCGCGGAGCTCGAACCGATCGCCGCCGCGGCATCGGCCTCCGACCACTGAAAGGACGCGGCCATGACCGCCCCCCGAGCCCCTCGTGATCCACGTCGAGGAGGCGACCCGGCCGACGTCGGTGCGCTGGACCGTCGTCGACTGCCCCTTCCTGCCCGACTGGGTCGGCACCCGGGGGCGGGAGCCCGTTCGGCAGCCCCGCGGACAGGTCGCGCCGGCGAGCACAGGCGGCCGGCCCGGCCTCAGGGGTTCTGGAAGGCCACTTCCGGGTTGGCGGCGGACGGGCCGTCCAGCAGGGGATGCTGCTCGCCGCGGAGGTGCCGGCCGAAGAAGGCGCCGACGTACGACGTGGTGATCTCCCCTGACCGCTCGCCCGACAGGGGCGCGGCAGGGTCGACGATCCCCGCCTGGGCGCCCAGGATGGGCAGGTCGATGAAGGTGAAGTGGCCGGAGTCGGCCACGGTGAGCCAGCGCTTCCAGCCGTCCAGGCGGGGCCAGTCCCGGGTCCAGGTGGTGTCGGCGGCGCCGGGTGAGTGCTGGACCTTGGTGCCGAGCATGAGGAACGGCCGCCCGCCGAGGCCGGAGACCGCGACCGGGGCGAAGAACGAGCCGTCCAGGTTCACCCCGGCGCGGACCCGCCGGTCGGCGGCCATGACACCGGCCGCGGCGTTGCCGCCGAGCGAGTGGCCCGCGGCGCCGATCCGGCGCGGGTCGATCATCTGCCAGTGCCGCCAGGCGGGCGCGGACCGTGCGGGACGGGTCAGCCGGTCGATCACGAAGGACAGGTCGGCCGCCCGGTTGACCGCGGCCTTGGCCATCAGCTCCTTCTCCGCCTCGTCGGAGGGGGCGCTCTCCACCGTCTCGCACGCGACGCAGGTCAGGGTACGGCCGCCGGGGAAGGTCGTGCCGAACGACTCGTAGGCGTGATCGACGAGGGCGACGACGTACCCCTTGGAGGCGAGGTCCTCGGCGAGCGTGGTCAGGGTGGCCCGGTTGAGGGTGAACCCCGGGGAGAGCACCACCAAGGGGTGCCGGCCGCCGACGGGACGGGCGTTCAGGTGCGCGTTGGTGCTGACGTCGGCGAGTTGCCCGGGCTTGAAGACGGCGTCGAGCCGCTGCCCCTTGAGGAGCAGCCGGGCCTCGTCGACGGTCATGTACGGCGCGGCGCTCCCGCCGGTGCGCGCCGGGAAGTACACCGAGACCATCAGCTCGCGTGCGGCTTCCGGCATCCACGGGTCGCGGCGGTCGGCGTCGACGAGATGCAGGGTGTCGCGGCCCACTTCGTACTGGCCGGTGGGGTGCGGGATCGCGACGCGCACGTCGGAGGTGCCCGCGGTGGAGCCGACGGAGGCGGCAGCGGCGGGCGCCGCCGCCGCGGCCGTCGCCGGGAGTGCCAGGGTCAGGGCGAGGAGGAGGGGGGCGGGGTTACGGCGAGTTCTGATCATGCACAGAACTGTAGAAATGACGCCACCACCCCCCACATGCCCGAAAGACAGGCTCGGACCCTTACTTTTGTCAGGGGGCAAGACCGATGTTCTTGTCAGGCGTCAGGACCGATGTTCTTGTCAGGGGTCAGGACCGAGCAGGCCGGTCAGCCGGCTCGGAGCGGGCCGTGCGCCTCGATCGACAGGTCCTGCCAGTCGGCCCAGGTCTGGAGCCGGTCGGCGTAGGCCTGCTGGATCAGCGGGTGGAAGCCCTTGCCGAACAGCACCCGCATGGGCGGGTTGGCGGAGTCGACGAGCTTCAGGAGCGCCTGCGCCGCGGCGGCCGGGTCCCCCGCGGGCATCTTTCCCGCCATCGCACCGAGGCGCTCGCGGAGACCGTCGTAGGCCGGGTCGGTCGTGGCCATGTGGCCGTTGGCGAGCGGGTCGGGGTTATTGCCGTTCCGGGTGGCGAAGCCGCCGGGCTCGACGATGGTCACCTTGACGCCGAACTCGGCGACCTCGCCGGCGAGCGCCTCGTTCAGCCCCTCCAGGGCCCACTTGGAGGCGTGGTAGGCGCCGCCGAGCGGCATGGCGATGACCCCGGCGGCCGAGGACAGCTGGATGATGTGCCCCGAGCGCTGCTCGCGCAGGTACGGCAGCGCGGCCTGGACCACCCACACCGCGCCGAACAGGTTGGTCTCCAGCTGGTCGCGCAGGTCCTGCTCGGTCAGCTCCTCGACCGCGCCGACCTGGGCGTAACCGGCGTTGTTCACGATGACGTCGAGCCGGCCGAAGTGCTCCTTCGCTCGCCGCACGCTCTCGAAGACCGCGGCCCTGTCGGTCACGTCCATCTCCAGCGGGAGCACCGCGTCGCCGTGGACGTCGACCAGCTCCTTCAGGCTGGCGGTGCTCCGGGCGGTGGCGGCGACCCGGTCACCGCGCGACAGGGCGGCCGCCACGAAGTGGCGGCCCAGGCCGCGGGACGAGCCGGTGACGAACCAGACCTTCTGCATGCTGCGCTCCTTTCAGCTGTTACACCCCCTGGACGAGACAGCCCCGCACGGATGTGAGCTCGGGCGAGTGTGACCTGCAACACTTTGTCGCCTTTGTCCAGCCATGGTGGTACCAATGGTCGGCGTGACCCGCACCGAGGAGTTCCAGGAGCTACGACCGCTGCTGTTCGCGATCGCCTACCGGATCCTGGGCAGTGTGAGCGAAGCCGAGGACGCCGTCCAGGAGACCTGGCTGCGCTACGAGGGCGCCGCATCCCAGCCCGACTCGCCCAAGGCCTTCCTGTCGGCGACGGTGACCCGGATCTCGATCGACGTGCTGCGCTCGGCCCGCGTCCGGCGCGAGGCCTACGTCGGGCCGTGGTTCCCCGAACCGCTGCTGACCGACCCCTACCAGGACCCGGAGCGGTCGGCGGAGCTGGCCGACTCGGTGTCGATGGCGGCGCTGATCCTGCTGGAGCGGCTGAGCCCGCTGGAGCGCGCGGTCTTCGTGCTGCGCGAGGTGTTCGCCTTCAGCCACCGGGAGATCGCCTCCGCCGTGGAGCGGTCGGAGGCGGCCTGCCGCCAGCTCGCGGTGCAGGCGCGCCGCCACATGGACGCGGGCCGCCCCCGCTTCCAGGCCGATCGCCGGTCCCGGGACCTGCTTGCCGGGCGGTTCTTCGGCGCGCTCAGGGAGGGGGACGTCGAAGGGCTGCGGGAACTGCTGGCCGCCGACGTCCGGCTGGTCAACGACGGCGGCGGCAAGATCGGCGGCACGCTGCCCGTCCTCGGCCTCGCGAAGGTGGCGCGCGTGCTGTCCGCCGCCGTCGCGCCGTTCGCCCGGATCGGCGCGGTGCTGGAGGCGCACGAGGTGAACGGCCAGCCGGGCGCGATCATCCGCGACCGCGACGGCCGGATCGTCAGCATCTGGACGCTCGACATCCTGGACGGACGCATCCAGACCATCCGCTCGATCGTCAACCCCGACAAGCTCCGGCACCTCGGCCCCGTCGCCGACGCCCACGCGGTCATCCGCGAGAAGAAGCAGCGGGCACGCGCGGCGGCGCAGGGCGGTGTGCCGGTCACCGGCGTGCCGGACGAGCCTCGGTGACCGGCGGCCCCACCGGCGCAGCGGTCCGCCGGGCTCGCGCCAGGACGGCCGGACCGCTGCGCCGGCGTTCTAGTCGGTGAGCAGGATGTCGTCCAGGCACAGCGTGTACGGCGCGTCCGCACCGCCCACCTGGAACAACACCTGGGCCTCCTGGTCCGAGGTCTTGGCGGTGTTCTGGTAGGAGTAGGTCCTGGACCCGGTGCCCACCTCGGGGTAGCCGTCCACGATCGCGGCGGGCTTCGAGCCGCTGTCCTGGACCACCGACCTGATCTTCACCGGCCGCGTCGCCGACGCCTTGAAGCTCAGCCGGTACGTCTTCCCGGCCTCCACGGCGATGCCGCTCTGCCCGACCATCGAGGCCCACACGTTGTCACCGCCCGCGGGGACCTGGGCGCACAGGCGCCCGCCCGTCACCTTGAGCGGCGTGTTCTTGGACGCCCACCAGCCCTTGACCCCGTTGTCCAGCGAACCGTTCACCACGCTCTGGTGCACGGGCACGAGGGAGACATTGTCCAGGCACAACGTGTACGGCGCGTCCGCACCGCCCACCTGGAACAACACCTGAGCCTCCGAGTCCGACACCTTGGCCGTGGCCGCGTAGGTGAACTTCTTGGAGCTGCCGCCGACCTCGGGGTAGCCGTCCACGATCGCGGCGGGCTTCGTGCCGCCGCCCTGGACCAGCGACCTGATCCTCGTCGTCTTCGTGGCGGTCGCCTCGAAGCTCAACTGGTAGGTCTGGCCGCCCCGGACCTCGATGCCGCTCTGCCCCACCATCGCGGCCCACACGTTGTCACCCCCCGCGGGCACCTGGGCGCACAGGCGCCCGCCCGTCACCTTGATCGGCGTGTTCTTGGACGCCCACCAGCCCTTGACCCCGTTGTCCAGCGAACCGTTCACCACGGCGTCGCCGGCGGGCGCGGCGGCGTACGCGGGTGTGGCCGCCGCGGCCATCGCCACGAAGGCGCCCGCGGCGATGAGACGCATCGGAAAAGAATTCATGATCGTGGATCTTAGGGGGGCGACATCAGCGTCAACCTAGAGCCAACTCCCGGTCATTTGGATGGGCCAAATCGCCGCGAGCGGCCGTCTCGGCCTGGCGCTCGGGCGGACGCCACCGGCACGTCAGTGCCGCCGGGAGCATCGTGCGTCATCGGGTGCTGCGGAAGCTCCGGGCCCAGCGGCGAAGCTCGGTGGCGGCCTCGTCCCGGGTGAGGGGACCGCGTTCCAGGTGTACCTCCTGGAGATGCCGGATCGCGGCCCCCACCATCGGGGAGGGCGGGAGGCCGAGCAGCCGCATCACCGTCCTGCCGTCGAGCACGACGGGGACGTCGTCACGCCTGGCGTACCTGTCACGTTCGGCGGCGGCGCGGGCGTCGGCCTCCTCCCTGGCGCGGCATGCGGCCTCCCACGCGTCGTAACCGGGGGCGTCCAGGGCCGCCCGGCGCCACCCCTCCATGTCGCGTTCCCGCCCGAGGCCGACCGCGTCGAACAGGTCCGCCGCACCTGCTCTGACCGCTCCGAGGCGCGCGAGCACGGCGTTGATCGGCCAGTCGTCGCGCAGCGGTCCGGCCTGGATCGAGGCGTGCTCGGGCCCCCAGCTGCGACGGCCGTTCTCCCACAGGGCGGCGGCCTGGCTGCCGCTGCCACCCCAGAAGTCCGCTTCCACGTAGGCGACATGGCCGCCGCGGGACCAGTCCTTCAGCCTTCCGGCGAGCCCCGGGGACATGAGCGTGAACGGCCCGCTCTCCTGCCGCGCGCCGGCCGGCTCGCCGAAGATCTCGTCGGTCACCGGCAGCAGCCCCAGGCGTTGCCCGAGAGGCGCCACCACAGCCCGTGGCACTTCACCCGACAGGGAGCGGAGACGGTCGAACTCACCGACGACACCGTGGAGCACGTACGACATGCCCGCACCCTAGATCCCGCAGCGGAACACCATCCACCGAGGAGCGGCGCCAGCTTCATGATCCACATCACGCCCGCCGCCGAGGCCGGCCCGTCTAGGGTGGGCGCATGGCCGAACGGCGTCCCTTGATCGCGCGCAGGCTGCGGCCGGGACACTGGGTCGCCCTCGACGTGTTCGCGGCCGTCCCCCTAGCCGCCGGGTTCTCGGTGCCGGCAGTGCTGGCGCCCGGGTCCGCGGGGGTGCCGCCCTTCGTGGCCGTGCCGGTGATCGCGCTGGCCTGCCTGCCGACGGCGGTGCGGCGCCGGTGGCCCGTGCCGGTGTGCGCGGCGGTCCTGCTGGCGGCGGTGATCGCGCCGTTCGCCGGGTGGCAGGAGGCGTTCGTGCCCTTGGCCGTCGCCCTGCACGCGGTGGCGCTGCTGCAGGCGCGCCGGACGGCGGTGACGGCGCTGGTGGCCGCGCTGACGGTGACCGCCGCCGGCGCCGCGATCGGCGCCCCCTCCTGGACGGAGGCGGCCTCGGCGTGCGGATTCGCCTGGCTGCTGCTCGCTCTGGCGTGGACGATCGGACTCGCCGTACGGGAGCAGCGCGCGTACGCCGCGCAGGCCGTCGCACGGTCGGCGCAGGCCGCGGCGACGGCGGAACGGCTGCGGGTGGCTCGTGAGGTGCACGACGTCGTCGCCCACAGCATGGGCCTGATCTCCATGCGGGCCGGCATCGCCAACCACGTCGCCGCCACGCACCCCGAGGAGGCCGGGGAGGCGTTGTCGATCATCGAGCAGACCAGCCGGAAGGCGCTCACGGACTTGCGCCGCCTTCTGGGCCTGCTCCGCGACCTCCCGGAAGATCGGGACGACGGCGCGCCGCGCATGATGGACACGCTGCGCGAGCTGGTCGCGGCGATCCCGGACGGTGACGTGCGGGTGGAGCTCGACGTCGAGCCCGGCCTCGCGCTCGGCGGCGAGGCGGCCCTGGTCGTCCATCGCCTCGTGCAGGAGTCGCTGACGAACGTGCTCAGACACGCCGGCCCGGCCCGGTGCCGGGTGACCGTCGTCACCCGGGCGCGGCGCGAAGTGGTGGTCGAGATCGTCGACGACGGCCGCGGGGGTGCGCCGCGTACGGGAGGACACGGGCTGGCCGGGCTGGAAGAGCGGGTGACCCTGCACGGCGGGACGTTCTCGGCCGGGCCGGAGCCCGGCGGCGGCTTCGCCGTCCGCGCGAGACTGCCCTTGCCGAGCGGATCCGGGTCCGGGTCCGGGTCCGGGTCCGGGGAGGACGACAGGTGAGCACGTTCACGGTACTGATCGCCGACGACCAGGCGTTGCTGCGCGCGGGCCTGCGCAGGCTGATCGACACCGCCCCCGGCCTGACCACCGCCGGCGAGGCCGGCACCGGGCAGCAGGCCGTGGAACTGGCCCGCGACCTGCGGCCCGACCTGGTGCTCATGGACGTCCGCATGCCCGGCCTCGACGGGATCAGGGCCACCGAGCTGATCCGGGCCGACCCGGCGACCGCCGGGACACGGGTGCTGATGCTGACCACGTTCGATCTCGACGAGTACGTCTACGGGGCATTGCGCGCCGGAGCCAGCGGATTCCTGCTCAAGGACACCGGCCCCGGCGACCTGCTGGCGGCGCTGCGCATCGTCGGGGAGGGGCAGGCGCTGCTGGCCCCGTCGGTCACCACGCGGCTCATCGCGGAGTTCGCCCGGCGCGAGCCCGCCGCGATCCCGGCCCGGCTGGCGGCGGGGCTGGCCCAGGTGTCCGGACGGGAGCGCGAGGTGCTGGTGCTGGTGGCCCGGGGGCTGACCAACCCGCGGATCGCCGAGCGGCTCGGCATCGGGGAGGCGACGGTCAAGACCCATGTCCGCAGCCTGCTGGCCAAGCTCGCCGCGCACGACCGGGCGCAGCTCGTCATCGCCGCCTACGAGGGCGGCGTGGTCACGGCCGGCGGGCGGGCGCCGTCAGCGGCGGTAGGAGACCTCGGGGAAGGCGGCTGACGGGCCCCGCAGCAACGCCTGCGGACGGCCGCGCAACGCCTGCTCGAAGAAGGCCAGCGGGTAGGCGCGCTGGAAGGCCAGCGCCCGCTCGGCCGAGATCGTGCCGACGACCTCCTCCAGCTGCTCCTTCCGCAGCCCCAGCGGCCCGGCCGACATGGGGATAAGCAGGACGTCGTCGCCGAAGGAGTTGTGCGCCGCCCCCTTGAGCGTCACGTTGAGCCGCCATCCCCGCAACCCGTCCCAGAAGGCACGCAGTGTCGGATTGGTGGCCATGCCGCCCTTCCCGTCGGTGTCGACGACCATGTACGGCCGGTCGAGGCCGGACTTCGCCACCTTGCCGAAGACGGCGCCGTCCAGGCCGAGCCCGGCCTTGATCCGCGGGTCGGCGTACATGGCGGAGGAGGTGGCCGCGCCGCCGAGCGAATGCCCGAACATCCCGATCCGCGCGAGGTCGAAGACCGGCTTCCCGGCACGGCCGGGCACCTTCTCCTCCAGGGCAGGCAAGCTGTCCAGAACGAAACGCACGTCGGCCACCCGGACGTCGACCGCCTTGGCGAAATCGGTCACCTCGGCCCCCGTCTCCACCCGGCCGCCGGGGAACTCCACCACCGCCGCGTCATGGGGGTGATCGACGGTGACCACCGCGTATCCCCGGCTGGCCAGCTCCTCGACGACGCCGGTCCCGTACGCGCGCGAGGCGTTGGCGCCCGGCGAGTACAGGACGACCGGCAGCTCGCCCAGGCTCGTGTCGGCGGGCGCGCCCTCGTGGCCGTCGGTCCTGTCCAGCAGCACCGAGCCCGGCTCCAGGTCGTTCATCTTCAGGTACCGGTCCGCCGCCGCCCTCGGCATCCAGGGGGCGACCGGATGGGCCTGCGCGTCCCGGGCCGGATACCACAGGCTGACCATCAGCTCCCGCCTCCTGCCGGAGCCGTTCCAGGGATCCGGGCGGGACCGATCCACCAGGTGGACCGAGACGGTGCCCACCGGATGCGGGCCCGTCGGCTTCGGGACGGTCAGGCGCTGCGGCGGGGTGGACCCGCAGCCGGCCAGCGTGAGAGCCAGGACGGTGATGATGAGTGCACGTTTCACCCCCTTCACGCTGCCAACCGCGCACGCCCGCCGCCTCTGGCGCAAGAAGGACCCCCGGCTCAACCCAGGAGGGTAGAGCCCGACGAAGCTCGTCTTCAGGGATGACGCCCTGCCGGCTCCCGGCGGGGCGGGGCTGTGCGGCAGCCACTTCATGGCGCTCGCGCCCGTCGCCGCCCGCAGGTCGCGGTGGACACCGCGGACAGTCGTGCCGGCATGGACGGCCGGCTCCTCGACGGTGAGCGGACGGTCAAGGTTCTCCAGGGCACAGTGCAGCCGAGCACGATCCCGTCGTCGCTCACCTCGACGTCGCGTTCCACGAACAGAGCCAGGCCCGGCCACCCAGCAGCTCAAGGCCGGATCACCATCCACGGCGAGAAGCCGACGATTGAGATCCAAGCGGGACTGTTCCCGGATCGGCCCCTCAAAATGAGAGAAGGGGTTTCGATGATCTAAAAACCCCTCCATCTGCACCTTACGAGCGGGCGATCCCGTAATCGAACCAGCGACCTCTTCCCTGTGAAGGAACGCAGGCCAGTCTGAACACGTCGATGTGAGTCGATCGGGGCGCCTCTCACCTGGCAGAACGTCCCAGGAAGACGTGGCAAGCCTGCTGGAATCGAAGGGCGATGGCTCCCCCAATTGGCTCCCGCGGCTCCTCTCCGCTATGGAGATAGTCCCTATGTTCACTCTCACCATCGATGGTCTGGAACCGCACGATTCTCGGCTGCCAGCGGGATGGACCGATCGGCGTTCTCTCACACATATCGTCGTTCGGCCGGTCCCTCCATGTGCACTGCGTCGCCGACCGACATTCCTTCAGGAACTCCCTGCCAAGCTCAGACGGACGACCCCGCCCTGCGGAGCCGACCCGTAGGCGCCAGGAGTGACACAGTTCCAGTGGGGACGACCCCCGCGCGTGCGGGGCCGACGGCTCCAGGTCGGTGACCTCGCCACCGCCGCCCGGACGATCCACGCGCGTGCGGGGCCGACGTGCCGAGCACCGCCAGGCCGCTGACGCTCATCGGACGATCCCCGCGTGCGGGGCCGACTGCTCGACCGCCAGGAACGCGGCGTGAACGTTCGGACGATCCCCGCGCGTGCGGGGCCGACGGGCTGGTGTGGCTCGGCATCAGGGACGCCTCGGGACGATCCCCGCGCGGGGATGTTCCCGACTCGGGTTGGACATTGCCGAGCAGCGCGGTGTCGGCCCCGCGGACGCGGGGATCTTCTCTCCACAGTGGCCGCCCTGGTCAGGCCGTACGCGTAGGCCCCGCGGACGCGGGGATGTTTCCCCGGCGGACATGGAGGAGGGCTGAGAAGCCGACGGGTTGAGCATCCGAGTGGGATGGCTCTCCGCTGGCTCCCGTCGACCCTCGGACATGAGAGAAGGGGCTTCGGACGATCTCCGAAACCCCTTCACCTGCGACTTACGAGTGGGCGATACTGGGATCGAACCAGTGACCTCTTCGGTGTGAACGAAGCGCTCTCCCGCTGAGCTAATCGCCCGCCCTGTCGGCGCCTTGCGGTGCTGACGGGGAAAACCATACCGCACTCTCGGGGTGGTGGCGAAACGGAGCGGTCGCGGGGCGATCTTCGGGAGCTCCTGGCGCGAGGGATTCGAGCGAAAGGCGGCGGTTGCCCATCGGCGTGGTGGGTCGGTGTCATACCATCGACGTGTCCCGGAAGACACCGATCGCGATCTTTTCGGTAGAAACGTTCTTGGTCGAGCCTGTCGGGGCAGGCTCTACAACAGCAAAACCCTCGCAAATACGACCCGATTGATGCCGTTTAGCCAGGTAGATGCCCAAATGTCCAGCTGTGATGTGCGTTACAGAAGGCCCTTGAGGCGGAATCTTTCCTACAGGTTTCTTCGTTCCGCGTCATAGCTCAGGACGAAGTCCGTCAGAGCAGTGAAAGCCCCGAAGAGGGGACCTACGACGAAAAGGTTTGGCTGACGATGAACAGCACCACCGTCTCCGCCGAGCTTGGCCTTCGGCTAGTGGTCCCCGACCGTACTACCGTCCCCCTGCTCGCCGGACTGAGCTACACAGCCGACGATCCGTATGCCATCCGCATGGCCTTCCACGTAGGGAACGACGAGCCGGTCGAGTGGATCTTTGCTCGTGAACTGCTGACCGTAGGCATCGTGCGGCGGGTCGGCGACGGCGACGTGCAGGTATGGCCCGCACGCGCCGATGGCGAGCGCACCCTGCACATCAGCCTCACCTCGCCGTTCGGGCAGGCGCTCTTCGAAGTGCCGCTGGCCCCCCTCACGGAGTTCCTCCACCGGACGTACGAGAAGGTGCCCGCGGGGCGCGAGACCGATTTCATGGACCTGGACGCCGAGCTCACCAACATGCTCTGGCCGTCCTGAACCATCGCCATCCGAGGCCCCGGCGTCCACCCCGACGCCGGGGCCTCGGCATGTGCGGCGTCAGGACGGGAGGGACGGGAGCGTGGTCGCGGCCTGGCGCATGCGTTCGATCTCGATGCTCTGGCCGGAGTAGACGTCCCTGGCCAGCAGGCGCATGCGGTAGTCGCGGCCGCCGGCCAGCTCCTCCCCCGCCATCTTCACCGCCCCTTGGTGGTGCCGGGTCATCAGGCGCAGGAACAGCTGGTCGAACGCGGCCCCCTTGGCCCCTCGCAGGGCGTTCAGCTGCTGTTCGGTGGCCATGCCGTAGCCGGCCGCCGCGCCGTGGTCGTGGCCGGCGGGGGCCGGGCGGCCGAGTTCGGCGAGCCAGACGGTCATGGACCTGATCTCGGGGGTCTGGGCGGCGGTGATCGAGCGGGCGAGCGCGCGGATGACCGGGGTGGTCGTACGGGCCTCGACCAGGGAGGTCATCTCCAGCGCCTGCCGGTGGTGCGGGATCATCGCCTGGGCGAAGCGCACGTCGGCGGCGAGGGTGGGGGCCGGGCTCGGGCCGACGCGTTCCCCGGGGGTGGCCGTCCGGGCCGGGGCTCCGGGGCTGGCGGGCACCAGGACGGGGGCGTCCGTCCCGACGACCGGGATGTCCGGGGCAGGCGGCTGAGAACAGGCCGAAAGCGCAAATGTCATCACAACTGTGATGGAGATCGTACGCGGCCACCAACGTGCTGGCATAACTTCCATAGTGAGCCACGAGAGATAAAGGGGACGCGTGTTGATCTTCGCCAAGTTGCGCGGAGCGGTGTTGTGCGCGGCGTTGTT
This sequence comes from Nonomuraea sp. NPDC049655, assembly GCF_044465465.1. Classification (NCBI taxonomy): domain Bacteria; kingdom Bacillati; phylum Actinomycetota; class Actinomycetes; order Streptosporangiales; family Streptosporangiaceae; genus Nonomuraea; species Nonomuraea sp. NPDC049655. The sequence continues at coordinate 158,692 of NZ_JBITLS010000010.1, forward strand.
GCTGGCCTCGGCGTGCGCGGCGGAACCGCCGTCGGCCGGTGATCCGGGGCCGGCCTCCTCGCAGGAGAGCGGCACGGCGTCGGGCACGGCGTCCGGCACGGCGTCAGGCACGGGCGAGGTGCTGACCAGCGCCAACGTCAAGCACGTGGCGAACGTCCCGCGCTCCGGCCCGTTCGCCGGGGACGACAGCTTCAACACCGACCTGGCCTTTCAGGGCAATTACGTATTCGTCGGGAACTTCGCCGGTTTCACGATCTACGACATCAGTGACCCGGCCAAGCCGAAGACGGTGAGCCAGGTGTCCTGCCCGGCGCAGCAGAACGACGTCAGCGTGCACGGCGACCTGCTGATCCTGTCGATCGACGAGCCGCGCGACGGCGAGGGCTGCGACTCCGGCGAGAACTCCCGCGACTGGGAGGGCCTGCGCCTCTTCGACGTCAGCGACAAGAAGAGCCCGCGCTACGTCGGCGCGGTGCGCACGGACTGCGGCTCCCACACGCACACCATGGTGCCCACCGACGACAAGCTCTACGTCTACGTCTCCTCCCCCGGCCCGGAGCCGGACTCGCGGACGTGCCCGGCGCCGCACCAGAACATCCAGATCGTGGAGATCCCGCTCGACGACCCCAGGTCCGCCAAGGTCGTGGCGCAGCCGAACATCTTCCCCCAGCAGCAGAACACCGAGATGTTCGCCGGCTGCCACGACATCACCGCCTACCCGGAGAAGAAGCTCGCCGCGGCGGCCTGCTTCGGCGACGGCGTGCTGCTCGACATCTCCGACCCGGTCAACCCACGGGTGATCCAGCAGATCCGCGACACCGAGAACTTCCAGATCTGGCACTCGGCGACGTTCAACAACGACGCGACGAAGGTCGTCTTCGGGGACGAGCTGGGCGGCGGCAGCCAGGCCACCTGCGACGCCGGCACGCCGCGCACCAAGGGCGCCGACGCCGTGTACGACCTGGTGAACGGCAAGCTGGAGCGGCGCGGCTACTTCAAGATCCCGCGGAACCAGGAGAAGGACGAGAACTGCGTGGCCCACAACGGCTCGCTGATCCCGGTGAAGGGCAAGGACGTCATGGTCCAGTCGTGGTACCAGGGCGGGGTGTCGATCTGGGACTTCACCGACTCGGCCAACCCGAAGGAGATCGGCTTCTTCGAGCGGCGTCCGTACCCGGAGGGCGGCATCGCCGGCTCGTGGTCGGCCTACTACTACAACGGCTACATCTACTCCAGCGACATGCGCGAGGGCCTGGACGTGCTGCGCATCGACGACCCGGTCACCGATCCGGCCAAACAGGTGAAGATGGACGAGTTCAACGTCCAGACGCAGAAGTCGTACTGACGGATGAAGGGACAGGGCCCCGGAGGCGGGGCCCTGTCGAGGGCGGGTCAGGGGTTGAGGTCGGCGGCGGCGCGCTCAGCGAAGATCCGCATGGCCTTGGCGGTGATCGGGCCGGGCGCGGTGGGCAGCTCGGTCCGGTCGACCAGCCTGATCGGCTGGATGTCGCGGGTGGTGGAGGTGAGGAACGCCTCCTCGGCCTCGTACAGGGCCTGCAGCGGGACGTCGGTCTCCTCGCCGCCGCACCATTCGAGCACCAGCGCGCGGGTGACGCCGGCCAGGCAGCCGGAGGCGAGCGTGGGGGTGATCAGGCGGCCGTCGCGCACGATGAAGATGTTGGAGCCGGTGCCCTCGCACAGGTCGCCCGCGAGGTTGCCGAAGATCGCCTCCCCGGCGCCCTGGTTCTTGGCGTGCAGCAGGGCCTTGGCGTTGTCGCCGTAGGAGGTGCTCTTGACGCCGGACAGCGCGCCGCGCTCGTTGCGCGGCCAGGGGACGACGGCCACGTTGGCGGTCTCGGGGAACGGCTTCTGCTCGTCGACGATGACGATCGAGGTGGTTCCCTGGTTGCCCCGGTCGGAGCCGAGCGGGCCAGGACCGCTGGTGTAGGTGATGCGGATGCGGCCGAGCGACCAGGCGGGGGCGGCCGCCAGCAGCTTGCCGACGCCTTCGGCGATGGCCTCGACGTCGGGCTCGGGCAGGTCCATGCGCTGGGCCGAGAGGGTGAGCCGGTCGAGGTGCCGGGTGAGCGCGAACGACTCGCCGTCGACGATCTTGATCGTCTCGAAGACGCCGTCGCCGACCATGAGCCCGTGGTCGAACACGGACACGGTGGCCTGCGCGGGGTCGATCAGTTCCCCGTTGACCCAGACAGGGATGTTCATGCGTTTCCTCCTGAGGATGCCAGTGAGATGAGCCTGGACGCCTTCAGCTCGGTCTCGGACCATTCACGCGCGGGGTCGCTGCCCCACGTGATGCCCGCGCCGGTGCCGAAGCGGATCTCGCCTGCTGAGATCCAGAATGTTCTGATGCCCACGGCCAGCGCCGCCCTGCCCCGGTCGGCGTCGACCCAGCCCACGGCACCACAGTAGGGCCCCCGGGGGACCGGTTCGAGCTCATTGATGATGCGCAGAGCGGACGACTTGGGCGCGCCCGTGACAGACCCGGGCGGGAAAGTGGCGGCGAACAGCTCCGGCCAGCCCGCTCCTGGCGCGAGCCTGGCCCGCACGGTGGAGACGAGGTGGACGAGACCCGGATGCTCCTCGACCGCGCACAGGGAGGGCACCTCGACCGAGCCGACCGCCGCGACCCGGCCCAGGTCGTTGCGGACCAGGTCGACGATCATGACGTTCTCGGCGTAGTCCTTCTCCAGCAGGTCGGCGGCGGTGACGCCGGTGCCCTTGATGGGGCCGGACTCCACGACGTCGCCCTCGCGCGACAGGTAGAGCTCCGGCGAGGCCGACACCACGCTCAGCCCGGGCACGTCGACGACGGCGGCGTACGGGGCCGGGTTGCCCTCGGCCAGCCGCGCGGCCAGCGCCAGCGGATCGGCGCCGGGCGGGACGGGTGCGGACAGGACGCGGCAGAGGTTGGCCTGGTAGACCTCGCCCCGCTCGATGTGGTCGCGGATCGCGCGCACGCCGCGTTCGTAGGCGGCCCGGTCGAGCGAGGTATGCCACTGGCCCGGATGTGGACCGTGCCAAGGGCTCCTGGGCGAGGGCAGCGCGGACGGGCGCACGCGGTCGAAGCGGGCGCAGGTCGCCGTGCCCTCGTAGTCGACGACGACGGCCCACCAGCCCTCGCCGTCGAGGGCGGCGAGGTCGGTCGTCACGTCGCGGAGTCCGGTGGCGAGATGACCGTTTAAGTGGGCGAAACCGTCGTACACATCTCCCATTGTCCCAGCATCTCGACCAGTTGCAGCGCGGAGGGCAGGGGAACCTCGGGAAGGGCCGCGTACACCGTGCGGACGGGGGTGGCCTCGCGCAGCGGCTTGAGCACCAGGTTCGGCGGCACCGCCCGCGCGGCCAGCTCGGGCACCAGCGTCACGCCGAACCCGGCGGCGACGAACCCGAACTTGCCCGACCATTCGGCCACCCGCAGCCCGCCGCGCGGCGTGAACCCGGCGGCGGCGCACGCGGCCACCAGCGGCGTCGGCTGCCCGCGCGGCGCGGCCTCGATCCAGCTCTCCTCGGCCAGGTCGCGCAGGTCCACGTCGGGCTCGGCGGCCAGCGGGTGACCGGCGGGCAGCGCGACGAGCAGCCGGTCCTGGCAGAGCCGGACGAGCCGGGCGTCCTCGGCGGGCAGTCCGGCCGGGTAGTCGCTGATCACGGCCACGTCGAGCGCCCCGGCGTGCAGGCGTTCCATGAGCCGCGAGGTCAGCGCCTCCGTCATCCGCAGCTCGACGCCGGGATGGGCGGCCAGGAAGCGCTTCAGTGTGGAGGGCATGAGGTCGACGTTGGCGGTGGCGAACGCGCCCACGCGCAGCGTGCCGCCGCGCCCGGCGTGGATGGCGGCCAGTTCCTCGCCGGCGCGGGCCAGCCGGTCGAGCACGGCGACGGCGTGCCGGTGCAGGGCCGTGCCGGCGGGGGTCAGGCGCACGCCGCGCGCCAGGCGTTCGAACAGGGGGCCGCCGCCGGCCCGTTCCAGCGCGGCGATGCGCCGGGAGACCGCCGACTGTGTGTAGCCGAGCAGCTCGGCGGCGGCGGTGAAGGAACCGCTCCTGGCCACCTCGTCGAAGAGGCGGAGGGCTTGGAGGTCGAAGGCATTCGTCTCATGCATGGCTGCCATGCAATCTAGTCGGTGGTGGAATACCTCGCATCCCTGTTCACTGTTCCCGTGATTGCATTTCTCGGACAGGGACGCATGGGCGTCCCCATGGCTCGGCGACTCGTGGAGGCCGGGCACAAGGTGACGACGTGGCGGCGTGGGACCGGTGTGGCGGCCGCCGAGGCGGTGGAGGGCGCCGAGCTGGTGATCAGCATGCTCAGCGATCCGGCGGCGGTGCGCGAGGTGCTGACGGCCGCGCTGCCCGGTCTGCGGCCCGGCGCGACGGTGGTGGAGATGTCCACGATCGGCCCGGAGGCGGTGCGCGAGCTGCGTGAGCTGCTGCCCGCGTCGGTCGCGCTGGTGGACGCGCCGGTGCTGGGCAGCGTGGGCCCGGCGGCGGACGGCTCGCTGGTGGTGCTGGCCGGCGGCGACGTGTCGGGCTGCCGCGAGGTGTTGTCGGTCTTCGGCGGCGTGCGCGAGACCGGGCCGCTGGGGTCCGGCGCGGCGATGAAGATCGCCGTCATGAGCGCGATCGTGCCCGCGCAGGTGCTGGTCGCCGAGACGCTGGCGTACGGGGCGGCGCACGGCGTGGACCGGGACGCGCTGCTCGACGTGCTGGCCGGCACGCCGCTCGGCCAGGTCGCCGAACGGCTGCGCACGCCCGCCGCCGAGACCCGGTACTCGCTCGGCCTGGCCGCCAAGGACCTGGAGCTGGCGGCGTGGGAGGGCGCGTCGATGGCCACGACCGCCCGGCGACGCCTCCAGGACGCGCGGGCGGCCGGGCTGGGCGAACGCGACCTGACGGCGGTGGCCGAGCACGTCGGCGGCGCCCCCGCCACCGCCACCGCCACCGACAGCGGCACCGACACCGACACCGGCAGCGGCAGCGGCACCGCGCCCGCCGCGCGCGCGGTGCCGCTGAACCTGTCCACGATCCCGGCCACGAACGGCGCGTACTCGCACGCCGTGCGGGTCGGCGACATGCTCTACGTCTCCGGCCAGGCCGCCTTCGACGAGCAGGGGCACGTGGTCGCCCCCGGCTCGCTCAAGGACCAGGCCGAGCACATCTTCGCGGTCACCACGCGCATCCTGGCCGACCAGGGCGCGACCTGGCAGGACGTCGCCTTCATCCGCACGTACCTGACGGACATGGACGACATCCTCCAGCTCAGGGACGTGCGCAACCGGTACGTCACCGGCACTCCCCCGGCCAGCACGACCGTCGAGGTGTCGAAGCTGTTCCGGCCGGGGCTGGTGATGGAGATGGACCTGATCGTCGCCCTCCCCCGCTGAGCGGGAGGGGCTAGTCGAGCGGCCCGGTGACCGACTCCGCCGCGGCCACGACGCCGCCCTCGGCCACCAGCCGCACGGCGGACTCGATCTCCGGCGCGAGGAAGCGGTCGGGGCCCGGCGCGGGCACGTTCTCGCGCAGCGCCCTGACCACGGCCGCGGTCGCCGGCGCGGGCTCCAGGGGGGCGCGCAGGTCGAGCGCGCGGGCCGCGGTGAGCACCTCGACGGCCAGCACCCGCGTCAGCCCGTCGATCGACCTGCGCAGCTTGCGCGCCGCCGACCAGCCCATGGAGACGTGGTCCTCCTGCATGGCCGAGCTGGGGATGGAGTCGACGCTGGCGGGCACGGCCAGCCGCTTCAGCTCCGAGACGATCGCGGCCTGGGTGTACTGGGCGATCATGTGCCCGGAGTCGACGCCGGGGTCGTCGGCCAGGAACGCGGGCAGGCCGTGGTTGCGGGCCACGTCGAGGAAGCGGTCGGTGCGGCGTTCGGACATCGAGGCCAGGTCGGCGGCCACGACGGCGAGGAAGTCGAGCACGTAGCCCACGGGCGCGCCGTGGAAGTTGCCGTTGGACTCCACCCGGCCGTCGTCCAGCACGGCCGGGTTGTCCACGGCGCTGGCCAGCTCCCAGCCGGCCACGGTGGCGGCGTGCGCGATCGTGTCACGGGCGGCGCCGGCGACCTGCGGGGCGCAGCGCAGCGAGTACGCGTCCTGGACGCGGGTGCACGCCTGCGGGTCGCGATGGCTGGCCATGACGCCGGAGCCGGCCAGGATCTTGGTCATGTTGGCGGCGGACCTGGCCAGGCCGGGGTGCGGGCGCAGGGCCTGGAGCTCCGGCATGAAGACGCGGTCGGTGCCGAGCAGCGCCTCGACGCTCATCGCCGCGCTGATGTCGGCGGTCCTGACCAGCCTGGTGAGGTCGGAGATGGCCAGGATGAGCATGCCCAGCATGCCGTCGGTGCCGTTGATCAGGGCCAGGCCCTCCTTGGCGGCCAGCTCGACCGGCTCGATGCCGGCCTGCTTGAGCGCCTCCCCGGCGGGCTGGAGCTCCCCCGCGGCGTCGCGGACGACGCCCTCGCCCATCAGCGTCAGCGCCACGTGGGCCAGCGGCGCGAGGTCGCCGGAGCAGCCGAGGCTGCCGTACTCGTGCACGACCGGCGTGATGCCGGCGGTGAGCAGCGCGGCCAGGGTCTTGGCGGTGCCCGGCCTGATGCCGGTGTGGCCGGTGGCCAGGGTGTGCAGGCGCAGCAGCATGAGCGCGCGCACCACCTCGGTCTCCACCTCGGGGCCGCTGCCCGCCGCGTGCGAGCGCACCAGCGAGCGCTGGAGCTGGGCGCGCAGCGCGGGGTCGATGTGCCGGGTGGCCAGGGCGCCGAACCCGGTGGAGACGCCGTAGGCGGGCACGGGGCTCTCGGCAAGTTCGTCCACCCGCTGGCGGGCGGCCGCCATGGCGGCCACCGCGTCGTCGGTGAGCTGCACGGCGGCGCCGTGGCGGGCCACCTTGATGACGTCGTCGAAGCTCAAAGGCTCGGGGCCGACGTTCACGACTCCGTTGTCGCGCATGATCGTCTCTCTCGCTTTAGGTAACCGGCGTACCCGATGTTAGCTCCTTACTCGGGAAGATCGCCGCCAGCCCCTCCCTGCCCTCGTCGGTGAGGACCACCGCGCGTGGCACCGATCCGCGCCGGTACCAGCCGCGTTCCAGCAGGACGTCAGTGATCGCGGCGCCCAGTGCTCCGCCGAGATGCGACCGGCGTTCGGTCCAGTCGAGGCATTCCGGGGCGAAGCGCCGCCTGGTCCTGCGGGCGCCCTCGACGTCCACGCCCAGGCTCGTCAGCAGGCGTTCGCCGTCGGGGGTGAGGTCCTGGCGGTCGTAGAAGCCGCCGTCCCTGAGCCGGTCGAGCAGGGCGACGCCGGCGCGTCCGGCCAGATGGTCGTAGCAGGTGCGGGCCTCCTCCAGCAGGCGCGCCTGCCGGGACTGCCGCAGGGAGCGCACCGGCGGGCGGGCGCTCACCCTGGCCAGGGTCTCCAGCACCTCGGCGATCTCGTGCCCGGCCAGCCGGTAGTAGCGGTGGCGGCCCTGCCGGACGACGTCGACCAGGCTTCCGTCGAGCAGCCGGGCCAGATGGGCGCTGGCGGTCGCGGCGCTCACCCCGGCGACCCTGGCCAGCTCGCCGGCGGCCAGGGCCCGGCCGCCGAGCAGCGCTGTGAGCATGGCGGCCCTGGTGGGGTCGGCGATGAGCGCGGCGACGGGCGCGATGTCGGCGTCACGGGCGATGTGCTCCATGCCCACGACGCTAACGCACCGACATTTCGTCCGGGGACGAAGTGTCAGCCGCTCCCCAGGGCCTTCCTGATGATCTCGCGGGCCCGGTCCATCAGCGCGAGGGGCGTGCCGATCAGCACGTTCTTCGTGGCCGACTCCACGCCGGGACGCGGCCGCAGCGGCCCGACCGCCTCGGCCGCCCGCACCGCCGCCGCCATGGCCCGGCGTTCCACGACGGAGGTGCTGTCGCGCAGCTGGGCGAACTCGTAGCGCTCCTCGCTGCGGGCGTGCATGGTGACCGCCGTGCGCAGCTCGGCCAGCTTCTCCCAGAACGCCGGGTCGTCCACGCCCGCCCGGTCGATCTCGACGAGCAGCCGCTTGGCCCGGTTCTCCTCGGCCAGCCGGTCGGCCACCACGCCTGGACCGCCGTCCACCTTCCTGCGCGCGTAGGGGTGGACGATCTCCTCCTCGGCGGTCTCGTGCACGGCCAGCAGGCGGATCAGCCGCTCGAACGCCTCCTCCACCCGTTCCGGCGGCGCCTGCTCCACCTCGTCGAACAGGTCCCTGATCTGGCCGTGCTGGGCCATCAGCACGTCGATGACATCGTGTTCAGCCACGTCCAGCGGCCTACCCGGGCGCCGGTCGGGCACGCGCCTCCTTACCGAACGCGGATCGTTCGGCGACGCAACGCGGAGGTTGCCCCACCAGGCCGCGGGTAGGCGCAGCGACATGGCCTTCGACCCACTTCAGGAGCGGGGCATCCCGCTGGACGAGCAGCTGCGCGACTGGCGGGAGCTCAACGTCTCGCCCATCGATCCCGACCACGCCGACCCGTACACCCGCTGCCGGATCATCACGATGAACGGCATCGAGACCGAGGCGGTCCTGTTCAGCCACCAGCTCGCCCGCCACTGCACCGACCTGGAATTGAAGCGGCAGCTCGCCCGGGTGCGCCACATCGAGGCGCAGCAGCAGAAGGCGGTCAACTGGCTGCTGCCCGGCGTCGCGTCGGTGCTGGAGACCACCATCGCCTACGAGCAGGTCGCGGTGGACCTGACGGCGTGGGTGGCGCGCATGGAGCCCGACCCGTACCTGACGCAGGCGTACCAGTTCGGAGTGCTGGAGGACTTCGACCACCTCTACCGGTACGCCAACCTCTACGAGATGATCGAGCACCGCAAGGCCGAGAAGATCGTGGACGGGGTCACCGAGGTCATGCCGGGGCGGCCGACGTACCTGCACCACCGGGACCCGGTCGACAACGTGCGCGAGCCGTACGACCGGCACCGCACCGAGCCGCTGTCGAAACTGCACGCCCTGACCGTCATGGCGGCCGAGCAGCAGACCATGAACTTCTACATGAACGTCGGGCCGCTGGCCATGGAGCCGATCGCCCGGCAGCTCTACCAGGAGATCGCCATGGTGGAGGAGGAGCACGTCACCCACTACGAGTCGCTGGTCGACCCGGGCGAGAGCTGGTGGGAGATGCTGCTCAACCACGAGTACAACGAGTGCTACCTCTACCACTCGTTCATGGAGACCGAGTCCGACCCCAGGGTGAAGGCCGTCTGGGAGCTGCACCTGAACATGGAGATCGAGCATCTGCGGCTGGCCTGCGAGCTGTTCAAGCGGTTCGACGGACGGGATCCCGACCAGGTGCTGGCTCCCGAGCTGCCGCCGCCGGTGACGTTCGAGCCGAACAAGGCGTACCTGCGGGAGCTGCTGGCCACCCAGATCGACTGCACCACGCTCGGCACCGGGTACGTCCAGGAGGCCCACGAGCGCTTCACGCGCATGCAGGAGGCGGTCTTGGGCGGGGAGAAGCCGCCGTCGGAGCGGGTCATCGACGACAACCGGGCGGTGTCGGGGCGGGAGTACCGGCTTGAGACGGAGGGGCCGCATCCGGCGGGCATGCAACTGGGCCGCTGACGGGCCGTGCCCTCCTTGCGCCTCCGCCCCGGGTCCCGCCCCGGGGCGCGGCCGGGCCGCACCTGGGACGACCTGCGCGGAAGCGCTCCGGTTTGGGGACTCGGCGAGGATTCGCTAGAGTTCTCTCGTCGCCCGGCACGAGCGGGGCGCACGCGGAAGTGGCTCAGTGGTAGAGCATCACCTTGCCAAGGTGAGGGTCGCGGGTTCGAATCCCGTCTTCCGCTCGGAGCTTCCGGCTCGGTGGCGTGGCCGAGAGGCGAGGCAGCGGCCTGCAAAGCCGTCCACACGGGTTCAAATCCCGTCGCCACCTCTACGAAGGACGATTAGCTCAGCGGGAGAGCGCTTCCCTGACACGGAAGAGGTCACTGGTTCAATCCCAGTATCGTCCACCATCTCTCATCAGCCAGGTCGGCGGGTCGCCGACCTGGCTGACGCTTTTTCGCGGCCCTTCCGGCCCCTCCCCGGCGCGGGGGCCTGGCGCTTGTAGCAAGCGTTTGGTTCGATCAGGGCATGGACGTTCAGGAGATCGCCGACCGCCTGGAGATCACCGACCTGCTGGCCCGGTACTCGCGGGCCGTCGACTCCGGCGAGTGGGACCTGCTCGACGAGGTGTTCAGCCCGGAGGCGGTCATCGACTACCGGTCCGCGGGCGGGATCAGGGGCGGGCTGGCGGAGGTCAAGAGCTGGCTCGCCGAGGTGCTGCCGCACTGGCCCGGACGCCTGCACCTGATCGGGGCCCCGCGGATCGTCCTCACCGGGGACGAGGCGCGGGTCAGCGCGCCGTTCACCGACACCCTCGCCCCAACGCGGGACATGGCCGCGGCCGACGCCAAGGGGTTCCTGCACGGCGGCGGCTGGTACCACCACCGCCTGCGGCGTACTTCCGGCGGCTGGCGCAGCCAGGAGCTGGTGGAGGAACAGAGCTGGCGCACAGCCCGGTGACCCCATCCCCGACCCCCCCGGCCGCGACGGCTTCCTGGCTTGGCCGCCTGCGGGCACGGCGGGCTCAGTGTGGCTGTTCGGGGTGGGTTGTGGTGAAGGCGAGGAGGGGGATGGCGGTCTGCTGGGGGTCCTCCAGGATGGGGGTGTGGCCGAGGCCGGGCAGGAGCTCGATCTCGGCCCCCGGCACGACGCGGTAGCCGGACGCGGACGAGGAGCGCCACCGGCGGTCGTCCGCGCCGAAGATCACCAGCAACGGCTTGCCCAGAGGCGCCAGGCGGTCGGGCAGCGGCCGTTCGTGCAGGTAGTCGCGGGTGCCCTGCATGGTCGCGGCGAGCGTGTGGAGGGTCATGCATCGCACCTCGTCCAGCAGCTCGTCCGGGGGCTGGTAGCCGGGACGGCTGAAGCCCGGGCTCGCGAACAGGCGGATCTGCTCGTCGGTCGGCGGCCACTGCGAGGGGGCGAACGCGGCCGACGCCGGGGCGATGAAGGCGTCCAGGTCAGGCCCGGTGTTGATGAGGACGAGCGCCGTCACCAGGCCGGGACGCCGTTCGGCCAGGGCGGTGGCGACCACGCCGCCGCTGGAGTGGCCCGCGACCACGGCCTCCCGTACGCCGAGCCGGTCCAGCGCCTCGCCGACCCGGCGTGCCTGGTCGGCGGTGGTGTAGCCGCGGTCGTCCGGTTTGGCGGAGCGGCCGTGGCCGAGCAGGTCGATCCGGATGACGCGATGGGAGCCCGTGAGCAGGGGGACCATCTGGTCCCAGGAGCGGGCCGAGGACGCCGAACCGTGGATGAGGAGGAGGGCGGGGGCGTCGCGGGGGCCGTCCTGGCAGACGTGGAGGTCGCCGTCGTCCAGGGAGAGGATCGTGCTCTCGGTGGTGTCGCCGTGGGAACTGGTCATGGGGCCACTGTGGCGGCCGTCCCGCGCCGGAGGATTGGACGAATGTTCCCTCGGGTTGCTGCCGTGGCTACACGTTCGCCGACATCGAGAACCAGATGTAGCCGACAGTGGCCAGGAGCAGGCACACTGCTCCGATCGCCGCGCCCGCCGAGGCCGCGAAGAGCCGTACGGGCGTGGGCCGCCGTGCCGCGAACGCGTACCCGAGGGCGAGGCCGGCGCCGGGGAGCACCGCGGCCGCGATGCCGCACTTGGCCAGGAGCTCCGTGGGCATCCAGTCCAGCCGCCAGATGCTCCAGGCCACCAGTCCGTAGCCGGTGAGGGCCGCTGCGCAGAGCACGCTCAGCCCGAGGGTGGCGTACTTGCGCGTGCCGGGATCAGGGAGGGACGTCACGGGCCGATGATCGCACGGCGTCGCGGCCGCCGGTAGACGCACCGGAGGCGGGATGGCGGATGGGGTGTGGCGCCCGGACAGACCGGACAGAGGGGGTCACGTGCGGGTCAGGGGGCAGTGGGTGGCGTCTGTGGCGTAGGACAGGAGGAGGTCGCGGGCCGTCTCCGTGTCGAACGGCTGCACCGCGTCCAGCAGGTGCAACCCCAGCCCGTCCTCCAGCGCCACCAGGTTCCGGGCGATCGTCATGGCGTCCCGGGTCAGCGTGAAGACGCCGGTCGCCGACCCCGCCTCCAGGATCGCGGCGTACAGGGCCACCTGCCGCTCGTACAGCCGGATGTGCTGGGCCGCGTACGCCGGGTCGCGCCGGGCGTGCGCCCCCAGCTCGTACAGCAGCACGCACAGCTCGTCGCCCGGACCGGCGGGCAGGCCGCTGCCGATGGTGATGACCAGGCGCCGCCGCAGGTCGGGCTCGCGGGCGGCGGCGGCCTCGCGGGCGGCGCAGAACCGGTCGACCGCCTCGCGCTGCACCTCCTGCAGCAGGCCGGCCATGCTCGGGAAGTAGTACAGCACCGACCCCGCCGACATGCCGGCGACCTCGGCGACGTCACGCAGCCGCAGGTCGAGGATGCCGCGTTCGAGCACCGCCCGGCGGGCGGCGGAGACGAGTTCGGCCCGCTTCTCCCGGGCCCGGCTGGGTCGCGCCATGGCCGCGATTCTTCATAGACGCTTCAAAAAACGCAAGCCATCCTTGACGAACGCCCCCGATAGTTCTTTGATACTCGCTCAAGGAACCCCCCAAGGAGGCGTCGTGGCATCAACGGCCGCCCATCCACACCTGCACCGGGGACTCAAGCTCCTCGGCACCCTCCTCCTCACCCTGTCCGCCATCACCCCCGCGTCCTCGGTCTTCATCATCGCCCCCGGCGTGATCTCCCAGGCCGGCAGCGGCGCGATCCTCAGCTACCTGGCCGGCGCCGTCGTGGGCGTGTTCATGGCCTTCGTCTACGCCGAGCTGGGCTCGGCGTTCCCGCTCACCGGCGGCGAGTACGCCATCACCGCCCGGACGCTCGGCCGGCTGCCCGGCTTCGTGGTGCTCGGGCTGATCCTCATCACGCAGCTGCTCATCATCGCCGTCATCGCGCTGGGCGTGGGCGCGTACCTGTCGGTCGTCCTCCCGGGGCTGGACGGGCCGCTGGTGGCGGCCGTGACGTGCCTGCTCACCACCGTCGTGGCGGTCTTCGACATCAAGCTGAACGCCTGGGTGACCGGGGTGTTCCTGGCCATCGAGATGATCGCGCTGGTGGTCGTGGCGGCGCTCGGCCTGTTCAGTCCGCAGCGCTCGCCGGTCGAGCTGATCACCCATCCGGTGGTGGCCGGGGACGGCGGCGCGCTGGTGCCCGCCTCGCTGGGCCTGATCGGCGCGGCGACCGCGGTGGCGATCTTCTCCTACAACGGGTACGGCTCGGCGGTCTACTTCGGCGAGGAGGTGCACGACGCGCCGAAGAGCATCGCCAAGACCGTGCTGTGGGCGCTGGGCGTCACCGTGGCGGCCGAGCTGGTGCCGGTGACGGCGGTGCTGGTGGGCGCGCCGTCGCTGGAGGGCCTGTTCGGCGCGGAGAACATGATGCAGTACTTCGTCACCGCCCGCGCCGGGTCCGTGGCCAACACGGTGATCTCCCTGGCCGTGGCGCTGGCCATCCTCAACGCCGTGCTGGCCATCATCCTCATCACCTCGCGCATGTTGTTCAGCACCGGACGGGACCGCGCCTGGCCCGCGCCGGTCAGCCGCCTGCTGTCGTCGATCCACGCCCGGTACGGCTCGCCGTGGGTGGCCACGGTCCTGACCGGCGTGGTCAGCGCGGCCTGCTGCTTCATCGACGAGCGCTTCCTGCTGGTGGTGACCGGCACCTCGATCGTGGCCGTGTACGCGGCGCTGTGCCTGGGCGCGATCGCCGGGCGGCGCAACGGCACGACCGGCCACGCGGCGTACCGGATGCCGTGGTTCCCGCTCGCGCCGGTGCTGGCGCTGGCCGCGCTGGCGTACGTGATCTACCTCAACGCGCTGGACCCGTCGATCGGCCGGCCCAGCCTGTACGTCACCGCCGGGATCGCGGTGGTGTCGGCGGCGTACTATCTGGGAGTGCTGCGGCGGCGCGGCGGGTGGGATCTGGCTGAACCATGAGAGTGATCATCTTCGGGGCGACCGGCATGGTCGGGCGCGGCGTGCTCAGGGAGTGCCTGCTCGACGAGCGCGTGACGGCCGTGCTCACGGTCGGCCGGTCGCCCACGGGGACGGTCCACCCCAAGCTGCGCGAGCTGCTCCATGCCGACCTGTCGGACCTGTCGGCCGTCGAGGGCGAGCTGGCCGGCTACGACGCGTGCTTCTTCTGCCTCGGCGTGTCCGCGGCGGGCATGAGCGAGCAGGAGTACCGGCGGATCACCTACGACTACACGCTGGCGGCCGGCACCACGCTGGCCCGGCTCAGCCCGTCCTCGACCTTCGTCTACGTCTCGGGGGCCGGCACGGACGCGCACGGCCGCGCGATGTGGGCCAGGGTGAAGGGCGCGACGGAGAACGCGCTGCTCGCGCTGCCGTTCCACGCCTACATGTTCCGTCCCGGCTACATCCAGCCGATGCACGGCGTGACCTCGCGCACCCGCTGGTACCGGCTGGCCTACGTCGTGGCCGCGCCGCTCTACCCGCTGCTGCGGCGGCTGTTCCCGGCGTCGGTGACGACGACCGAGCGCATCGGCCAGGCGATGATCACCGTGGCCGAGCGCGGCGCGCCCGAGCGGATCCTCGGCCCGGCGGCGATCAACGCCCTGTGACGGCGGCCCGCGGCACCGGCCGCACGGCCCCCGGGATCAGCGGCACGGCCACCAGCGAGGCGAGCGCGGCCAGCCCCCACACCGCCTCCCACGAGGCGAGGCCGAGCACCACCGGGACGAGCAGCGGGGTCACGAAGCCCGAGGCGAAGCAGGCGGTGCCCTCCAGGCCGAGCGCGGTGCCCGCCCTGGCCGCGCCCGCCATGGCGGCGATCTCGGTGTAGGCGATGCCGTGCCAGGAGTTGGCCAGCAGGCCGCCGATCGCCAGGGCGGCGACGGTGAGCGGGGTGGGCGCCGAGGTGAGCACCGCGGCGGCGGCCATCACGACGCCGGACAGGGTCCCGATGGCGCGGATCCAGGTGCGCCGCCCGCCGCGGCGGTCGGTGCGCCGGCCGGTCCAGATGCGCGCCGCGCCGCCGCCGAGCTGGGCGACGAGCACGGTGAGGGCGGCCAGGCCGGCGCCGGCCCCCTTGACGTCGTGCAGGAAGATCGCGGTGAAGGACAGCACGGCGAACTGCGGCACGGTGAGCAGCCCGCTGGCCAGCGCCACCCGCCACACGTCCCAGCGGCGCAGCGGGGAGGGGCCGGGCTCCGGGGCGGCGGCCGCGGCGGCGGGCGCCGGCTCGTGCAGCCAGCGCCAGGTGGCCGCCGCCGCCAGCAGACAGAACACCGCCGGTACGGCGTAGACGGCGCGGAACCCGTACCGCTCGGCGAGCCAGGGCAGCAGGGCGACCCCGACCGCGCCGCCGACGGGGACGGCCGTCTGGCGGACGCTCATGGCCAGCCCCCGCTCGCCGTCGGCGAACCAGGTCATGACGGCCCGCCCGGAGGCGCCGTTCACGCTGCCGCCCAGCGCCCCGGCGGCCAGCAGGCACGCCGCCAGCAGGGCCACCCCGGCGTGCTCGGCCGGCGTGACGGCGGCGGCCATCACCGCCAGCAGCGCGCCCGTGGCGGTCAGCCCGGCCAGCAGCACGCGGCGGTCGCCCCAGCGGTCGGTGAGCATGCCCCACGCGATGTCGGAGGCGGCCACGCCCAGCCCCAGGCAGGACAGGACCAGGCCGAGTGAGCCCAGCGACAGGTGGTAGCCCGAGCGCATGGAGACCGCGGTCAGCGGGATGCCGGAGAACATGGCCGAGAAGCTGGCCTGGGCGCCGACGCCCACGGACAGCACGACCCATCGGTGCCGCGCGCCGAACCGGCGCGTCCCGCCGCCGACGGTGCTGAGTGTCGCCACGATGCCCCCAAAGTAACCGGATTCAATGGTTAGAAACCTTGGCAGCGCCGGAAGTAACTTGTCAACGCGGTTACGATGGGAGCCGTGGACTTCACCTTCGTCAGCGGCAACCTCGGCCTCGACCTCGCCGGCACCATCGGCCACCGCCGGGGCGCGCGCATCGACCTGCTGGCCTCCCCCGCCGACCTGGCCCGCTGGACGGTCGCCGCCGGGCTCCTCGACGAGCCGCCCGAGACCGGCGACGACGACCTGGCGCGGGCGACGGCCCTGCGCGAGGCGATCTACCGGCTGGCCACGGCCGCCCGCGAGGGCAGCCCGTACGACCGGGCCGACCGCGACCTGCTCAACGAGACCGCCCGGCGCCCGCCCGCGGACGTCGCGCTCGACGAGCGCGTCCTGCGGCGCGGCGGCGGCCTGCCCGGCGCGCTGTCCACGACGGCGCGCGCGGCGATCGAGCTGCTCGGCGGCCCGCAGGCGGAGCTGATCCGCGAGTGCGAGGCCGACCCCTGCACCCGCCTGTACGTCGACGCCTCCCACCGCCGCACCCGCCGCTGGTGCGACATGCGCGGCTGCGGCAACCGCGCCAAGGCGGCGGCCTTCCGCGCCCGCGCGGGCGCCTGACCGGGATGATGGAATAACGGCGGAGGCCGGGACGCTACGGTACCTGTCAAAGATTCAACAGTCATGGATGGTGACTAAAGTGCAGTTCGGAATCTTCAGCGTGGGCGACGTGACCACCGACCCCACCACCGGCAGGACCCCGACCGAGCACGAGCGGATCAAGGCGATGGTGGCGATCGCGCTCAAGGCCGAGGAGGTCGGCCTCGACGTGTTCGCGACGGGCGAGCACCACAACCCGCCGTTCGTGCCGTCCTCGCCGACCACCATGCTCGGCTACATCGCGGCCAGGACCGAGCGGCTGATCCTGTCCACCGCCACGACGTTGATCACGACCAACGACCCGGTCAAGATCGCCGAGGACTTCGCCATGCTCCAGCACCTGGCCGACGGCCGGGTGGACCTCATGCTGGGCCGTGGCAACACCGGGCCGGTCTACCCGTGGTTCGGGCAGGACATCCGCCAGGGCATCCCGCTGGCCGTGGAGAACTACGCGCTGCTGCACCAGCTCTGGCGCGAGGACGTCGTCGACTGGGAGGGCCGCTTCCGCACCCCGCTGCAGGGGTTCACCAGCACGCCGCGCCCGCTCGACGGGGTGCCGCCGTTCGTGTGGCACGGCTCGATCCGCAGCCCGGAGATCGCCGAGCAGGCCGCCTACTACGGTGACGGCTTCTTCGCCAACAACATCTTCTGGCCCAAGGAGCACTTCATCCGCCTGATCAACCTCTACCGCCGGCGCTACGCCCACTACGGGCACGGCACGCCCGAGCAGGCGATCGTCGGCCTGGGCGGCCAGGTGTTCATGCGCAAGAACTCCCAGGACGCGGTCCGCGAGTTCCGCCCCTACTTCGACAACGCCCCCGTGTACGGCCACGGGCCGTCGCTGGAGGAGTTCACCGCCGAGACCCCGCTCACCGTGGGCAGCCCGCAGCAGGTCATCGACCGGACGCTGGAGTTCCGCGAGTTCTTCGGCGACTACCAGCGCCAGCTGTTCCTCATGGACCACGCCGGCCTGCCGCTGAAGACCGTGCTGGAGCAGCTCGACATCCTGGGCGAGGAGGTCGTGCCGGTGCTGCGCAAGGAGATGGCCAAGGACCGCCCGGCCGACGTCCCGGACGCGCCGGCGCACGCCTCGCTGCTCCAGGCCCGTACGTCCCAGGCCGTCGAGGTCTGACCCCTCCAGGGAAGGAGATCCCCCCATGAAGCTCGTCGTCGTCACGGCCGGCCTGACCCAGCCGTCCTCCACCCGCCTGCTCGCCGACCGGCTGGCCGAGGCCACCCGGCGGCGGCTGGACGGCGCTGCCGAGGTGCGCGTGGTCGAGCTGCGCGACCTGGCCGTGGACATCGCCAACAACCTGGTGACCGGCTTCCCCGGCGCCCGGCTGCGCGAGGTGGTCGAGGCCGTGACGCAGGCCGACGGGCTCATCGCGGTCACGCCGACCTTCAGCGGCTCCTACAGCGGGCTGTTCAAGTCGTTCTTCGACGTCCTGGACAACACGGCCCTGGCGGGCACGCCCGTGCTGATCGCCGCCACGGGCGGCACCGCCCGCCACTCGCTCGTGCTGGAGCACGCGCTGCGCCCGCTGTTCGCCTACCTGCGGGCCGTCGTCGTGCCGACCGCCGTCTACGCCGCCTCGGAGGACTGGGGCGGCGGCGGCGACTCCTTCACCGACGGGCTCGGCGAGCGCATCGACCGGGCCGCCGGCGAGCTGGCCGGCCTGCTGGCGGGCCGCGCTCCCCGCCCGGCCGCGGCTGAGGAAGAAGGCGGGGCCGGGGCTGACGACGAGGTCGTCCCGTTCGCGGAGCAACTCGCGGCTTTGCGCCCACTGCGCTAGTTTGCAGCGGTGCTGACCGCTACATGCCTCTCGCTGTCCCTTGCCTTGACCTGCGTCTCCCCCGCAGACCTCAATAACCCACACAAGAAGGACATCGCCATGCAGCTGGTGTCCAGCGCGGAGAACTCCTCGCTGGACTGGAAGGCCCAGTACGGCTACATCGAGGACATCAAGGACGAACGCGGCTACACCGCGGGCATCATCGGCTTCTGCTCCGGCACCGGCGACATGCTGGAGCTGGTCGAGCTCTACACCCGGCGCAAGCCCTCGAACGTGCTGGCCAAGTACCTGCCCGCGCTGCGCAGGGTCAACGGCACCGACTCCCACAAGGGCCTCGGCAAGCCGTTCGTCAAGGACTGGAAGAAGGCCGCGGCCGACCCCGTCTTCCGGCGGGCCCAGGACCACGAGCGCGACCGCGTCTACTTCGACCCGGCCGTCCGCCGGGCCAAGAAGGACGGCCTGCGGGCGCTCGGCCAGTTCGCCTACTACGACGCCATGGTCATGCACGGCCCCGGCTCCGACAAGCTCAGCTTCGGCGGCATCAGGAAGGCCGCGCTGGCCAAGGCAGCCTCCCCCGCCCGCGGCGGCGACGAGGTCGCCTACCTCAACGCGTTCCTCGACGCCAGGAAGGCGGCGATGAAGGCCGAGGACGCCCACGACGACACCACCCGGGTCGACACCATGCAGCGCGTCTTCCTCAGGAAGGGCAACCTCGACCTCAGGCCGCCGCTGACCTGGAAGGTGTACGGCGACAAGTACACGATCAAGCACTGATCCGGCGATCAGGGTAGGTTGGTGCACAAGCCGAACAAACGGGGTTGATCATGTCCAACGGTGCCCGTCATGGTCTGGGAGTGGTCGCGGGGCTGCTCCTTCCGCCGCTGATCGCCGCCTGCCTCATGTACGGCATCGGCGAGCTCGGCCTGACCATGGCCACGCGGTTCAGGGTCTCCTGGATCGGGCTGGCCGTGATCGCGGCGGCCGGGGCCGGTCTGGCGTTCCTGGCCGGCTCGCGCCTGTCACCGATCGCCTCGCTGCTCGGCGGACTGGCCTACACCGCGCTCGGCCTGGTGCCCGCGGTGGAGCTGGGCGCCGGGTTCCGCGTCCTCCCCGACGGGCTGGTCACCGGCAGCCTGGGAGCGGGCCTGCAGACCACGATCTACACCGGGGTCATGCTGTTCCTCGGCGTGGCGCTGCTGGTCGTGTCGGCCTTCCCGTCGCGGTGGCGGTCCCCGGCGCGGCCGTCGGCCTACGCCTCCGAGTACGGCTCGGCGGGGTCGCCGTACCTGCCGCAGGGCACGCCGCACGACGTCACCAGGCCGATGCACCGCGAGTGAGCCCGGCCGGGCCTGGCAGAATGCGGCCATGCGCGACTCGAAGATCGTCGACTTCCTGGCCGAGCTGGCCGACAAGGTGCCCGCCCCCGGCGGCGGGGCCACCGCCGCCCTGCACGCGGCCCAGTCCGCGGCGCTGCTCGGCATGGTGGCCCGCTACACCACCGGCGAGCGGTACGCCGAACACGCCGAGACGGTCACCGCGGTGATCGAGGAGACCGACGCCCTCCGCGCGCGGACGCTGCGGCTGGCCGAGGAAGACGCGGCCGCCTTCACCGCGGTCTCCGACGCCTACCGGCTGCCCAAGGGCGAGGAGCGCAGCGTCTCCATCGCCCGCGCCCTGGCCGGCGCGGCCGAGCCCCCGGCCCTGGTGGTGGCGGCCGCCACGCGCCTGGTCGAGCTCTGCGAGCTGCTGCTGCCGATCGGCAACCGCAACGTCGTCACCGACGTCGCCGCCGCGGCCGAGGCCGCCCGCGCCGCGCTCACCACCGCCCGGGTGAACGTCGAGGTCAACCTGCGGGGCATCAAGGACGAGCAGGTCCGCGAGGAGCTGACGGCCCGCCTGGCGGGCGTCGAGACGGCCGTCGCCACGGCCGACCGGATCACCGCCGGGGTACGCGAGGAGATCGCCCGATGAGGACGCTGACCGGCCGCGACCTGGCCACCGCGATCAAGGCCCAGACGCAGGCCGAGGCCGCCGCCGGGCCGCAGCCCAGGCTGGCCGTCGTGGTGGCGACGGCCGACGAGGCCAGCCTGTGGTACGTCCGCTCGATCGCCAAGGCCGCCGCGGGCGTCGGCGTCGCCTGCGACATCGTCGACCTCGGCGCCGACGCCGACCCCGGCAGGATCCACGAGACGCTGGCCGGGCTCAGCGCCGACGACGCCGTCCACGGGGTCATGCTCCAGACGCCGCTGCCCGCCGGGGCCTCGGCGCAGGAGCTGGCCGCCGCCATCGACCCGCGCAAGGACGTCGACGGCGCGAACCCGCTCTCGCTCGGCCGCCTGGCCGCCGGGCTGCCCGCGTTCCCGCCCGCCACGGCGGCGGCCGTCATGGCCCTGCTCGACCACTACGAGGTGCCGCTCGAAGGGCGGCGGGCGGTGGTCGTCGGCCGCTCGACCGTGGTCGGCAAGCCGCTGGCCCATCTGCTGCTCGACCGGCACGCCACGGTCACCGTCTGCCATTCGCGCACCCGCGACCTGGCCGCCGTCACCGCCGGGGCCGAGGTGCTGGTGGCCGCCGTCGGCCGCGCCGGGCTGATCGGCGCCGCGCACGTCGCGCCCGGCGCGGTGGTCATCGACGTGGGCACCAACCCGACCGACGACGGCGGGCTCACCGGCGACGTCGACTTCGCGGCGGTCGCGGAGGTGGCCGGCGCGCTGACCCCGGTGCCCGGCGGCGTCGGCCCGGTGACGACCGCGCTGCTGCTGCGCCACACCGCCCGCGCGGCGAACCTGCCCTGAGCCCCGACATCCGAGAGTGGAGACCATCGATGGGTGACGTCCTGATCGTGCAGAACAGCAGGAGCGGCGGCCCGAGCCGGCTCGGCGACTGGCTGGAGGAGGCCGGGTTGCGGCTCGACGTGGTGCTCGCGCACGAGGGCGCCCCGCTGCCCGACCGGCTGGACCGGCACGACGCCATGATCATGCTCGGCGGCGGCTACCTGCCCTCCGAGGACGACCGGGCCCCGTGGCTGGCCGATGCCCGCCGGCTGGTGGGCCAGGCGCTGGCGGACGGCGTGCCGCTGTTCGGCATCTGCCTGGGCGGCCAGATGCTGGCCGAGGTGGCCGGCGGCGAGGTGACCGGCGACACCGGCGCGCCGGAGAACGGCAGCCTGCCGGTCACGATCCGGCCCGAGGCGGCCGACGACCCGCTGTTCCAGGGCCTGCCGCCGGTGGTGCCCGCGATCGAGCACCACAAGGACGCCGTCACCCGGCTGCCCGCCGGCGCGGTGTGGCTGGCCGAGACGCGCGCCTGCCCCTACCAGGCGTTCCGGGTGGGCGAGCGGGCGTGGGGGGTGCAGTTCCATCCCGAGGTGCTGCCCGCGCGCGTGCGCGAGTGGACGCCCGACGGCTTCGACCCCGCGGAGGTCTACGCGGGCGCGGTGGCCGACGAGCCGGTCTCCACGCCGATCTGGCGCGAGGTGGCGACCCGCTTCGCCAAGATCGTCCACGCCTGACCTACCGCCTTCGCAGTCGGAGGCGCTCTGCGGCCCGGCGTGCCCGACGGCCGGGGCGACCGGGGCGACCGGGGCGGGTGGGGCGGGCGGTGGCCGGGGCGTGGGATGAATGGCCCTAACGTGGGGGGAATGCGGGTAGACAGACTTCACGCCTGGCCGGCCGACGCGGCCGAGGCCGAGGCCGTCCAGGACCGGTTGCGCGGCCGCGTGGAGCTCGCCGGGCCCACGGACTTCCCTCTGGTGGCCGGTCTCGACGTGCACTACCACGGCGACGACGAGGTGACGGCGGCGGTGGTCGTCCTGGACGCGGCGACGCTGGAACCGGTCGAGCGGGCGGTGGCCCACGGCCGGGCCGCCTTCCCTTACGTGC
The DNA here is from genome assembly GCF_044465465.1 of Nonomuraea sp. NPDC049655. Classification (NCBI taxonomy): domain Bacteria; kingdom Bacillati; phylum Actinomycetota; class Actinomycetes; order Streptosporangiales; family Streptosporangiaceae; genus Nonomuraea; species Nonomuraea sp. NPDC049655. Next base: position 180,908 of record NZ_JBITLS010000010.1, read on the forward strand.
CCGGCCTGTTCGCCTTCCGCGAGCTGCCCACCCTGGTGGAGGCGCTCGAACGGCTCGCCGTCACCCCCGACCTGCTGGTCTGCGACGGCCACGGCCTGGCCCACCCGCGCGGTTTCGGCCTGGCCTGCCATCTCGGCGTGCTGACCGGCCTGCCCGCGCTCGGCGTGGCCAAGACGCCGTTCGTGGGCGAGCACGAGCCGCCCGGCCGGGAGCGCGGGGACTGGACGCCGATCGTCCACGAGGGCGTCACGGTGGGCAGGGCGCTGCGCACGCGGCGGGACACCAGACCGGTCTACGTCTCCCAGGGCCACCGCATCGGCCTGGACACCGCCACGTCCCAGACCCTGCTGCTCACGCCGCGCTACCGCCTGCCCGAGCCGGTGCGCCAGGCCGACCACCTGGCCCGCCACCCCGCCGGGACCTGACCGCCCCCTCGACCGCCCCCGCCGGGAAGGCCGGCGCAGGGGGTCGGGGCAGGGAGTCGGCGCACGGAGTCGGCGCAGGTCAGCGGCGCAGGTCAGCGGCGCCAGGCCCAGGCGACGAGCCACACGCTGAGCCCGAAGATCGTCATGCCCAGCGGCACGTGCGCGGCCACCGCCCCCGACCCGCCGAGCATCGACTGCAGGAACCCGAGCAGCAGCACCCCAAGGCTGACCAGCGCGGGCCAGCCCGCGCCGCGCCCCGGCCGCCACAGCAGCACGGCCGCGACGAGCTGGAGCAGCCCGAGCAGGTGGACGGCGCCCGCCCCGGCCCCGTGCAGGCCCGCGCCGGCCCCGCTCATGAGCTGCCCCGCCGTGACGGCCTGCAGGAGCACCGACAACATGCTGAGCGTGGCGAGGGCCTTGAACGCGGTCAGATACCCGCTCCCCTTGACGACCTGGGTGACCACTGGACTCTCCTTCGACCTCGGGTGGACGCCCCCAGGATCGCGCCGCCGCCGGAGCCGGGCATCCGCCGCCCGTCGTCATCCTCGCTACGCCCAGCGTCGTACGCCCGCCGTACGCCCGCCGTAGGCCCGCGCGGGCTCACGCCGGGTTGTACGCTCACGCCGGGTCGTACGCTCACGCCGGGTCGTGCGCTCCCGAGGAGGCCAGCGGGGGCAGGATCGCCTGGGCGTCCGCGCCGCCGAACCAGAGCCCGATCACGAACGCGGCCGTCGCCTCCAGCTGCACGGCCCGGTCCAGGCCGCCGCCGTCCAGCGGGGTGCAGCCCAGGTCGCGGACCAGGCCCCGGACCAGGTCGAGCGCCCGGACGTCGTCACCGCACAGGGGCACCGCCAGCGGGCGGCCGCCGAACACGGGCGGCGTCATCCGCCACACGTCCACGTGGCACAGGTTGAACGCCTTCACCACGTGCCCGCCCGTGAGGTCGGCGATCCGGCGGGCGAGCGGACGCGTGACGTCGTACCTGTCGGGGGCGGCGGCGTTCGTCACGTCGATGATCGGCTTGCCGCGCAAGGCCGGGCCGGCGGCGGCCAGCACGTCGCCCAGCCCCGCCTCCCGGACGCCCACCATCACCACCTCGCCGGACGCGGCCGCCTCCGCCCAGCTCCCCCACCGCGCCCCCGGGCGGCCGGCCTGGGCGTTCATGCTCTCCGCGCGGGCACGGGCGCGCTCGGGGTCGCGTCCGCTGACCGTCACCTCGTGCCCGGCCCTGATCCACTGCGTGCCGAGCGCGTCGGCCATGCCGCCGGCGCCCAGAATCCCGATCTTCATGTCGTCCTCCGTGCTGCGAAAGGGCTTTACTAGGACAAGGACTCTAGAAATCCCGTCACGCACCGATCGGTGCCTATCGGAGGCGTTACGTGTTCCTCGCCGACTGCCAGGCCAGACTGGCCTTCGACCTGATCGCCAACACCTGGAACGCGGTCGTCGTCTGGTCGCTGCGCCACGGCCCGTGCCGTCCAGGGGAGCTGCGCGCGCAGATCGGCGGGATCAGCCCCAAGGTGCTCACGGAGACACTGCGCCGCCTGGAGTTCAACGGGCTGGTCGCCCGCCGGGCCTACGCCGAGGCCCCGCCCCGCGTCGAGTACGCGCTGACCGACCTGGGCCGCTCCCTGCTCGGCCCGATCGAGGCGTTCGGCGTGTGGGCCCACGACCACGCCGAGGACGTCATGGACGCCCAGGACCGCTGGACGGACTCGAACTCCCCCGCTTCATGAGGATTCTTTAACGCAGCGTTACTGAGTAATTACTCTGGGTAGCAAGTCGGTGGTTGATCCCACCATCCCCAGGAGGTACTCATGCCTGACGTCCAACGCCGCCGCGCCGCCGTCATCGGAGGCGCGCTGACCGCGGCCCTCGCCGCCGCCCTCTTCGCGGCGCCCGCGTACGCCGTCGTCGATCCCGCCACCGCGGTCCCGTGCGCGGCCGAGGCCGCCGCGGGCCTGGCCGCCCTGGTGGACCCGGCGGCCCCCCAGGCGCCGACCGAGATCCCCGCGGCGGGCTGCCTGCATCCCTGACCGGCCGGCCACCGCGCGGGCGGTGCAGCGAGCCACGCCGCACCCCCGCCACCGGCCCTGCCCCCCCTCCGACAGCTCCGACAGCTCCGACAGCGCAATCCCCGTGCCCGACCAGCAGCAGTCGAGGAGTCCCCATTGAAGTTCCGAATCCTGACCAGCGCAGCGGTCCTCGCTCTGGCGGCGGCGGCCGCCGTTCCCCCAATCGCCCTCGGGTCAGGGGGCCGAAACGATCCGGGGAACATCAATGTCCAGGCCATCGTCGACCGGGTCAACATCTTCACGTCGTAGTGAGGCCACCACAGTTGACCGTGGCCGAGGCCGGGTCCGCTCCCCGGCCGCGGAGCACGCTGGAGCACATCGGCTACGTCATGTTCCTCAGCCGGTGGATACAGGCGCCGCTCTACCTCGGGCTGATCGTCGCCCAGGTCGTCTACGTGTGGCGGTTCATGGTCGAACTCGCCCACCTGGTCGAACTCGGGTTCGGCGGCAACCCCCCGGAGACCACGATCATGCTGATCGTCCTCGGGCTCGTCGACGTCGTGATGGTCTCGAACCTGCTGATCATGGTCATCATCGGCGGCTACGAGACCTTCGTCTCACGGCTGCGCATCGACGGCCATCCCGATCAGCCGGAGTGGTTGTCCCATGTCAATGCAAACGTCCTCAAAGTCAAGCTGGCCATGGCGATCATCGGGATCTCGGGGGTGCATCTCCTGCAGATCTTCATCAACGCCGCCCGGCCGGCCATCACCGACAGGGAACTCGTATGGAAGACATTGATCCATCTCACCTTCGTGGTCTCGGCGCTGGCGCTGGCCGTGATGGATCGCATCATGGCGGGCGGGCGGCACGTCCAGCAGGCGCACCGGGACCAGCAGCCCGGCGGCGTCGCGCAGGAGCGGGTCGCCGCCGCCTAGCGATCGCACTGGCGGCCGGCGCGGGGCTGCTGGCCGGCGCGGGCTGGGCGGCGTCGGCGGCGCCGGCGTACGCCTCGGCCGCGGCGCCTGCCCAGGGGCCGCGGCCGCTCATCGGCGACGTGGTCGTCTTCAACGACGAGATCGTCGAGCCGGTGTCGCTCCCGGTGAGCACCTGCGGCGGCCTGCTGCCGGTGCTGAGCGGCGCCCCCACCGGGTGCGAGGGCACGTCCAGGGTGTCGGACGACGACGCCTGAGATCCCCGGCGCCCGCCCGCGGGGGCGGGCGGGCGCCGGACCCCGGCCGGGTCAGCCATAGAGGCGTTCGAGAACGTCGACCGGGTCAGCCGCAGAGGCGTTCGAGAACGTCGACCGGGTCAGCCGCAGAGGCGTTCGAGGACCTCGGCCACGCCGTCCTCGTCGTTGGAGGACGTGCGGTGCCCGGCCGTGGCCAGCACCAGCGGGTGGGCGTTGGCCATCGCGTAACCGGCCCCGGCGAAGGCCAGCACGGCCAGGTCGTTGGGCATGTCGCCGAACGCCACCACCTCGGCGGGCGCGACCCCGCGTGCCAGGCACAGCTCGGCCAGCATGCCCGCCTTGGTCACGCCCAGCGCGCTGACCTCCAGGAGCCCCGGCACCCCGGAGTGGGTGACCTCGGCCAGCTCCCCCACGGCCGCCGCAGCCAGGGCCGACATCTCGTCGAGGGTGTGCGCGGGCGAGAGCACCAGGAGCTTGACGATCGGCTCGCCGGCCTCGCACGCCGAGGCCACCTCCCGGTAGTGCGCCACGTCGTGCTCGACCCGTCTGGTGTAGCCGGCCTCGGTGAGCACGCCGGTACCGGTCTCGACGGCGAAGGCCGCCCCGGGCAGGGCCGCGGCCAGGCTGTCGGCCACCTTCCTGGCGGCCTGCGGCTCGATCGTGCGGCTGGCCACGATCCGCGCGGCGGCCAGGTCGTACAGGAGGGCGCCGTTGCTGCAGATCGCGAGGCCCGTCAGGCCCGCCTGGCCGGCGATGGCGTGGATGGAGCGCGGCGGGCGGGCGGTCACGAAGACGATCTCCGCTCCGGCGGCGCGGGCCAGGCCCAGGGCCTGCCGGGTGCGCGGGGAGACGACGCCGGCGGAGGTCAGGAGGGTGCCGTCGAGATCGGTGGCCACGATGCGGGGCGGGGTGGCGGAGGTCACGTCCCCACCGTAGATCCCGGCCGGGAGGGGGGCAGGAGTAGGGTGCCCTCGTGTCTTCCCTATCGGGGCGTTTCGCCCGGTCCGGACCGCGTCCGGACGACCGGGTCGCCTCCGTCTTCCGGTTCGCGTCGGAGCTGGTCGCCTGGGTCGCGGCGCCGTGGGCGCTGCTTCCCGGGTCGGTGTGGCAGGCCGTGTTGTCGGTCGTGGTGCTGATCGGGCTGCCGACGGTGTTCGCCACGCCCGGCGACAAGCGGGGCGTGCTGGTCGCCGTGCCCGGGTTCGTGACCGTCGGGCTGGTCGCCCTGCAGCTCGTGGTGGCGGTGGCGGCGGCGTGGGTGGCCTGGCACGCGGTCGTGGCGGCGGTGGTCACGGTGCTGGCGGTGGTCACCGTGGTGCTGGAACTGCCGCGCTGGCGCTGGCTGCTGACGGGCTGAGCGGTCGCGCGTCCGGTGGGTCTCAGAGGCGCATCTCGGCGGGGAGGCGGGTGGCGGCGTTGAGCAGCTCCAGGCCCAGCAGGTCGCCCGAGGCGCCGTAGTCGAGGACGGCGTCCTCCGAGACGGTCTGCCGTACCGCCTCACCTGGCACGATTTCGTGCTTCATCGCGATATAGGCGATGTCTTGTTCCTTGTTCCAGCTGACGTACACGGTCCGGGTGAGCTGGCGGTCCGGCGGGGCGTCGTCCGGCCGGAGCAGGCCCTCCTTGGCCTCGTGCGAGCCGGCCAGCGCCGCGCGCACCATGGCCAGCGCCACCTCGACCGCCTCCAGCGAGTCGCGCCCGGTCGCCCGGCGCTCGTGCTCCCATCCGGCCAGCCCGTCGATCCGGTACGGGCACGACCACTCCCCCGCCTCCTCGTACGGCATGCCGACGGCGACGGTCACCTCGCGCGGCGGGACGGTCTCCAGCACCAGCACCCGCTGGGCGATCTCGTACATGCCGCATCATCTACCCAGGCGCCCGCTTCCGGAAGACCCACGGCACGAGCCATATCATCCGGGGCCGATGCGTTCCGGCTTCCGGCGGCGGCGGGTTAGTGTGCGTTAGGGTCGCAAGGGGGCCTAGATGAACGAGTCGTTCGGCACACGCCTGCGTGCCAGGCTGGACAAATTCGGCCCGCTCTGTGTGGGCATCGATCCGAGCCCGGCGTTGCTCGACGCCTGGGGCCTCGACGACTCACCGGGCGGCCTTGAGCGCTTCAGCCGCACGGTGGCCGACACGATCAGCGACGTGGCCGCCGTGGTCAAGCCGCAGTCGGCCTTCTACGAGCGCTGGGGCAGCCGCGGCGTCGCCGTCCTGGAACGCACCATCGCCGACCTGCGCGAGGCCGGCACGCTGGTGCTGCTCGACGTCAAGCGCGGCGACGTCGACACCACCATGGCCGCCTACGCCGAGGCCTACCTCGACCAGGGCAGCCCACTGGCCGCCGACGCGGTGACGCTCAGCCCCTACCTGGGGTTCGGCTCGCTGGAGGTGGCGATCACCTCGGCGGTGGCCAACGACGCCGGCGTCTTCGTGCTGGCCCGCACCTCCAACCCGGCGGCGGCCGGGCTGCAGCAGCGGGTGGCCGACCTGGTGATCGCCGGGGCCGCCGCGGCCAACGCGGGTCACGAGCCGTTCGGGCCGGTGGGAGTGGTCATGGGCGCCACGCTGCCCGCGCTCGACCACTCCCTGGCCGACCTCAACGGCCCGATCCTGGCTCCCGGGCTCGGCGCGCAGGGCGCCTCACCCGCCGACGTGGCCCGGCTGTTCGCCCCGGTACGCGGCTCCGTCGTGCCGTCGGTCTCCCGGGCCGTGCTGGCCGACCCGCGCCGGCTGCGGTCGAGGACCCTGCATTACCGGGACGAGTGCGTCATGTACCTGACGTACTGAGCCGTTCGACGGCGGCCAGCACCGCCCGTACCGACGCGGTGAGCACGGAGGTGTCCTGACCGGCGCCCCAGCCGATCACGCCCCCGACCCGGGCCTCCACGTACGCGACGGCGCTGCTGCCCGTCCCCGGGTCCACGGCGTGCTCGGCGTAGTGCAGGACGTCGACCTCGACGCCGTCCCCGGCCAGCGCGGCGGTCAGCGCGGACAGCGGCCCGTTGCCGGTGCCGCGCAGCACCCGCCCCGACTCCAGGACGCCCTCGAACTCGTGCGTGCCCGGCGCGGTCTCGGCCGTGCGCCAGGAGGCGAACCCGGAGCGCTCGCCGGGCGCGATGTAGGTGGCGTGGAAGAGCGCCCGCAACTCGTCGGCGGTGATCTCCTCGCCGCTGTCGTCCGTGGCCCGCTGCACCGTCGCGGCGAAGTCGATCTGCAGACGGCGCGGCAGGTCGAGGCCGTGGCGGGCGCCCAGCAGGTACGCGATGCCGCCCTTGCCCGACTGGCTGTTGACCCGGATGACCGCCTGGTAGCCGCGCCCCACGTCGGCCGGGTCGATGGGCAGGTACGGCACCTCCCACGGCGCCTGCTCAGGCGGCACGCCCAGCTCGGCGGCCCGCGCGGCGTGGTGGGCCAGGCCCTTGCCGATGGCGTCCTGGTGGGTGCCGGAGAAGGCGGTGTAGACCAGGTCGCCGGCGTAGGGGTGGCGGTCGTGCACGGGCAGGCGGTTGCAGTGCTCGACGACTCGCCGGATCTCGTCGATGGCGGAGAAGTCGATCATCGGGTCGACGCCCTGGGAGTGCAGGTTGAGCGCGAGGGTCACCAGGTCGACGTTGCCGGTGCGCTCGCCGTTGCCGAACAGGCAGCCCTCCACCCGCTGCGCCCCGGCGAGCACGGCCAGCTCGGCGCAGGCCACGCCGGTGCCGCGGTCGTTGTGCGGGTGCACCGACAGGATCACCGAGTCGCGGCGGTCGAGGTGGCGGTGCATGTACTCGATCTGGTCGGCGTACACGTTGGGGGTGGCGATCTCGACGGTCGCGGGCAGGTTGTGGATCACCGGGCGGTCCGGGGAGGCGTCCCAGAGGGCGGTCAGCTCGTTGCAGATCTCCAGCACGTAGTCGGGCTCGGTGAGGTTGAACACCTCGGGCGAGAACTCGAAGCGCACGGGGAGCCCGTCGGCCAGGCGGGCGACCTGGCCGGCCGCGTCCAGGACGAGCTTGCGCAGGGCGTCGCGATCGTGGCCGAGCACCACGTTCCGCCAGGTGGGCGCGGTCGCGGTGTAGAGGTGCACGACCACGTCGGGAAGGCCGCGGATCGACTCGAAGGTGCGCTCGATCAGGTCCTGCCGGGCGGCGGTGAAGGCCACCACGGTCACGTCGTCGGGCACCGCGCCGGGCTCGGCCAGCTCCCTGAGGAAGTCGAAGTCGAGCCTGCTGGCCGACGGGTAGCCGACCTCGATCTCCTTGAAGCCCATGCGCACCTGGAGGTCGAACAGGCGTCGCTTGCGCGCCGGGTCCATCGGCTCGGCCAGCGCCTGGTTGCCGTCGCGCAGGTCGACCGGGACCCAGAGGGGGGCGGCGGTGATGCGGCGCGAGGGCCAGGCGCGCTCGCCGGTCAGGGGCACCTCGACCCGCTCGTGGGCGGGCCGGTAACGGTGAGAGGGCATCGCGCTGGGGCGCTGCCGGTTCCATGCGTACACGTCTTCGTTCCTTCTTCGGCGGTCGGACGACCGGCAGCACCTCGCACGCCGCGGCGGGGTGCCGGTCCGGTCAGGCCCCGCCGCGGCGGCCGAGAAGAAGGAGACCGTACGACGACATGGCGGCTACACTAACCACAACACAGGTCCTCAGACAACCTGAGAGGTAGATATGCCGCTCGGCGCCCTCCGCCGCAGCCCCCTGGTCGACCAGGCCGTCCAGCACCTGCGTGAGCAGATCACCGAGGGCCACTGGCCGGTCGGCACCCGGCTGCCCGGCGAGAACGCGCTGGCCAAGACGCTCGGGGTGGGCCGGTCCACGGTCCGCGAGGCGCTGCGGGCGCTGGCCGGGGCGGGGCTCGTGCGGGCCCGTCAGGGCTCGGGGGTGTTCGTCATCGCCTCGGAGCCGGCCGAGGACTGGCCGGCGCGGCTGCGGCGGGCCGCGATCACCGACGTGTACGAGGTCCGCATGATGGTCGAGACCCAGGCGGCCAGGCTGGCGGCGGCCCGGCGTACCGACGAGGACGTCGCGGCGATGGAGGCCGCGCTCCAGGCCCGCGAACGGGCGGCGGGCGAGGACGACGCGGCGTTCGTCGACGCCGACATCGCGCTGCACGCGGCGGTCGTGGCGGCGGCGGGCAATCCGGTGCTCACGGACCTGTTCGCCGAGTTCGCGCCGGCGTTGCGGGAGGGGCTGATCGACATGGTGGGGCTGCTGGAGCTGCGCGGGCACGACCGCAATCCGGGGCACGACGCGCACGCCGCGCTGGTGGCGGCGGTCCGCGACGGCGACGCGGCGGCGGCCGGCGACCTGCTGCAGGCCGAGCTGGAGCAGACCCTCGCCCGGCTGCACACGCAACCCGGCGCCTGACGACCGCGGGGGCAGGCGGTCCCGGCGGGCGGCAGGTCAGGCGGTGGGGCCGGCGTCGGGGCGGATGACGTCCTCGCCTTCGTCGTCCTCCTCGGGCGGCTCCTCCGGGACGGGCTCCTCCAGCTCGTCGGGCGGGTCCGCGGACAGAGGGCGGCGGGTCCTGGGCGATCCGGAGGCGGACCGCTCGGCGACCACGTCGCTCTCCCCCTCCACGCCTCCCACCGCCGCGGGCAGGTCGTCGGGCTTTCGGTTCATGGCCCCCACCTGCCCGTGACGGCGTCCCTTGACGCCCGGCCGGACGTCAAGGGACGGGCTAGGACAGCTCCCGCAACGCGTCCTCGATCTCGGCCCTGACCGGCATCGACGTGCTGGCGCCCGCCCGCTGGACCGACAGCGCCGCCGCCACCGAGGCGAAGCGCAGCGCCTCGGCCGGGGCCAGGCCGTCGGCCCGCGCGACCGCCAGCGCGCCGACGAACGTGTCACCGGCGGCCGTGGTGTCCACGGCCTTGACCTCGATCGCGGGCACCCGCAGCCGCTCGCCCGAGCGCGCGCCGTAGAGCGCGCCGCGCGAGCCCAGTGTGATGACGGCCTCCTCGACGCGTTCGAGGAGCGCGTCGAGGGCGGCGTCGGGGTCGGCCTGGCCGGTGATGTCGGCGGCCTCGTGCTCGTTCGGGACGATCATGGTGACCGCGTCGAGCAGCTCGTCGGGCAGCGGCTGCGCGGGCGCCGGGGTCAGGACGGCGGGCACCCCGGAGACCCGGGCCGCCTCCGCGGCGGCCACGACGGCCTCCATGGGCAGTTCGAGCTGGAGCAGCAGGGCCCGCGACCCGGCGATCGTGGCCAGGTCGCCGCCGGACGGCCCGGTCACGGTGCCGTTCGCGCCGGGCACGACGATGATCGAGTTGCCGCCGGCGTCGTCGACCACGATGTGCGCGATGCCGCTGGGGCCGGGCACCTGGCGCAGGCCGCGGACGTCCACGCCGGCCTCGGCCAGGGTGGAGCGCATCTCGGCCCCGAAGGCGTCGTCGCCGACCGCGCCGAGGAAGGCCACCTGCGCGCCGGCGCGGGCCGCGGCGATGGCCTGGTTGGCGCCCTTGCCGCCGGGCACGGTCCGGAACCGGTGACCGGTGACCGTCTCGCCCCGTTTGGGGGCCTGGGATACGTACGCGACGAGGTCCATGTTGGCGCTGCCGAAAACCGAGATCATGGGGCCATCATCTCCTGTGTACGTCGCGCCAGTTCGCCGAGCCCCACCCCGTCGAAGCCGGTCAGGCTGCTGGCCAGGCTGTCGCGCATGAGCCAGCGGTCCGGCACGCCGCCCTTCAGCGCGCCCGCCACGGACCCCGCCGTGGCCCCGGCCGAGTCGGTGTCCCAGCCGCCGGCGACCGCGCCCGCGACCGTGGCGGTGAAGTCGCCCGCGCCGTGGATCAGCGTGGCGGCGACCAGCGCGGCGTTGTTGATCGTGTGCACCCAGTGCAGCGTGCCATGCCGCTGGTGCAGCAGGTCGATGACACGCTCGAAGTCCGGCTCGCGGACGGCGTCGGCGACGGCCAGGCTGACCGCCTCGTGCAGGCGGGAGTCGCGCGGCACGACCGACAGGCCCGCCTCGACGGCCTCCCGCGCCGAGCCGGCGACCAGCGAGGCGGCGCACATGGCCGCGACGAACATCGCGCCGTAGATCCCGTTGGCGGTGTGGGTCAGCCGGGCGTCGCGCCAGGCCAGTTCGGCGGCCGTGGCGGGGTCGCCGGGGTTGGCCCAGCCGTAGACGTCCGTCCTGATGAAGGCGCCGATCCACTCGCGGAACGGGTTGCGGCGGGTGGCCGTCTCCGGCGGCTCGAAGCCGTCGAGCAGGTTGCGGTAGGCGACCCGCTCAGCGGTGAACGTGCGGCCGGCCGGCAGCTCGTCCAGCCACAGCTTGGCGACGTCCTCGGTGGTGAAGCCACGGCCGTGGCGCTCCAGGACGGACAGCGCCAGCAGCGGGTAGTTGAGGTCGTCGTCCTCGGGGATGCCGTCGATGTTCTCGGCCAGCGAGTTGACCGCGCTGCGCCGGTTCCACGGCCACCTGCGCGCGATCTCCTCCGGCAGGCCCTCGGCGGTGAACCAGCCGGTGATCGGCCAGTTGCCGGTGGCCTCGGCGATCTGCCTGATGCCCGCGCGCGGGATCTTCTCCACCGGCTTGCCCAGCACGCAGCCGGCCGCCCGTCCCTGCCAGGCGCCCAGCAGCCGCGCCGGGTCCGCCTTCGCCGCGGTCCGGGCCGCGATCCCGGCCGCGGGCCAGTCGGGGCAGGCGGCGACGATGGCGTCCAGGTCGGAGGGCTCGGCCAGCGGCGAGGGGATCGCGGCCAGCTCGTCCAGCAGGCTCTCGGCCAGGGGACGCAGCCGGGCCGCGGCGGCCTCGGAGGCGCCGGCGCGCGGCGGGGCGTCGTGGCCGCCCGCCGCGTGCCACCGTCCGGCCAGCTCGCGCACCTGCGGCAGGTCGCCCCTGCCGTCCTCGCCGGCCTGGCGCAGCTCGTGGCCGACCAGGTCCTCCGGCTGGACCCAGGTGAGCCTGATCATCGAGCGTCCAGCTCGGCGAAGGCGGCCTCGTGGGCGCGCCGCCGCGCCAGGTCGTCGGCGTGCACCCGGCGCGCCACCTCGGCGATCGTCAGGCCGGGCGCGACCAGGTCGGTACGGCTGGCCGCCCCCACCTGCTCCACCCACTGCGCGGGCACCGCGGACAGCCCCCCGAGGGCGCCCGCGATCGCTCCGCCCATGGAGGCGATCGAGTCGGCGTCGCGGCCGTAGTTCACGCCGCCGAGCACGGTGTCGCGGAAGTCGCCCTTGGCCGCGACCAGGAAGCCCAGCGCCAGCGGCAGCTCCTCGATGCTGTGCACCCGGCTCGGCCGGCGCGCGCCGAGCCCCTGGTCGCGGTAGGTGTCGGCGACCGTGTCGAAGGGCCGTACGGCCGCGCGCAGCACCTCGAAGGAGCCGTCCCAGTGGCCGACGCCGGCCGCGGCCTCGCAGACCGCCTCGATGGCGGCGCGGGTGCCGTCCTTGGCCAGGCGCAGGCAGGCGGCGACCACGGAGTCGACCGTGGCGCCCGGCCGCATGGCCTCGGCGACGGCGGCGGCCATCACGCCGGCGGCCTCGCGTCCGTAGCTGGACTGGTGGGCCCCGGTCAGGTCGACGGCCTCGGCGTAGGCGGCGTCGGGGTCGGCGGCGTTGACGATGCCGACGGGCGCGACGTACATGGCCGCGCCGCAGTTGACGATGTTGCCGACGCCGGCCTCGCGCGGGTCGACGTGCCCGTAGTGCAGGCGGGCCACGATCCACTTCTCGGCCAGGAAGATCCGCTGCAGCGGCAGCGCCTCGGCCTCCAGCTCGGGGATCCACCGCCGCTCGCCCATCAGCTCCGGCACGAAGTGGTCGGCCATCGCGTACGCGCCCAGGTGCCCGCCGACCTTCTCGTACACGCGGATCAGGGCGTGCGTCATCAGGGTGTCGTCGGTGATGTGCCCGTCGCCCTTGTGGTACGGCGCGATCGGCCGGGCGTTGCGCCAGTCCTCGTTGTACGGCGGCACGATGCCCTCGACGCGGCCCCCGTACCGCTCCACGATCTGTTCGGGAGTCCAGCCCTCGGTGGCGCCGCCCAGCGCGTCACCGACCGCCGCCCCCGCCACGCAGCCAGTGGCCCTGTCCTCAAGCGGCGTCATGCGATTCCCTTCGTCAGTTCGATCAGATCCTTGCCCGCCAGCTCCGGCAGGCAGCAGCCCGCCAGCGTGCGGGCCGGCGCGAGCCACCCCTCCGGGATCGCGCCGTACCCCCTGGCGGCCCCCGCCAGCGCGCCGGTCAGCGCGGGCGCCGAGTCGGCGAGCGCCGACAGGCAGGCGGCGGCCGGGACGGCGCGGGCCAGGTCGCCCCCCGCCGCCTCGGCCAGCGCCAAGGCGACGGGCACCGTCTGGGCGGCGCCCACGCCGTAGCTGTAGACGTGGTCGAGCAGCGCGGCGTCCAGCGCGGGCACCGCGCCGAACGGGTCGCCCGCCTTCCGCGCCGCGGCCAGCGCCACCCGGGCGTTGTGCCCGATGGCGGTGTCGCCGGGCAGGACGGCGAGCGCCGCCTCCACGGCCTGGCCCACCGAGCCCGACGCGACCGCGGCGGCCACGGCGGCGGCCATGGCCTGAGCCCCGAGCAGGCCGTCGCCGGCGTTGGTCACCTGGGCGTCCTCGGTCGGGTCCTTGCCCAGAGCCCCGAACGCGACCGCCCGTACGGCGGCGGCGTCGTCGAAGTGGTGGGGATTGTCGTGTCCGGAGGCCGGCGGCTCGACGCCCCTGGCCAGGTTGTCCAGCGCGGTGGCCACCGAGATGCGCGCCCGGACGCCGGTCAGCTCCCGGAACGCCGCGGCCCGCGGCCGGTCGATCGTCAGCAGCGTCCAGGCCAGCCATTCGGCGTCGTCGGACGGCCCGACGGCCAGCGGCGCGATCGGCTGGTTGAGCGCGAACGGCACCGGCAGCGTGGTGACCCGGTGCTCCTCGGCGAAGGCGTCCAGCTCGCGGTGCAGGCGCCGGCTCCAGGGCGCGTGCAGGGCGGCGCGGTGCCTGGCCGCGGGCCAGCCGGCGGCGTCGCCCACGGCGAGCCCGATGAAGGCCCCCCTGATTCTGTCCCCCGACATGATGATCTACAGTCCTTCCGCCAGTTCGTCGGCGACGTCCAGCACGTGTCTTCCGGCCACGACGGGCAGGCATTTGCCGCTCACCGGGCCGATCCGGGCGGCCCATCGTCCGGGCACGCCCTGTTCTCCCTGGATCGCGCCGGCGACCGCGCCGGCGATGGCGCCGATCGTGTCGGCGTCCCGGCCCAGGCTGACCCCGAACGTCACCGTGGCCTCCACCTCGCCGCCGCCCGCCAGGACGGCGCCCAGCGCCAGCGCGACGGCCTCGGGCGCGAGGTCGGTCCAGGGGTAGTGCCGGACCACGACGGCCTCGTGCAGCGCCTCGATCAGGGCCAGGTCGTCGTCCGCGCCCGTCGCGAGCACGTCGCGCGCCCTGACGATCGCGCGGGCCGTCCAGGAGTCGGCGGGGATCACCGACAGCGCGGCGGCCACGGCCTCGGCGGGCGTGCCGCCCGCCATGGCGGCGGCCACGGCCCCGGCGACCGCGCGGCCGCCGAGTATGCCCTCGCCCGACCCGCTGACCAGCCCGTCCTGTTCGATCAGGCGGGCCGCCTCGGCCGGGTCGCCGGGGCAGAAGATCCCGTACGGCGCCGCCCGCATGGCCAGCCCGTCGGACCAGCCGTGCTGGTGGACGCGCCCGGTCAGCGGCGGCTCCAGCCCCCGGCGGAGCGCTTCGATCGTGCCCAGCTCGGAGAAGCCGGCGCCGCGCATCGGCCCGGTCACCGACGGGATGATCTCCTGCCGGTACGCCCGCGCGACGTCGGCCGCGGTCAGGGCGTGCCCGTGCCGGACGAGCAGCGAGGCGGCGAAGATGGCGTACTCGGTGTCGTCGGTGCCGCCGCCCTCGATCTCGGTGAGCCGGCCCCACCGCCGCCGGATCTCCGACGGCGACAGGTTCTCGGCGGGGGCGCCGAGGGCGTCGCCGGCCGCCAGGCCGAGCAGACACCCCCGGGCCCTCAGGCGATGAGTCACTGCTGGTACCGCTCCAAGACCTGGTTGCCGTCCTCGACGAGCCGCTTGGCCGCGTCGTCGATGGTGATCTTATTGGCGAAGTACTCCTGGAGGACCGGCGTGGCGACCTTGCTCTTCCACTCGTCGAAGCCGTTCACCTTCAGGAACGGGGCCACGACCAGGTTCTTGGCGGAGGCGGTGGCGACGTCCCAGCCGTTGTCCTGGGTGGTCATCGCCGGGTCGGCGGCGGCCGTCTGCGAGGTCGGCAGCAGCCAGTCGCCCTTGGCGAGCTTGGCCTGGTTGGCGCCGTTGAGGAAGAACGAGATGAACTTCATGGCCTCGTCCGGGTGCTTGCTGTCCTGGGCGATCGACAGCGTCTGCGAGACCGCGCCCTGCTGGGCGCTGGTGCCCTTCGGCGCGGGCAGGGTCACCCAGTCGAAGTCGTCCGGGGCCTGCTCGGCAACCTGCTGGCGCAGGTACACGCCGGCCGGCAGCAGCGCGAACTTGCCCTTGTAGAAGGCGGGCAGCGGGTCGGCGGTGCCCTGGCCGAGCGCGGCCGGGTCGGCGGACTTGTCCTTGTAGAGCTGGTCGTGGATGCGCTGGAGCACCTCGCGCTCCTCAGGCCCGACCTTGACCGTGGTCTTGCCGTCGGCGGTCTGGAAGAACGTGCCGCCGAAGTTGAGCGCCAGGTTGAGCGTCTTGTTGACCGGCGACTTCATCGGCCAGGCCACGCCGAACGTGCCGCCCTTGGTCATCTTCTTGGCGGCCTCGGAGAACTCGTCCCAGGTCCACGGGTTGTCCGCGGTGGGGACGCGCACCTTGGAGGCGTCCAGGAGCTTCTTGTTGGCGATGATGACCTGCGACTCCTGCAGGAACGGCACGCCGTAGATGCCCTGCTCGCCCTTGCCGCCGTTGAAGGTGACGGTGTCCCAGGCGGACTGCGGGATGTCGCCCTTGAGGTCGGCGGGCAGCTTGCTCGTCAGGTCGAGCAGGTAGCCGTCGGAGGCGAACCCGGCCAGCGCCGGCGAGTCGTTGTGGATCACGTCCGGCGCGGTGCCGCCGGCGAACTGGGTGACGAGCTGGTCGTTGACGTTGTCCCAGCTGCCCTGCACGTAGGTGACCTGGGTCTTGGGGTTGGCCTTGTTCCACTCGTCGACGATCTGCTTGTTGGCCGCGACGGACTCCTTCTGCCAGGCCAGGCTGAGGAAGTTGAGCTTCACCGGCTCGCCGGACGAGGCGGCCTCTCCACCGCCCCCTCCTCCGCTGCCGCCACACGCGGCGGCGAACGCGACGACGGCCGCCGCCGCCAATGCGGACTTGATTCGCATATGAGCCTCCTACTAGCCCTTCACGGCGCCGGCCATCAGGCCGGACTTCAGTCGCCGCTGAATGATTGCGAAGAAGATCAGGCTCGGGATCGTCGCCATGAGCGACGCCGCGGCCAGCGGGCCGAGCCTGGCCACCCCCTCAGGGCCGGTGAACCGCACCAGCGTGAGCGGGAGTGTCATCACGTCGGGGTCCTGGAGGATCACGAGCGCGAACAGGAACTCGTTCCACGACGAGATGAAAGAGAACAGCAGCGTGGCCACCACGCCGGGCGCGAGCAGCGGCGCCACCACGCTGGCGATCGAGCGCAGCCGGGTCGCGCCGTCGACGGCCGCGGCCTCCTCCAACTCGCGCGGCACGGCCCGCACGTAGCCCTGGAGCATCCACAGCGCGAACGGCAGCGTGAACGTCACGTGCACGACGACGAGCCCCGGCAGGGTGTTCACCAGCTCCAGATCCCGCAGGATCATGAAGAGCGGGATGATGATCAGGATGAACGGGAAGACCTGGCTGACCAGCACCCACCCGATCGCGACCTTGTTGAGCAGGCTGCGGTAGCGGGCCATGGCGTACGAGGCCGGCAGCGAGATCAGCACGGTGATCACGCTGCTGAACAGCGCCACGACCAGGCTGCGGCCGGCCGCGCCGATCAGGTCCTGCTCGCCGAAGGCGTCGGAGAAGTTGGACAGGGTCGGCTCGCGCGGGATCCACGTCGGGTCGGCCAGCGCCATCTCCTGGGGCGTCTTCAGCGCCGTGGACAGCAGCCAGAACAGCGGGAACGCCAGGAAGACGATGTACGCGACCAGCGCGACGTACTGCGGGGCGCGTCTCATCGGGTCTCCCTCATCTGGCGCCACAGGTACAGGCCGAGCACCGTGAGCACGACGATCGCCATGGCCAGGCCGAGCATCGAGGCGTATCCGGCCATCCGGTAGCGGAACGCCTCCTCGTAGGCGAACAACATCGGCAGCCGGGTCTGGCCGCCGGGCCCGCCCTGGGTGAGCACGTAGACCAGGCCGAACTGGTTGATGTTCCACACGAAGTCGAGCGAGGTGATCGACACGATCACCGGCCGCAGCTGCGGGAGCGTGATGCTCCAGAACCGCCGCCAGCGGCCCGCGCCGTCGACCTCGCCGGCCTCGTAGAGCTCCTTCGGGATGCCCTGGAGTCCGGCGAGCAGGACCACGGTGGTCTGCGGCATGCCGGTCCAGACGCCCACCACGATGATCGCGGGCAGCGCGAGCGAGAAGTCGGCCAGCCAGTTGACGTGCGTGCCGAGCAGGCTGTTCAGGATGCCCGCGTCGGGGTGGTAGACGAGCTTCCACATCAGGCCGATGACCACCGGCGGCATCGCCCACGGCACCACCGCGAGCACCCGGGCCAGGGTCCTGAAGCGCAGGTTCTGGTTGAGCAGCACCGCCAGGCCGAGCGCGGCCAGGAACTGCAGCACGGTCACCGAGACCGACCAGATCGCGCCGATCCGGAAGGAGGCCCAGAAGTCGTCGTCGGTGAGCAGCCGGCCGAAGTTCTCCAGACCGACGAAGCTGGTCTCGTGCACGCGCGTGTTGCGGGCGTCGGTGAAGGCCAGGCCGATGCCGTACAGCAGCGGGCCGACGCTGAACAGCGCGACGGGCACCAGCGCGGGCAGCATGAGCAGCCACATCTCGCGGTTCCCGCGCGACTTGGGACGCCGCCGGGAAGGCGGGCGCCGGGGCGGTGCCGCCGTCGTCACGGTCGCGGTCACGTCCTGCCTCCCTCATGTCCGTAGGTCTCGCCCGCCGTCGAGGCCCGCACCACCAGGCGCGGCGGAACGGTGATCACGCGCGGCGCGGCGTCGTCGCCGTTCAGGCGGTCGAGCAGCAGCTCCGCGGCGGCCTTGCCGCGTTCGGCCGAGCCGAGCGAGACGCTCGACAGCGACGGCCAGGACGCGGCGGCCAGGTCGGTGTCGTCCATGCCGACCACCGCCACGTCCTCGGGCACCCGGCGGCCGGCGGCGCGCAGCACGTCGAGCGCGCCGAGCGCGATCAGGTCGTTGGCGCACATCAGCGCGTCGACGTCGGGCGCCCGGTCCAGCAGCTCGGCCACCGCGCGGCCCCCTTGCGCGCGGTAGAAGTCGCCGATCTGGACCAGGTCGTCGTCGTAGGGCAGGCCGAGCTGCTCCAGCGCCTCGCGGTAGGCCGCGCCGCGCGAGGCGCCTGGCCAGGTGTCGGGCGGGCCGTTGACCAGCGCGATGCGCCGGCGGCCGAGCGCGTGCAGGTGGTCGACGGCGAGCTTGACGCCGGTGCGCGAGTCGGCCCGTACGTTGTCCACCGGCGTGCCCTCCGGCACCGTGCCGATGATCACGACGGGCGCCCTGGCCGCGGCCAGCATCTGCAGGTGGGCGTCGGTGACCCGGAGCGGGCTCATGATCAGCCCGTCCACGTACCGCTCGCCCAGACTGTGCAGCACGTCGATCTCGTCGGCCACGACGGCGTCGGTCGAGTGCAGGACGAGCCGGTAGCCGGCCGCCTTGAGCACCGGCTGGATCTGGCGCAGCATCGCCAGGTAGGCGGGGTTGCCGACGTCGGCCATGGCGAAGGCGACCTGGTGGGTGCGCCGGGACTTGAGCGACCTGGCCACGGCGTTGCGCACGTAGCCCAGCTCGTCGGCGGCGGCCATCACCTTGCGCACGGTCTCCTGCCTGGTCGGCAGGCCGTTGAGGACCCGCGAGACGGAGGCGATCGAGACACCGGCGCGCTCGGCGATCGTGGTGATCGTGGGTCCGTCGGCCAAGGCTGTCCTTCCAAGAAGGTAAACGTTTACGGGAAAGTGTCTGTAAACGTTTACCGTGTTTCGCACATGAAACCGGGCCCTCACTTCCGGGTCAAGTCACGATCCCATAACGCCAGGTCAGCGGGCATATGGACGAAAGAAGAGCGCCCGCTCCCCCGGGTTCGGGGAAGCGGGCGCGTCAGGAGCGGCTCAGGGCATCCCAGGGAACGCCCGGCGGCCGCGCGGCGCGTTCGGGGCCGCGTGGGACGTTCGGCCGCTACGCGGGGCGTTCGGCGGGGACGGGGGCGGGCGGCGACTGCCGCGTGAGCAGGCGGATCCCCGGGGCGCCGCTGAGCGCGACGACGGCGGCCAGGACGGCCGGGATGATCAGGGCGACCGGCAGCGACTCCGTGGCCTCGGCCACGTACCCGAGGACCGCCGGGCCGAGCAGCAGCCCGCTGTAGCCGAAGGCCGTCACCATGGCCAGCGCGCGCCCCACCGGTCCGCCCGCCGCGCCGACCGCGCTGAACAGCACCGGCACGACCGTGGCCAGCCCCACGCCCGCCAGCGCCCAGCCGGTCCACGCGCACACCACGCGCAGCGGCCCGCCGAGCGCCGGGGCGGCGAGCACCAGGACGTATCCCAGGGTGGCGAAGCCGCCGGCGAGCTGGATCGTGCGCACCGAGCCCAGCCTGGCCCTGATCGGGTCGCCGAGCAGGCGGACGGTCGTCATCGCGACCGAGAAGATCGTGTAGGCCAGCGGCGCGTCGGCCGGGTCGGTGTGCAGCACCCAGCGGGCGTGCAGGGCGGCCCAGTCGATGGCCGCGCCCTCGCTCAGGTGCCCGGCGAAGGCCGCCACCCCGAGCAGCGCGATCAGCGCCCACTTCAGCGTGCCGGCGCCCTCGCCGCCGTCGGCCTGCTCGCCGGCCTGCCGGGCGGCGTCGGGCAGCAGCAGGCGGCAGGCCAGCAGGTACAGGAACGGGACGACGACCGCCCCCGCCACCAGCAGCGCCTGCGGGTCGACCGACGCCCGCAGCGCCAGGGACGTCAGCACGCCCCCGGCCGCCCCGCCCAGGCTCCACGTGCCGTGGAAGGCCGAGATGACGGGCCGGCCGTAGACCCGCTCGACCTCGACGGAGTGGGCGTTGATGGCGACCTCGACCACCCCCAGCCCCATCCCGAACGCCAGCGCGAGCGCCATCAGCGGCCCGTACGAGGGGGCCAGCGCGGGCCCGAGGAGCAGCACGGCCGACAGCGGCCCGCCGATCCAGGACACCCGCCGGCTGGACCACCTGTCCACCAGCCGCCCGGCCACCAGCATCGACACCAGCGCGCCGCCGGAGATCAGCAACAGGACGGTGCCCAGCCTGGCGGCGCCGAGGCCGAGGCGGTCGTTCAACGAGGGCAGGCCGGCCGCCCACAGACCCATCACGAATCCGCTCAGGGAGAAGAGACCGAAGACTCCGACACGTGCCCGTCTGGCATCAATGAGGCTTTTGTTCACGTCTAGAGCATAAGCTGGGAGTTGTGAAAAGTGCTACGACGAGCGGCGAACTTCGCGCGCACAACCGGGTCAGGCTGCTGCGCGCGGTGCACGACTGCGCGGCGACCCGTACCAGGTCGCAGCTCACCCGCGACCTCAACCTGGCCAGGGGCACGGCGTCGGTGCTGGTCGCCGGCCTGGCCGAGGACGCCCTGCTGCACGAGGAGCCCGCCGCCGAGCCGGCCGCCGGGCACCCCAGGGGACGGCCCACCCAGGTGCCCGGCCCCCACCCGCTGGGCCCGCTGGCCCTGGCCGCCGACGTGCGCGAGGACGCCTGGGAGCTGGCGGCGTGCGAGCTGGGCGGACGGGTGAGCGTGCTGGAGGTCCAGCCGCACGACGGCACCCCGGAGGGCGCCCTGGCCTCGCTCGGCCAGGCGGTGGCCGACCACCTGTCGCGGCGGGTGGTCGGCCTCGGGGTGGCCCTCGCCGGCCCGGTCCGGCACGACGGGCTGGTGGACATCGCCCACCTGGGCTGGCGGTCGGTGGACGTGCCCCGCCTGCTGGGCCTCGCCTGGCGGCCGGCCGGCCCGGACCCGGTCCTGGTGGGCAACGACACGGGCCTGGCCGCCCTGGCCGAGGCCCGGCGCGGACGGCTGCGCGGCGTGCGGGTGGGCCTGCACCTGCACGTGGACTTCGACCTCGGCGGCGTCCTCGTCGTGGACGGCCGGCCGCTGGACGGCGCGAGCGGCCCCGGCGCCGAGTTCGGCCACATGCCGCTGGGCGGCGGCGACCGGCCGTGCGCGTGCGGCGCGACCGGCTGCTGGGGCCAGGAGGTGGGCGCGAACGCGCTGCTGCGCCACGTGGGCCTGGCCCACGGCGGCGGCCGGGGCCGCGCGCAGGCGGAGGAGGTGCTGGCAAGCAGCCCGGAGGCGGTCGAGGCCGGGGCCCGCGCGCTCGGCCGGGGCATCGCCGCCCTGGTCAACGCGCACGACCCCGAGGTCGTCACACTCTCCGGGCACGGCGTCGCGCTGCTGGAGCGCGCGGGCGAGGCCCTGACGGACTCCTGCCGGCCCGCGCTGATGGCCATCCGGCGGGAGCGTCCGCCCCGGATCGAGGCCGCCGCGCTGGGCTGGCGCGCGGCCCTGCTGGGGGCCATGGAGTCGGTGTTCGACGCCTTCCTGACCCCCGAAGGGCTGGAGAGATGGCGCGAAAGGGGCCCCGACCAGGGCGCCGACACGCCCGGATCACGAAATGTGACGCATTCCACCCTCAAGAGGAAAATCTTGCAATAACTTCCGGCGGCACGAGCCCCGACCAGGCGATCTTGCGCCCTCCTCCCCCGGCACTGTACGGATGGAAGGGCCCGGCGCGCTCATGATCATCGACGGGGGTGTGAACGCGTGGATCTCGAACTCGCGCTCCGCATGACCGAGGCCGCTCTGAAGCAGGCCGTCCGGGAGGGCGCGCTGGTCTCGGTGGCGGTCGTGGACGCGGGCGGACATCTGGTGTCTTTCCAGCGTATGGCGGGTGCGGAGATCGCCGGGCCGGTGCTCGCGCCGGGCAAGGCGTACACGTCGGTGGCCCTTCGCGCGGCCACCGCGGACCTCGCTCCGCTGGTGGCGCCGGGCGGCGAGCTCTTCGGTCTGACTGGTGACAGATTCGTCTGTTTCGGGGGTGGCATCCCCCTCTGGGCGGACAACGGCGAAGGGGAGCGGGTGGCCGGCGGCGTGGGGGTCAGCGGCGGCACGATCAGCCAGGACGTGGCGTGCGCCGAAGCGGCCGCCCTGGTGTGGCGGACTCGTTGAGCGGGCGCTTTCCGCAACACGAACCGCTGGTATCCGCCATGATTAGCCACTGCACCACGGGAAACAGTTTCCCGAACCCAACTCCCCGAGGAGAGAACGAGATGGCACTTCCCACTCTCACCCCCGAGCAGCGTCAGGCGGCTCTGGCGAAGGCGGCCGAGGCCCGCGCGGCCCGCACGGCCCTGCTCGCCAAGGTCAAGGCGGGCGAGCTGACCTTCGCCCAGCTCCTGGAGCGCGACGACGACATCGCCAAGAAGATCAAGGTGTCCCAGGCCCTGCGCGCCGTCAAGGGCGTCGGCCCGGCCAAGGCCACCGCGCTGATGGAGGAGGCCGGCGTCGACGAGAAGCGCCGTCTCGGCGGCCTCGGCGCCCAGCAGCGCAAGAAGCTGGTCGACGCGCTCGGCTAGGACCGGGCGGCCGGGTCCGCGCGCCACGTCGCGCGGACCGGCCGGCGACCCCTCGTAGGGCCAGGAGGGGCCGGAGAGCGGCGCACGCTCCACGGCGGGCCCGGCCGAGGGGTCAACCTCAGGCGGTCGATGTCAGGCTGAGGTCAGGACCTCAGGTAGGCCAGCACGGCGAGCACGCGGCGATGCTGGTCGCTGTCGTCGGCGTAGAGGCCCAGCTTGTTGAAGATGCTCCTGATGTGCTTCTCCACGGCGCCGTCGCTGATGACGAGCTGCCGCCCGATGGCCGGGTTGGACTTGCCCTCGGCCATCAGCCCGAGCACCTCGCGCTCGCGCGGCGTGAGCTGCGCCAGCGGGTCGTCCTTGCGTCTGCGGACCATCAACTGGGACACCACCTGCGGATCGAACACGGTGCCTCCCGCCGCCACCCGCCGCAGGCCCTCCAGGAACTCGTCGACGTCGACGACCCGGTCCTTGAGCAGGTAGCCCACCGCGCCACGGGCGTCGGCGAGCAGGTCGTCGGCGTAGGAGACCTCGACGTACTGCGACAGGATGAGCACCGGGGCGCCGGACACCCGGCGCCGGGCCTCGACCGCCGCCCGCAGCCCCTCGTCGGTGAACGACGGCGGCATGCGCACGTCGACCACCGACACGTCGGGTCTGTGCTCGACGATCGCCTCCACGAGGGCGTCGCCGTCCCCCACGGTGGCGACCACCTCGCAGCCGAACTCCTCCAGCAGCCTGACCAGGCCCTCCCTGATCAGAACCGCGTCATCGGCCACGACTACGCGCACGGCACCTCCGCCACGATCACCGTCGGCCCGCCGTCCGGCGACCTGACGGTGAGCTCCCCGTCGACGGCCCGGAGCCGGTCGGCCAGACCGGCCAGGCCGTGTCCCTTGGCGACGTGTGCGCCGCCCACACCATCATCCCCGATCGTGAGCATGAGGACGTCACCGATGCGGAGCAGCTGAACCGTGCAGATGGTCGCGCGGCTGTGTTTGGCCACGTTGGTCAGGGTTTCCGCGCAGACGAAGTAGATCGCGTTCTCGGTCGCCGCCTGGAAGCGGCCCACGATCTGCACGTCGAGGTCGACCGGCACCGTGCAGCGCCCGGCGAGGGCGGCCAGCGCGGGCGCGAGGCCGCGGTCGGACAGGATGGGCGGCGCGATGCCGCGCGACAGGGCCCGCAGCTCGTCGAGCGTCTCGCGGGTGGCGCTGATCGCCGAGCTGATCGTGGCCGAGGCGGCCTCGGGGTCCTTGGCGAGCTGCCGCTGAGCCCTGGACAGCTCCATGGCCAGGGAGACCAGGCGCTGCTGCGGGCCGTCGTGGATGTCGCGCTCCAGCTTGCGCAGCGCGTTGGCCTCGGCCGACACGGCCGCCGCCCGGCCCTCGGCCAGGTCGTCGATGCGCTCCTGCAACTCGGCGACGCCGGTCAGCAGCGCCCGGCCGAGCCCGGCCCTGACCAGCGCGGCCCCGCGCACCATGAACGGCATGACGAACGTGAAGACCAGGCCGAGCGAGACGTAGAAGATCGTGTTCACCAGGTAGCCGGAGCCCAGCCCGAGCAGCTCGGGCAGCTCCGCGTTGCCGGGGATGCGCGAGGTGACCAGGCCGTAGAGCGGATAGGTCAGCCCGAGGACGGGGATCGCCCAGAACACCACGGTCAGCACGAACGCCAGGATGGCGAACGGGAAGTTCAGGATGCCGTGCAGCAGGTCGAGCCACGACTGGCCGTTGGTCAGCGGGTTGACGATGCGGCGGAAGCGGCCCGCCCCCTCGGGCGCCGGACGGTAGCGCGGCCGCACCGGCGGGCGCTTGAGCACGTCGGAGAGCCAGCCGCGCTCGGCGTCGGCGAAGCCCCTCGCGACCAGGAGCGTGCCGGCCAGCAGCGGCACGCCGATCCACACGACCGCGGTGCCGACGCCGGCGGCGAAACCGGCGACCATGGTCACGAAGCCGATGACGGCCGTCGGGAAACCGACCAGCGTGTAGCGGGTGTCGAGAAGGACACGCCTCATCAGGGAGCGCATGCAATGAAGGCTAAGTCCCCCGGCGCAGCGGTACGAGCAGGTACGCAGGCGTCCGGGGGTAGGGCTGGCCCTACCCCCCATGGTGGTGTGATCTTGACCTGAAGACGGCGGCCCGCGGCAGTGTGCTCAGGCGTCCGGGACGGAAGCCTTGAGTCATCCGCTCCCCCGCTCGAAACGAGGCTCCCCCATGACCGTCCTGCTCGATCGTCCCGCCCCGGTACGGGCGCCGCGCGCGACGGCCAGGGACCCGTTCATCGACCTGCTGCGCGTGCTCGGCATGGCGCTCATCGTGCTCCAGCACTGGACGATCCCCGTCCTGTCCTACGAGGGCGGCCGCCTGACCACGGGCAACGCGCTGTCCACGCCGGGGGTGTGGGTGGTGACGTGGCTCAGCCAGGTCATGCCGCTGGTGTTCTTCGCCGGCGGCGCGGCCAACGCGATCAGCCGCGGCCGGTCGGTCAAGAGCGACCAGGAGTGGCTGGCCGGGCGGTTGCGCAGGCTGGCCTGGCCGTTGCTGCCGTTGGCGGCGGTGTGGATCCCGCTGCCCCACGTGCTGCTCACGCTGGGGGTGCCGGAGCAGCCGCTGGCGGTGGGCGCCAAGCTGACCGGGCAGCTGCTGTGGTTCCTGGCCGTGTACCTGATCGCGGTCACGGTCACGCCGTACGCGCTGCGCCTGCACCGCAGGTTCGGCGTGCTGGTCCCCGTCGCGCTGGCGGCCGGGGCGGTGCTGACGGACGTCGTGCGCTTCTCGACCGGCCTGGAGGCGGCCGGGTACGTGAACATCGTCTTCGTGTGGCTGGCCGTCCACCAGATCGGCTTCTTCTACGCCGAGGGCCGGGTGCGGCTGCCCGCGTTGCTGGCGGCCGGCGGGTTCGGCGTGGCGGCGCTGCTGGTCGGGTTCGGCCCCTACCCCGGCAGCATGATCGGCCTGCCCGGCGCCGAGGTGTCCAACATGGCCCCGCCCACGCTGGCCATCATGGCCGTCGGCATCGGCCAGATCGGCCTGGCCGTGCTGCTGCGCCCCTGGCTGGTCCGGCTGCCCCTGCGCCGCGTCCTGGACTGGGCCGGCCCGCGCATCATGACGGTCTACCTGTGGCACATGCCCGCGCTGTTCGCCGTGACCGGCGTGGTCGTGGTCCTGCTGGGCGTGGAGACGCCGGAGCCGGGCAGCCTGTTCTGGTTCGCCGGCTGGCCGGTGTGGTTCGGGATGTTGTGCCTGGTCATGTGGGGGCTGGTGCGGGCGTTCGCGAGGTTCGAGACGCCGCCGTCGCTGCCGTACGGGACGGCCGGCCGCGGGGTCATGCTGGGGGCGGCGGGGCTGGTCGGGGCCGGGATCCTGACGCTGACCGTGGGCGGCTTCGTGCCGGGCGGCGGGCCGTTCCTGGCGGTGCTCGCGGTGCTCGGCGGCCTGCTGCTGACCGCGCCGAAGGCCCGCGCGTAACATCGGCGAAACGCGTCCCGGCCACAATCGGGCGGCATGACGACGATCCGCGACCTGACCGAGGCCGACGTGCCCGCCGTGACCGCCATCTACGCCCACTACGTGACCGGCGGCGTGGCCACGTTCGACGAGACGCCGCCGGGGGCCGGCGAGTGGCGGGCCAAGGCGGCGGCGCTCACGGCGGCGGGGCTGCCGTTCCTGGTCGCCGAGGACGACGCCGCGGACGACGGCGCGGACGACGCCGCGGACGACGCCGCGGACGACGCCGCGGACGACGCCGCGGACGACGGCCCGGTCACCGGCCCGGTCATCGGCTACGCCTACCTCAGCCAGTACCGGCCCAAGCCCGCCTACCGGCACAGCCTGGAGGTCTCGATCTACCTGGCGCCCGGCGCCACCGGCCGCGGGCTCGGCCGCCTGCTGCTGGGCGAGCTGATCCGGCGCGCGTCGGCGACCGACGCCCGCTCGCTGATCGCGGTGATCGCCGACGGCGGCGACCCCGCCTCGCTGCGGCTGCACGCCGCCTTCGGGTTCCAGGAGGCGGGACGGCTGAGCAACGTGGGGTTCAAGCACGGCCGCTGGATCGACACCGTGCTGATGCAACTCGACCTCCGGTAGGGGCCGCGGGTTCGACCACCCGGCAAACTTCGGCAGGATAGATACGTGAGCCTTCTCGTTGACCGCCTGCCGGAAGACATCGACGCCGACCCCGACGTCATATTCGACGCGTTCGTCGCCTGGAACGCCGAACGGGGGCTCACGCTCTATCCCGCCCAGGAGGAGGCCCTCATCGAGGTCGTCTCCGGCAGCAACCTGATCCTGGCCACGCCGACCGGCTCGGGCAAGTCGCTGGTCGCCGCCGGGGCCCACTTCGCCGCGCTGACCCGTGACATGCGCACGTTCTACACCGCGCCGATCAAGGCGCTGGTGTCGGAGAAGTTCTTCGACCTGTGCGCCGTCTTCGGCACCGCCAACGTCGGCATGATGACCGGCGACGCCAGCGTCAACCCGGGCGCGCCCATCATCTGCTGCACGGCCGAGATCCTGGCCAACGTGGCCCTGCGCGACGGCGCGGCGGCCGACATCGGCCAGGTCGTGATGGACGAGTTCCACTTCTACGCCGAGCCCGACCGCGGGTGGGCCTGGCAGGTGCCGCTGCTGGAGCTGCCCAACGTGCAGTTCGTGCTGATGTCGGCCACGCTCGGCGACGTGTCGATGTTCGAGCGCGACCTGACCAGGCGCACCGGGCGGCCCACGGCGGTGGTCAAGCACGCCGAGCGGCCGGTGCCGCTGGTGTACTCCTACCGGATGACGCCGCTGCACGAGACGCTGGAGGAGATGCTCACCACCGGGCAGGCCCCCGTCTACGTCGTGCACTTCACGCAGGCCGCGGCCATGGAGCGGGCCCAGGCGCTCATGTCGATCAACATGGCGACCAAGGCCGAGAAGGAGGCCATCGCCGCGATGATCGGCGGCTTCCGGTTCACCACCCGGTTCGGCCGGGCGCTGTCGCGGCTGGTCAAGCACGGCATCGGCGTCCACCACGCCGGCATGCTGCCCAAATACCGGCGGCTGGTGGAGCGGCTGGCCCAGGCGGGGCTGCTGAAGGTCATCTGCGGCACCGACACGCTCGGCGTCGGCGTCAACGTGCCCATCCGCACGGTCCTGTTCACCGCCCTGTCCAAGTACGACGGCAACAAGGTCCGCCGGCTGCGCGCCCGCGAGTTCCACCAGATCGCCGGGCGGGCCGGGCGGGCGGGCTTCGACACCATCGGCTACGTCGCCTGCCAGGCCCCCGAGCACGACATCGAGAACGCCAAGGCCCTTGCCAAGATCGGCGACGACCCCAAGCGGCGGCGCGGCTACGCGCGCAAGAAGCCGCCGGAGGGGTTCGTCGGCTGGAGCGAGGAGACGTTCGAGAAGTTGCAGCAGGCCGAGCCCGAGCCGCTCAACTCCCGCTTCAAGGTGAGCAACGCGATGCTGCTGGCCGTGATCAACCGGCCGGGCGACTGCTTCCAGGCGATGAGACACCTGCTCACCGACAACCACGAAGACCGCAAGTGGCAGCGGCGGCACATCAGCCAGGCCATCGCCATCTACCGGTCGCTGCTGGCCGGCGGCATCGTCGAGCAGTTCGCCGAGCCCGACGAGCAGGGCCGGCGGGCCCGGCTGACGATCGAGCTGCAGGAGGACTTCGCGCTCAACCAGGCGCTGTCCACGTTCGCGCTGGCCGCCTTCGACCTGCTCGACCGCGAGTCGCCCTCGTACGCGCTGGACATGGTCTCGATCGTCGAGTCCATCCTCGACGACCCCCGCCAGATCCTGTCGGCGCAGCTGAAGAAGGCGCGCGGCGAGGCGGTCGCCCAGATGAAGGCCGACGGCATGGAGTACGAGGAGCGCATGGAGGCGCTCGCCGAGGTCATGTACCCGATGCCGCTCGACGACCTGCTGCTCGGGGCGTACGAGACCTACCGGCGCGGCCACCCGTGGGTCGGCGACTACACGGTCAGCCCGAAGTCGGTGGTGCGCGACATGTTCGAGCGCGCGATGACGTTCGGCGAGTACATCCAGTTCTACGAGCTGGCCCGCTCCGAGGGCACGGTGCTGCGCTACCTGGCCGACGCCTACCGCACGCTGTCGCGCACGGTCCCCGAGCACCTGAAGACCGAGGACCTGGTCGATCTCATCGAGTGGCTGGGCGAGCTGGTCCGGCAGGTCGACTCCTCGCTGATCGACGAGTGGGAGAAGCTGACCAACCCCGAGGAGGCGCTGGAGCGCCAGGCGCAGCTGGAGACCAAGGTGCGGCCGGTCACGGCCAACCCGCGGGCCTTCCGGGTGCTGGTGCGCAACGCCATGTTCCGGCTGGTCGAGCTGTGCGCCATCGAGAAGGAGGACGAGCTGGAGGAGCTGGCCCCCGACGTCGACTGGGGCGCGGCGCTCGACGCGTACTACGCCGACCACGAGGAGATCTTCACCGACGCCGACGCGCGCGGGCCCGCGCTGCTGCGGATCGAGGAGGAGAGCGGCCTGTGGCGGGTGCGCCAGACGATCAAGGACCCGGCCGGCGACGGCGACTGGGGCATCGACGCCCAGGTCGACCTGACCTCCTCCGACGAGGAGGGCCGGGCCGTGCTGCACGTGCTCGGCCTCAACCGGCTCTGAGCGGCTGCGGAAAGAGAACAAGCCGTGTGCCGGAACGGACTGGCAAGGGCGTTCCGGCACCGGCTTGTCGCTTCATTGTCGGACGGCGAAAGTAGGCGTCCGGTCATGGCGACGTCTCAAGATCGAGACATTCAGCACTCCGCGAGCGTGCAGATCTTGGCGAGCATCGTGCCCGCGTCCTTCCGCTGCCGGCTGAAGTCGGCCTTGGCGGGCTTGCCCCACTCGCCGCCCGCCGTGTAGACGATCAGGGCGTTGGCGCGACGGGTCACGACGGCCCGCTCGCCGCCGACGGCCGGCTTGCCGTGGTCGTAGGCCTGGCCGGTGACCAGCAGGCCCTCGTCGCCGAGCGCGATCTTGGATGCGCCGTACCGGTACGCCGCGGTGCCGCAGGCCCGTACGGCCGCCCTGAGGTCGCCGACCGCCTTGCCCGCCGCCTCCGGCGAGGAGTAGAGGATCACCTGCTCGGACTTGGAGTAGTCGGGCACCGACGTGTAGACGATCGTCCTGGCCGCCGTGCGGCCGGCCTGGCCCAGCCCCGCCTTCTGGCACGGGTTCACGACGAGCTGGGCGTTCTTCCTGCCCGACACCGTCCAGCTGTGCTCGGGGTTGGGGTCCTTCTTGGCGGCGTCCTTCTCGTACAGCAGGAAGTTGCCCGGGATGGCCAGGCCGACGGCGACGAACAGTGCTGCGATCATGGGACAAAATGGTAGGGGTGAGCGACGAAGACCTCAGACGCGTGCTCGGGTTGCTCTGCCAGGACGACACCCTGCGCGCACTCGCGTCCCTGGTGCTCGGTGACACCGGCGACCTGCCCCCCAAGGCGCTCGACCGCCTGGCCAGCGGCGGCCTGGCCGAACGCGACGACGACGGCAAGTGGCGGGCCCGGCCGGAGCGCTTCCGCGAGCTGCTGCGGGAGCGGGCCGAGCCCCCCGCCGAGCTGAGCGCCGAGGAGCGGGTGCTGCGCACGTTCCTGGTCGACGGCCGGCTGACCACCATGGGCATGCGCCGCGACAAGCGGCTGATCGTGCTGCGTTACGTCTCGCGGGTGTTCGAGCCGGGCGTGCGCTACCCCGAGGCCGACGTCAACGTGGCTCTGCGGGCCTTCCACGACGACTTCGCGGCGCTGCGCCGCTACCTGGTGGACGAGGGGCTGCTGTCCAGGGAGGGCAACGTCTACTGGCGCAGCGGCGGCCCGGTCGAGGTCTGAGCCGGTCGAGGTCTGAGCCGGTCGAGGTCTGAGCCGGTCGAGGTTTGAGCCGGGCCGGGGCTGACGGGGGTCAGGGGCGGCGCAGGCGGGCGCGGTAGTCGCGGGGCGGCAGGCCGTACTCGCGCCTGAAGGCGCGGCTGAAGTGGAACGGGCTGACGAACCCCGAGGCGGCGGCCACCTGGCCGACGTCCAGGTCGGTCACCTCCAGCAGGCTCGCGGCGTGCCGCACCCGCGCCCGGCGCACGGCGCCCATCGGGGTCAGGCCGGTCTCGGCCGCGAACAGGTGCGCGAACCTGGACGGCGACAACGCCACCGCGCGGGCCAGCGAGGCGACCGAGTGCTGGGCCCCGGGCTCGGCGGCGATGAGGTCGAGCACCCGGCGCACCCGCTCGTCCCCGCCCTCGGCCCCAGGGGCGGGAACGGCCCCCGCCGAGGCCGTGGCCAGCACCAGCACCTCCTCCACCGCCCCGAGCACCAGCTCCCGGGCGGGACTGGCCATGACGACCGCCGGCGCGGGCGACGGCGGCCCGGCGGGCGCGGCGGACGGCAGCGCGGCGGGGGCGGTGTGGCCGGGGATCCAGCGGGCGTCCTGGAACGCGCGGTCGAAGGCCCGGTCGACGCGGTCGCGCACCCCGACGGGCACCCCCTCGACCAAGTGACAGCCGGTGGCCAGGGCGTACGGCGCGAGCCAGGCCGTCCAGGACGGGCGCGGCTGGAAGTGCACCCACCAGAACCGCCATCTCCCCGCCCCCGGCGCGACCCGGTAACGCTGCGCCGAGCCCGGCCCGAGCACCGCCAGGTCCCCCTCCCGCACGGTGAACGCCGCCCCCGCCTGCTCGACCCGCCCCTCCCCCGCCTGGGTCCACAGCAGCAGCCAGCTCGGCGAACCGTGGGGGCGGCGGGTGCCGTACCCGGCCGGCTTGTCGTAGTGGCCGACGATCATCAGCTCGGCAGCAGGAACAGACAGGTTCTCAGCGGTCACGGTCATACCGTCCCACGCGCCGGGTCCCTACGGTGAAGGGCATGAGGCTGAACGACTTCCACGACCGGGGGTACGTGCTCGTCCCCGCGCTGCTGGCTCCCGAGGAGGTGGCCGAGCTGCGCGAGGAGTTCATGGCCCTGCACGCGGCCGGCCCGATACCCGGGCATTTCTCGCCCGTCCCGCAGGAGCCGGGCGCGCCCTACGACGCCCTGCGCGACTACCCCCGGATCATGCACCCCCACCAGGTGAACGAGGTCGCGCTGCGCTACCTGCTCGACGCCCGCTTCGCCGCGATCCTGCGCGAGCTGCTGGGCGAGGAGCCGATAGCAGCCCAGAGCATGTTCTACTTCAAGCCGCCGGGCGCCCGCGGGCAGGCGCTGCACCAGGACAACTTCTACCTGCGCGTCGAGCCGGGCACGTGCGTGGCCGCCTGGGTGGCGCTGGACCGCGTCGACCGCGCCAACGGCGGCCTGGAGGTGGTCCCCGGCACCCATCTGATGGACCTGTTCTGCCCGGAGGAGGCCGACCAGGACCTCTCCTTCACCCGCGAGTACGTCCCGCCCCCGCCGGGCCTGGAGCGGGTGCCCGTGGACATGCAGCCCGGCGACGTGCTCTTCTTCAACGGCAGCCTGGTGCACGGGTCGGAGCCGAACAGCACGGCCGACCGGTTCAGGCGCAGCTTCATCTGCCACTACACCGGCCGCTCGGCCGAGCGCATCTCGTCCTGGTACGAGACGCTGACGATGGACGGCGAGCGCGTGCTGCTGGAGCCGTCGGCCGGCGGCGGCCCCTGCGGCACCGAGGCCACCGGCCCCCACTGACCGCCCCACCAGGAACCGGTCCGTCAGCCGCCGGATATGTCCGACTCCGCCTCGTCCGGGACCACGCAGTCCCACGGGTCGTCGAGCCACCCGTCAGGCAGTTGCACCTTCTGACGCTCGCCCGACTTGCCGCGAGGGGTGTCGGTGTTCGGCGGCCACGGCTGGTCGCGGTCGAGCTTGGCCAGCCCCTCCCGGAGCCCGTCGAGCGACTCGGCCGTGGCCAGCTCCCGCCGCAGCGCGCTCCCGACCTCGAACCCCTTGAGGTACCACCCGACGTGCTTGCGGAAGTCCGCGATCGCGTACCGCTCGGTGTCGAAGCACTCGGTGAGGCCGGCCGCGTGGCGTTCCATCGTCCCGGCCACCTCGCCGAGCGTCGGGCGGACCCGCTCGGGGCTGCCGTTGAACGCGTTCTCCAGGTCCTTGAACAGCCACGGACGCCCGAGGCAGCCGCGCCCGACCACGACGCCGTCGCAGCCGGTGCGCGCCACCATGCGCAACGCGTCGTCGGCCGACCAGATGTCGCCGTTGCCCAGCACCGGGATCTCGGGCACGGCCTCCTTCAGGCGCGCGATCGCCGCCCAGTCGGCCACGCCGCCGTAGTGCTGCTTCGCCGTGCGGGCGTGCAGGGCGATCGCCGCGACGCCCTCCTCGGCCGCGATGCGGCCGGCGTCGAGGTAGGTCAGGTGGTCGTCGTCGATGCCCTTGCGCATCTTCATCGTCACCGGCAGCGCCCCCGCGTTCGCCACCGCCGCCCGCAGGATCCGCCGCAGCAGGTTCCTCTTGTACGGCAGCGCCGACCCGCCCCCACGCCTGGTCACCTTGGGCACCGGGCAGCCGAAGTTGAGATCGACGTGGTCGGCGAGGTCCTCCTCGGCGATCATCCGGACCGCCCGCCCGACGATGTCGGGGTCGACGCCGTAGAGCTGCAGGCTCCTCGGCCGCTCCGACTCGGCGAACCTGATCATCCTGAGCGTCTTGGGATTGCGCTCGACCAGCGCCCGCGTCGTGATCATCTCGCACACGAACAGCCCGGCGCCCTGTTCCCGGCACAACACCCGGAACGGCGCGTTCGTGATGCCCGCCATGGGCGCCAGCACCACGGGCGGCCATGCCCCAATCGGCCCAATCTTCACTCCGTCAGTTGTAGCGCAGCTCAGGCCGGAAGCGGTATTCGCCTATAGGCTGTGGACGGCATCACCAGGGAGGGATCGATGCTTCTTCGCGTGCGCGTGGCGCTGCCCGACCGTCCGGGGTCTCTGGCCCAGGTCACCAAGGCCCTGGGCACGGCGGGGGCCGACATCACCCAGGTCACCGTCCTCGACCGGGGGGCCGGCTCGGCGGTCGACGACATCACCGTCTTCTGCCCCGAGAGCACCCCGCGGGAGGTGCTGGTCAAGAGCCTGGAGAGCGTCGACGACGTCCGCGTGGAAGGCATCTGGACCACCCGCGAGACCGCCGGCACCTACCCCGAGCTGGAGATACTCAAGTACATCACCACGGCGGGCGACCGCGCGCTGACCACGCTCGTCGACTCGCTGCCGGTGCTGTTCAGCGCCGACTGGGCCGCCACCGCCGCCGACCACGGCGTGGTCTACGCGAGCTGGCGCGCCCCGCAGGGCCTGACCGTCCCCAGCCCGGCCCCGCCACGCCCGGCGGCCCTCACGCTCGACGGCGGCGTGCACGCCATCCACGCCCCGCTCCCGCCGCTCGCCCTGACGTTGCTGCTGGCCCGCTCCGAGGGTCCGGCCTTCCACCGCATCGAGGTCCACCGGCTCACCCGGATCCTGGAGATCTTCCTGAGCCTGCCGGCCACCGAACGCGGCGTCGCTCGCCGGCTCCGCAAGTAGCGGGAAGCATCTGGTCGGAAAAGGCGCTAGAGTTAGGCACGCAACAGCGCGGAAGTGGCTCAGTGGTAGAGCATCACCTTGCCAAGGTGAGGGTCGCGGGTTCGAATCCCGTCTTCCGCTCGGAGTGGTTCGACTCGGTGGAGTGGCCGAGAGGCGAGGCAGCGGCCTGCAAAGCCGTCCACACGGGTTCAAATCCCGTCTCCACCTCCAAGGACGATTAGCTCAGCGGGAGAGCGCTTCCCTGACACGGAAGAGGTCACTGGTTCAATCCCAGTATCGTCCACCACACTCCAAGGCCAGCCCGGAACGACAGGGCTGGCCTTTCTGCTGTCCAGGACCCGAACACCGGTCCGGCACGCGGACAGGCCCGCCCCCCGAGCGTGCGGTGCCGGCCCACTCAAGATCCAGCCTGCCGCCCTCACAGTGTCGAGCTCCGTCCGGACGGCCGACGCCGGGCCGCCGGCACGGCCGACGCCGGGCCGCCGGCGACGCCACGGGCCGGGTGGCTGACGTGCGCGGAGTGGCGGGCCCGCCTCCCGCAGCGGCCGGGGTGTGCGCCGGGCCGGGGGGATGGTCGCCATGGGCGGGAGAAGAATCGTGGTCATGGACATCGAACGTGCGCGTACCGCCCTCGACGCCGCCTATCGGGAGTTCACGGCTGCGGTGAAGGAGACCGATCTGCTGAGCCCCACCCGGTGTGCCGGTTGGGCGGGGGTGGATCTGCTGTTTCACGTGCTGTGCGACGCCCAGCGAGCCCTCGTCGCGTTCGCCACCCCCGCCGACGGGCCGCCCGACGTCGACCACGTCACCTATTGGAGCTCCTTCCAGCCCGTCCCGGACGCCCCCGAGGGCGCCGGGGGCGGCGCGGACGCCCACGCCTGGTGGGTGCGCAGGTCCGCCTCCGCCTTCACCCGGCCCTCCGGGGTGCTGCGGGTGTGGGAGGACACCGCCCCGGCCGCCGTGCGGGCGGCGCTCGCGGCCGACCCGGCGGGGCACGTCGCCACGCAGGGCCACGTGATCGCCGTGCCCGACTTCCTGGCCACGCTGGCGACCGAGGCCGCCGTCCACCACCTCGACCTGCGGGCCGCGCGGCCGCCCGCCCGGGAGGCGCTGGAACTGGCGGGCGAGACGCTCGACGGGCTGCTCGGCGCGGACCGCCCGGCCCATCTGGACCTGACGACGTATGTGCTCGAAGCCACCGGACGGCTCCCGTCCGCCGACGACCGCTTCCCGCTGCTGGGCTGACCACCGCGGAGCCGAGAGCGGCCGTACTCCGGCGCGGGGTCAGGCGTCGTCCGGGTGCATGCGGAAGTCGTAGCGTCCGGGCAGCGGGTCGGTGGTCAGGCGCGACCACGTGTCGTGCAGGACGGCCTCGCCCTCTCGCAGGTCATCGACGTCGAAGCCGGCGTCGAACAGCGCGCGGGCGCCGTCCCGGTCCCCTGCGGCGAGCAGGGCGCGGGCGCGGAGCAGGACGGCCCGGCCGGTCGCGGGCAGCGTGTCCAGGACGGCCAGGCACTCGGCGGCCCTGCCGGCCTCCAGCAGCGCGACGGCCGCCTCCGCCGCCAGGCGCTCCCGGACGAGTCCGGCCGTCCGGCGGAGGGCTGTGAGGTACAGGGTGGCCCGTTCGTCCGGGTTCGCGGTGGTGCGGGCCAGGCAGCGGGTCGCCCAGGGGTTCGGGCGCAGCTCGGCGGAGCGCCGCCACGCGCGTACCGCCCCCTCATGGTCCTGCGCGTGCCAGGCGGCCACGCCCAGGTGGTAGGCCGTCACCCAGGTCTCCGGCGCCCGCTCCAGCAGCCGCCGCCACGGCGCGGACACGAGGCTGTGCCCGGGATCCGCGCCGGGAGAGGGCTCGGGACGGGGGAAGGCGCCGGTGGTGAGGAGAGTCAGCCAGGGCGACTGGCCGGCGCCGAGGGTGGACCGGGGGAACGGGGTGCCTGGCGTGGTGACGCCGGCGCGCGCCACCTCCAGGGCGCCCCAGCCGGACCCCTCCGCCAGGATCCGGACGGGCTCCTGGTCGGCGTGCGGCCGCCACTTGCGCCAGGCGGCGGACACCTCGGCGGCCGGCAGCCGGGCCGCCAGCTCCTCCTCGGCCGCCCGCACCGCCTCCGACCAGTCCGCGCCGTGCGCGGCGGCGGGGTCGGCGCGCAGCGGCCCGTACGCCTCCAGCCAGGAGAACTCGCCCCCGCCGGGCAGCGGCACGTGTTCGAGCTGGGTACGGGCCAGCCCCGCCTGGATCTCCAGGTAGCCGCCGGTGCCGGGCTCGGTGAGCCAGTCCTGCCAGCGGCGTCCGCCGGGCCCGCGTCCCCACAGGAAGAGCTTGCGCCCGTGCAGCGACCGCGTGGAGGTGTGCACGAGGCCCGCGCCGGAGCCGTCGAGCGCGGCGATCCACGGACGGCGGTCGCCGAGCTCGAAGAAGTAGTCGGCGGCGTGGTCCGCGCGGGCCGGGTAGCTGCGATCCAGGCCGTCCCAGACCGGGATCGGGACCTGTTCGAGCCGCCCGGCGTAGCCGAAGTGCCAGGCCGTGCCGGCCGGGGCGAGCACACGCGTCCGCCCGGTCTCGGGGACGGCGATGTTCGACCACCAGTACGCCGGCACCTCGTGCGGGTGCGGGTTGCGCATGCGCACGCCCACGTACAGGAAGTCCGACCCGCGCGGCAGCCAGAAGTCGACCTGGTACGGCAGGTCCCGGGTGCGTTCCCACTCCCATATCCGGACCATCGGCGTGCCGTCGGGCCCCTCGGCCTCCCCGGCGAAGACCGGGCGGCAGGTCAGCGTGGTGTGCCCGGTCGAGCCGGAGTTCCACTCCACGCCGCCGGAGAACCAGGCGCCGGTCAGCCCGAAGTTCGCCGGTTGCAGCACCGGGTTCCGGTAGAGCAGCTCGCCGTGGTCGCGGTGGACCAGCGAGTACAGCCGTCCGCCCCAGCCGGGCAGCACGGTCGCGGTCAGCCGGTCGTTGGCGAGCTGGATCGCCTCGACCCGGCGGGGCCGGCGTGCCCGGTCGTAGCCGTCCTGGACGCGGCAGGGCAGCACGGAGGCGAGCCTGCCGTAGGAGAGCTGGAAGGCCATGTCGGGCGGCGCGCCGGCGACCGTGGCCGCGGGCCCGGCGGCCTCGCCGAGGGGCGGCAGCGGGTTGTCCGGGCCGGGCAGGGCGACCGGCAGAGTGATCATGATGCGGCGGACGGTCGTCGTCATTTCCCCATCCCCAGGGTGATGCCTTCGGTGACGCGGCGTCCCACCCAGGCGAACAGGACCACCATGGGCAGCACGACCACGCAGACGCCGGCGAACATACCGCCCCAGTTGGTGCCGGTGTACTGCTGCTGCTGGGCGAAGCCGATCAGCGCCACCGGCAGCGTCTCCTTCTCGTCGTCCTGCATCAGCACCAGGGCGAGCATGGTCTCGTTCCAGGAGACGATGAGCTGCAGCACGAACACGGTGACCAGCCCCGGCCGGGCGACCGGCACGACGATGCGCAGGAACGTCCGCCACACCCCGGCGCCGTCCAGCGCGGCGGCCTCCTCCAGCTCGCCGGGCAGCGACCGGAAGAAGCCGGTCAGCAGGAAGACGGTGAACGGCATGGCCGTGCCGACGTAGGCCAGGGTGAGGCCGGTCAGGGTGGAGGTGAGCTCCAGGCTGCTCAGCATGAGGAAGATCGGCAGCAGGATGACCTGGGTGGGCACGCCGGTCCCGAGCGCGAACAGCAGCGTCAGCGGCCGTCCCGCGCGGTTCGCGGTCCGGGTCAGCGCGTACGCGGCCGGCGCGGCGACCACCACGGCCAGCACCGAGGACAGCACGCCCACGACCGCGCTGTTGACCGCGGCCCGGCCGAAGTTCCCGACCTCCAGCGCGGTCAGGTAGTTGTCCAGCGTCGGCGGGATCGGCAGCCGCCAGGGATGGTCGAACACGTCGCGGGTGGTCTTCAGCGACGTGATCAGCACCCACGCCAGCAGCGCCACGTCGGCGGCGACGACCGCCCACACGACTGCCTTCATGGGCGCGAGCCTCGTCGGTCTCATGGTCGGCCCCCTCTCAGAACCGGACGGCTTCACGGTCGAGCGCCCGCCGCAGCAGGAGCACCACGGCCGCCGCGATCAGCAGGCTGAACAGCGCGCTGGCGGCGGTCATCCCCAGCTCGGGCGGCGAGCCTGAGCCGCCGTACGTGGCCGCGTAGCTGTAGAGGGCGACGGTCCAGGTGCTGCTCGGCGGCGTGCCCGCGGTGCCGCCGCCGAACACCAGCACCAGCTCGAACACCTTGATCGAGCTGATGGTCCACAGCAGCGCGCAGACGCTGAGCACGTCCCAGGTCAGCGGGATCGTGACGTGCCGCAGCCGCTGCCAGGACGTGGCCCCGAGCAGCGCGCAGTCCTCGTGGAAGGAGGCGGGGATGCGGTCGACGGCGGCCATGATGATCGTGGTGTAGTACCCGACGGCCGCCCAGATCGCCACGATCATGATGAGCGTGAACGTGTTGTCCACGGCCAGCCACTTGGGCGGGTCGCTCACCCCGAAGACGCCCCTCAGCACGGTGTTGACCAGCCCGTCGGGGTTGAACAGGAATCCCGCCACGATGGCCGGCACCAGCGCGCTGACGATGTTGGGGAAGAACAGGATGTTGCGCGCGACCAGCCGTCCGCGCATCTCCCTGAGCACCATCGTGAGCGCGAACCCGGCGGCGAACGTCACGCCGCCGCCGACGACCAGCAGCTTCAGGGTGTTGAGCAGCGCGGTGTGGAAGACCGGGTCGCCCAGCAGGCGGGCGTAGTTGCGCAGGCCGACGAAGCGGGAGTCGCCGTACCCGGCGGTCTGCTGGAGGCTGATCCACACCGCGTAGCAGGCCGGGCCGAGGACGAAGACGCCCAGCAGCGCCA
This sequence comes from Nonomuraea sp. NPDC049655, assembly GCF_044465465.1. Lineage (NCBI taxonomy): Bacteria > Bacillati > Actinomycetota > Actinomycetes > Streptosporangiales > Streptosporangiaceae > Nonomuraea > Nonomuraea sp. NPDC049655. The sequence continues at coordinate 219,616 of NZ_JBITLS010000010.1, forward strand.
GGGCCGGGCCGACCATGGGGACGAAGGCCCGCTGCCGGGCCCGTACGGCCGGGCCGGGCCGCGTCTCGGGTTCGGCCGCCATCAGCTGCCCTGGTTCTTCCAGAAGCCGGCCTGGACCGCGGTGATCTTGTCCACGAACCCCTGCGCGGTGAGCCTGCCGTTGAACAGCTCGCCCACCGCCGGGTAGTAGACCTTGTCGGTCCAGCCCGGCACGCTGAGCCCGGCCGCGAACGGGAAGGTCTCGGGCACGCTGTCGAGCTGCCGCTTCACCCCGGCCAGCGCCTCGGGCACGAACGCGTCCGCCCGCGGCGAGAGCACGGAGGCCGTCCTGGCCAGGTCGTCGGCGAACTCCTTGGTCGTCAGGTACGCGATGAACCGCTCGCCGGCCTCGACGTTCCTGGCCTTGGCGGGCATCGCGAAGCCGAACTGCACGACCTCCTCGCCCTTCGCCGGCCCGCCGACCTCGGGGAAGGGCATGGAGGCGGGCTTGAACCCGGCCCTGGCGTACGAGCCGACCTCGCTGGGCAGCCAGGAACCCATGATCATGAACGCGGCCCGGCCCTGGGCCCAGTTCTTCTGCTGCTCGGGGTATTTGCCGGCGTCGTACCCCTTGAGCAGGTAGCCCTCCTTGGCGAACCGCTCGATCTGCCGGGCGGCGGCCAGCACCTCGGGCTTCTTCCACGACTGCCCGGTGCGGTCCTCGGCGATGGCCTTGAGGCCGTCCGCGCCGATCGTCCGGTAGAGGTAGTAGTTCATCCAGTACGAGTCGGACCAGTACTGTTCGCCGTCGGCGGTGAGCGGGGCCGTCCGGCCGCCGTCCTTGAGGGTGCCGAGCAGCGCCAGGAACGCCGTCCAGTCCTTCGGCGGCGTCTCGGTGAGGGTGGCGGCGTCGTAGAACAGGCCGATGCCGGCCACGCTGTAGGGCACCATGTACGGCTGGCCGTCCGGCAGCCGCAACGCCGGGCTCTGCGAGTACTTGGCCGGGATGACGTCCTTGACCTTCTTGCCCGCCTCGCCGGGCACGTCGGCCTCGTACACCTTGGCCAGCCCCCGGGCCACGCCCGGGGTCACCATGAACGGCCGGATCGTGTCGTCGGACTGGTCGACCACGTCCGGCACCTTGGACGTGGTGAGCGCGGCGGGCAGTTTCTGCTTGACCACGTCGCGGCCGGCCCACTCGACCCTGACCTCGATGCCGGTGGCCCGGGTGAAGCGGGTGATCGCGGCCTGCAGGGCCACCTGCTGGGGTTCGCCCTGCTTCCACATCGACCAGTAGACGAGCTCCTTGCCGGACGCGTCCTGGGCGTCGCCGCCGCAGGCGGTGACCAGGCCGAGGGCCAGCGCGCCGGCGGCGAGCCCGGCGAACGTCCGGCGGATGGGGTGGGATCGGGATGAGCTCATCGAGCGGCACCGCCTGTCCTGTGAGATGGGGGGGTGGCCCGGCGGGGCCCGGACGGGACCCCGCCGGAGGAGGGTCAGCCGACGGTCCAGCGCTGGAGCGCCGAGCCGGTGTCGGCCTGCTGGGTGACGAGCGCGCCGTCGGCGGTGGAGGCCGTGGTGAGCAGCAGCCCGCTCTTCTGCGAGGCGATCCGGTAGCCGCCCGCGGGGGCGGGGGTGACCTGCCAGCTCTGGTTGGCGGCGCCGGTGCACGTCCACTGGATGATCTGGGCGCCGGCGGCGGTCGAGCCGCCGCCGACGTCCGCGCAGAGCTTGGACAGGCCGTTGGTGATCTGGTAGGAGCCGTCGGGCCGGCGGGTGAAGACCCAGCGCTGGTTGGCGCCGGAGTTGGGGGTCCAGGTGATGAGCTGGGTGCCCGGGGTGGTGGAGTGGTCGGGGTCGTCCAGGGCCTTGCCGGCGGCGGTCAGGGTGTGGGTGCCGCTCAGGTCGCCGCCCGAGGCGCCGGTGTCGGTCAGCGTCAGGGTCTGCTCGGCGGCCGTGCGGCGACCGCCCACCGTCCCGCCGGAGGTGTCGCTCCAGTGGCGTACGGGGGTGGTCTCGGCCGGTCGGGACGCGTCCGCCGTCAGGGCGAGGGCGAGGCCGCTGTAGCGGTTGACCAGCCGGTGGCCGCTCCCGCCCGGCACCACGAACCACTGCTGGCCCGCGGTGGGCCCGCCGGCGCCGGGGGCGGTGACGACCGGTCTGGCCCCCCAGGCGCGGCCGGCCGTCGTGGCCGCGTCCACGCCGAGCAGCCCGCCGGTGGAGGCGTTGGCGATGCGGTAGGAGCCGTCGCCGTTGGGGGTGAACGTCCAGTTCTCCAGGGGCGAGCCGGTCGGGGTGGCGGCGGAGGTGGTCGCCGGGCCGCCGGAGACCTGGGCCAGGACGCGGCCCGCCCCGGTGCCGATCCGGTAGGTCCTGGCCGGGTCCGCCGGGCCGGGGGCGGGCGCGGTGGAGGTGACGGTGAGGTTCGCGTACTCGCCGCTGGAGGTCGCGCACTCGATCGAGCAGTACGAGCGGAACGTCCTGCCGACGATGGCCGAGCCGGTTCTGCTGACGTCGTCGAGGAACCAGCGGTACCAGGAGCCGGAGACGTAGCTGCCGGTGTCGCCGATCAGGCGCCACCGCTGGGTCGACAGGTCGTCGGTGACGTAGAGTCGCTGCGGCTGACGGCCGGAGACGACCTCGGGCTCGCCGAGGTAGAGGCCGAGGTGGGCGTCGTAGGCGATGTTCATGATGAACAGGTCGGACTTCGGCGGCAGCTCCCCGGCGGCGATCTGCTGGTCGACCGTGCCGGTGTTGGCCGGGTCGTAGTCGCCGCCCACGGGCGTGTAGCCCCGGGGGTTCGCGGCGGTGACCGGGACCATGTTGCTCTCCTTGCCGCCCACCCCGGGCTGCGACCAGGAGCCGTCGTACCACTTGGTCCACGAGCCGGTCGCCATCTTGGCCGACATCGGCGCCCGCGCCACGTGGGCCAGGCCGCCGTTGCCGCCGCCCACGCCGCCCTTCGGGATGATCCGCGAGCCGTAGTAGACGTAGAAGTAGCCCGAGACCGGGTCGGCGAACAGGCGCGGGTCGCCGTCGCCGTAGTCGTAGGTCTGGTGGGGGAAGGCCGCGGCGTCGTTGCGCTTCGTGCTGTACGGCGAGGTGATCGCGTGGCCGAGGATGGTCCACACCCGGCCCTGGTTGCGGGAGACGGCGTAGTCGAGCGAGTCGTAGTGCAGGCCGTCGCCGAAGGGCTGGGGGGTGAACTCGTTGTGCACCAGGCCGTACCAGTCGCCGGTGTCGGGGTCCACCCAGACGCCGACCAGGTCGCAGTAGTTCTTGTGGGCGTATCCCGAGCCCGCGCCGGCGGGGGTCGCCTCGACGCCGGTCGGGCTGTTGTTGCAGCGCCAGGTCGTGTCGTTGTTGCGGTCGGCGGAGTTGGCCGGGTTGACCGCGTCGCTGATCGCGGCCGAGCGGGTGGCGGTCTCGAAGTTGGCGCCGGTGAAGAAGTCCCAGTAGCGGGGGTCGGAGGCGCCGTAGAGGGCGGCCGACTGCTGGAAGTAGAAGGTGCCGTCCTTGTCGATGTAGGTGGCCGCCGGGGTGTCGGTGGGATGGGCGTAGCGGCCGGTGGAGCCGACGGTGATCGTGTAGGTGGCGTCGGGCGGTGCGGCCGACGCGGCCGGGACGGCGAGGGAGCCGCCCAGGACCAGCGTCAGGGCCGCGGCGGCGGCGGTGAGCACGTTGCGATGGGGGGACACGGGTGCTCCTTTCTGTCGGGCACGCCACATCGGGCGGGCCCTTGGGGGAACCACGAGCCGGAACCGCGTGGCCGGACCATACGCCAGATTTGACCGCTCAAACAAGGCCCGAATTCGCGTTCTTGCTCTCTTGTCCGGTCAAAAGGCACGTAATGCGCACGATGGTTGACGAGATCCGAGCCGGGCGACTACGTTTCGGGGCGACGTCATTGGACCGGTCAAACCCCTAGGAGGCCGCGTGGTCACGATGCAGGACGTGGCCGAGCGGGCCGGGGTCACCAAGCAGACGGTCTCCAACGTGGTCACCGGCCGCGTACGCGTCCGCCCCGAGACCGAGGCCAGGGTGCGCGCCGCCATCGCCGAGCTCGGCTACACCCCCAACCTGGTCGCCCGCTCGCTGGCCACCGGCACCACCATGACCGTCGGCCTGTTCGTGCCGACGGTGGCCAGCTCGTTCTACTCGGCCGTGGTCGAGGAGGCGGAGAACGTCCTGGAGGAGCACGGCTACCACCTGCTGCTGTGCACCACCCGCCTCGACGGCGACCGGGCCCGCCGGCACATCACCGGCCTGACCAGCCGCTCGGTCGACGCCCTGCTGATCGCCGGCGACAACGGCCTCACCGAGCACCTGCCGCTCCTGGCCGACGCGCGTTTCCCCGTGGCGCTGTGCGCGTGGGAGAGCGAGGTGCCCGACACCCTGCCCGTCGTCACGATCGACTACGAGCAGGCCGGCTACCTGGCCGGGCGGCATCTGCGCGAGCTGGGCCACGAGCGGGTCGCGGTGCTGAGCAGCGCGCCGCACGCGCTGCGCGTGCAGGGGTTCCGGCGCGCGTTCGCCCGCGACGGCCTCGACGTCCCGGCCGCGGCCGTCTTCACCGCGCCGGAGCCGACGGCGATGGGCGGCTTCACCGCCGCCACCGCGGCCCTGACCGCCGACCCCGGCGTGACCGCGCTGTTCTGCACGCACGACATCCTCGCGCTGGGCGCGCTGGAGGCGGCCCGGCTCGGCGGCCGCTCGGTGCCCGGCGACCTGTCGGTGGTCGGCCACGACGACATCGACGAGGTACGGGTGACGCATCCCGCCCTCACCACGGTCGCCGTCCCGAGCAGGGAGATGACCAGGCAGGCCATCGAGCTCCTGCTGCGCGCCCTGGACGAGGGCCGCCCGCCGGTCAACTCCCTGCAGTTGCTGCGCTCGACCCTGATCGTCCGGGCCAGCAGCGGCCCCGCCTGACCTCCTGCGGCGCGGCGCAGGCGGCCAGCGTGCGGCGCAGCCAGCGTCCGCAGCCCCGGGCGCTCCAGCCCGCCGCCGCCCCGACGGCGACCCCGGCCAGCACGTCGCCCGGGTAGTGGGCGCCCACGTACACGCGGGAGGCGGCCACGCCGGCGGCGAGCAGCGTGACCGAGGTGGCGACCGGCAGCGGCGCGTCCCTGGAGACCGCCACCGCGAAGGCGACCGCGGACGCGCTGTGCCCCGACGGCAGCGACGAGGACGCCGGCACCCGGCGGCGCCGGATCACCGGGATGAGGTCCGTCAGCGGGCGCGGCCTGCGGATCGCCTGCTTGACGACCATGCTGGTCAGCGGGCTGGCCAGCGAGATCGCCAGTAGCCCGCGAACGCCCGCCCGCTGCAGGCGCGGCCGGCCCGTCATCATCAGGACGCCCGCCACCAGCCCCCACAGGACCGAGTTGTCGGCCGCCGACGACAGGTGCGGCAGCAGGGCGTCGAGCACGGGCAGGTCGGAGCGCGCGACCCGGTCGAAGGCCCGCTTGTCCCAGGCGTCGAAACGTTCGAGCAGCATCATCCAGCCGATCACCTCCGCGACGGCCCTACACCTGCCCGCCGATCATGCCGGTCATGCCCGGGACGGCCTGGCTCCCGTGCTCTCCCTGACCACGAGCTCGGGCTCGACCAGCCGCCGCGCCTCGGGCTCGTGCCCGGCCATGAAGTCGAGCAGCAGGTGGAAGGCGTGCCTGCCGACCTCGCCGAAGTCCTGGCGCACGGTGGTCAGCGGCGGCCAGAAGTAGGCCGACTCGGGGATGTCGTCGAACCCGGCCACGCTGACGTCCTCGGGCACCCGGCGGCCGGCCTCGCGCAGCGCGCGCAGCACGCCGAGCGCCATCTGGTCGTTGGCCACGAACACGGCGGTGACGTCGGGGTTCTCGCAGAGGCGGCGGCCGAGCTGGTAGCCCGAGCGGGCGCTCCAGTCGCCGCGCAGCACCTCGGGCGCCTCCCGGCCGGCGGCCTCCAGCACGCCGCGCCAGCCCTCGATGCGGCCGTTGGCGTCGAGCCAGTCGGCCGGGCCGGCGACGTGCCAGACCGTCTCGTGGCCGAGGCTGAGCAGGTGACGGGTGACCCGCCTGGCGCCCGCCTGCTGGTCGACCTTGGCCACCGGCACGGGGATGTCGTCGCCGGCGTCGACGGCCACCACCGGCATCTCCGGCGGCAGGTGGCGCAGGCCGTCGGCGGCCGACTCGTGCGGCGCCACGATGATCACGCCGTCGACCGCCTGGGCGCGCAGCCGCTGCACGCCCTCCTCCATCGACCTGCGGCTGAGCGAGGGCAGGCTGGCGATGCTGACGTTGTAGCCGGCCCGCCTGGCCGCCTGCTCGATGCAGTAGAGCGTGGAGGCCGGGCCGTAGAGGGTGGTGTCGATGCTGACCACGCCGAGCACCCCGGACCTGCCGGTGACGAGCTGGCGGGCGGCCTGGTTGGGCCGGTAGTCGAGCTCGCGCACCGCGGCCATGACGCGGGCCCTGGTCTCCGCGCGGACCCGGTCGGGCGCGTTGAGCACGCGCGAGACGGTCATGGCCGAGACCCCGGCGAGCACGGCCACGTCCATGAGCACCGCCGGCCTGTCGCCCTTCGCTTTCACCGCCGCCCACCTCCTGTCAGCGGTAACGCTAACAGGCCCGGGGCGCTCCCGCGCGACCGCGCGGCAGCCGCGCACGGCCCCCGCGAACCCGCGGCACTCCTGGTCGGCGGCCTGACGCTGCCAGGTAACTGCCAGGAACGGTAGGTAGTCTGCCTCGCCATGAACTGGCAGCGGCACGTCAACAAAGCGCTGGTCAGGTTCACCGGATTCCAGATCGAGCGAGTCGGGAACACGCCCTCTCCCCCGCCCGCTCCCGAGATCAGACCGCCCGCGGATCCGCTAACCGACCGGCTGCTCGAATCCCCCGTCTTCCTCCTGTCCCCCGTACGGTCCGGCTCCACGCTCCTGCGCGCGATCCTCAACGCCCACCCCGACCTGCACGCCCCCCACGAGCTGCACGTACGCCGGTTGCGGGTGCAGTTCGGCACTCCGCTGGCCGCCAAGGCGATGGCCGCGCTCGGGCACAACCAGGCCGATCTGGAACACCTGCTGTGGGACCGGGTGCTGCACCGCGAGCTGGTCCGCAGCGGCAAGCGGTACGTCGTGGACAAGACCCCCGCCAACGCCTTCGCCCACCAGCGCATCGCCGCCTGCTGGCCGGACGCCCGCTTCGTCTTCCTGCTGCGCCACCCCGCCTCCATCGCCACGTCCTGGCACGAGGCCGCCCCCGACCGGCGCACCCCCGAGGAGGCCGCCCTGGACGCCCTGCGGTACATGAAGGCCGTGCAGCGGGCCAGGGCCGCGCTGCCGGGGCTGACCGTCAGGTACGAGGAGCTGAGCGCCGAGCCCGAGCGCGTCACCCGCGAGATCTGCGCGTTCCTCGGCCTGGAGTGGGAGCCGCGGATGCTCTCCTACGGCGAGCAGCAGGTGCTGGAGAAGGGGCTCGGCGACTGGCGGGACAAGATCAGGACCGGGACCGTCCAGCCCGCCCGGGAGCTGCCCTCCCCCGACCAGATCCCCGAACCCCTCAAGCCCATCGCCCGGACCTGGGGGTACCTCGCGTGAAGATCCGCTACCTGATGCTGCACGCCTACGGCATGGGCGGCACGATCCGCACGGTGGTCAACCAGGCGAACGCGATGACCGCGGCCGGGCACGACGTCGAGCTGGTCAGCCTGGTACGGCGGCGCGAGGCCCCGCAGTTCGCCATCGACCCCCGCGTCACCGTCACCACGCTGGTGGACCAGCGCGGGGGCAGACAGCCCGACTCCGTCGGCCGCAGGGCGTGGCGGCGGATCCGCGGCAAGATCGTGCCGCGCGGCGAGTTCGCCGCCGACTACTTCACCGAGCGGGTGGAACGGGCCGCGATGGACTACGTCTCCGGCCTGTCCGGCGGCGTCCTGGTGACGACCAGGCCCGCCCTGAACCTGATCTCCGCCCGCCGCACCCCCGCCGACGTGGTCAGGATCGCGCAGGAGCACATGAACCTGTCCGCCTACCCCGACACGATCCGCAGGGAGATCGCCCGCCACTACGGCAGGTTCGCCGCGGTCACCGTGCTGACCAGGACCAACAAGCTCGAATACCAGCGCCTGCTGCCGGACACGCCGGTGGTGGTGATCCCGAACGCCGTCCACCGCGTGGAGCGGGAACCGTCCCGGCAGGTCAACCCGGTGGTGGTGGCGGCCGGGCGGCTGGTGCCGCAGAAGGGGTTCGACCTGCTCATCGAGGCGTTCGCGCAGGTCGTGCGGGTGCATCCGGAGTGGCGGCTGCGCGTCTTCGGCACCGGACCGCGCCGCAGCCAGCTCGCCGGGCTGGTCGCGCGGCACGGGCTGGCGGAGCACGTGACGCTGCCCGGCCGTACCGAGCGGCTGGAGAAGGAGCTGGCCGAGGCGTCGGTGTACGCGCTCAGCTCCCGCTTCGAGGGCCTGCCCATGGTGATGATCGAGGCCATGACGCACGCGCTGCCCGTGGTCGCCTTCGACTGCCCCACCGGGCCGCGGGACGTGCTGACCGACGGCGTGGACGGCGTCCTGGTGCCGCCCAGGGACGTGGACGCGCTGGCCGCCGCGCTGATCCGGGTGATCGGCGACCGGGAGCTGCGGGTGCGGATGGGCGAGGCGGCGGCGGCGACGTCGCGGGCGTACGGGCCGGAGGTGGTGATGCCGATGTGGGAGGAGCTGTTCTCCGGGCTGGCGCGGGGGCAACGGGTGGCGGACAACCTCTGGACGGGCCGCTGAGGGGCCCGGCACGAAAGATCTACCTGACGGATTCTCCGGCGTCGGCGGGGTTTCTAACGATTTAGTCACAGGTTTTGCCGCAAATCGTTAAACGCACGCCAAACCGGGCGGCAGCCTGGGGTGCATGCGTAACCGGAAAGCTCGACTCACCGCGTTCGCAGGCGCCTTCGCCCTGGTCACGGGGCTGGGCGTGCCCGCGTACGCGCAGACCGCGACCCCGTCCGCCGCGACCCCGTCTGTCGCGACCCCGTCCCTCGCGGCCCCTTCCTTCGCGACCCCTTCCCTCGTCGCCTCCGCCGCCGACGCCGGGGCGCCCGCCGTGTACGGCCGGGCCGCCTACCTGATGGACGCCCGGTCCGGCGCCGCGCTGTTCGGCAAGGCCGCCGACACCCGCATGCCGATCGCCAGCCTCACCAAGACGATGACGGCGTACGTCGTCCTGCAGTCGGCCAAGCCCACGGACATGGTGGAGATCGCCCCCCAGGACGCGCGGTACGCCGAGGAGGGCGGCGGCACCACCGCCGACCTGCGGCCCGGCGACCGGCTGCCGGTGGGCGAGCTGCTCTACGCGCTCATGCTGCCCTCGGGCGCCGACGCCGCCCACGCGCTGGCCCGTACGTACGGGCCGGGCGTGCCGGGGTTCGTCGACAAGATGAACGCCACCGCCCGCTCGCTCGGCATGAACGACACCCGGTACGTCAACGCCGACGGGCTGCCCACGCCGGCGGGCGACGGCTGGTCCACCGCCCGCGACCAGGCCGTGCTGGCCGCCAAGGCCCTCCAGGTGCCGCTGATCGAGGGCGTGGCCGGGACCCGGTACCACGAGGTCGCCGCGACCGAGGAGCACGGCGCGTACGGCTGGCGCAACACCAACCGCCTGCTCGCCGAGCCGGGGGTGATCGGGTTGAAGACGGGGTTCACCCGGGCGGCGGGGTACAGCCTGGCCTTCGCCGGTGAGCGGGACGGGCACCGGCTGGTGGGCGTGATCCTGGGCGAGTCGGTCTCCAGCCGCCGCTTCGACACCGCCCAGTCCCTCCTCACCTGGGCCCCCACCCGCACCGCCGCCTGACCTTTTTCACACCCCCACCCCCACCACCTGACAGGCGTCGTCTCCTGGGGGACCGGGCTGTCCGCATGATGGACGCTCGTGATCTCTTGGGTTAGTTTGCCCGGCATGAACGTTCGCATCGCGATGAGCGTGTTGTCCGCGGCGCTCGTCCTCACCGCCCCGCTCCCCGCCCACGCCACCACCACCGGCCCCGGCCCGGACCTCGGCTGGGAGCTGAAGGAGACCGGCGTGACCGCCCGCTTCCGTGGTCTCGCGCCCGTGAGCAGGGACGTGGTGTGGGCCGCCGGCACCGGCGGAACCGTCCTGCGCACCGTGGACGGCGGACGCACCTGGCAGAACGTCTCCCCGCCCGGCACCGAGTCACTCCAGTTCCGCGACGTGGAGGCGTTCGACGCCCGCCGCGCCCTGGTCCTGTCGATCGGCACGGGCCCGGACGGCCGCGTCTACCGCACCGAGGACGGCGGCCGCACCTGGACCGAGTCCTTCAGGAACGACGAGCCGAACGCCTTCTACGACTGCATGGCCTTCTTCGACCGCCGCCACGGCCTGGCCATGAGCGACCCGGTGAACGGCAGGTTCCGCCTCCTGGCCACCGAGGACGGCGGCCGGAGCTGGCAGGTGCTCCCGTCCACCGGCATGCCGGACGCGCTGCCCGGCGAGGCCGGTTTCGCGGCGAGCGGCCAGTGCCTGGTGACCGCGGGCGGACGCGACGCCTGGATCGCCACCGGCGGCGGCGAGCGGTCACGCGTGTTCCGTTCGGCCGACCGCGGGCGTACGTGGACCGTCTCCGACACCCCGATCCCGGCCGCCGACCCGGCGAAGGGCGTCTTCGCGCTGGCCTTCCGCGACCGGCACCGCGGGATCGCGGTCGGCGGCGACTACCAGCCCGGCCTCCCCTCCCCGAACGCCGCCGCGGTCACCGGGGACGGCGGCGCCACCTGGCGGCCCGCCACGACCCCGCCGCCCGCGTACCGGTCGGGGGTGACGTGGCTGCCGCACCTGCCGTTCGCGGCGATCGCGGTCGGCCCCGCGGGCAGCGACGTGACGTACACCGGCGGGGCCCGCTGGGAGACCTTCGACGGCGGCTCGTTCGACACGGTCTCGTGCACCCCGGACCTGTCCTGCTGGGCCTCCGGCGAGCAGGGCCGCATAGCCCGTCTCCGCCTCCGCTAGCACGAGGGGCGCACGGGGCTCGCGGAACCCGCGGGGGTCCACGGCGGGCGCGGCGGGCCGGGTCAGCGGACGCCGCGCGGCCTGAACTGGATGCTGATGCGCGGCCCCGCGGGCCGGGCGGTCTTGGGGATGGCGTGCTCCCACGTCCGCTGGCAGCTGCCGCCCATGACGATCAGGTCGCCGTGCCCGAGGTCGCGGCGGATCGAGGGGCCGCCGCCGCGCGGGCGCAGCAGGAGCGGGCGCGGGCTGCCCACCGAGACGATCGCGACCATGGTGTCCTCGCTGCTGCCCCGGCCGATGGTGTCGCCGTGCCAGGCCACGCTGTCGCGGCCGTCGCGGTAGAAGCACAGGCCCGCGGTGCGGAAGGGTTCGCCCAGTTCCTCGCCGTAGTGGGCGTCGAGCGCCGTTCTGGCCTGGTCGAGGACGGGGTCGGGCAGCGTCTCGCCCTCGTCGTAGAACTTGAGCAGGCGCGGGACGTCGAGGACCCGGTCGTACATGCGGCGGCGCTCGGCACGCCACGGCACCGTCTCGGCCAGCCGCGCGAACAGCGTGTCGGCCCCCGTCAGCCAGCCGGGCCGCAGGTCGATCCAGGCTCCGTGGTCGAGGTACGTCCGGCGGACCGTGGCGCCCAGCCGCCCGACGCCGAGCTCCTCGTCGAGACCCAGCAGAGATGCTTGGAACGCGGCTTTCATGAGGCCGAGTCTATGCCATTGTTCAAACACATATTCGACTCGGGGGCCGGCTCGAGGGTTGGAAGGCGCCCGGCCTGTGCGGTACGCAGTCCGTACAGGCCGGGCGGGTCGCCGCCGGCGGGCGCGAGGCCCGCGCGGGACGATCACCCGAGCCCTTCCCCGCCCGGACCGTCCCTTAACGCGGATCCTGTAACGTCTTGCTGGTGCTGACGCGTTACATGGCCGGGGTGGTCGCGGCCCGGACCGGCGACGAGATGTCCGGACCCGCCCTCCTGGTGGCCGGGCTCGCCGCCACCGGCTCTCCGCTGCTCGGGGCGTCGCTGCTGGCCGGGCTGACCGTCTCGGCGGCCGTCGGCGGGCCGCTGCTCGGCGTGCTGCTGGACCGCGCCCGCCGTCCGGGCCGGTTGCTGGCGTGCTGCCTGCTCGGGTACGCGACCGGCTTGCTGCTGGTGGCGGGCGGCGTCGGACGGGTGCCCGGGACGGCACTGGTGGCGCTGGCGGTGGTGACCGGGCTGGCGGGCCCCGCGCTCACCGGCGGCTGGACGGGACAGCTCCCCCTGGTCTCCGGGCCGGACCGGGGACGGCTGGCACGGGCCACCGCGCTGGACGCCATGACGTACAACGTGGCGGGGCTGGCCGGTCCGGCGGCGGTCGGCGTGATCGCGGCCGTGGCGGGCGGTCCGGCGGCGGTGCTCGTCTCCGCGGCCCTCCTCCTGACCGCCCTCCCCGCCGCCTGGACCCTCCCCACCCGCACCCCCCAAAACCGCCCTGCCCACGCCCAGCCCACAAGCGCCCCACCCACAGGCGCCCGGCCGCACGACCGGCCCGCCCTCGACCACCCCACGCTTGACCCGCCCAGCCACGCCCACCCCACGAGCGACCTCCCCGCAGACAACCGGCCGAACGGTGAGCGGCGGCGCTTCGGCGGCCTCAGCTCGCCCGTACGGGCTGCGGGGGCGGTCGCGCGGGAGATGGCGGCCGGGGTCCGGGCGGTGCTCGGGAACCGGGTGCTGGGACGGGCCACCGCCGGGTCGATGGTCTCGTGCGCCGGGGCGGGCATGTTCGTGGTGTCGGCGCCGGTGCTGGGGCTGGAGCTCACGGGCGACAGCAGCCGCGGCACGCTGCTGCTGGCCGTCACGGCAGCAGCCGGCCTGGCCGCGAACGGACTCCTGGCCTGGCGCGGCGGCCCCCGTCGCCGGAACCCGACACCGGCGTGGGACGCGACCCTGACCTGGTCCACCGCGCTGGTCGGCGCAGGCATGACGTTGGCCGCGATGGCAGGAACGGCCCTGGTGGGGGCGTATTGGATCGCGGTGGTCGCGGCGGGGCTGGTGGGCGCGGGCGAGGGGCCGCAGTTGACGGCGCTGTTCGCGGTGCGGCAACGCGAGGCCCCCGCCGCTCTGCGCAGCCAGGTGTTCACGACCGGCGCCAGCCTCAAGATCACCTCGTTCGCCGTCGGATCGGCGCTGGCAGGCCCGCTGAGCACCCAGTCGGCCACTGCCGCCCTGCTGACCGGCGCGGCCTTACAGGCCGTGGCCGTCTACGTTCTCCTCCGCCGCCGCGGTTGGCGAGCGGCGGCGGGCGACGCGGGCACCGGCAGGCGGTGAGCAGGCGCAGGCTGGCTGGGGCGGGCGCGTGGTGTCAGGGGGTTGGCTGGGGGCGGGCGCGGTGGGCGGCGACGCGGGCTCGGGTGGCGCAGCGGGTGCCGCAGTAGCGGCGGGGGCTGCCGCCGCCCAGGTCCAGGTACGGCCGTCCGCACCCCGCGGCCGCGCACAATCCGCCCGGAACGCGCTGATGGTCGGCGACCAGCACGGCCAGGGCCATCGCCGACGAGGCCAGGAACCACTCGGCCCACGGCGCGTCGTCGCCGCTGTCGACGTGCAGATGCCAGGACGTCGTACCCCGGTGGCTGGTCAGCCTGGGCGGCCGGGCGGTGTCGGCGAGCAGGCGGTTGAGCAGGCCCGCCGCCTCCCCGGCGTCGCGCGCGCCCAGCACGTCGCGCAGTCGGGCCGCCGCCGCCCGCATCGCGGCCACGTCGGAGTCGTCGAGGCCGAGGTCGCCGTGCTCGCCGTGGCGGCGCAGGACGTCCGTCACCGAGGCGGGCGTCGGCTCTTCGTGCAGCAGCGCCACGCACAGCTCGACGGCTCTGACGGCCATCGCCCTGGTCGAGTGAACCTCCACGCGGCAAGCGTATCCACGGCGGGACTCCCCCTGCCCCGCCGCGGACCCTGCCCCGCCGTGGCGTGGGCTCAGCCGCCGCAGGCGGCGAAGACGAAGCTGTCCTTGAGGACGGTGTACCGGTCCCTGACCCGTACGGCCCCCGTCCCCGTGTCGACCTGGACGATGGTCATCCTGGACGAGCCGGACACCAGGTGCAGCGTGACCTGCGTGTCGCCGGTCCAGTCGATCATGCTGAGCTCGCCGTCCGGCAGCTTGATCTTCCTGCGTCCGGTGACCTCGTCGGTGGCGAGGTCGTAGGTGAGCAGCTCGGTCTTCTTGCCGCGGATCACGACCGCCGCCGTGTGCCCGTCGCCGGCCAGCGCCTGCGGGCCGTTGGCGGCCACGACCTGCGGCGGCGTGACGCGTACGAGATGCTCGCCCGTCTGGTCGCGCACGACCAGGTCGGTGACGGAGTCGTCGGACTCGATCGAGGACAGCACCTCGTCGCCGTCGCCGCTGAACCCGAGGAGGGTCTCGTCGGCGGGGACGGTGCCGAGCAGGGCGCCGCTCGCGGTGTCGAAGATCTTCGTGGCGGCGGGCCGGTCGCTCTGGACCACGACGGCCAGGCGCGCGCCGTCGCCGGAGAGCAGCAGCGTCACCTCGTTCTGGGCGACCCGCGGCAGCGCGTCCTCGGGCAGCAGCGTGACGCCGCCGCCCAGCACGCGCACGGCCGGCCGCCCGGCCTTGGTGAGGTATGCCACGCGCTGCCCGTCGCCGCTGACCGCGATCGGCGCCGGCGAGGTGACGGTGGACCTGCGCCTGGCGTCGAGCGCGACGACCTGGGCGTCGGGCAGCGTCCTGCGCCCGCCGTCGTGCATGACCAGCCGCCACTGCCCGCAGGGCCGGGACGTGCCGTCCTTGTCCGGGCAGCCCTTGACGGAGGCGTACCGGATGCTGTCGTGGCCGTGGTGCGGCGCGGCCTGGGCGGCGGCCGGCACGGCGGTGAGGGTGAGCAGGGCTGCGGTCAGCAAAGGGACGATTCTCACGATGGTCACTCCCCCGGGAACACGATGGTGTGAGGGTCGGGGCCCACCTTGTAGGTGTCGGTACGGCGGGCCTGGCCGGAAGCGGGGTCGACGGTGAGCACCCGTACCACCGTCGACTTCGTGGTGCTGCTGTCGTAGGAGTAGGCGGCGAGCCGTCCGTCAGGGGTCCAGCGGGCGTGGTCGGGCGAGGCGTCGCCGGCGAGGGGCAGGTTCACGCCGTCGGCGAGCCGGGCGGTCTCCAGGTCGTACGTGCGCATCCGGGGCGGGCCGCCACTGCTGCCGCCGGAGCTGAACGCGGCGACGGTGTGCCCGTCGGCGGACAGCGCGAGGGTGACGGCGTTGGCGACGAACTGGGGGGCCTGGCTCCTGAGCGCCCGGCCGTCGAGCCCGTAGGAGTACAGCCATCTGGTGCCGTCGCTCAGGTCGCGGGTGGTGAGCACCTCGTCCCCGTCGCCGCTGAAGCCGGCCGGTTCGCCCTTGACGGTCAGGCCGGTGATCCTGCCGGTGGCCAGGGTGAGCACGTCGACGTGGCCTTGGCGGCCGACGAGGAGCCGGTCGCCGGCCGTTGACAGGTAGAGGGCGTCGTCCGCGCCGGGGCGCAGGGACCTGGGCAGTTCCCTGACCGGGCCGCCGGCCGCCGCGCGTGCGACCAGGCGGTGGTCGCGGGCCCGCTGGTAGACGATGGTCCGGCCGTCGCCGCTGAGGGCGAACAGGGAGGTCGCGCGGGCCTTGGCGCGGGCGGCGGAGTCGCCGACGGTGACCTTGCGGCCGTCACGGAGGAGCAGGTGCCAGGGGCCGCACGGGGACGTGCCCTCGACGGGCAGCTCGCAGGCGGTGACCCAGGCCGCGCGGGCCTGCGGCGGCCCGGTGTGCGCGGGTGCGGCGGCGGCCGGGAGCCCCGGCCCGCCGGCGACCGCCGGCGCGAGGAGCGCGGCGGCCGCTGAGAACAGCCTCATGAGTGGTGATCCTTTCGCTCACCTGGTTAGACCCATGGGCACGGTGGCGAGTTGGTCACATGTAGGCCACGCTTCAGGGCAGCGGGCGCCGCCCCGCGAAGCCCAGATCCGTACGGTGGTACCAGGCGAGCTCGGGCTCCCCCTCGATCCAGCACAGCCGCACCGACGCCCCGCCGAGCACCGAGGGGAAGTCGATCAGCAGCGGCGCGACGCCCTTGACCTCGATCCCCTGCTCGCTCCACCGGGTCAGCGTCTCCTCGATGCGCGCCTCGATCGCCTTGATCTCGGGCAGCCCGCCGAGCCGCGACCCGCCGGCGGCCTCCCGGTCGAAGGCGATCTCGGCCAGGTCGGCGCGGCCCGCGACGATCTCCCGCGCCTCGGCGATGATGCCGGGCAGCAGGGCGCGCGCCTCGTCCAGGGTGAAGATCCGGTCCATGCGGAAAACGCTACCCGTTCGGCTGGTAGGCGTGGATGAGAAGCCGCTCGGCCTCGTCGAAGTAGTCGTCGAGGTAGGCCGCCGCCTCCTCGGCGCGACCGGCCGCCAGCAGGGCGAGCAGCGCGCGGTTGCGGTCGATGAACGGCTCGTGGAAGGCGCGCGGGTTGTCCATCACGTGGAAGACCAGGCGCAGCTCGGCCAGGAGCTGCCGCATGGCCTCGTCGAGGCGGGGGCTGCCGTGCAGGCCGACCAGGGCCTGGTGGTAGCGGATGTTGGCGGTGCCGACGCCCTGCCAGTCGCCCTGGGCGGCGGCCCGCTCGGCGTCGCGCACGGCCTCCTCGATGAGCGCCAGCGCCTGCCGCGACGCCTTGCGCCGGACGGCGGCCCCTTCCAGCACCCGCCGCATCGTGTAGAGGTCGGAGACGTCCTCCACGGACGGGAGCCGGACGAAGACGCCCCGGTTGAGCCGGTGGTCGAGCAGGCGTTCGTGGCCGAGCAGGCGGAACGCCTCGCGCAGCGTGTTGCGCGAGACGCCGAGCCCTTCGGAGATGGCCTCCTCCGACAGCCGCGCGCCCGGCGGGAAGGCGCCTTCGATGATGTTGTCGCGGAGGATGTCGGCCACGCGCTCGGCCGTGCTGCTGCGGCTCAGTCTCGACCGGTGCCGGGCGAGGTCCGCGACCACGTCTTCCACGTTCGCCAGGGAATCATGGAGCAAACCTCTTGTCGAATTGTTCAACAATCCTTACGTTGAAACTATCCCCTCGACCATCTGGGAGCCTTCGATGTCAAGCTCCGCGCACCAGACCCGCCGGGTGATCATCGCCGCCCTCGTCGGCACGTCCCTGGAGTGGTACGACTTCTTCCTCTACACCACGGCCGCGACGCTGGTCTTCGGCAAGCTGTTCTTCCCGTCGCTCGACCCGCTCAACGCGACGCTGGCGGCCCTGACCACCAACGCCGTCGCGTTCGTCGCCAGGCCGCTCGGCGGCGTGGTGTTCGGGCACTTCGGCGACCGGGCCGGCCGCAAGACCGTGCTGGTCGTGACGCTGCTGCTGATGGGCCTGTCGACGTTCCTCATCGGCGTGCTCCCCGGCTACGCGAGCGTGGGGGTGGCCGCGCCCGTCCTGCTGGCCGTGCTCCGCTTCGTCCAGGGCTTCGGGCTCGGCGGCGAGTGGGGCGGCGCGGTGATCATGTCGCTGGAGCACGGCGACAGCAGGCGGCGCGGCTTCAACGCGAGCTGGCCGCAGGTCGGCGTGCCCGCCGGGTACGTGCTGGCCACCGGCCTGCTCGCGATCCTGTCCTTCGCCCTGCCGGACGCGGCCTTCCAGGCGTGGGGATGGCGGGTGCCGTTCCTGCTGTCGGGCGTGCTGGTGCTCGTCGGGCTGTGGGTGCGGACGCGGGTCGCCGAGTCGCCGCTGTTCTCCCGCGTCGAGAAGCACGGCGCCACGGCCAGGATGCCGCTGGTCGAGGTGCTGCGCACGCATCCGCGGGCGCTGCTGTCGGCGTTCACCGCGCGCATCGGGGTGGACGTGGCCTTCTACACCTTCACCGCGTACATCATCGTCTACCTCACCGGGCAGCTGAAGCTGGACCGGTCGGTGGCGCTGTACGCGGTGCTGATCGGCTCGGTGCTGCAGCTCGGCCTGATCCCGCTGTTCGGCGCGCTGTCGGACCGGCTGGGCCGGCGGCCGGTCTACTTCGCGGGCGTGCTGGCGGCGGCCGGGTGGGTGTTCGCGTTCTTCCCGCTGCTGGACACGAAGTCGTTCCCGCTGATCGTGCTGGCGGCGGTGGTCGCGCTGGCCGCCCACGCCGCCATGTACGGCCCGCAGGCCGCCTTCATCGCCGAGCTGTTCAGCACCCGCCTGCGCTACAGCGGCGCGTCCATGGGCTACCAGGTGGCCGGGATCGTCGGCGGCGCGCTGGCCCCGATCATCGCGCTCAAGCTCTTCGACCTGTACGGCACCACGCTCGCCGTGTCCCTGTACGTGGTTGTCGCGCTGGCCGTCACCGCCGTAGGTTTGGCCATCGCCCCGGAAACCCGCGACCTGGACATCGCCGCCGGCGAGAGCGGCACCGCCAGGAGGCTGCCCGGCCAGGTGGGTCCCTTCGCCTGAGTGCGGGGGAAGGCGGGAACGCCGCGAAGGCGTGGGCGGCGGCTGCCACCGCCGCCCACGCGCGCCGCTAGAAGGACTTCTGGGACGGCTCAGACGGCGGTCTCGGGCTCGGTGACCCGCGGGCGCCTGCGCCAGTCGCCCTTGAACGCCGCCATCGAGGCCAGGAACACGACCTGCCCGGCCAGCGCCACGGCGAGCCAGGCGCCCCAGCCGCCCGCGGAGACCACCATGGGCGAGACGACCAGCAGCGCCACGATCATGACGCGGACGACCATGCCCCAGATGCCCAGCGCCGAGCCCTGCAGGCGCGACTCGACGTCCTCGGCGTTCTCGGAGAAGTTGGCCATCCACGGCACGTACGCGACGCCCATGAACAGGAACAGCAGCGCGTAGACGGCGGTTACGTGCCCCGGGGAGATGCCGGGGCCGACCATGCTGATGAAGTAGGCCAGGGTGAGGACGGTCAGCGCGGTGCCGGCGGCCGTGAACGGCTTGCGCAGCCGCAGCCGGTCGGAGACCCGGCCGACGACGACCACGGCCACCGCGTTGAGCACGATGCCGAGCGCCACCACCCGGTTGGCCCCCGCGGGCTCCAGGCCGAACGCCTCCACCAGGATCGTCTGCCCGAAGATCGCGAACGTCCAGTAGAGCACCTGCCAGCCGGTGTTGCCCAGGACGTGTGCCCACAGGTGGGGATGGCGGAACAGCTCGCGCACCCGTCCGGCGTCGATCTTCTCCTCCGCCGCGACGGCCTCCTCGGCGTCGAGCACCTGGGCCCGCAGCGCCGCCGACGGCTCGGCGATCTTCCAGACGATGACCGCGCACATGGCCAGCGAGACGACGCCCATGATGATCGCCTGCGACTGCCAGGCGTTGTCGAACAGCGGCAGCGTGAACCCGGCGATGAACGAGGCCAGGAAGGACGCCCCGACCGGCCCCCACGTCCAGAACGCGAACGCCTGGGCGCGGCCGAGCCGCGGGGAGAAGTCGCGGACGAGGGAGGCGGTGATGGTGATCCCGGCGCCCTCGATGAACAACATCAGGCAGCGCACCCAGAACAGGCCGGCCACGGTGTCCACGGTGGCGAGCAGGAAGTTGCAGGCGGCCGTGACGGTGAGAGTGGGCACCAGGAGCGTGACCCGTCCCCAGCGGTCGGACAGGATGCCGCCGACGCCCGCCGACAGGCCGCCGATCAGCACCGATCCCGCGGCGAGCAGGCCGTAGACCGTGAGCGACATGCCCAGGTCCTTCATCAGCAGCGGCAGGATCGTGGCGAGCGTGGTCTCGAAGTTGGCCACCAGGCTCGCCAGCACGGCTATCGCCAGCAGGAAGATCCGCCGGCGACCGACCGGGTACACGCTCAGCTCGCGGACATAGAACGGCTTCATTCCCATCCTCCGGGGACGGTGTGTGACGGTCGCTCTAGAACGCGTTTCTAGTTGCCTCAGAGTTGCCCTTCTCAGGGGGGTTCGTCAACGGCGGCGGCGGTCACGATGTGATCTCGATCACAGCATTCCCGTTGTGACGGAATCGCTCCCGATTCACAGAACAACCAGCCGCGAATAGGCATAAACTGCGCGCCTGTGAGCCTGCCTGTACGTGAACGTTCCCCCCGGCCCGGCGGCGGCCGGCACCGCCGCCCCGTGCCCACGTCCCTGCCGCCGGACGCGCCCATGCTCGTGCTGGCCACCCCCGGCGGCACCGGCGGCGTGGCCGAAGAGATCGCGGCCGTGGTGCGGGTCGACAACCCGCAGATCGAGGTGCGGCTGACCGCCGTCGCCGACCTGGCAGACGCGCTGCCCGCGGGCCGCGACGCCGTCGTGGTGCCCCTGCTCACCTGGGACGACCCGGTCGTCATGGCCGAGATCGGCAAGGCCATCGCGGCCGCCGGCTCCGGCGCGGTCGCCACCGAGGCGCTCGGCCCCCACCCGCTGCTCGCCGAGGCCCTGCACATCAGGCTGGCCGAGCGCGGCCTGGCCAGGGCCGACCGGGTCCGCCTGCTCAACGTCTCCAGCCCCGTCGACGCCGTCATCCTGGGCACGGTGGGCGGCGAGCGCGCGGTGCACGCCGTCCAGGCCACGGCCGTGCTGCTGGCCTCCAGGCTCACGCTTCCGGTCGTCGCCGCCTCGCTGGACAGCGAGCCCGGCGTGGACGTCGCCGCCCAGCGCCTGCGCGCCGCCGGGGCCGAGCGGCTGGCCATCGCGCCCTGCCTGATCGGTCACGAGGCCCCGGCGGAGCTCGTCGAGCGCGCCGCCGCCGCCGTCGAGGCCGGTCACGCCGAGCCGCTCGGGGCGCACAGCGCCGTCGCCGAACTTGTCGCGCGGGCTTACGGCAGTCAGCTGGCGACTTGACACCCTTGTAAAGATCGCTACAGTCGCGTTACCTTCTGCGCATGCGGCGCGTGATGGTCATCGGCGAGCGAATCGGACTTCGTGACCTCACCGACGCCGACGTCGTCCCGCTGCACTCCGTCTACGGCGATCCGGCGGCCACGCAGCACATGCCGTTCGCGCCGCGCAGCGTGCAGGAGGTGGCCGCCCTGGTCGGCCAGGCCATGGAGGCGGCCGCCGCCGAGCCGCGCCGCCTCTACGTGCTGGCCGTCGTGGACGCCGACCGGCGGCACGTGATCGGCGTGGCCCGCCTGAAGATCGACCCCGACCTGCCCCACAGCGCCGAGATCGGCTTCGGCCTCCATCCCGACCAGTGGGGCCGCGGCATCGGCACCGACCTGGTACGCCTGCTGCTGTCGTTCGGCTTCAAGCAGCTCGGGCTGCACCGCGTCTGGGGCGCGAGGTCGCCGGCCAACCTGCCCGCCCAGCTCGCCATGCTGACGGCCGGGATGGTCGAGGAGGGACGGATCCGGCACCACGTGCACACCCCGCACGGCTGGCGCGACTCCATCGTGCACGCGGCGATCCAGGACGAATGGACCGAGCGCTAGCGGCGACGAGCGGCCCAGGGGACGGTGAGTGGCCCGTGCGGCGGACCGGGAGTGGCCCGTGCCGTGGACGGTGAGTGGCGCGCCGCGGAATTGTCGGTGGCAGGTCCTACGATGAGCCTCCTCACGGAGGGATAGCCGCATGCCTGACTCGCTGATCGTGCCCCTGTTCGTCACCACCGACCTCCCGCCGCACGCGGACCTGGCCGAGTTCGGTGAGCTGCTGGCCCGCACGGCGCGGGTGCTCGGCCCCGACGGCTCCGACGGCTCCGCGGCGGTCCTGTCCGGCAAGGTGTTCTGGCTCGACCGGCCGGTGCTGCCGGCGCAGCGGCCCGCCGCCGACGACGAGCTGCGCTTCGCCGGGATGCTCGGTCACCTCGTCACGTCCGGGCCCGGCGTCCGCGAGGTGGTGGCCGGCGTGCGGCGGGCGATCGGCGCGGCGGTGACCGAGCGCTACGGCGACGTGGGCGCGGCGCCCGCCGTGTTCGCGATCCGCGACCGCGACGTGCGCGAGCGCACCCCCGACTCGGCCCTCCCGCTCGACAGCCGGCGGGCCGCCGAGCTGGTCGGCGCGGCCCGGTGAGGACACCCCCGCGCGGGGTAGTCCAGAGGCATGCTCTATGGCAAGGAACACGTGCAGCGCTATCAGGCCACCGACGGCGCGGAGGGGCACGACTGGAACAACACCACCGTCCTCCTCCTGACCACCAAGGGGCGTAACTCCGGCAGGCCGTACACCACGCCGCTGATCTACCAGCGGTTCGGCGACGACTTCCTCGTGGTCGCCTCCAAGGGCGGCGACCCCGAAGATCCCCAGTGGTACAAGAACCTGCTGGCCCATCCCGACGTCGAGGTGCAGGTCAAGGGCGACAGGTTCAAGGCGCGCGCCCGCACCGCCTCGGAGGAGGAGAAGCCCGAGATGTGGCGGACGATGACCCGCACCTGGCCCCAGTACGACGAATACCAGGAGAAGACCGACCGCCAGATCCCGGTGGTCGTGCTCGAACGCACCACGTAGGCGTCGGCCCCCGGTGGTCGCGCTCGAACGCACCACGTAGGCGTCAGGCCGCCACAAGGGCCTCGTCGGCCTCGGGGAGCCAGGAGCCCGGCGGGCGGCGCAGCCAGTGGCGGGCCCGTCCGAGTTCGGCGACGGCGGCCAGGAGCGCGGCGAGGCCCGGGTGCCGCAGGCCCTTGGGATGCACCAGGTTCTGCAGGCCGAGCGGCACGGGCTCGGCCAGCGGCCGGTTCACCGCGCCCGGGATCCCGCCGATCCCCACGCTGGACAGCACGGGCTCGCGATGCCGGCGCAGGTAGTGCCCCATCTCCGCGGCCCCCTCGGGCGCGGCGTGCGGCCGGGCCAGCCGCAGCCCGAACGCCTCGGCCAGCCGCTCCCCCAGGTCGCTCCACTCCCGCGTGCCGGCGTTCCCGGCCATGACGTCCAGCGGGAAGGCGGCCAGCGCGGCGAGCGGCACGGCGTCCAGTTCCGCCAGCGGGTGGTCCGCCGGCAGGAGCACGGCCAGGGGCTGCAGGCGCACCGGGACCTGGGCCAGCCGGGCGCGCACGTCCGCGGGCAGCCCGGCGAAGCGCCCGAACGACACGTCGAGCCGTCCGTCCAGCATCGCGGCCGCGCCCGCGGCCAGGCCGCCGTGGAAACGGGCCAGCATCTCGGTCCCGGGGGCCAGTTCCCGGGCTCTGACCAGCGGCTCGGGCAGGTCGGGGCCCTGCATGGTGACGTCCACGAGCAGCGGGCGATCGGCGCCGAGCACGTCGGCGACGACCTCGTCGTGCAGCGCCAGCAGCCGCCGTGCCCCGGGCAGCAGCCGGGCGCCGGCGGGGGTCAGCTCCACCCGGCGGGTGGACCGGACGAACAGCGGCGTCCCGAGCCGGGTCTCCAGCGTGCGCACGTCCCGGCTGAGCGCCTGCTGGGCCAGGAAGAGCCGGGCGGCGGCGCGCCCGAAGTGCAGCTCCTCGGCGACGGCGACGAAGACGCGCAGCAGCCGGGGGTGCAGATCCACGACGCCACATTAACCACAAAAGCGCGTCAATCGCGATATTTCGGTGTTGGACCGGGCGCAGGCGTCACCGCGACGCTGGGCACCATGATCCGCCGTCTTCTGACCCGTCTCCTCCGCCCCGCGCCACCCGCTCCGGCCCAGGTCCGCGCGCTGTTCGGGCTGCCACGGCCGCCCGGCACGTGCGGTTGCCTGCTCGACCTCCCGCACGACCCGTCGGCCCATCCGGCGGGCCCCTGAGCCCGGCGCGGAACGCGGGGGCACGTCCCGTTCGTTGGCCGGGCATGGCTGACATCCCCTACGACCGCAAAGAGCAGTTCAAGCAGATCGAGAGCGGCCTGCTCCCCGGCGAGCAGATCATCGCCGTCTACGACGCGATCGGGGCGGGCACCGGGTTCCTGGGGCTCACGGACCGGCGGGTGATCGTGCAGGACAAGTCGTTCGTGGGCAAGCGGATCGCGATCACCAGCATCCCCTACGCCAAGATCTCGGCGGTGAGCGTCGTGAGCAACAAGTCGCTGGCCGGCGGGTTCTTCTCCTCGGGCGCCATCGCCATCCACGTCGGCACGCACACCTACGAGGTGGACTTCCGCGGCGACAACAAGGCCCACCACGTGCACAACGTCATCCTCCACTACATTTCGCAGGGCTGATCGGCGTCACGCGTGGTCTCCTGGGCAGGGTGAGCGTATTCTGCCGATGATCACGAAGGGGGCGAGGTGCGGCGTTCCGTACGTGCCCGCGTGGCCGGTCTCGGCGTGCTGCTGGCGCTCCCGGCCTGCGCCGGGCCTCCCGGGCGGGACGTCCCGTCCGCTCCGGCGGTGAGCCTCACGGTCCAGGCCCGCTGCCCCCGGCCCGGCGGCGACGACCTGCGCGCCGAGCCCGTACGGTCGCCGTGGCGGACGGTCCCGGCGGGCGACGGGCACGGCACGCTCGACCGGCTCGCGGTCGCCCCCGACGGGGCGGTGTGGGCGGTGCGTTCCGTCCAGCGCGAGACGTCCGCCGGGATGGAGACGACGTCCGGCGGGCTGAGCCGGTGGGACGGCGTGCGCTGGCGCACGTACGCGCTGCCGTCCCGGATGACGGTCGCCGCGGTCGGGGCGGTATCGGGCGAGCGGGCGTGGGCCTTCGGGACCGGCGACGACGAACGTCCCGGCCTGGTCGCCGGCGTCGCGGACGGCGCCGTGAGCGCCTCCACGCCGCTCAAGGAGCGCGCCTCGGCCATCGGCCTGCACGGCACCGCGGCGAGCGGCCCGTGGGCCGTGTCCGGGCGCGACGCGCTGCGCTGGGACGGCTCGGGCTGGCGCGCGTACCGGCTGCCCGCCCCGGCGCGGGCCCTCGGCGGCGAGGGCGCGGACGTGTGGACGGTCGGCCGGACCGCGCACGACCCCGCCGCCCGCTGGAACGGCGTCGCGTGGCAGGCGGTGCACCTGCCCGAGCCGGGCGCGCCCGAAGGCGCGCGGCCGGCCCGGACGGAGCTCGGCGACGTGGCCGTGCTCGGGCCGGACGACGTGTGGGTGGTCGGCGGGGTGTCCTGGTTCCCGCCCGACGAGTACGACGAGCAGGGCGAGCCCCTGGAACGCCGCCGCCCGCTGGCGGTGCACTGGGACGGGTCGGCCTGGCGGTGCCGCTGGGGCCCGGAGGGCGCGGCCTTCACCGAGGCCGAGCCCGACGGCCGGGCGGGCCTGTGGGTGCTCGACTCGACCCGCTCCCGGCTGCACCACTACGCGGCCGGCCGCTGGACGACGACGACCGTGCGCGGCACGGTCACCGCCCTGGCCCGCCGCCCCGGCACGACCGAGGTGTACGCGGCGGGCTGGACCGGCCCCGAGGGCGACCTGACCAGGCCCGCCCTCTGGCTCAGCCGCTGACCCGCCGCCACCCCTACATGCAGGTGAAGCCGTTGGGGGCCGCCCGGCAGAAGTCACGCAGGTCGCGCAGCCAGGAGGCGGTGGCCGAGTAGTTGAGCGCCAGGTCGTCGCGGTGGAGGCGGTGGTCGTCGGGCTCCTCGGTCACCTCGCCGTCGAGCCGGACCCGCCCGTGCTCGGGCAGGCCGCCCAGGTAGTCGTCGAGGAAGGCCGCGATGCGGCTCGCGTCGGCTCCGGTGAGCTCTATGCAGCCGTTGAAGCCGAGCAGGCACGCGGTCTCGGGATCGAACACCCGCGCCTCCTCCAGCAGGGCCAGGGTCGGACGCCAGTTCCAGGCGTTGACGCTCAGGCGTCCGCCCTCGGGGGTCTCCAGATCCCAGCTCAATACGCTCAGTCCCGGCGCAGCGAGGCGTAGAGGTCGAGGGTGCGCCGGGCGATGCGCTCCCAGGAGAAGTGCTCGACGGCCCTGGCCCGCCCGGCGCGGCCCATCTCGGCCGCGCGAGCCGGGTCGGCCAGCAGCGCGTTGACCCGCTCGGCCAGGTCGGCGGCGAACGCCTCGGGGTCGTGCGGGGTGCCGTCGGGGCCCTGGTCGATCGGCACCAGCAGGCCCGTCTCGCCGTCGGCGACGACCTCGGGGATGCCGCCGGTCGCGGTGGCCACCACCGGCGTCTCGCAGGCCATGGCCTCCAGGTTGACGATGCCCATCGGCTCGTAGACCGACGGGCAGACGAAGACCGAGGCGTGCGTGAGGAGCTGGATGACCTCCGGCTTGGGCAGCATCTCCGAGATCCACAGCACGCCGTCGCGGTCGAGGCCGCGCACCAGCCCGGTCACCTCGGCGGTGATCTCCGGCGTGTCCGGCGCGCCCGCGCACAGGACGAGCTGGGCCGCCGGGTCGAAGGAGCGGGCGGCGTGCAGGAGGTGCACCAGGCCCTTCTGCCGGGTGATGCGGCCGACGAAGATCACGTAGGGCCGGTCGGGGTCGACGCCGTGCTTCTTCAGCACGTCGAGGCCGGGGTCGGGGGCGTACTGGGCGGTGTCGATGCCGTTGTGGATGACGGTGACCCGGCCGGGCGGGATCTCGGGGTAGGCGGCCAGCACGTCGCGGCGCATGCCCTCGCTGACCGCGATCACCGCGTCGGCGGCGGCCAGGGCGGTGCGCTCGGCCCACGACGAGACCGTGTAGCCGCCGGCCAGCTGCTCGGCCTTCCACGGGCGCAGCGGCTCCAGGCTGTGGGTGGTGACGACGTGCGGCACGCCGTGGAGCATCTTGGCGACATGCCCGGCGAAGTTGGCGTACCAGGTATGGGAGTGGACGACGTCCGCGCCCTCGCAGGCGGCGGCCATCTCCAGGTCGACGCCGAGCACCTGGAGGGCGGCGTTGGCCCGCTCCAGGCCGCCGGGCACCCGGTAGGCCGACACGCCGGGCTCCTCGCGATCGGCCCCGAAGCAGCGCACCCGGACGTCGGCCAGCTTGCGCAGCTCCCTGGCCAGGTACTCCATGTGCACCCCGGCGCCGCCGTAGACGTCCGGCGGGTACTCCCTGCTGAGCAGATCAACACGCATGCCCCCGACCTTACGACGCGCCCGGCCCGGCGCCCTCCAGCGAGCGGCATGTTTTGCGCCGACCATCAACTCCGGCACCGCACTTGTGAACCGTCGCAAGCATAGGGAACACATCGATACAGCCCAATGTCGGTAAGTCCGGCCCCTGCTCAACGCGGATAAGTCAGGACACGGCGGCACAGCCCGGTGCGCGGTTTCGTCGATAGATCGGCCATTTACGGGTAGCGTCCTGGACATGAGGTCCCGGAGGGTGCTTGCGGTTGTGCTGGCAGGTGGAGAGGGCAAGAGGCTCATGCCGCTCACGGCGGATCGGGCCAAACCGGCGGTGCCGTTCGGGGGGATGTATCGGCTGATCGACTTCGTGCTGTCGAACCTCGCGAACGGCGGCTTCCTGAAGATCGTGGTGTTGACCCAGTACAAGAACCACAGTCTCGACAGGCACGTCTCCCGTACCTGGCGGCTGTCGGCGATGCTGGGCAACTACGTGACGCCCGTGCCCGCCCAGCAGCGGCTCGGGCCGCGCTGGTTCTCCGGTTCTGCGGACGCGCTGTTCCAGAACCTGAACCTGATCTACGACGAGATGCCCGAGCACGTGATCGTGTTCGGCGCCGACCACATCTACCGCATGGATCCGCGGCAGATGGTCGAGCAGCACGAGGACTCGGGCGCGGACGTGACGGTGGCGGCGATCCGCCAGCCGCTGTCGCTGGCCGACCAGTTCGGCGTGATCGAGACCGATCCCGAGGGCCGCCGCATCGTGGCCTTCAGGGAGAAGCCGAAGGACGCCGTGGGCCTGGCCGACTCCCCCGACGAGGTCTACGCCTCGATGGGCAACTACGTCTTCAAGACCCAGGCCATGATCGACGCGCTGCGCGAGGACGCGCTCGACCCGACCAGCAAGCACGACCTCGGCGGCAACATCATCCCGATGCTGGTCAAGTCCGGCGGCGCGGATGTCTACGACTTCAAGAACAACATCGTGCCCGGCTCCAGCGAGCGCGACCGCGGCTACTGGCGTGACGTGGGGACCCTCGACGCCTACTACGAGGCCCACATGGACCTCATCTCCGCCCACCCGATCTTCAACCTGTACAACGACAAGTGGCCGATCTTCACCGGGCACGACCCGCTGCCCCCGGCCAAGTTCGTGCACAACGACGGCGACCGGGTGGGCCGGGCGATCGACTCGCTGGTCTCCCCCGGCGTGATCGTCTCGGGCGGCATGGCGATGCGCTCGATCCTGTCGCCGAAGGTCGTGCTCCACTCGCACTCGCTGGTGGAGGACTCCGTGCTGATGGAGAACGTCAAGGTGGGCCGGGGCGCGATCGTGCGCAAGGCGATCATCGACAAGAACGTGGTGATCCCCGACGGCGCGCGCATCGGCTTCGACCTCGACTACGACCGCACCCGCTTCGCGCTGACCCGCGGCGGGGTCGTGGTCATCGGCAAGAACGAGATCGTCGACCGTTAGGGGCCGGGCGGGCCGGTCCCCCGCCCGGGGCCGGCCGAGTGCCGGGCGGCGGCGGCCAGGATCGGCTCCGGCGGCACGCGAGTGTGCTCATCGCGCGGGCGGGCGGTCCGGGGCTCGGCCGGACGGCAGCGGGGGTGCGGGAACGACCGGGCGCCGCGGGCGCCCGGCAACGCAGGATCCCGGGCCACGCGCGGCGCGGCCCGGGCTCAGGTGATGCGACCTCAGATGCCGACGCCGGCGCCCATGCCGCCGTACGCCCAGGCGCCGGGCCAGTAGCCGCGGCCGCCCCAGTAACCCCAGTTGTAGCCGTCGTAGGGACGCCCGTAGTCCTTGCGGTGCTCGCAGGCTTCGGCGTCACGGTGTCCGGCGGACACGCCCCACGGCGTGATGCGGAGCGCGGTCGAGTCGTCGGACGTGCTCAGGTCGCACTTCTCGTGGTGGACGTTGGCGCTGGCCGTGCCCGCCATGCCGAACAGCGCGGCGACGGCGAAGCCGCCGGCCACGATGAGGTTGGCTTTCATGGTTCCCCCTGGATCACGAAGTGACATCGCTGATCACTGTATGTAATCGCCTTCGTATCGCCGTGTAACGCCACGCCAGGAAAGGACTCGGCGCTTTCCGGTGCCACCCCGGCGAAGTCCGGCCTTCTCCGGCCACTCCGGAAACCCCGCCACGCCACCAGAAGTCCGGCCTTCCCCGGCCACTCCGGAAGCGCCGCCGCGCCCCTGGAACGCCGGTCGGCGGGCCGGGACGCGTAGTCTGCTCCGGACGCCCGTCCGTTCCCGGCGGGGTCGCCGTGAACCGTCCGGAGAGGACCTCATGCCGCCCACACCGCCCGGCCCCTTCACCGGCCGTTCCGTCACCGACCTGGCCCGTGACCTGCGCGCCGGCCGGACCACCGCCGCCGAGCTGGCCCGGCTGGCGCTCGACGCGGCCGTCACCCTGGACCCCGCGCTCGGCGCCTTCGTCACCGTGGACCCGGTGGGCGCGGCGGCCGCCGCCCGGCGGGCGGACCAGGAGCTGGCCGCGGGCGCCGACCGCGGCCCGCTGCACGGCGTGCCGGTCGCCGTGAAGGACCTCATCGACGTCGCGGGGCTGCCCTGCACGATGGGGTCGCGGCACTTCGCCGGCCACGTCGCCGAGTCCGACGCCGCCTGCGTGACGCTGCTGCGCCAGGCCGGGGCGGTGATCGTCGGCAAGACCACGACGCACGAGTTCGCGTACGGCCCCACCGGCGACCGCTCGGCCAACGGTCCCTCGCGCAACCCGCGCGACCCCGCGCGCATGTCCGGCGGGTCGAGCGGCGGCAGCGCGGCGGCCGTGGCGGCGGGCATGGTGCCCCTGGCGATCGGCACCGACACGGGCGGGTCGGTGCGCATCCCGGCCGCTCTGTGCGGGATCGCCGGGTTCAAGCCCGCCTACGACGCGATCCCGGCCGCCGGGGTGTTCCCCTTGTCCCGGACGTTCGACCACGTCGGCGTGCTGGCCGCCGGCCCGCTGGACTGCCTGATCGCCTACCGGCAGCTCGCGACCGGCGGGCCGCCGCCCGCCCGGGACAGCGCCGGTGAGGCGGCGGCGGTGCGGGTGGGGTGGCTGGACCCCGCCGTCCTGTCGCCCTGCGATCCGCGTGTCGTGGCGGTCGCGCGGGCGGCGGCGGGCGCGGGGCTGAAGGAGGTCCGGCTGCCCGGGGAGCTGGCCGAGGAGCTGCGGGAGACGTACGCGACGGTGCAGGGCGCGGAGGCGTCCGCCGTGCACGCCGACCGGATGGCCAGGGCGCCCGAGCTGTTCGACCCCGAGGTGCTCGACCGGCTGCGCGCGGCCATGGACCTGCCCGCCTGGGCCTACGTCAAGGCCCTGGACGAGCGGCCCGCGCTGGCCGCCGCGGTGGAGTCGCTGTTCGACGAGCACGACGTGCTGGCGCTGCCGGCCGTGCCGCTCGTCGCGCCGCCGCTGGAGCAGCGTCAGACCGAGCTGGACGGGCGGGCCGTCGCCGTCCGGGCCGCGCTGCTGGCCCTGACCAGCCCGTGGAACGTGCTCGGCCTGCCCGCGCTGACCGTGCCGGCCGGCTCGGTGGACGGCCTGCCGGTCGGGCTGCAGCTCGTCTGCCGGCCCGGCCGGGAGGAGCTGCTGTTCCGGGTGGCCTGCTCACCGGGCGGCTGAGGAAAGGTGGGCCCCGGGCCGGCCCGGCGCAGGCCGGACCCGGGGGCGGGGGCTCGTGTCCGGCCGGGGGGCGCCATTCCCGTCGGCCAGGCCGAAGCCCACGGCCCTTTTCTTTCAGGGCCGTACGTCCGAGTGGCAGGATTCGAACCTGCGGTGCTCCTGCTCCCAAGGCAGGCGGGCTGACCGAACTGCCCCACACTCGGTCCTGAAAATCAACGAAGCCGCCCCGGCGGAGGCCCGGGACGGCTTTCCTGGTCGATTCTCCGTGGAATCACCGGGAAAGCCTTGGCCGCAGCTCAGGCCGGTTGCCGGACGGCCTGGAGGGTCGAGGTCCGCACATGGCCGCCGCCTTTCTCGTCGTTCTCCGTGAATGTCGTTCCGGAACGAGATCAACGGTAGACCGGGGGTCGCCGGAAATGCCACGCATTTATCGCCGGTCGCGGTCCCGGTCGTTGGTCCAGGCCACCCCGGCGCGCGTTTCAGGGGCCTCGACGCGGAACCGGGGAAGGGCGTCCGGATAGTTGTCGCGGACGAAATTGACGAGGAATTCGCGGACGTCGCACTTCAGGTCCCAGGAGGACGGCGAGTCGGCGGCGCTCATCAGGGCGCGCAGCTCGACCAGGCCGTTGGGCAGCACGTCGGTGACCTGGAGCGTCCAGTCCTTCTGGTCCCACAGCGGGTTGCCCTGGAGGAACTCGTACAGGGCGTCGCGCAGTTTGGGCACCGGCACCGCCCAGTCGACCCGCAGGAACACCACGGCGAGCACCCGGCTGCCGTGCCTGGTCCAGTTCTCGAACGGGTTCTGGGTGAAGTAGGAGACGGGCAGCACCAGCCGCCGCTCGTCCCACAGGCGCAGCACCACGTACGTGAGCGTGAGCTCCTCGATCCTGCCCCACTCCTCCTCCACGACGACCACGTCGTCCAGCCGCAGCGCGTCGC
Organism: Nonomuraea sp. NPDC049655; assembly: GCF_044465465.1. Lineage (NCBI taxonomy): Bacteria > Bacillati > Actinomycetota > Actinomycetes > Streptosporangiales > Streptosporangiaceae > Nonomuraea > Nonomuraea sp. NPDC049655. Next base: position 250,949 of record NZ_JBITLS010000010.1, read on the forward strand.
TGAAGGCCAGTTGCAGCCCGGCCAGCATGTTGCCGATGGTCGGCTGGGCCGCGATGCCGACGATGGCGCCGGCGATGCCGGCCGAGGCCAGCAGCCCGGCGCCGAGCGCCCGCACCTGCGGGAAGGAGAACAGCATGGCGCCGAGCGCGATGACGATGATGACCGCGGCGGCGATGCGGCGCACCAGCGCGATCTGCGTCCTGATCCGCCGCGCCCGGCGGTTGCGCTCGCCCTCGACGAGCACCAGCCGGTCGAGCACGACGTCCGTCAGCGCGTACGTCGCCTGGATGATCAACCAGGTCACCGTGCCGATGGTGGCCAGGCCGATGACCCGGTCCACCGACTGGGCCAGGCCGCGCTCGTCGGCCGTGTCGCCGAAGATGCCGGGGGCGAAGACCAGGTTGCAGGCCACCGTGGCGGCCACGCAGAACGCCGGCCACGTGCAGTGCTCGACCAGGTGGCGGGCCAGGGCCCATTTTCGTCCGACCCGGATCAGCACCCGGCGGACCACCTCCACCAGGAGCACCGCTCCGACCACCGAGATGACGAGGATCGGCCAGGCTGCCGGCGACTGCACGCTTCGCGCCCCCTATGTTGTAGAACGTCGCTTCAAGGTCACATTGCCCTCAAGCGCCACTCCATACGCACGGACACGCAGTTTCGGCTAGTGGCCGTTGCCGCAACTGCCCCAGCACGTCGTGGCTCTGGTGCTGGCCAGCAGCCCGAGATCGCGCAGCACGGCCTGGGTGCGCTCGACCTCGGAGGTCAGCCAGAGCCGGAAGTCGTCCCCGCTGAGCGGGATCGAGATCCACCCCGCCTTCCGGCACGCCCGACGCCACGAGGCCGAGGAGGTCACCTCGTCGCACATGCGCACGGCCGACTCCCTGCCGTCCTCCGGCATGTTCTCGGGCCCGACGGCCGCGGCCCAGTCCGCGAAGTCCACCCGTACGCCGGACTCCAGCAGGGTCGGCACGTCGAGCCCCGGCACCCGGCGGGCGCAGGAGACGGCCAGGGCCCTGACCCGGCCGCCGTCGATGGCCGCGCGCCAGTCGCCGAGCAGGCCCGCCGCGGCCGCCGCCTTGCCGCCGAGCAGCGCCGAGACGGCCTCGTGGCTGCTGGGGTAGCCCGTGTAGTCCATCTGCCTGGTGTCGGCGCCGAGCCCCTTGGCGATCAGGCCGAACAGCAGGTGGTCGGGCTCGCCCTGCGGCCCGCCGGCCAGCATCGTCCCGCTCGGGTCGGCCCGCAGGTGGGCGCCGAAGTCGTCGAAGTCGGCGAACCGGGAGTTGCCGGGCACGACGACGACCTCGACGTCGCCGGTGAGCCTGGACAGCGGGGTCGAGGTGTCGAGCAGCGTCTGCCCGTTGTTCAGCTCGGAGGCCGCCAGCGCGGGCAGGCCGGTCACGGTGATCCGCGTGCCGGTGGGCGACGCGCCGACGCCCGAGGCGCGCGCGGCGGCGGCGAACGCTTCGCCGACCCGGGCCCAGCGGTCGCCGCCCGCGACGATCGAGAACCGCCCCCTCGCGCCGGCGGGGCCGCCGACGACGTGTTCCGTCCCGCATCCGGCCGCGCACGCCGCCGCACCCAGGGTCCATGCCAAGAACCGCCGACGACGCATCCGCCCTCCCCCGACCTTCGCGAGTACCGCTATTACCTAAAGTTATTGACAGTTCACTCGCTGTTACACATCGGGATATGGTTAACCGAAATTTCGGCGTATGCCGGAGTCAGTCCTGCTTCGTGGCCACCCCGGCCATCAGGGACGACGGCAGCGACCAGTCGCCCACCAGCTTGGGCCGGTCCGGCCGCCAGTCCACGGCCTGCACCAGGCCGGGCGGGTCGAGCGCGAAGCCGCCGAAGAACGCGCGGATCTCGGCCGGGCTGCGGTCCGCCCCGCCCGAGCCGGACGAGCCGCGGCGGCCCCCGCGCGGGTTCTCCTCGTCCGACAGGCGTCCCATCGAGGTGGCGTGCGAGATCACCAGACGGCTGCCGGGCGCGACCGCCTCGCGCAGCGCCGCCACCGCGCCCTGCGGATCGGCCGCGTCGGGCAGGAAGTGCAGGATCGACACCAGCACGATCGCGACCGGCCGCGACAGGTCCAGGAACCGGCCCGCGCGGGCCAGCACCTCCTCGTGGTCGAGCAGGTCGGCCTCCAGGAAGGCGGCCCGGTCCGCCCCGGCGAGCAGGGCCCTGGCGTGCGCGGCGACGACCGGGTCGTCGTCGACGTAGACGACCCTGGCCGCCGGCGCGACCTCGTGCACGCTGCCCTGCGTCGGCAGCCCGCTGCCCAGGTCGATGAACTGGGTGATCCCCGCGGCGGCGACGTAGCGCACGGCACGCTGGAGGAAGGCCCGGTTCGCGCGGGCCAGCGGGACCGCCTCCGGGACCAGCTCGGCGAGCTGGTCGATCGCCAGGCGGTCGACCGCGAAGTTGTCCGTCCCGCCGAGCATGTAGTCGTACATGCGTGCGAGATTCGGAGTGTGGGGGTCGAACTGCCGCACAGTAATGAATTTATGTGGTACGCAGCCGGATAACACTACCCTGCGAGGATTGTGGCTGAATTTATTCCACAGTCACGCTCTTGGCGAGATTGCGAGGCTTGTCCACGTCCCTGCCGAGGGCGACCGCCGCGTGGTAGGCCAGCAGCTGGAGCGGGATCGTCAGCAGCATCGGGTCGAGCTCGATCTCGTTCTTCGGGATCACGATCACGTCGTCGGCCAGCTTGGCGTCGGGCTCGCGGTGGCCGACCATGAGCACCTGGCCGCCGCGGGCGCGGATCTCGCCGAGCGTGGTGAGATTCTTGTCGAGCAGCTCGTCGTCGGGGACGATCGCGACCGTCGGCATGTCCGGGCCGATCAGCGCGAGCGGGCCGTGCTTGAGCTCGCTGGCCGGGTACGCCTCGGCGTGCACGTACGAGATCTCCTTGAGCTTCTGCGCGCCCTCGCGGGCCACCGGGTAGCCCCTGACCCGGCCGACGAACATCATGCTCGGGTGCTTGGCGTACTTCTGCGCCAGCTCGGCGATCTTGTCGCCCTGGGCGAGGATCTCCTCGATCTGGCCGGGCAGCCGGCGCAGGCCCTCCACGATGCGCCGCCCGTCGGCCGGCGACAGGTCGCGCACCCGGCCCAGGTGCAGCGCGAGCAGCGCGAAGGCGACCGAGGTCGAGGTGAACGCCTTGGTCGAGGCGACCGAGACCTCGGGCCCGGCGTGCAGGTAGATGCCGCCGTCGACCTCGCGGGCGATGGCGCTGCCCACGGCGTTGACGATGCCGATCACCCGGCCGCCCTTGCGCTTGAGCTCCTGGACGGCGGCCAGCGTGTCGTAGGTCTCGCCCGACTGGCTGATCGCGACGTAGAGGGTGTCGGGGTCGACGACGGGGTTGCGGTAGCGGAACTCGCTGGCCGGCTCGGCGTCGGCCGGGATGCGCGCCAGCTCCTCGATGAGCTGCGCGCCGATCTGCCCGGAGTAGTACGCCGACCCGCAGCCGATGATCTTCACCCGGCGGAACGAGCGCGTCTCGCGGGCGTCCATGTTCAGGCCGCCGAGGTGGGCGACGTGGAAGCGCTCGTCGAGGCGGCCGCTCATCGTGCGGGTCATCGTCTCGGGCTGCTCGGAGATCTCCTTGAGCAGGTAGTGCTCGTAGCCGCCGGTGTCGTAGTGGCCGGCGTCCCAGTCGACGGTCAGCGGCTCCTTGGCGGTCTCGCGGGCGTCGCTGGCGAAGGTGTGGAAACCGTCGGCCTTGAGCACGGCCAGCTCGCCGTCCTCCAGGTGCACGACCTGGCGGGTGTAGCGGACCAGGGCGGCGACGTCGGAGGCGGCGAACATCTCCTTCTCGCCGATGCCGAGCACGATCGGGCTGCCGTTGCGCGCCACGACCACCTCGCCCGGCCGCTCGGCGTCGATCACCGCGATGCCGTACGTGCCGACGATGTTCTTGAGCGTCTTCCTGACCGCCTCCTCCAGGGAGTCGTTCTCGTCGGCGGCGCGGGCGATCAGGTGGGCCAGGACCTCGGTGTCGGTCTCGGACAGGAACTGGACGCCGTCGGCCTCCAGCTTGGCGCGCAGCTCGCCGGCGTTCTCGATGATGCCGTTGTGCACGACGGCGATGCGCTGGTCGGCCGACAGGTGCGGGTGGGCGTTCTCGTCGCTGGGCACGCCGTGGGTGGCCCAGCGGGTGTGGCCGATGCCGTGGTTGCCCTTGAACCGCACCGGCACGACCTTGGCCAGGTCGGCGACCCGGCCCTTGACCTTGCGTACCTTGAGCCCCTTGTTCGACACCACGACCCCGGCGGAGTCGTAGCCCCGGTACTCAAGCCGCTGCAGCCCTTCCAACAGGATGGGCGCCGCGTCCTTGGGGCCCACGTAGGCCACGATTCCGCACATCGAGGTCTCCTCTTATCCGTAGACGATCCTGCGGAGCTGCCGCAGCGACAGCTCTGGTGCCGCTACCCGGCGTGCGGGTAACTCGGCGGCGATCCGAGGGAAGATCTCGTCGTTGGTCAGGCCGCGGGCCTTGAGCTCGCCGTGACGGCGGCGTACGAACTCCTCGACCGGCTCGGAGAAGTACGACAGCACGTCGGCGACCACGCGGGCCGCCTCTCCTGGGCCGAGCGCGCTCGTCCGGGCGAGATGGGCGATGAGGTCTTCGTAGGGATGCCGCGCCGTGGACACAGACGAGGACATTACGCATCTGGAGCGAGACACGCCAACATCCTGCCCGGAATCGGGCAGGATTTAACTCCATAGCGCTATCACTTCTCTCCTGCGGGTCGTCGAGAGGCTGGCGCGGCGGATCCCGCGGTGCTCATCCGTCACATTCGACCCGTCTGACACATCCCTTTCTGGGAATGGTTACGGACGGTGATCGAGTAGTGCCGTTCCGTGGGGAGATGTCATGCAGCTTCGGCTTGCCGCCGTCCTGGCCACCAGCTTGTCCGCCGGTGTGTGCGCCGTCGTCGGCGGCCCGGCCGTCCCGGCCGCGCCCGCCGTCACGGGCGGCACGGGGGTCCGGGAGCAGGGGCGGCAGGCCGACTTCGCGGCCGCCGCGGCGGAGTTCGGGGTGCCGGTGAGCGTGCTGCTCGGGGTGTCGTACCTGGAGTCGCGGTGGGACGCCAACGGCGGCCGTCCCAGCACGGCGGGCGGGTACGGCCCGATGCACCTGGTGGACGTCGTGCCCGCCGAGCAGGCGGGCCCGGCCGCGGAGGGGTTCGCGCCGGGCGACGCCAGGGGCGACGACAGCCGCCCACTGCCCCGGTCGGCGACGCGGCCGGTCCGCCAGCCGGTCTCCCGGTCACCCCAGTCGGCCTCCCGATCGGCCTCCCGATCGGCCTCCCGATCGGCCTCCCGATCGGCCTCCCGATCGGCCTCGCAGTCGGGCTCGCAGTCGGGCTCGCGGCCGGCTTCCCGGTCGGCTTCGCAGTCGTCGGGGGCGCGGTTGATGGCGGGGGCCGGCACGTCGGCTGCCGCGGTGCCGGACGCGGTGCCGGACGCGACGCTCGCGCTGGCCGGGCGGCTGGCCGGGGTCGCGCCGCGGGCGCTGCGCGCCGACCCGCGCGCCAACATCAGGGGCGGCGCCGCCCTGCTCGCCTCCTACCAGCGCCACCCCAGTCCCGACCCGGCCGACTGGTACGCGGCCGTCGCCCGCTACTCGGGCGCCCGCGACCCGCTCGCCGCGCGGTCGTTCGCCGACGAGGTGTTCGCGGTGCTGCGCGAGGGCGTCGCACGGCGCACGGACGACGGCTTCGACGTGCGGCTGGACGCCGTGCCCGGCCTGCGCCCGCCCGCGGCCCCGGCGAAGAGCGCGACCGGCGACGACAGCGCGACCGGCGACGACGCCGACGAGGACGACGACCCGTTCTTCTTCCCCGACATGGAGCCCGAGGGCGACGACGACTCGGAGTCGGCCGACGAGTCCGACTGGGACGTGCCCGCGCAGGACGAGCTGCCCCTGACCGCCGCCGACTCCTCCGCCGGTTCGTCCGCCGAGTGCCCGAGCAGTCTCAGGTGCGAGTGGATGCCGGCCGCGTACGAGAGGTACGGCAGGAAGAAGGACCGCGGCTACGGCAACCACGACCGGGTCGAGGGCCGCCGCCAGATCGACTACATCGTCATCCACGACACCGAGGGCGGCTACCAGGGCATCCCGTCGATGATCGGCAATCCGAAATACGTGAGCTGGCACTACACGATCCGCTCCCGGGACGGGCACGTCGCCCAGCACGTCCCGACGAAGGACATCGCCTGGCACGCCGGCAACTGGGACTTCAACGCCCGCTCGATCGGCATCGAGCACGAGGGCTACCTGGCCAGGGGCTCCTGGTACACCGAGGCGATGTACCGCTCGTCGGCCCGGCTGGTGCGCTACCTCGCCGGCCGGTACGGCATCCCGCTCGACCGCGCCCACATCCTCGGCCACGACAACGTGCCGGGCGCCACGGCGCAGGCGGTCGCCGGCATGCACGAGGACCCCGGCCCCTACTGGGACTGGGCCCACTACTTCGAGCTGATGAACCACCCGTTCAAGGGCGACGGGACGGGCTCGTCGGTGATCATCAGGCCGTCCTACGACGACAACCGGCCGTACTACACCGGCTGCGCCAGCACCAAGCCCGGCCGCCGGTGCCCGGAGCACGGCGCGGCCAGCGTGTGGCTGCACACCCGGCCGAGCGAGAGCGCCCCGCTGGTCACCGACGCCGGCAAGCACCCCGGCAAGCCGAGCACGTACAGCGTGTACGACCACAGCGCCCGCGCCTCGACCGGGCAGCGGTTCGCGGTGGCCGGACGGCAGGGCGACTGGACGGCGATCTGGTACCTGGGGCAGCGGGCCTGGTTCCTCAACCCGTCCGCCGCCCCCACGGCCGTCCCGGCGAAGGGCCCGCTGGTCACGCCGCTGGCCGCGGGCACCAAGGTGTACGGCCGCGCCTACCCGGAGCGGTCGGCGTACCACGGCGGCGGGGTGCAGCCGCTGACGCCGCTGCAGTACCGGATCGGGCCGGGGCAGTCGTACTCGCTGGGCGGCACGGTCACCGGCTCCTTCTACTCGGCCGGCGCCTTCAACCCGGCCAGGCACGTGCGGGTCACGGGGTCCGTCCGGTACCACCAGATCCAGCTCGGGCATCGTGTCATGTTCGTCCAGGCCAAGGATGTGCGCGTCATCCGCTGAATTTCGCCCCACGGGGCTCGGGCTGCGCACGGGCACTCCGCGAAGACGATATGGTTTTCCCGTGGCCCCGCGAGTTCGCAGGGGATTCACGCGGAAGTGGCTCAGTGGTAGAGCATCACCTTGCCAAGGTGAGGGTCGCGGGTTCGAATCCCGTCTTCCGCTCGGAGTCAAACTCCTGGTGGAGTGGCCGAGAGGCGAGGCAGCGGCCTGCAAAGCCGTCTACACGGGTTCAAATCCCGTCTCCACCTCGGTGGTACAACGGACTCTCCTGGGTCCGGTAAAGTTAAGTGCGCCATGCGGAAGTGGCTCAGTGGTAGAGCATCACCTTGCCAAGGTGAGGGTCGCGGGTTCGAATCCCGTCTTCCGCTCTGAGTGACAACTCAACAAGGACGATTAGCTCAGCGGGAGAGCGCTTCCCTGACACGGAAGAGGTCACTGGTTCAATCCCAGTATCGTCCACCCACGCTCTTCGGAAGTCAGACCGGGTTTCGGTCCGGTCCGGACAGCGGTCAAGCCCCAGCGAACGGCAAACGCCGGACGACTGGGGCTTCTTGTTGCTGCGGACCGATCATGGTTGTCGGCACCAGTGCCGACTGCATGACAACCCTCGATGAACCCCGCTCCCACCGGGCGGAACGATCGCCGCGCTTCCGGCGCACATGCCCGCCTGGAGGCGTCCGGAGAACGCGGTCCCGACGTCGGACGACTCCGTGACACGCCGTACGTCGGCCGCCGCGCACGTCATCGAAGGGGCGGACGGCTTTCGCGGGAGTCGTCAACATGGCCTGTGCAAATGGCCGGTCGGAGCCTGATCAGTCGTCCAACTCCCGCATCTGCGTACGGGCCTTGCGTAGTTTCTCGTAAGCGGTCCTGGCCTTCTCCGCTTCGACGCGGCCGTTGTACCAGGAGGCTTGCAGCTTGGGGAACCAGGAGCCGATCTTGTCCGGGTTCCTGAACAGATACACGACCGCGGAGATCACGCTCGCGCCCCCAGCACCCGTGGTCACCAGTTCCAGCGTGAGCGGCGAGTTCATGGAGACGGAACGCAGGTGGACGCCTCCCCGTGAGACCACTCCGACCGACTCTCGATAGACCAGCAACTCAAGGAGCTCGATCACCTCTGCGCTGAAGGTGTCCACCTCGACAGGGAGTTCCTCGAGCGCCCCCACGCGATCCTTTATCTGCTGAGCGATTCTCACCGCCTTGATGACCTCGTTCAGCGCGTTCAGCAGGTCGAGAGCATGCCCGTAGGCCGGATGAAGGTCAGTGGTCCCTGCTGTCGGGTCGATCAGTACTTCGAGACCGTTGCCTACGCGGGTGCGCTCATCTAAGGCCTCTCCGCTCACAGCAGAGATCGTAACTCCTACCGGCGGAGGAGATGACCTCTGCGAATGGGCGACTTCGGGAGTCAGGCCGGGTTTCGGTCCGGTCCGGACAGCGGTCAATCCCCGACGAACGGCCAACGCCGGACGCCTGGGGCTTCTCTGTGCCTGAGGCCGGGTCTCGCCCTTCCGGGCAAAGCCCGCCCGCAGTTCCACACACTCATCCACCGGCGGTCGTCCGTCGGACCGCCGGGGCTGTACGGACGGGGACGGCCTCTTCGGTGTGGCGAGGCAGCAGGAGTTCGGATCTCCAGGCCGGCCAGCGGCTTCGGATCTCCATGGGACGGCTCACGCGGAGGTACGAGGCCTGCCGGATGGCTCCCGGGCGTTCTGCCGAAGCGGAAGGACGCCCTCGCCACTGTTCGATCCGGTTGGTGCAGCTTGCCGTTCACCCGGCTTGGCCGTCTTCGGCCGGAACCGGTGCGGGCGTCGTAGGCGTCGCCGGTCGTTCCCACTCGTCGTTGTCGCTCTTCTCTTCATCGCCGGAATCGCCGTCCGGGGGCGGTTTGCCCCCTTGCTACAGCGCCCTTTCCCGCTCGACGGCTTCACCATCGCGACGGCATGACGGGGGCACGGGCGGTGGTGGAGGTGACGCCGGTCAGGTCGAGTTCGGCCTGTCCTGGGCCACGGCCTCGACGGTCATCGCCTGCATCGGCTGCTCGGATACGCCGTTCAGCGCCCAGGAGCGGAACCGGCCGTAGGCGGCGGATCATGGCTCATGCTCGACCGGCGGGTCACGCCACAGCCCACTCAGGAAATCCGTACCGACGTGGACCTTCTGGTGGATGCCTGTCCCACTGCTCTGGCATCGGCGGTGACCAGGCTGTCGCGCGGCCTGCGTCAGTGCCTTGATGTCGGGGATTCGGTGTATCGCGGGCGTATCGAAAAGCGCATACGCCACCGCAACAGTCCTCCGTCTTCAGTAGAGGCACCGACCACATGGTGGTGATCGGCTGCCGACGGCGGTCGCGGTCAGACCTGCAGCGGTCGGCTCGTCGTCAGGAAAGGACCGTGATCATGGACTCTGTGGGTGGCGTCGGCCGGCGGCGGCTGCTCGGGTGGAGCGGGCTCGCGGCGGCCGGCGTGGTGGCGGCCGGCGCGCCGCTGGTGGGCGGCCGGCCCGGCGAACAACCCGGCGACCGGCCCGATGATCGGCAGCACCGTCCGGCCGCGACCGGCCCCGGCATCCCGCCGGACACCCGTCCCGGCGGCGCCTACGACCGGTACGTGGCGAAGCTGGCCGCGGAGGGCAGGTTCTCCGGCGTGGTGCTGCTGTCGCACCGGGGCCGGACGGTGCTGTCCCGCAGCTACGGCATGGCGGACAAGGAGAAGGGGATCCGCAATCACGAAGGCATCGCGTTCAGCCTCAGTTCGGCGGGCAAGCCGTTCGGCGCGGTGGCCATCCTGCAGCTGGTGCAGCAGGGCAAGGTGAAGCTGTCGGACACGGTGGGCACCCACCTGACGGGCTACGCCAAGGACGTCGCCGACCAGGTGACCATCCACCACCTGCTCTCCGGCACCTCCGGGCTGGACACCCCGGAGGAGGACCCGCAGCGCATCTTCCGGAGCCGGGAGGAGGTGCACGATTTCTACGAGCGGTGGGCCCGGAAGGCGCAGCTGGTGGCCGCCCCCGGCACCCCCACCGAACACGCCGGCGCCGACGTCGTCATCCCGGCGCTGATCGTGGAGGCGGTGACCGGCAGGACGTACTGGGACTACGTCGAGGAGAACATCTTCAAGCGCTGCGGCATGACCGGCTCGGCGTTCTACACCAGGCGGCAGTGGCTCACCGATGCGCACATCGCGCACCCTCACATGAGGCTGGCTGACGGCAGCGTGGTGGACGCCGTCCGCAACCTGGGCAAGAGCAGCTCGAACCAGTCCACGCCGGGCAAGAACCCGGGCCGCGGCTTCATCGACGTCCCCGGGGACGGGGGGTTCGCCACCGCACCGGATCTCGTCCGGTTCGCGCACGCCCTGAGCGACGGCACGGTGCTGGAACGGCCCTACGCCGAGGTGCTCACCGCGGCCAAGCTCCCCCACGGACCGCAGTCGTTCGGGGCTTACCACATGCCGGTCCGCATCGTCAGCGGTCAGTGGGTGCACGGACGCGCCGGCGCCAACCCCGGTGTCGGCGCCAGCTGGAACGTCTACCCGTACACCGGTTGGGTCGGTGTCATCCTCAGCAACACCGACGGCGGGACGCTGCAGGAGCTGACCGGGCGGGAGGTACAGGCTGTCATCGGCGGCACGCCTGGCGGCGGGGGCGGGGGCGGCTGAGGTGGTCCGGCGGTCGACACGCTGAGGGGCACGGCGTTGCCCGCCCTGAGTTCGCGTGCGTCCCGGCTCGGCGCAGCGGACGTCGCCGCCAGGTGATCGACTCCGCGGCCACACCTTTGAGAGGCCTTTCGAGCGAGCGAGGAGTTGGTCATGGATCGCATGGTGGAGATCGCCATTCCGGTCTACAACGAGCAGCACGTGCTGGCGTGCAGCGTGCGCAGACTGCACGCCTATCTGGAAGAGACGTTCCCCTACCGGTTTCGGATCACGATCGCCGACAACGCCAGCGTCGACGGAACGTGGCAGGTCGCGCAGGAGCTGGAGACCGAACTGCACGGGGTCCGGGCGGTACGGCTGGAGCAGAAGGGCCGCGGACGGGCGCTGCGGCATGTGTGGAGCCACAGCAACGCCGACGTGGTCGCCTACATGGACGTGGATCTGTCCACCGACCTGGACGCCTTCTTTCCGCTGGTGGCGCCGCTGATCTCCGGGCACAGCGATCTGGCCATCGGGACCCGGCTGACGCGCGGGTCGGCGGTGGTGCGCGGCCCGAGACGGGAGCTGATCTCCCGGGGTTACAACGTGTTGTTGCGCACGACGCTGGCGGCCCGCTTCACCGACGCCCAATGTGGTTTCAAGGCCGCGCGGACCGTGATCGCCAGGGCGTTGCTGCCGTCGGTGCAGGACGAGAAGTGGTTCTTCGACACCGAGTTGCTGCTGCTGGCCGAGTGCAACGGGCTGCGCATCCACGAGGTGCCGGTGGACTGGGTCGACGACCCCGACAGCCGGGTGGACGTCCTGCGAACCGCGCTGGATGACGTGAAGGGCATGGCCCGGGTGGCGCGGCGCATGCTGACGGGCGCGTTCGACGCCCCGGTGGAGAGCCGGCCGCGGCCGCGGCTGCCGGCGGGGATGGCCCGGCAACTGCCGACTTTCGCGATCATCGGGGTGTTCAGCACGATCGCTCAGCTGGTGCTGTTCGTGCTGCTGCGCATGGTGATGGGGCCGCTGTGGGCGAACGCGGTCTCGCTGTCGATCACCACTGTCGGCAACACCGCCGCCAACCGCCGGTTCACCTTCGGGGTGACGGGCCGGGAACGGGCGTTCAGGCAGCAGCTGGAGGGCGGTCTGGCGTTCCTGCTCGGACTGGCGCTGAGCACCGGCTGTCTGGCCCTGCTGCACGCACTGGCGCCCGAGGCGCCACGGGCCGTCGAGATCGCCGCGCTGGTGACCGCCAACGGGGTCGCGACGCTGGTGCGGTTCCTTCTGATGCGCACCTGGATCTTCCATCCACGGCGCCTGGGGCGCCGGTCGGCCCCGGCCGATCCGACCGTCGGCACGGCCCGGAAGGACGAGGTCGCATGACCATCCGCGTACGTCGTGCACAGACGCCCTCCGATCCGCCGGGCCCGTCTGACGGGCCCCGCTCGTATGCCGCATCGGGGTGGCTGCGCCGGCTGGCCTTGGGCGGGCCTGAAGATCCGCGCTGGTCGCGTCCGGCGCTCTGGGGCGTGCTGTCGGCGGCTTTCGTGCTGTACGCGTGGAACCTGTGGTCGGCCGGCTACGCCAACTCCTACTACTCGGCGGCGGTCAAGAGCGGCACCGGGAGCTGGAAGGCGTTCTTCTTCGGGGCCCTGGACGCCGAGTCGTTCATCACCGTGGACAAGCCTCCTATGGCGCTGTGGGTGATGGGCCTGCTCGCCCGCGTCCTGGGGTTCGGGACATGGAGCCTGATGTTGCCGCAGGTGCTGGCCGGGGTGGCCGCCGTCGCGGTGCTGCACGCCACGGTACGGCGCGCGGCCGGGTTTCCGGCGGCGCTGATCGCTGCCGGGGTGCTGGCGCTGACCCCGATCACGGTGGCCATCAACCGCGACAACAATCCCGACACGCTGCTGGTGCTGTGGCTGGTGCTGGCCGCGTGGTCGTGTCAGCGCGCGATCGAGTCGGGACGCCTGCGCTGGCTGCTGGCCTCGGCCGCGTTCGCGGGGTGCGGGTTCAACACCAAGATGCTGCAGGCGTTCGTGGTCGTCCCGGCGCTGGCGGTGGCCTACCTGGTGGCGGCCAGGCCGGGCGTGCCGCGCCGGGTGGAGCATCTGCTGGCGGCGGGTGCGGTGCTGGTGGTGTCGAGTTCCTGGTGGATGGTGGTGGTCGACCTGATCCCGTCCGGGAGTCGTCCGTTCATCGGAGGCAGCACCGACGGCACCGTGCGTGACCTCGTCATCGGCTTCAACGGCCTGGGCCGGATCTTCGGCCTGGAGACGCCCGGCGGCGGCCGGGGCGGCGGGGGCTTCGGCGGCGCCCCAGGCGCGGGACGGATGTTCAACGACATGGTCGGCGGTCAGATCTCCTGGCTGCTGCCGTTCGCGATGCTCGCGCTGATCGCGGGGGGCGTGCTGCTGTGGCAGCGGTCGCGCACCGACCTGGCCCGGGCCGGGCTGGTGCTGTGGGGTGGCTGGCTGGCGATGTACTGGGCGGCGTTCAGCTTCGCCAAGGGCGTGTTCCACCCGTACTACACCACGTCGCTGGCCCCCGCGATCGCCGTACTGGCCGGAGTGGGCGGGGTGTTGTTGTACGACGCGTACCGGGGGCCGGTCCGGTGGTCGTGGGTGCTGCCCGTGGGCGTCGCGGTCACGGGGGCGTGGTCGTTCGCGCTGCTGAACCGGACGCCCGACTGGAATCCATGGCTGCGCTGGGTGATCGTGGCGGCGACCGTGCTGGCGGTGCTCGCGCTGGTGGCCGCGCGGCTGCCGTGGGCGCGGGGTCACGGCCTCGTCGTCGCGTCGATGACGTTCACGCTGGTCGCGGCCCTGGCAGGTCCGGGGGCGTACGCGGCGGTGACCGCGTTCGGCGGCGGCAACACCAGTGGCAACGCGCTGGCGGGGCCGTACGCGGCGCAGGCCGGGAACGGTCAGGCCGGGAACGGTCAGGCGCCGCCCCAGGGGCGGGGCGGCATGCTGGTGGTCGGCGGGCCGGCCGGTGAGTTGAGCGACGACATGGTCGGCTACCTGCTCAAGCACCGGGGCGGTGCGCGCTGGCTGGTCGCCGTGGTCAGTGCCCAGCAGGCGTCGTCGATCATCCTGTCGACCGGCGAGCCGGTGATCGCGATGGGCGGCTTCACCGGGCAGGACCCGGCGATGACGGTGGCCGGGCTGCAGGAGTACGTCGGCAGGGGCGAACTGCGCCACATCGTGATCAACGGGGCGGGTCAGAGCGGCCCGATGAGCGGCGACCCCGCCATCGCCTCATGGGTGCGGAAGAACGGCACGAGGGTTCCCGCGAGCGCGTACGGCGGCATGGCCGACGAGGGCGGCGGTGAGCTGTACCGGCTCGGCTGAGGGGGGGAGGCCGAGCGGGCGGATCACGGCCAGGGGTCGGACGGCTTCTGCTCGATCGTCGTCACCCTCGCGTCCCCCGGCCGCTCCAGTGGCGTACGGCGATCAGGGGTCGGGTCTTCGCCGGTGGTGGCGGCGTCGAGTGATCGCAGGGCCGCCTGGGTGCCGGCGATCAGCTCGGGGTCGCCTTCGGCCGTGCGCAGGGCCAGGGCTTCCTGCAGCGCCTCGCGGGCCTCCTGCTTGCGTCCCAGGTCGGCAAGGGTCTTGCCGAGATGCTGGAGCGGGAAGCACACCATTTCGGGTGCTTCCTTCCTGGCAAGGGCGAGCGTCGCGCGGCACAGGGTTTCCGAGGTTGCCGCGTCACCTGCGTACCGATGGGCGTCGGCCAGGTTGAGCGACGCGGCGATCCGCCTGCCGGTCGTGTCCGCCAGGTCGAGCGCACGGCGGAGGCAGCGGATCGCGTCGCCGTACTCGCCCAGGACCAGCAGCCCGATCCCGATCGCGCGCAGCGTGCCGTGGTCGGCGGGGTCCTGGGCGCGGGCCGCGTCCACGAGTGCGGTGAGCCGGCCACGGTCGCGGGGGACCATCCGTTGGCGTTCGTCGTAGGTGACGAGCTGGTTGATCTCTTGGAAGAGCACGGCCCGGGTCACAGGTATTCGTGGGGGCCGGTGGGCACGGGTTCGCCGGCGGGCGGGTCGTCGTCGGACAGGCCGGTGAGGATGACGGCGAGTTCGGCGCGGGTGTGGATGCCGAGCTTGCGGTAGATGCGGGCGAGATGGGTGTCCACGGTGCGCTTGCTGATCGACAGCGTCGTGGCCACCTCCAGGTTGCTCATCCCGCGCAGCACCAGGTCGGTGACCCGGCGTTCGCCGACGGTCAGCACGTGGTCGTCCTGGCCGGGGACGAGGGCGGCGGCGCGGGCCGGGGCGGTGGCGGCGCGGTGCTTGTCGGCCAGGGCGGCCAGGCGGCCCGCGCCGCAGTCGGCGGCCAGCCGCAGCGCCAGGGCCAGCGTCTCGTGGGCCTTGCCGTCGTCGCCGGCCTGGCGCTGGGCGATGCCGAGGCGGAGCAGGGCCCTGGCGTGTTCGAGCCGGGCGCCCCGGTTGCCCAGCAGGGCGACGGCCTCGTGCAGCATGTCGAGCCGGACCCGTCCCTCGTGGGCGAGGCTGCCCGCGCTGAGCGCGCGGGCGACGACGGTGGGCGCGCCCCAGGCGCGGGCCAGCTCCAGCTCCCGTTCGGCCACCATGCGGGCCGCCGAGCGCTCCCCGGACAGGACGTAGGCCAGGATCGAGTTCGTGCCCCAGGGCACGCAGGCCGGGTTGGCGATGCCGGCGGCGGTCAGGCGGCGACCGCACTCCAGCAGGGTCAGCAGGCCGTCGCGCGGGCGGCCCTGGGCGAGCCGGAGGCGGCCCAGGGCGTCGAGGGCCTGCCCGGAGATCATCGGGTGCCAGTCGCCGTACGGGGCGACGGACTTCAGCGCCGACTCCGCGGCCTCCAGGTCGCCGAACTCCACCAGCACCCGGGCGGCGCAGGCGGCGGCGGCCACGTGGAACCCCTCGGCCTGGCACTCGCGCGCGCTGACGACGGCGGCCTCGGCGTCGGCCAGCCCGGCCTCCAGGCTGCCGAGCTGGTAGCGCACCTCGGCCCGGGTCAGCAGCGCCAGCGCCAGGCCGGTGCCGGAGCCGGCCTCCTGGATCTCGCTGACCAGGCGTTCGGCCCAGTAGGAGGCCTCGTCGAGGCGGTCGCCCCACACCAGCGGCAGCACGGCGGCCGCCGGCACCGGGCCCTGGCCGTCGAGGCAGCGCCGGGTCTGGGCGAGCGTGCGCGGCAGGCTGCGGCCCCGCGCGCCGGTGGCCAGGGCCAGCACGCTGAGGAACTCCCTGGCCGCCGGGCTGACCAGCGTGCCGAGGGAGCGTCCGAGCCGGCGCAGGCCGAGCCGTCCGGCCGAGCGGCCCCACAGCAGCGCCTGGGCGGCGAGCACGAGCAGCAGGTCCGCGCCGCCGAACTGCGGGGCGGCGGCGGCGCTCTCGGCCGCGCCGGCGAAGACCTCGGCGGCCTCGGCGGAGTTCGCGGTGACCAGGATGTCGGCGAACGGCGCCAGCGACATCAGGGCGTGCGGGGCCATCCTGACCCGGCCGTAGGCGGTGCGCAGGTGGCGCAGGCAGGCGGGCAGGTCGCGGTGCTTCTCCACGGCGCCCAGCTCGGCGGTGACCTCCAGCACGGTGTCCTGGTCGTCGGTCTCGGCCAGCGCGCGGTGCAGGTAGCCGGTCGCGTCCTCCCACGAGTGCCTGGCGGCGGCCTCGCCGGCGGCTTCGCGCAGCACGGTGACGGTGAGCGGGTCGCCGGTCGGGCCGGCCGACATCAGGTGGCGGGCCGAGCGGCGCAGCGGCGCGCCCAGCCGGTACAGCAGCGACGCGGTACGGCGGTGCAGCCGGTCGCGCTCGCCCGGGTCCATCCCGGCCAGCACGGCCTGCTGGATGCGCGGATGGGCGAAGCGGTCGGGCGGCGTGCCGGTGACCAGCCCGGCGCGGCGCAGCGTCTCCCCCGCCGCCCTGGCGGTGTCCTGGCCGTGCCCGGCGATCATGGCGGCGACCTCCATGCCGTCCTCGGGCGCGACGATGGCCAGGCTGCGCAGCAGGTCGACGCCCGCGGCGTCCACGCCGGAGCCGCTGCCGGACAACCAGCCGAGCGCGGTCTCGGTCAGCGCCAGCGCGCCGATCTCCAGCACCCGGGGCAGCTCGGCGCGCACCGGGCGCACGCCGGACCGGCCGAGCCGCCCGGCCAGCTCCCGCAGCAGCAGCGGGTTGCCCTGGGTGAGCCGGTGGCAGGCGGCGGCGACCTCCTCGCCGATCTCGTCCCCGGTCTCCTTCCCGCCGCCGAGCACGGACTCCATGAGCCGGGCGGCGCATTGGGCGCACAGGGGCGCGGGCCGCAGCAGCCGCGTGTACGGCAGCGCCGCCAGGTCTCTGACCAGGTCGTCGGGGCCGCCGGAGTCGGCGGTGGTGTCGGCGGTGGTGAGGACCATCGCGATGGGCAGGCCGTCGAGCCGCCGGGCGATGTAGGAGCACCACTGGGAGGACTGCGGATCGGTGTGGTGCACGTCGTCGACGGCGATGATCAGCGGCCGGTCACCGGTGAAGGACCGGGTGGCCCGGTAGAGGCCGTGCAGCAGGTCGGGGGTGACGGGATGGCCCCGGTCGAGGCCGCCGCCCAGGTCGGGCCCGACGACGGAGCTCCCGCCGGACGGCGGCGCGCGCCCGGCGGTCATGAGCGGTTCGAAGAGCTGGCGGACGACGCCGAACGGGTGGTCGCGCTCGGTGGGATGCCCCCGGGCCATCAGCAGCAGCGCCCCCACCTCGCCCCTGGCCGCCAGCGCGGCGTTGAGCAAGGTCGTCTTGCCCATGCCCCGGGACCCCTGGATCAGCAGGACGGAGGGACCGCCGGCACGGACCCTCGACAGCGCCTCCCGCATCGCGGCGGTCTCGACGTCACGGTGTAGCAGCGGCTGTCCCGAAGACATCGCCACTCCCCACAGTTCGGCCCCCCTGAAACTGTCCACCAGGATCATGCCGCCTCAGGCGGGCGGGCTGTCAATACCTAGGCGCACGAATCCGACTAATCCGGACTATTGGCACCGGGTTCAACAGCCGGCCCACGCCGGGGCGCATGCGCATTCCCGACGGACCAATACGTATTTTCCCCCGTCGTACCGATGAAATGCGTACGCCGGAATTACGTCTTTACACCGGATCCGGCCCGATGCGACTCTGCGATCAACCGATATGGACCCGATACGGGGAGGGCCATGGACCGCCCACGTCTCAAGGCGCACTTCACACCCCAGGTGATCGACGGGTCGAAGGTGTTTCTCCTGGCCGAGGGGCAGCACTACCTCGTCCAGTCGGCGGGGGCCGGGAAACTCCTTCCCTACCTGGACGGACGGCGTACCGTCGCGGAGATCGCGAGCGCGCTGAGCGACGAAGTGCCGCTGCCGCAGACGCTCATCGCCATTCGCAAATTCGCCGCATTCGGCCATCTCGCCAATGGCCGCCCGGATTGGCCGGACAGCACGCTGGCATTCTGGGACGCGCAGGGAATTGACCCGGTCCACGCCCACGACGCGCTCTCCCACGCCGAATTCACCGTCGTGGCCTGCGCGGGGGCCGACGCCGCGCCGCTGCTCCCGGTGCTGCGCGAGCACGGATTACGTATGCGTACGGCCAGTGCGGAGGAGGCGGCCGCCGAGCCCGGAGGGACGATGTCGGTCGTGGTGGCCGGCGACTACCTCGACCCGGCGCTCGACCGGCTCAACGCCGCCTACCTGGCCGCCGGGCACCCGTGGGCGCTGGTGAAGCCGGGCGGGATCACGCTCTGGGTCGGCCCGGTGCTCCAGCCGGGACGTACCGGCTGCTGGGCCTGCCTGGCGCAGCGGCTGGCCGGGAACCGGCAGGTCGAACGGTACCTGGCGGGCAAGCGCGGCGGCGGGACGCCCTTCCACCCGGCGCGGGAGTCGGCGCCCGCCGGTCCGGCCGTGGCGGGCGGGCTGCTGGCCGTGGAGCTGGCGCGGATCGCCGCGGGGGCGGCCTCCTCGCGGCTGGAGGGCCGGATGACCACCGTCGACCTGCGCACGCTCGGCGTCATGGAGCACACCCTGGTCCGGCTGCCGCAGTGCCCGGCCTGCGGCGATCCCACGCTGATCAGCCAGCGCAGCCCCAAGGTCGCGCTGTCGGCGCGCAGCGCCCGGCACGTCACCGACGGCGGCTACCGCATCGAGCCGCCCGCGGCCACGTACGCCCGGCTGGAGAAGCACATCAGCCCGCTGATCGGCGCGGTCACCCGGCTGCACACCTTCGCCGAGCAGGACAACGGCGTCACCTACAGCTTCACCGCCGGCCACAACTTCGCCATGATCGGCGACAACATGGACCTGCTGCGGCGCAACCTGCGGGGGCAGAGCGGCGGCAAGGGCCGGACCGAGGTGCAGGCCAGGGTGAGCGCGCTGTGCGAGGCCATCGAGCGCTACTCGGGGGTCTGGCGCGGCGAGGAGCCGGTCACCGAGGCCGCCTACGCCGACCTCGACCCGGCGGTGGCCGTCCACCCGGAGTCGCTGCTGCACTTCTCCGACGCCCAGTACGCCGGCCGCGAGGAGTGGAACAAGGACCCCGCGCACCGGCTGCACCTGGTGCCCGAGCGGTTCCGTACGGACCTGCCGGTCGACTGGTCGCCCGCCTGGTCGCTGACCGAGGAGCGGGAGCGGCTGGTGCCCTCCGGCTACGCCTGGTACGGCCACCCCGACCTGGAGCGCCACTTCTACTGCGTGGGCGACTCCAACGGCAACGCCTCGGGCAACTCGATCGAGGAGGCCGTCCTGCAGGGCTTCTGCGAGCTGGTCGAGCGCGACGCGGTGGCCCTGTGGTGGTACAACCGGGCCCGGCGGCCGGCCTTCGACCTGGACTCGCTGCGCGACCCGTACGTCGACACCGTGCGCGAGTTCTACCGCGGCATGGACCGCGACCTGTGGCTGCTGGACATCACGACCGACCTCGGCATCCCGGCGTTCGTCGGGGTCTCGCACCGGCTGGGGCACCCGGTGGAGGACGTCATCGTCGGGTTCGGCGCCCACCTCGACCCGCGGATCGCCGCCATCAGGACGCTGACCGAGGTCAACCAGTTCCTGCCCTCGGTGGAGCGGCGCGACGAGCACGGCGAGACGCTCTACCTGGACGACGACGTCGCCACGCTGGCCTGGTGGAAGGAGACCAAGCTGGCCGAGGAGCCGTGGCTGGTGCCCGACCCCGCCGCGCGTCCCCGCACCCTGGCCGACTACGCCCGCTCGGACGGCGGCGACCTGGCCGGTGACGTGCAGACCTGCGTGGCCAGGGCCGCCGCGGCCGGGATCGAGGTCATCGCGCTCGACCAGAGCCGCCCGGACCTGGAGCTCAGCGTGGTCCGGGTGATCGCGCCCGGCATGCGGCACTTCTGGCGGCGACTCGGCCCCGGCCGCCTGTACGACGTGCCGGTCTCGCTCGGCTGGATCCCCGAGCCCCGCGCCGAGGACGAGCTCAACCCGACCAGCGTCTTCTTCTGACCGGTTCGCGAGGCCCCCGCGTGACGGAGAGGAGCGGGCCATGGACGAGACCAAGCTGCGGCTGCGGCGGGACGCGGAGCTGACCGAGGCGGACGGGCAGGTGCGCATCTCCGCGCCGGCCGGCTCGCTCGGCCTGCGCGGGCTCGACGCCGGGACCACGGCCGCCCTGCGGATCCTGGCCGGCGGCGACGCGGGCGAGACCGCCCTGGCGGCGACGGTGGGCGAGGCCGGGCTGCTGCGCTGGAACCTGCTGGTACGCCGCCTGTCCAGAGCCGGCCTGCTGGAGTACGCCGCGGCGGGGGCCCGGCTGCGCCCGGTCGGCGCCGGGAGCGTGGAGCCCGCGCCCGCGCCGACGGCGGACACGCCGATCAGGCTGTCGCGCTTCGCCGTCGTCACCGCCGGGGAGGGCGTGCTGACCGTGCGCTCCCCGCGCAGCCCGGCGGTGGTCGAGCTGTCGCCGGCCGCCTGCGGGCTGCTCGGCGCGCTGGCGTCCTGGACGACCCCGGCGGACCTGGCGGACGGCGGCCAGGAGGGGAACCAGGGGTGGGGGCAGGCGCTGCGGTTCCTGGCGGCGGCGGGCGTGCTGGCCACCGGCCCCGAGGACGACGACCTGCGCCAGGCCCAGTGGCACCCGCGCGACCTGTGGCTGCACGCCCACAGCCGCGGCCCGCGCTGGACCGGCCGCTACGGCGGCACGTACGCCTTCACCCCCCGCTTCGACCCGGTGCCCGCCGATCCCCCGCCGTTCACCGGCGAGCGGATCGAGCTGCCCCGCCCCGACCTGGAGCTGCTGGCCAAGACCGACCCCAGCCTGACCGACACGCTGGAACGCCGCCGCTCCCTGCGCGAGCACGACCCGGCCGCGCCCATCACGCTGACCCAGCTCGGCGAGCTGCTCTACCGGACGATGCGGCGGCGGGCCGTGTTCACCTCGCCGGACGGCCAGGAGCTGGCCGACCGGCCCTACCCCTCCGGCGGCTCGGTGCACGAGCTGGAGGTCTATCCGCTGATCGTGTCCTGCCAGGGGGCCGAGCCGGGGCTGTGGCACTACGACACCGCCGGGCACGCCCTGGAGCTGGTCTCGCCGCCCACGCCCGCCGTGCGGGCGCTGGTCGAGCGGGCCAGATCGGCGGCCCAGCTCAGCGGCGACCCGCAGGTGGTGCTGACCGTCACCGCCCGCTTCGGCCGGGTGATGTGGAAGTACGAGACGATCGGCTACTCGCTGGTCCTCAAGCACGTGGGCGTGCTCTACCAGACGCTCTACCTGGCCGGCACGGCCATGGACCTGGCCGTGTGCGCGCTGGGCGGCGGGGACGCCGCCGACTTCGCGCTGGCCAGCGGCCTGGACTACCTGACCGAGGGCAGCGTCGGCGAGCTGATCGTCGGCAGCCGGCGGTGATGCACATGACGGCACGACGGCGGCCCGACGGCCGCTTCCAGGGGACGGCGTGATGAAGTTCCGGTTCAAGGCGTTGCAGCGCATGCGGGAGCCCGACGAGCTGGACTCGCCGACGCTGCTGGCCTCCCCGCGCGGGTGGATCGCCACGTTCGTGGTGCTGATCATCGTGGTGGCCGCGGGGGTGTGGTTCTTCGCCGGGCGGCTGCCGGTCACGGTGCCCGCGGTGGGGCTGCTGACCCATCCCGGCGGCACGGCGCGGCTGCAGAGCCCGTACGGCGGGACGGTGCGCTCGATGCTCGTCCAGCCGGCCGAGGCGGTGCGGCAGGGCCAGGCGGTGGCGGTCATCGCCGCCGACGGCGGGTCGGAGCAGGTGGTGCGCAGCCCGTTCGGCGGGCGGGTGGTCGCCGGCTCCGCCGTGCCGGGGCACGTGGTCAGGGAGGGCGAGGAGCTGCTGCTCATCGAGCGTACGGACGCGCCGGGCGACCGGCTGGTGGCGATGTTGTTCGTGCCGGTCGACCGGGCGATGGGCGTGGTGCCGGGCAAGCCGGTCGATCTGTCGGTCTCCTCGGCGCCGCCCGGCGCGTACGGGCTGCTGCGCGGCCGGGTCGCGTCGGTCAGCGCCTACCCCGTGATGACCGAGCAGGCCGCCGACCTGGTGGGCGGCGAGGACCCGGCGCGCGGCTACCTGCGGAACACGCCGTCCAGGCTGGTGATCGTGGACCTGGTGCGCGACGCCGGCACGCCGTCCGGCTACGCCTGGTCGACCAGGAAGGGGCCGCCGGTGGGCCTGCAGTCGCAGGTCTCCGTCAGCGGCGCGATCGGGCTGGGCAGCCAGACGCTGTTCGACCTGCTGCTCGGGCGCTGAGGTGGGCCGCGTGAACGCCCCCGCCGCCCGGCCGAAGGAGGGATGCGTGACCACGACCAGCGCCCCCGGGAGGGACGTGTGACCACCACCGGCGTTCCCGAGCAGGGGCATGCGGACCAGGCGCCCGGGCAGACCGGGAAGCCCGCCGCGCCCGCTCCCCCGGCCGCCCCCGTACGGCGGCGGCGGTGGAGGTGGCGGCGGCGCACGCCGACGGTGATCCAGATGGAGGCCGTGGAGTGCGGGGCCGCCTCGCTGGCGATGATCCTCGGCTACCACGGCAAGTTCGTGCCGCTGGAGGAGCTCCGCTCGGCCTGCGGCGTCTCCCGCGACGGCGCCAAGGCCTCCAGCGTGGTGGCCGCCGCCCGCCGCTACGGGCTGATCGCCAGGGGCTTCCAGATGGAGGCCGAGGACCTGCGCTCGCTGACCGAGCCGGCCATCGTGTTCTGGGCGTTCCAGCACTTCATGGTCCTGGAGGGGGTGCGCAGCCGGTTCGGCAGGAAGGCCGTCGCGGTCAACGACCCGGCGGGCGGCCCCCGGATGATCGACTGGGACGACTTCGACTCCGGCTTCACCGGCGTGGTCCTGACGTTCGAGCCGGGGCCGGACTTCCGGCCCGGCGGCCGGCCCACCCGGGTCGGGCAGGCCCTGCTGGCCCGGCGGATGCCGTCGGGCCGCGCGCTCCCGCTGGTGCTGCTGGCCAGCCTGCTGCTGGTCGTGCCGGGCATCATCGGGCCGGCGTTCAGCCGGGTGTTCATCGACCGGATCCTGACCGGGCGCGACCCGGGCTACCTGGTGCCGCTGCTGTTCGCGATGGGGGTCACCGCGGTCGTGGTGTTCGTGCTGACCTCGGTGCAGCGGCACTACCTGCTGCGGCTGGAGATCCGGCTCGGCCTGGTCAGCTCGGCCCGGTTCTTCCGCCATCTGCTGCGGCTGCCGGTGGAGTTCTTCCTCCAGCGCCGTCCGGCCGAGGTGGCCAAGCGGGTGCAGGCCAACGACGGCGTGGCCGAGATCCTCTCCCGGGATCTGGCCGTCACGCTGGTGAACCTCGTCCTGGTGCTGTTCTACGCGGCCGTGCTCATCCGCTACGACGTGTTGCTCGGGCTGGTCGGGGTGTCGATGGCGCTGCTGAACATCCTGGTCCTGCGCCAGGTGTCGCGGGCGCGGACGGACGCGGTGGCGGCGCTGCGGGCCGACCTGGGGAACCTGACCTCCACCACGTTCAACACGCTGCAGCTCGTGGAGACCGTCAAGGCGACGGGGGCCGAGCCGACGGCGTTCCAGCGCTGGGCCGGGTTCCTGGCCAAGGCGGTCACCGCCAAGCAGCGGCTGGGCGTGGCCACGGCGACGCTGACCGTCGTGCCGCCGCTGCTGGCCGGGATCAACAGCGGGCTGATCCTGCTGATCGGCGGGCTGCGGGTGGTGGACGGGGTGATCAGCGTCGGCATGCTGGTGGCGTTCCAGACGCTGCTCAACGCCCTGTCCAGGCCGGTCACCCAGCTCACCAACCTGGGCGGCCAGCTGCAGGACATCTCGGCCGACATCTGCCGCCTGTACGACGTCGAGAAGTACCCGATGGCCAGGACGTTCGAGCGGGCCGTCGCCGGCGGGGAGCAGGCCGACCCCGGCGGGCGCCTGGACGGGCGGCTGGAGTTCGCCGACGTGACCTTCGGCTACAACGCGCTCGCCGCCCCCGTCATCAGGAACCTGTCGTTCACCGTGGTGCCGGGCCGCCGGGTGGCGATCGTCGGCAACTCCGGGAGCGGCAAGTCCACCGCCGGCAAGCTGGCCGCCGGCCTGTACGCGCCGACCTCCGGCCAGGTGCTGCTGGACGACCGGCCGCGCGACGACCTGCCGCGGGCCGTCGTGGCCTCCTCCGTCGCCTACGTGGACCAGGACATCACCCTGTTCGAGGGCACCGTGCGCGACAACCTGACGTTGTGGAGCGACGACGTGCCCGACGAGGTGGCGGTCTCGGCGCTGCGCGACGCGGCGCTGTTCGACCTGATCGCGGCCCGGCCCGGCGGCCTCAACAGCCGGGTGCTGGAGAGCGGCAGGAACCTCAGCGGCGGCCAGCGGCAGCGGCTGGAGCTGGCGCGCGCCCTGTCGATCCAGCCCACGCTGCTGATCCTGGACGAGGCGACCAGCGCCCTGGACCCGGAGACCGAGCGGACCATCGCCGACAACCTGCGCCGTCGCGGCTGCGGCTGTCTGATCATCGCGCACCGGCTGTCCACCGTGCGCGACGCCGACGAGATCATCGTGCTCGACCGCGGCGAGGTGGTCGAACGCGGCAGGCACGCCGAGCTGCTGGCGCTCGACGGCCACTACGCCGAGCTGCTCAGGAGCTCGCGCAAGAACGGCGACGGCGGATGACGACACGGCAGATGACACGGAGGATGACGCAGTGCTGAAGGTGGCCGGTTTCTCCCCGTTCTTCACCGACGCCGCCACGCCGGTGGACTACTCGGCGGAGAACCTGTTCGTGGTGTCGGGCGTGCGCGAGGTGCTGCTGGTGGAGGAGGGCGCGGTCGACCTGTTCGCGGTGCGGCTGGAGGGCGGCCGTCCGGTCGGCCGGTGGCACTACCTGTGCCGGGTGCGGCAGGGCACGCTGCTGCCGGGCTCGCCCAAGGGGCCCAGGCACGGCATCGTGGGCCGTCCGGTGCTCGGCACCCGCGTGTCGCGTCTGCCGCTGGCCAGGCTGGGCGAGCTGTCGGGCACCAACCGGTCGGCGACGATGTCCACCGCCGAGTACGGGCTGGCCGTCCGGCAGTTCGTCCGCGGGCTGGAGGCGGGGATGATCGCGCTGGCCACCGCCCTGCGCGACGCGCTGCCGCCGCGCGAGTTCGTCCCGCTGCTGCCCGACGCGGTGACCGAGCTGCCCGCCGGGCGCGCCGCCCGGTCGGTGGACGGCGTGCGGTGGATGACCGTCGAGGCGGGCGCGGTCGAGATGCCCGACGGGGTGGCCGGCGTGCTGACCGCGGGCGCCGAGCTGGCGGTGACCGAGCGGGACTGGCTGGTCGCCGACGCGCCCGCCCGGCTGCGCGCCCGTTCGACCTGGCAGTTGCTGGCCGACGAGACGATCTGGGCCCGCTGGGTCGAGCACGCCATCCGCTTCCTCTACACCGTGGACCGCCGGGTCGAGCGGCGGCGGGCGCAGGAGCTGGAGGCGTTGCGGCGGCGCAAGGAACGCGAGGCCGGCACGACCCGGGCGGCCCGCCGCGGCTTCGACACGCTGGTCCGCGACACCGAGGCCAAGGTGCGCCTGGCCGACGTCACCGCCGACCCGCCGGCGCTGGCGGCGGCCAGGCTGGTGGCCTCGCACGGCGGGTTCACCGTGACCGCGCCGCCGCCCGGCCAGGCCCGGGGGGCCGATCCGCTGCAGGCCGTCGCGCTGGCCTCCGGGGTGCGCACGCGCTCGGTCCGGCTGGACGACGGCTGGTGGAAACACGACATCGGGCCCATGGTGGGCTACCGGTCCGACGACGGGACGCCGGTGGCCCTGCTGCCGATCGGCTCGCGGTACGTGGTGGCCCAGCCGGGCCACAGCCGGGTCACGCCGATCACCAAGGCGGTGGCCGCCACGCTGAGCGGCAAGGCCGAGGTGCTGTACCAGCCGCTGCCGCGCGAGGTGCGGACCGTGGCCGGGCTGCTGCGCTTCGGCCTGGCCCGCAACGGCCGCGACCTGTGGGTGCTGGCCTCCCTGGGCACGCTGGTGGCGGTCATCGGCCTGCTGGTGCCCGCGATGACCGGGCTGGTGCTGGGGACGTTCGTGCAGCGGGCCGAGCGCGACCTCATCGTGCAGGGCGCGGCGCTGGTGATCGGCGGCGCGCTGGTGGCGGGGGCGCTGTCGATCGTGCAGAACGTCGCGGCCCTGCGCGTCGAGGGCCGTTCGTCGGCCCGGGTGCAGGCGGGCGCGTGGACCCGGCTGCTGTCGCTGCCCGTCACGTTCTTCGGCCGGTACTCCACCGGCGAGCTGGGCACGACCGTGCTGGGCGTGAGCGCGGCGCAGGAGACGCTGTCGGGCGTGATGACGACGGCGACGCTCGGGCTGTTCGGCGGGCTGGCCAACCTGGCGCTGGTGTACTTCTACGACGTCGGCCTGGCGCTGCTGGCGACCCTGCTGGTGCTGGCCGGCGTGCTGGTGTGCGCGGTCGCCGGCTTCTTCGAGGTGCGCCTGCAACGCCGCCTGTACGAGCAGGAGCAGCGGCTGTCCTCGCGGGTGTTCCAGCTGCTGTCGGCGGTGCCCAAGCTGCGCGTGGCGGCCGCGGAGGACCAGGCGTTCGGCGTGTGGACGCGCGACTTCATGGCCACCAGGACCACCTCGGCCGCGGCCCGGCGGCTGCAGAACGTGGTGACCACCTTCAACGCCGGGTTCCCGCTGGTCTGCTCGCTCGTGATCTTCGCCGTGGCCGCCGGGCCGCTGCGCGGGCAGCTCCCGATCAGCGCGTTCCTGGCCTTCTTCGCCGCGTTCAGCCTGCTCATCGCCTCGGTGTTGCAGTTCACCGGGGCGGCCATCACGGCCATGGGCGTCGTGCCGATGCTGGAGAAGCTGGCGCCGGTGCTGGAGGCCGAGCCGGAGGACCACGCGGGCAAGGCCGACCCCGGCGACCTGTCGGGCCGCGTCAGCCTGTCGCGGGTGTCCTTCCGCTACGGCGCGGACGGCCCCGCGGTGCTCACCGACATCGACCTGTCGATCGAGCCCGGCGAGTTCGTCGCGATCGTGGGCCCGACCGGCAGCGGGAAGTCCACGATCCTGCGCCTGCTGCTCGGCTTCGAGCAGCCCGACGTCGGCTCGGTCCTGTACGACGGCCAGGACCTGGGCGAGCTGGACCTCGGCGCGGTGCGCCGGCAGTGCGGCGTGGTGTTGCAGAACGGCGCGCTGCTGGCCGGCGACATCAGGCAGAACATCGTCGGCAGCACGAACCACACCATCGACGACGCCTGGGAGGCGGCGGCGATGGCCGGCATCGCCGACGACATCACGGCCATGCCGATGGGCATGCACACCGTCCTGTCGGAGGGCACGAACACGCTCTCCGGCGGCCAGCGGCAGCGCATCATGATCGCCAGGGCGCTGGTCTCGCGGCCCCGCATCGTCTTCTTCGACGAGGCGACCAGCGCCCTGGACAACCCCGCCCAGAACGTCATCGCCGAGAGTACCCGGCGGCTCAACGCCACGCGCGTGGTCATCGCCCACCGGCTGTCCACCGTCCGGGACGCCGACAAGATCCTGGTGCTCGACGGCGGGCGCATCGTCCAGCAGGGCACCTACGACGAGCTGCTCGCCGAGGAGCAGGGGCTGTTCGCGCGGCTGGCGCGGCGGCAGATGTGAGCGCACGGGAGGAGCCGTCATGGAGTTCGCGCTGCTGATCCACGGGCCGGAACGGGCCTGGGCCGAGCTGGGCGGCATGTGGATCCTCGACCTGCCGTCGGAGGAGGCGGCGCTGGAGTGGGCCGGGCGCCTGCCGTCCGGGCCGGGCGACCGGGTCGAGTTACGGCGCTGCGACCGTGGAAGGATGTCACGATAGTGCCAACCGGGGCTCTGCCCGCGCCCCACCACGCCTTTGGGGCAGAACCCACAGGGAGGTAGACGACTCATGGACTTCGTGCTGCTGATCCACGGCGACGAGATGCTCTGGGACGCCTTCAGCGAGAGCGAGCGGGAGCGGATGGCCGAGGCGCACCGCCAGTTCGGCCGGGCGATGGCGATGGCGGGGGTCAAGGTCAAGTACGGCGCGGGGCTGACCAGGTCCAGGGAGGGCAAGCTGGTCAGGCCCGACGGGCCCGCCGTCGACGGGCCGTACGCGGTCGGGCGGGAGCAGATCGGCGGCATCTGGGTCATCGAGGTCCAGTCGGCCGAGGAGGCCGAGTCGTGGGCGCGCAAGATGCCCTACGCGCCCGGTGACATCGTCGAGGTGCGCCCCTGCGACCCGGCCTCCTGACGGGCCGGGCCCCGGGCCGCCCTCAGTAGCGGGCTCTGCGGCTGAGCAGCACGCCCACGGCCAGGAACAGCAGGCCGGCGGCGCCGTACACGATGGCCAGCGAGGTCGCGGGCGGCTTCTCGCTGGCGTTCACGACGGCCAGCCCGAGGCCCACGATCGCGCTGATGTAGCTGAAGATCGCGATGAAGATCTTCCAGAACGGACTCATGACGTGCTTCCTTCCGATGGGTGCTGAGCCGGTCCGTACGGTGCGGTCCCGGCGACGACGAAGCCGAGCAGCATGACCCAGGCGTCCGGGTCGGCCAGGAAACGCCGCCAGCGGTCGGCGGCCAGGGCCAGCCCCGCCATCGGCAGCGCGCCCGAGGCGACGAGCGGCGCCAGGCGTTCGGGCCCCAGGTGCGGGGCGAAGGCCGCGGTGGGGTGGGTGTCGTTGGTGGTGGCGAACGGGCGCAGCACCACGTCGGCGAACCCGCCGCGGCGCAGCAGCCGGGTGAGCTTCCTGCCGATCTGCCGGTCGCCTCCGGCGCCGCGCTGGGCCTGCGCCATGGTGGCGTGCACGGAGGCCAGCTCCGGGTACATCGGGTCGGCCAGCCCCCACAACATGCTGTCCACCTCGACGACTGCGATCCGGCCGCCGGGACGCAGCACGCGCAGCGCCTCGGCCAGCATCGGCGCCGGATCGCCCACGTGCTGAAGTACGTACCGCAGCAGTACGCCGCCCACGCTGCCGGTACGCAACGGCAGCCGGGCGCCGTCGGCGGTGACCAGCGGCGCGCCGCAGCCGCCCGCGTTGCGCAGCAGGGCGGCGTCCACGTCGAGCGCGATGACCGGCAGCCCCGGCTCGGCGGCGCGCAGCCTGCGGGTGACCGCGCCGGACCCGGCGCCGAGCTCCAGCAGCGGGCCCTGGCCGGTCAGGCCGAGGTCGCGCATGATGCGCAGCTCCTCCTCGAAGGAGAGCGCCGCCTGGGCCTCCAGCCGGGCCAGCTCGCCCGCCACGCCTCCCCAGGTGGTGTTGGCGGCGTCGTAGGAGCCGGTCGCGGCCTGAGCACTCACCGGAGCACTCACCGGGGCACTCACCGGGGCCTCGGGGTCATCATCAGGCCGTGCCGGGGCCGCAGCGTGACCAGCGCCTCGGGCTCGACGGGGAAGCCCGGCACCAGCTCCATGCGCAGCCCGCGCAGGATCACCGCGAGCACGAGCGTGGCCTCGACCAGCGCGAAGTGCCGTCCGACGCAGATGCGCGGGCCGCCGCCGAAGGGCAGGTACTGGTGGCTGAGCAGCCGGGCGGCCCGGTCGGGGTCGAACCTCTCCGGCCGATACGCATCCGGCTGCTCCCAGTACCTCGGATCCCGGTGCAGCACCCACGGGCTGACGCACACCAGCGACCCGGCCGGCACGTCGTAGCCGTCCAGCACGTCGTCGGCCGTCCCGCGGCGCGAGATCAGCCAGACCGGCGGGTAGAGCCGCATGGCCTCCTGGACGGCCTGCCGGCAGCGCCGCAGCCTGGGCAGGTCGGCGGCCGTGGGCGAGCGGCCGGCCAGCACCTCGTCGATCTCGGCGTGCACCGCCTCGGCCGCCGCCGGGTTGCGGTCGAGCAGGTAGAGGGTCCAGGTCAGCGACTTGGCGGTGGTCTCGTGCCCGGCCATGACGATGGTCAGCACCTGGTCGCGCAGGTCGGCGTCGGACATCGCGTGCCCCTCGGCCAGCATCGCGCCGAGCAGGTCGTCGCCCGCGCCGCCGGCCCGGCGGGCGGCGATGATGAGCCTGGTGACCCGGTCGAGGAAGGCCCGCGCGCGCAGGAAGCCGGCGTGCCGGGCGGCCGTGTCGGCCGGGTCGGGGTCGTCGCTGGGCACGTAGTGGCCGATGAAGCGGTTGACCGCGTCCACGGCGCGGCCGAAGCCCTCGCCCGCGACGCCGATGTCGGTGCCCAGCATGGCCTTCACGATCACGGTGAGGGTGAGCGAGGTCAGGTCGTGGTCGACGCGTACGGGCCGGCCGCCGGCCCAGTGCGCCACCAGGTTCTCGGCCGCCTCCACGATGACCCGGTCGAACCGGCCCACCTCGGCGGGCCTGAACGCGGGCGCGCACATCCTGCGCTGGGCCGCCCACTCGGCGCCGTCGCTGGTCAGCAGGCCGTTGCCGAGCAGGGGGCGGAGCATGTCGTCGTCCGGCGTGCGTTCCTTGGTGTAGGCGGCGCCGTTCTCCTTCAGCACGTGCCTGGCCAGGTCGGGGCGATTCAGCATGTAGACCGGCTCGCCGTCGGCGTCGTGGCGGGTGACGTCGCCGAGGGCCGCCATGGCGGTGACGAACTCCAGCGGAGCGTCGCGCATGGCCCTCAGGCTCTGGGTTCCGGCGGGTCCCGGCGGCACCCGGGGGGATACGTACGTCCCGGACATGGGTTCTCCCGATGGCTTACGCAGACGAATATTCTCGATACGCATTTCCGGCCATCGAATACGTATATCGCTTCGTATTGTTCCGGTCGGCGTATTTGCAGAGTACCTTTTAAGCAGAGGGCCCTCAATACTTAATCCAGGGCCCCGGAAATTAAGTCTAGGCACTGCGAATTCGGCTGTGTAAGACTCCGTTCCGAGACGGCGCACCGCGCCGAAGGGGAAAAGCTCCAGGAGGACGCAATGGCCCTGAACCCCAGAGAGCGGACCGAATTCGTCAACGCCTACACGCGAGTCCTGATCACCGCGTGGTCGAGCGAGGAATTCTCGGCGAAGCTGGACAGCAACCCTCGTGAGGCGCTGGCCGAGGCCGGCCTCGAGGTTCCCGCGGGCGCCCAGATCAACCTCGTGCGCAATGTTCCCGACGGCCACCACGACACGAACCTCGACGTGCAGGTCTCGCTGTGGGAGCGCGGGCTGGAGACGGGGACGTTCGAGTTCCACATCCCCGAGACGCCGCAGATCGACATGGCCGAGCTGAGCGAGGGCGACCTCGACTCGATCGCGGCCGGCGACGTCAACTGCTGCTGCTGCCCCTGCTGCTGCTGCACCTGACGCCGGGAGCCACGCACGCCAAGAGGAGGTAGAGGAGATCATGTCCGACGACCAGGCGAACCCCATCCACGTACGGGGGCTGCGCAAGCAGTACGGTCCCGCTCTCATCCTGCAGGGTGTGGACCTGGACGTTCGTCCCGGAGAGGTGTTCGCCTTACTCGGGCCCAACGGCGCGGGCAAGACGACCACGGTCGAGATCCTCGAAGGCGTGCGCAGGCGTTCGGGCGGCGACGTGCGAGTCCTCGGCCGTGACCCGGCCGAGGACGCCCCGCAGTGGCGGGCGCGGCTCGGCATCGTGCCGCAGACGACGGGCGCCTACGCGGACCTGACCGTCCGCGAGGTCGTCGAGCACTTCGCCGCCTTCTACCCCGCGCCGCTGCCCGCGGCGCAGGTGATCGACATGGTGGGCCTCGGCGCCAAGGAGCGCAAGCAGGCCCAGACGCTCTCGGGCGGCCAGCTGCGCCGCCTGGACGTGGCCGTCGGCGTCGTCGGCGACCCCGACCTGATCTTCCTCGACGAGCCGACCACCGGGCTGGACCCGGAGGCCCGGATGGAGGCGTGGGACCTGGTCCGCTTCTTCGCCGACCAGGGCAAGACGACCGTGCTGACCACCCACTACCTGGACGAGGTGGAGGCGCTGGCGCAGCGCGCGGCCGTGATCGTGGCCGGCCGGATCGTCGAGACCGGGCCGGTGAGCGAGCTGGGCGGACGGCGCGACACGCCCGCCGCGGTGAGCTTCACCCTCACCCCCGAGCTGAGCGCGGCCGACCTGCCGGACCTGCCCGCGGGCACCGCGCTCGACCCGTCCTGCACGCCCGGCGTGCCCGGCGGCACGCTCACGCTGCTCACCCACACGCCCACGCGGGCCCTGGCCGCGCTGCTGCCCTGGGCCGCCCGCGCGGGCGCCGACGAGCTGCCCGACCTGCGCGTCCACCGGCCCACGCTGGAGGACGTCTACCTCAAGCTGATCCGCGAGAACCAGGGGGCCCAGGCATGACCAGCTCGAACGCGATCGTGGCCGAGCAGGGCCGTCCCGTGCGCGCGTCGGGCGGCGGGTCGGGGCTGTGGCGGGCGTCGGCGGCCCGTTCGTCGGTGGAGCTGAAGTCGTTCTTCCGCAACCGGCAGTCGTTGTTCTTCACGCTGCTGCTGCCGATCGTGCTGCTGCTGGTGCTCGGCTCGATCTTCTCCGGCACGGTCCCCGGCACGCACACCGACTTCAAGCAGATGTTCGTGGCCGGGATCATCGCCTGCGGCATCATGAGCGTCAGTTTCAACGGCCTGGCCATCAACATCGCGATCGAGCGGGACAACGGCATGATCCGCCGCCTGGCCTCCTCGCCGATGCCGAAGACGGCGTACTTCGTCGGCAAGATCGTCCGGGTGGTGGTGACCGGAGTGCTGGAGGCGGCGATCCTGCTGGGCGTCGGCGTCGCGCTGTTCCGCCTGCCGCTGCCGCCGGACGCCGGACACTGGCTGACCTTCGCCTGGGTGCTGCTGCTCGGGGCGACGTCCTGCTCGCTGCTGGCGGTGGCCTTCAGCGCGATCATCCCCAACGCCCGCTCGGCCGCGGCGATCGTCACGCTGCCGTTCCTGGTGCTGCAGTTCATCTCCGGGGTGTTCTTCCCCTACAGCGAGCTGCCGGCGTGGATGCAGAGCCTGGCGGCGTTCTTCCCGCTGAAGTGGATGACGCAGGGCCTGCGCTCGGTGTTCCTGCCGGCCGACTTCGCGGTGGTGGAGCCCGCCGGCGCGTGGGAGCTGGGCAGGACCGCCGCGGTGCTGGGCGGCTGGTGCCTGGCGGCGCTGCTGCTGAGTCTGCTGACCTTCCGCTGGCGCGGCGCCAACGTCCGCTGACCGGGGAAGGGGCTCAGATGGCGAGGGTGAAGCCGGTCAGCCTCCTGGGCACCAGGCCCGGCGCCCAGGCGGGCGGCTTCCCCGTGCGCCGCAGCCCGGGATACCGCTCCAGCAGCCCGCTCAGCAGCAGCCCGCCGGCCTGCCTGACCAGCGGCGCGCCCAGGCAGAGATGGGTGCCCGCGCCGAAGGCCAGATGGGGGTTGGGCGACCGGGTGAGCAGCAGCTCGTCGGGCCGGTCGAACACCGCCGGATCGCGGTTGGCCGCCCCGACCAGGGCCAGCACCCTCGCCCCCGCCGGGATCAGGCCGCCGTCCAGCGGGACCGCCTCGGTGGTCACCCGGGCGGTGAACGGGATCGGCGACTCCAGCCGCAGCAGCTCGTCGACGGCCGCCTCGGCCACCTGCGGGCCGCCGTCCCTGATCAGGCCGGCGGCCTCGTCGCGCGGCAGCAGCCAGTGGAGGGCGTTGCCCACCATCTCGGCCAGCGGCTTCCATCCGCCGACGACCGTGAGCGCGGCGATGCCGAGCATCTCGGCCCTGGTCAGCCGGTCGTCGGCGGCCAGCCGCCCGAACGGCGAGCCGCCCGGCCCGTTCCCTGCGGCGGCTTCGGCGGCTTGGGCGGCGGCGTCGGCGCGCTCGCCGAGGAAGCGGGTGAGCTCGCCCATCGCGGCCCGCCCGGCCGCGGCGGCCTGCGGCCCGGCCAGCGGGTCGAGGTTGACCGACACGCGGGCGGCCAGCCCGGCGAAGGCCGGCACGTCGGCGGCCGGCAGGCCGAACAGCCTGGCCAGCACGCCGGTGGCCAGCGGCTCGCCGAGGTCGGCGGTGGCCTCGATCTCCGCCCGGCCGGCCAGCCCGTCGAGCACCGCGCCGATGCCGGCCTCGATGTCGCCGGCGATGCCGCGGATCGCGGCCGGGCCCATCAGCAGCGCGCCGGGCGAGCGCAGGCGCTGGTGCTCGGGGGGATCGGTGGTCAGCATCGACGGCGGCAGCTCGTCGTCCCTGACCCGCTCCCGCTGCCCGAGCGCGGCCGAGAAGCGCGGGTCGCGCAGCGCGAGCGCGCAGTCGGCGTGCGCGGTCAGCAGCCACATGCGCGAGGTGACGTCGAAGTGCACGGGATCGTGCTCCCGCAGCCAGCGGTACGCCGGATACGGGTCGAGCCGCCCGCGAGGAGAGAACGGGTGCGGCAGGTGGCCGGGCAGCGTGCGGGGTGCCGTCATGGCGTCTCCTCGTGATCAGGCCGAGGACAAACTACTACAGAGGATGTGCCGGTGGCAGAGCTTGACGTCGTCGTGATCGGCGCCGGGGTGAGCGGGCTGGCGGCGGCCGCGCGGCTGGCCGCCGCCGGGCTGGCGGTCACGGTGCTGGAGGCCAGGGAGCGGGTGGGCGGCCGGATCCGCACCCACCGGCCGACCCTGCTGGAGCTGGGCGCGCAGGTCATCCACGGCGACCGCAACCCGATCGCGGCGCTGCCCGGCCTGGAGGCGCCCGTGCCGGTGCCGCGGCGCGCGGCCCGGGTGCTGCTGCCCGGCGGGCCGCGCCCGCTGACCGCGCTGCGGCCCACGCCGCCGCTGCTGGAGGAGCGGCTGACGTCGGGCGCGGCCCGGGAGCCGCTGCGCCGCCTGGCGGGTGCGAGCCCCTGGGACGTGCCGGTCGCGACGTGGCTCAAGGAGGAGACGGCGCAGTGCCCGCAGGCCCTGGAGCCGGCGGCGGAGTGGTTCAGGCAGAACTGGGCGGCCGAGCCGGAGGCGCTGAGCGCGCCCGCGCTGGCCGCGCTGCGCCGGGCCGACCGGTCCGGGCGGGGCGAGTTCGCGCTGCCGGGCGGTTTCGACCGGCTGCCCGCGCGGCTGGCCGAGGGGTTGCGGGTGCGGCTCGGCGACGCGGTCGTCCGCCTGGCCTGGACGCCGGGCCGGGTGCGGGCGCTGACCGCCGCGGGGCGCGTGGAGAGCGCCGCCGCCGCCGTGGTGACCGTGCCGCCGCCGGTGGTCGCCGAGGGACGGCTCGTGCTGGACGACCTGCCGGTGCGCAAGCAGGCGGCGGCCTACGAGCTGCGGCCCGGCGACGCCTGGTGCGGGCTGGCCGCCTATCCCGTGGCCGCCCCCGAGTCCGTCGTGGTCTTCGACGCCGGCGGCCGTCTGGGGTTCGTCAGCACGACCGCCGGGCGGCCCGAGGTGCTGGTGACGGCCAAGGGCCGGGCCGCGGCGGCGGCCCGGAGCGCGTGGGCCGAGCCGGGCGGCCTGGCCGCGCTGCTGGCCCGCGCCCTGCCGTGGACGCGGGGGCTGAACCCGGAGGTGATGGTGTCCGACTGGGGCGCCGACCCGTGGGCGGGCGGCGCGTACACCTACCCGGGCGTGGGGACGTTGTGGGCGTCCCCGGCCTGGGCCGAGCCGCTGGGCGGGACGGTCTTCTTCGCCGGGGAGGCCACCGTCGGCCTGTCCGGCCCGCCCATGGCGCACATGGCGATGGCCAGCGGGGAGCGCGCGGCCACAGAGGTGATTGGGGCGCTGGAGAGATGACGGCCGGAAACGGGGAGCTCCACGGCGGGTGGTTCCTGCTCGCCCTCGACGACGAGATCGGCCCGGGGATCACCCCGCTGCGGCTGGGCGGCGCGCGCCTGATGGCGGTGCGCGACGGCGAGCGGATCCGGGTGTTCGAGGCCACGTGCCCCCACCGGGGCGCCCATCTGGCCTACGGCGGCAAGCTGGACGGCGACTGCGTGATCTGCCCCTTCCACGGCAAGCGCGTCTCGCTGGGCGGGTCCGGCCGCCGCTGGTCGGTGGGCGAGCTGCGGACGCTGCGGGCCGGGGCGGCGCTGTTCGCCCGGCTGTCCGGCGACCCCGGCGACGACCGCGGCTTCGAGCAGGCGATCAAGCAGGCGGCCGAGGACCTGGTGATCGTGGCGGCGGTGAACCAGCCGGTGACGGTGCCGGCGGAGTACGTCGTCGAGAACGCCTTCGACGCCCAGCATTTCAGCACCGTCCACCTGGTGCCCTCGGTGCGCGGCATGCGGGTCAGCATGGGCGGGCACGACGAGCTGGTCATCGAGGGCGAGTTCCGCACCAAGGCGCCGCCGTGGGAGCGGGAGCGGCGGCTCGACTTCGCCTCCCGGTTCGTGGCCCGCGCCTACAGCCCGCACCTCGTGGTGACCGAGCTGGGCACGGAGTCGGCGCCGTACACGATCGTCACCGGCGCGGTGCCGGACGGGACGGGCTGCGTGGGACGGGTGGCCATCGGCGTGCGGCCGGACCAGCGGGACTCGCTGCCGGCGCTCGTGCACGGCGCCCGCTACGCCTTCGACCAGGACCGCGTCGTCTGGGACCACCTGGACACCGGCGCCCCGCAGCGGCTGGACGCCGGCGACACCCCGGTCATCGCCTTCCGCCGCTTCTGCCAGGGCTTCGCCCCCGTCCCCGCCTCCGCCTCCGCCTCCGCCTCCGCCGGAGCGTCCTCA
Source organism: Nonomuraea sp. NPDC049655 (assembly GCF_044465465.1). Taxonomy (NCBI): domain Bacteria; kingdom Bacillati; phylum Actinomycetota; class Actinomycetes; order Streptosporangiales; family Streptosporangiaceae; genus Nonomuraea; species Nonomuraea sp. NPDC049655. Next base: position 287,699 of record NZ_JBITLS010000010.1, read on the forward strand.
TGAGCCTGTACGTGCGCTCGACCGGCGAGGGCCGGGCCGTGTTGTGGATCCACGGCTACACGATGGACGCCTCGGTCTGGGAGCCGCTGTGGAACCTGCTGCCCGGCTGGCGGCACGTCGGCGTGGACCTGCCGGGACACGGGCGGTCCGGGCCGCTGCGGCCGGGCACGTCGCTGCCCGCGCTGGCGGCCGAGCTGGCCGGGCTGGCCAGGGCGGAGTCGGCCACGCTGGTGGTGGCCGAGTCGATCGGCTCGATGATCGCGCTGCAGCTGGCCGTCGACCATCCCGATGACGTGCGCGGGCTGATCGTCGGCTCCGCGACCATCGCCGGCGCGCCTCCCGAGCCGGGCACCGCCGAGCGTTACCGGGCGCTGGCCGGGCTGGCCCGGATGGGCGCGGACGGCGAGCAGCTCGCCGACCTGTGGATGTCCTCGCCGCCGGACATCTTCCGCGGCACCGAGGACCATCCCGAGCTGCGGGCCAGGCTGCGGGCGATCGTGGCCCGGCACTCGTGGCGGGAGCTGCGCGACGGCGCGATGCACGGGCTGAGCAGGCACGTCCACACGGTGGAGGACCTGCGCGGCATCCGGGCGCGCACGCTGGTCGTCGTGGGCGACCGGGACATGCCGACGTTCCGGGCCGGCGCGGCGCTGCTGCGCGAGTCGGTCCCCCGGTGCCGCACGGTCACCGTCCCCGGCGCTGGGCACCTGTGCCTGATCGAGCGGCCCGAGGTCGTGGCGCCGCTCGTCGCCGCGCACCTGCGGCTGGCGGCCCTGGACGCGCACGAAGCCGACGATGTGAACGAGGTGGACAAGGAGGCCGGGCGTGCCGATTCACGAGCACTATGAGCCGGGCGAGCCGTGCTGGGTGGACTACGGGGCGCTCGACCCGGCCGGCGCGCGGGCCTTCTACGGAGAGCTGTTCGGCTGGACCTTCCGCGAGGAGGGCGGCTACTCCTTCGTCGAGCTGGGCGGCCAGGTCGTGGCCGGTTTCGGCCGGGTGCCGCCGGGCCTGCCCGCCTCCTGGAACACCTACCTGGCGGCCCCGGACGCGGACGCCGTGGCCGTACGGGTGAAGGAGCTGGGCGGCGGCGTCGTCTTCGGCCCGATGGCGGCCGGCCAGGACGGGCGCGTGCTGTTCGCGACCGACCCGGCGGGGGCGGCCGTCGGCTTCTGGGAGGGGCACCGGCCGGCCGGGATCGTGCTGGCCGGCGAGCCGGGCACGTGGTGCGCCCACGAGCTGTGGTCGGCCGGGGCCGCGTTCTACCGGGACCTGCTCGGCGTCGCGCCCGAGGTCCGCGAGGGGACGGGGGCGCGGCCGCAGTGGATGACGTTCTTCGCGACCGCCGACCGCGCCGCGACCGCCGCGGCGGCGGCCCGGCTGGGCGCCACGACCGCCCCCGGGCATCCCCGGGCGACGATCGTGCGCGACCCGTGGGGGGCCCTATTCGCGCTGACGTGACCGGCCGGACAGCACGAAGAACAGGGCCACGAGGACGGCGCCGGCGATGACGACCACCGAGCCGACCGTCTTGCCGATCAGGAAGGCCACGACCACCGCGGCGGCGTAGACCAGGGGAACGACCAGCCGGAGGTTCAATCCCATGCGCGCTCCTTGAAGAAAGACGGAACGGAACTCAGACGCATCATCGAACAGGCCGGGCCGGCGGTCCAGAATAACGCCGGAATATACGTATCGGCCTACGTATTGGGCCCCGCACGCCGGGCCCGTCACTGCGTAATACGTATCGATTATCGGAAGGGCTCGCGATGACCAAGGTATTAGTGATCGGCGGCGGCCCGGCGGGCTCGATCGCCGCGACGCTGCTGGCCCGCAACGGAATGGACGTCCGGCTCCTGGAACGCGAACGTTTCCCGCGTTACCACATCGGCGAGTCCGTCTCGCCGTCCTGCCGGACGATCATCGACTACGCCGGGGCGCACGAGAAGATCGAGGAGCGCGGCTATCCCGTCAAGGAGGGCCTGCTGCTGCGCTGGGGCGCCGAGCGCGACTGGACGGTGAACTGGGCGGCCACCTTCGGCCCCGAGGTGCGCTCCTGGCAGGTGGACCGGGACGACTTCGACCAGGTGCTGCTGGACCACGCCGCCTCCCAGGGCGTCGAGGTGATCCAGCGGGCCAGGGTCAGGCGGGTGCTGTTCGAGGACGGCCGCGCCCGTGCCGCCGAGTGGGACCGCGGCCTGGAGCGCTTCGATCACGTGGTCGACGCCTCCGGACGCGCCGGGGTACTGTCGGCGCAGCACTTCCGTGACCGACGCCCGCACGACGTCTTCAGGAACGTCGCCATCTGGGGCTACTACCAGGGCGGCGAACTCCTTCCCGACACGCCGGGCGGCGGCATCAACGTGATCTCCTCACCGGAAGGGTGGTACTGGGTGATCCCGCTGCGCGGCGAGGTGTTCAGCGTCGGCTTCGTCACCCACCAGACCCGCTTCCTGGAGCGGCGCGCCCACTACCGGTCGCCGGAGGAGATGTTCCACGCGGTGGTGGCCGAGTCGCCGACCGTGGCGGGGCTGATCGGCAGGTTCACCGGCCCGGTGCGCGTCGAGCAGGACTTCTCGTACGTGGCCGACTCCTTCTGCGGCCCCGGCTACCGCATCGCCGGCGACGCCGCCTGCTTCCTCGACCCGCTGCTGTCGACCGGCGTGCACCTGGCCATGTACAGCGCCCTGCTGGCCGCGGCCTCGATCACGGCCACCGAACGCGGCGAGGTGAGCGAGCAGGAGGCCCTGGGCTTCTACGAGTCCCTGTACCACAACGCCTACCAGCGGCTGCTGACCATGGTCTCCTCGGTCTACCGGCAGTACCGCGGCCGGGCCAGCTACTTCTGGCTGGCCCAGCACCTGATCAGGGGCGGGGCGTCCGACCACGCGTTCGCCGCGATCACGGCCGGGCTGTCCGACCTGACCGACGCCACCACCGCCGGCGGCACCGCGCCGATGAGCGAGCTGGTGACCGCCGCCCACGACGCGGGGCTGCGCGCCCTGCGCAACGTCACGCCCGCCGGCAGCACCCTGGCCCCCATGCGCATGGACGCCAACGACCTGTACGACGCCGCCACCGGCCTCTACCTGACCGCTCACCCCCGGCTCGGCATCAGCCGCTCACTGACGAGGACGCCTTGATGAAGTCACTGGTCCGCCTGCTCCTGCCGCTCGCCTTACTGGCGGCCCTGCTCTCCCCCGCCCCGGCGACGGCTGCCCGGACGCCCGCCCCGGCCGCGGGCGGGCAGGCGTTCGCCGGGCAGGCGGAGGCCATGCGGCGGCTGTCGTTCATGATCGGCACGTGGGCGGGGGCGGGCTGGACCGTCACGCCCTCCGGCACCCGGCAGGAGTTCCTGCAGACCGAGCGGGTGCGCTGGCAGGCGGGCGACCTGGTGATCTCGGTCGAGGGGCAGGGCCGCGACAAGGCGGACCCGCGCACGATCGTGGACAGCGCCCTGGCGGTGATCAACTACTCCGAGGCGACCGGCCAGTACCGCTGGGAGGCGTTCTCGCGCGGCTACGTCACCACGGTGGTGCCGGTGGTCGGCGACGACACCTTCGAGTGGAGCCTCCAGACGCCCGCCTACACCAGCCGCTACACGCTGACGTTCACCGGCACCACCTGGCACGAGATCGGCGAGACCACCGTGGACGGCGGCCAGACCTGGCACCAGAACTTCCAGATGGACCTGCGCCGGCTCTACTGACCCCTGCGCACACTTGTACAAATGTAACACTGTGCGAAAATTTGGTAGCAATACGTGCATAGTCCCAGGTCGGCCGGGTACCGCGACTCCATAGGCTCCTCGTCCTGGAGGAAACCGTGGACATCAATATTGGCCAAGGCCTGACGGACGCCTGGCGACAGGTCGCGACGTTCGTGCCCAGGCTGGTCGCGTTCCTGGTGATCCTGATCATCGGGTGGATCGTGGCGAAGGCGCTGCAGAAGCTCGTGGACAAGATCCTGGACCGCGTCGGGTTCGAACGGGCGGTACACCGCAGCGGCGTGCAGCGCTGGCTCGAAAGCAGCCGGTACGACGCCAGCGGGCTGCTCGCCAAGCTCGTCTACTACGCGATCCTGCTGATCACCCTGCAGATCGCCTTCAGCGTCTTCGGGCCCAACCCGATCTCGGCGCTGCTCAACGGGGTGGTGGGCTGGCTGCCCAAGGCCGTGGTCGCCATCGTGATCATCGTGATCGCCGGGGCGATCGCCCGGGCCGTCCGGGACCTCGTCGACGGCGCGCTCGGCGGGCTGTCCTACGGGCGCTGGCTCGGCATCGCGGCGGCCGTCTTCATCTGGGCGCTGGGCATCATCGCCGCGCTCAACCAGATCGGCGTCGCCACGACCGTCACGACCCCGGTGCTCATCACCGTGCTCGCCACCATCGGCGCGATCATCGCCATCGGCCTCGGCGGCGGGCTCGTCCGTCCGATGCAGCAGCGCTGGGAGCGCTGGATCGGCCGGATCGAGGCGGAGGCGCCGCAGGCCAGGGCGCACGCCGAGGCGTACCAGCGGGGGCGTGAGGACGCCCGCTCGATGACCCGGCCCGCCGAACCGGCCCGCACCACACCCGGCGCGCCCGGCACGACCGGCACGACCGGCACGACCGGCCCGACCGGCCCGACCATGGGCCCGACCGGCGGGACGACCGGCGGGGCGACCCGCGCGGACCTCCCGCCGGAGAGCTGAGCTCCGTGTGGCCGGGACAAGCGCCCGGTCACGCGGACCCCTCACGGACGGCCGGCCGGCGTGAGCGGGGGCCGGTGCCGGGTGGTGGCCGTCTGAGCGCGGGACGTCCGGCGCGGGGTCAGGCGGGTTCGGCGAGGAAGCCCTGTTCGCGGGCGAGCCAGCAGACCGCCGTCAGCCGCAGCGCGGGCGCGTCGTGGTCGCCGCTGAAGATCCAGCCGCGGTGGCGCAGCTCGTCGAGGAAGCCCAGCAGATAGTCGCCGAGGGTCTCGCGGTCGAGCGGGATCGCGTCACGCAGCAGCGCCGCGTGCTGATCCACGGCCGCGACCAGCGCCGGCTCGCACTCCATCCTGGCGAGCTGGGCATGGCCCAGCGTGTCCATCAACCACCGCAGGGGCGCATGCGCCCAGCCCTCCTCGAAAACCACGCGCCAACTTTAAGGCATCGCCCGAGGTCAGCCCGCCTGGGGGGCGGGTGGCGGGGTGAGTCGTGCGCTCGGTCGTGCACTCAGTCGAAGGGCAGTCCGACGTAGTTCTCCGCCAGCGTGGTCGCCGCCGCCTCCGAGGAGGTGACGTAGTCCAGGTAGGAGGTCTGGAGCCGGCGCCCGTACGCGTCGTCCTCGTCGAAGGTGTGCAGCAGCGTCGTCATCCACCAGGAGAAGTGCTGCGCCCGCCACACCCGCTTCAGGCACGCCGCCGAGTAGCCGTCGAGCAGCTCCGTCGAGCCGTGCTCGAAGAACGCCGCCAGCGCCTCGGTCAGCACCCGGACGTCGGCCACGGCCAGGTTCAGCCCCTTGGCGCCGGTCGGCGGCACGATGTGGGCGGCGTCCCCGGCCAGGTAGAGCCGCCCGTACTGCATGGGCTCGGCGACGAAGGAGCGCATCGGCGTGACGCCCTTCTCGATGATCTCGCCCGTGGTCAGCTGGAAGCCCGGGACGGTCTCCAGGCGGGCCTTCAGCTCGGCCCAGACGCGCCCGTCGGGCCACTGCGCCACGTCGGCGTCGGCCGGGACCTGCAGGTAGAAACGGCTGACCGTGGGCGAGCGCATGCTGTGCAGCGCGAAGCCGCGCTCGGTCCTGGCGTAGATCAGCTCCTCCGACGACGGCGCCACCTCGGCCAGGACGCCGAGCCAGGCGAAGGGGTACTCCCGCTCGAACACCTCCAGGACCCCGTCCGGGACGCTCGGCCGCGAGACGCCGTGGAAGCCGTCGCACCCGGCGATCACGTCGCAGTCGAGCCGCTCGCCGCCGAAGGTGAGGTACGGCTCGGACTCCGGCGAGTGCACCTCGACGTCCTCGACCTCGAACCGCAGGTCGCCGCCCGCCGCCAGCCGGGCCGCGATCAGGTCCTTGACGACCTCCTGCTGGCCGTAGACGGTGATGGCCCGGCCGGGGACGAGCTTGTCGAAGGCGATGCGGTGGCCCGCGCCGCCGTACCGCAGCTCGATGCCGTGGTGCGGCAGGCCCTCGCGCAGCAGGCGCGCGCCGACGCCCGCCTCTACGAGCGTGTCCACCGTGCCCTGCTCCAGGACGCCCGCGCGGACCCGCCGCTCGACGTAGGCGCGGCTGCGCTTCTCCAGCACCACCGAGGAGATGCCGCGCAGGTGGAGCAGATGAGACAGCAGCAGGCCAGCGGGGCCCGCGCCGATGATCCCGACCTGAGTTCGCATGAGGGAAGTCTGCTGCCTGCCTGCCCCCGGAGCCGAGTAGCCTCTTCCACTGAGTGGAAGATGTGCGCAGGAGTGTGGTCATGTCCGGAGGAGCCCGGCGTCCGGGGCAGACGGTGACGTCCAAGGTGCTGGCCATCCTGGGGGCGTTCGACGCGGCCCATCCGCAGCTCACGCTGACCGACCTGGCCAGGCGGAGCGGGGTGCCGCTGAGCACGGCCCACCGGCTGGTGGCCGAGCTGGAGGAGTGGCAGGCGCTCAGCCGCTCCCCCGACGGGCGGCTGCGGGTGGGGCTGCGGCTGTGGGAGCTCGGCCAGCTCGCGCCTGGCAGCCTCCAGGGCCGCGCGCACCCCTGGCTCCAGGAGCTGTTCGCCACCACCGGCGAGAACGTGCACCTCGCCGTCCGCGACGGCCTGGAGGTCCTGTACGTGGACAAGGTGTACGGCAGGCGGGCCGTGCCCATCGTCTCGCGCACGGGCGGGCGGCTGCCGATGCACCCGACCGGGGTGGGCAAGGCGCTGCTGGCCTTCGAGCCGGAGTGGTTCGTGCAGGCGTACCTGGCCCGCGCGCTCGAACGGCCCACACCGCACACCGTCACCGAGCCGGGCCGGCTGGCCAGGGAGCTGGCGACGGTGCGGGCGCAGGGCTACGCGCTGACGCACGAGGAGATGACGCTCGGCTCGTGCTCGGCGGCGGCGCCGGTCGTCGTGGACGGGCGGGCGGTGGCCGCCGTGGGGATCGTGCTGGCCTCGCGGCGCGCCCGCGAGCTGCCCCGGCTGGTGGACCCGCTGCTGGAGACCGCCGCCCGGATCGCCGCCGCCTGCCGGGCCCCCTGACCGGCCGCGGGACGGCGATCAGTCGGTGAACCTCTGGATCCGGTCCTTGAACAGGGTGGTCGCGATGGCCGCCTTGTGCGGCTGCCCCTTCAGGAACGCCTGGGCGAAGCTCTTGGCCTGGTCGTAGGAGACCTTGCCGGGCATGGGCGGCTCGTTCGGGTTGACGTCCACGTCCACCAGGGCGGGGCCGTCGTGGGCGAGCGCCTGCCTGATCGCCGCGGCCACGTCCCCGGATTTGGTGACCTTGGCGCCGAACCCGCCGCACGCCCTGGCCCAGACCGAGTAGTCGGCCTCCGGCTGGGCGAAGCGCACGCCGTGCTCGGGGTAGCCGAGGACCATCTGCTCCCACAGGATCTGGCCGAGCGAGTTGTTGTTGTTGATGACGACCTTGACCGGCAGCCGGTGCTGGGCGGCGGTCAGGAACTCGGCCATCAGCATCGCGAAGCCGCCGTCGCCGACGTAGGCGATGACCTGCCGGCCGGGGAAGGCGTGCTGCATGGCGATGGCGTACGGCAGGCCGGGCGCCATCGTGGCCAGCGTGCCCGACAGGTAGAACTCGCGCCCGCCGCGGATCGTCCAGTGGCGGGCGGCCCAGGTGGCGATCGTGCCGCTGTCGCAGGTCAGGATGGCGTCGTCGGCGGCCAGGTCGTCCAGGACGGACATGGCGTACTGGGGGGCGATCGGGTCCCTGTCGGGGTTCTCCAGGCTGTCCATGTCGGAGCGCCACTTGGCCATGAGCTTCTGGTACTTGGCCAGGTGTCCGTCGCCGCCGCGCCGGGTGAGCAGCGGCAGCAGCTCGCGCAGGCCCTCCTTGGCGTCGCACACCACGGGCACGTCGGTCGGCACCCGCGCCCCGGCCCTGGTGGGCTCGGCCTCGAACTGCACCACCCGCGCCTTGCCCGGCTCGGGGAGGAACTTCGTGTAGGGGAAGTTCGTGCCGATCATGAACAGGACGTCGGCCTCGTCCATCAGCTCCTCGCTCGGCTTGGTGCCGAGCAGCCCGATCCCGCCCGTCGTGTACGGCGAGTCGTCCGGGACGACCGCCTTGCCGGGCAGCGTCTTGACCACCGGCGCGCCCAGCGCCTCGGCCACGGCCAGCACCTCCTGCCGGGCGTGCAGCGCGCCCTGCCCGGCCAGGATGGCGGGCCGTTCGGCGGCGTTGAGCACCTCGGCGGCGCGCGCCAGGTCCTCCCGGCGCGGCAGCCCCGAGGGCCGCAGGTAGATCGGCGCGGTCTCCGGCGCGCGCACCGGCGCGACCGTCCGGTACGGGTCCTCCTCCGCGTCGGCCACCTGGATGTCGTTGGGCAGCGTGAGGTGGGCGACGCCGCGCCGCGCGTAGGCCGTCCGGACGGCCAGGTCCACCAGCGAGGGCAGCTGGGCCGGGTTGGTGATCATCATGTTGTACTCGGCCACGTCGGCGAACAGCTTGTCGAGGTGGACCTCCTGCTGGTAGCCGGTGCCGAGCACGGCGGTCTCCTGCATGCCGGTGATGGCCAGCACGGGGACGTGGTCGAGCTTGGCGTCGTAGAGGCCGTTGAGCAGGTGGATGCCGCCGGGGCCGGAGGTGGCCAGGCAGACGCCGATCCGTCCCGTGGCCTTGGCGTAGCCGGTGGCCATGAAGGCGGCGGCCTCCTCGTGGTGCACCAGCACGAACCGCACCCGGTCACGATGACGGCGCAGCCCCTCCATGATGCCGTTGATGCCGTCGCCCGGCAGGCCGAAGACGGTGTCCACGCCCCACTCGGCGAGCCGTTCGATCAGGGATTCGGATGCGATACGAGCCATATTGGCGGCTCTACCCCGCACCGCCGTCCACAGACCTCGTCACGAAAATCATTGTCATCTCTGGGGATTCGCGGGTATGGACCCGGCATGCGCATTCTGGTCACAGGAGCCACCGGCACCCTCGGCAGGGCCCTCGTGCCCGTCCTGCTCAAGGCGGGACATCGGGTACGGGCGCTCAGCCGTACCCGGCACGAGGACCGCGGGGGCGTGGAGTGGGTGTGGGGCGATCTGGCCTCGGGCAAGGGCGTCGCCGAGGCCGTCCGGCAGGTCGAGGCCGTCGCGCACCTGGCCACCGGCGGCCGGCAGGGCCGCGCCCAGGTGGACCTGGCCGGCACCCGCACGCTGACCGCGGCGGCCCGCGCGGCCGGGGCCTCGCACGTGCTGCTGCCCTCGATCGCCGGCGCGGACCGCGCGCCCGGCCACCGGCACAAGCTGGAGGCCGAACGGCTGGTCAGGGAGAGCGGCATGGCCTGGACGGTCGTCCGCGCCACCCCGTTCCACCAGTCGGTGGACCGGCTGCTGCGCGACCTGGCGGCGCTGCCCGTGCTGCCCATGGACCGCTCGCTGCTGTGGCAGCCGGTGCACGTGGACGACGTCGCCGGCCGCCTGGCCGCGCTGCTGGCCGGCGGCCCGGCCTGCGCCGTCGTCGAGTACGGCGGCCCGCAGGTCCTCGGCACCGAGGAGCTGACCAGGACCTGGCTGGACGCCCGCCGCCTGCGCCGCCTGTGCCTGCCGGTGCGCATCCCGGGCAGGCTGGCCGCCGCGCAGCGCGCGGGCGCGTTCACCACCGAGGCCGACCCCAAGGGCCGGATCACCTGGCACGACTACCTGTTCCCGCCGCCGCCCGTGCCCTCGGACGACTTCGCCGAGGAGCACACCGCCTCGCCGACCAGCCCGGCCACGCAGCCCGAGCGGGACCCATCGGTGCGCGTCTACGGCGGCGACGAGGGCTACCAGCGGCCTACCCGCGGCTGACCCGCGGCCGATCCGCGGCCGATTCGCGGCCGATCCGCGCCGACCCGCGGCTGGGACCGGTTACCGATTCGTTAGGCACCCCCCTCTTGCTGGGCTTTCTCCGCCGTCGGTACCGTCACTGAACAACTTGTTCAGCCTGACCGATCGAGAGGTTCGATGACGGACCTGGGCACCCGCATCCGGGTCTACCGAGGCATGCGCGGCATGACCGTGCGCGCCCTGGCCGGCGAGGCCAAGGCGAGCCCCAGCTTCATCAGCCAGCTCGAACGCGGGCAGACCAGCGCGAGCATCGGCATGCTGCGCAGGATCGCCTCCGCGCTCGGCATCACCGTGGCCGACCTGTTCAACGAGGACGACGAGCCCGCCCACCGCGTGGTGCGCCGCGCCGAGCGTCCCGAGCTGGCCACCGCGCCGGGCACCCGCAAGTTCCTGATCTCCCAGCGCCCGCTGCGCACTGTGGAGATGTACGCCGGCGAGTTCGACCCCGGCGCCTCCACCGGCGACGAGCCGTACACGCACGGCGACTCGCAGGAGATCTTCCTCGTGCTGCGCGGCAGCCTCACGCTCTGGCTGGGCCCCGCCGGGTCCGCCGCCGCGCACCCGCTGGGGCCCGGCGACAGCGTGGAGTACCGCACATCGGTCCCGCACCGGGTGGTCAACGACGGCGACGAGACCGCCGAGGTGCTCTGGGTGATCAGCCCGCCCACCCCGTCCGCCGGGGACAGAGCGGATGGGGAATCAGCGGAGGGGCACGTAGCAGCCGTGGAGGCAGAACAGTCATGACAGGCATCCCGCTCACCGACGACTACGCCAACGGGGGCGTCTCGTTCTGGTACCGGCAGATCGGCCTGCCCGCCAGGCGGCCCGCGCTGCCCGGCTCCCGCGAGTACGACGTGGCGATCGTCGGCGGCGGCTACACCGGCCTGTGGACGGCGTACTACCTGAAGAAGGCCCAGCCCGACCTGCGGATCGCGATCCTGGAGAAGGAGTTCGCCGGGTTCGGCGCCTCCGGGCGCAACGGCGGCTGGCTGTCGGCCGAGTTCGCCGGCTCCCGCGAGCGGCACGCCCAGGCCCGCGGCCGGCAGGCCATGATCGACCTTCAGCACGCCATGTTCCGCGCGGTGGACGAGGTCATCGACGTCACCCGCGCCGAGGGCATCGACGCCGACGTGCACAAGGGCGGTCTCGTGCACGTGGCGACCAACCCGGCCCAGCGGCGGCGTCTCCGCGAGGAGGTCGCCGACCTGCGCTCCTGGGGCTACGGCGAGGACGACATGCGGCTGATGGACCGCGACGAGCAGCGCGAACGCCTCCAGGTGGCGGGCACGCTGGAGGCCGCGTACTCGCCGCACTGCGCCCGCGTGCAGCCGGCCAAGCTCGCCGTCGGGCTGGCCTCGGCCGTGGCCGCGCTGGGCGTGGACGTCTTCGAGGGCACGACGGTGACCGAGATCCGGCCGCGCGTGGGCGGCGGCAAGGCGACCGCGCACACGCCGCTCGGCATCGTCTCGGCCGACTACGTCATCCGCGCCACCGAGGGCTTCACCGCGTCACTGGCCGGGCAGCACCGGCAGTGGCTGCCGATGAACAGCTCCATGATCGTCACCGAGCCGCTGCCCGCCGAGGTGTGGAAGCACATCGGCTGGGCCGGGCACGAGCTGCTCGGCGACCAGGCCCACGCCTACGTCTACGCCCAGCGCACGGCCGACGACCGGATCGCGATCGGCGGGCGGGGGGTGCCGTACCGGTTCGGGTCGCGTACCGATCGCCGGGGGGCCACCCAGGCGCGGACGGTGGCGCTGCTGTGGCGGATGCTGGTGAAGCTCTTCCCCGCGGCGGCCGACGCGCGGGTGCAGCACTCGTGGTGCGGCGTGCTCGGCGTGCCGCGCGACTGGTGCTCGACCGTGCATCTCGACCACGCGAGCGGGCTCGGCTGGGCCGGCGGGTACGTCGGCAGCGGCGTCACCACCACGAACCTGGCCGGGCGCACGCTGCGCGACCTGGTGCTGCGGCGGGACACCGAGCTGACGGCGCTGCCGTGGGTGGGCCGGCAGGTGCGGCAGTGGGAGCCGGAGCCGCTGCGGTGGGCGGGCGTGCAGCTCATCTACACGCTGTTCCGGGCCGCCGACCGCCACGAGAACGACCGCGGCACCGGCACCTCGCTGTACGCCCGCCTCGGCAACCTCGTCTCGGGCCGCTGACCTCCACTCTCCGGTGAGAGGTCAGGGGCCGCCGGCGCCCTGCCAGGGGTCGTAGTCGACCTCCAGCGGCTCCTGCGCCGGCCGCTCGCCCTCCGGCACGTGCTGGAGGTTGACCCGGATCCGGTACCACACGCTGCTGCGCCCGCGCATGCCGTCGACCAGCACGTCGGCGGGCTCCAGCAGGGCCGCGACCTCGGGGTGGCGGGCCTTCCAGCGGTCGAGGCCGGCCAGGGCCTCCTCCTTGTGCTGGGCCCTGGCGATCTCGATGACCGGCATGGTCTGCTGCCTGCGCCCGCTGCCCTTGGGCGGCTTGGGCGCGGGCCCGAGCTCCTCGGCCAGCTCCAGCAGGCCGTCGAGCGACCCGGCGTGCAGGTCCATGTCCTCCCACGGGTCGCCGAGCTCGGCCAGCCGCTTCGGCACGCTGTCGACGGTGAACTCCTCGGGCCGGCAGCCGGGCACCTCCTCCCAGCTCAGCGGGGTGGACACGCGGGCGTCTGGCACCGCCCGCACCGAGTACGCCGAGGCCACCGTGCGGTCGTAGGCGTTCTGGTTGAAGTCGACGAACACGCCGTGGCGCTCCTCCTTCCACCACCGGCTGGTCGCCAGGTCGGGGGCCCGCCGCTCGACCTCGCGCGCCACGGTCTCGGCCGCCTTGCGCACCTGGGCGAACGACCACCGCCGGTCGATCCGGGCATAGACGTGGAACCCCCGCGACCCGGACGTCTTGGGCCAGGCGACCAGCCCGTGGTCGGCCAGCACCTCGCGCGCCACCTGCGCGGTCGCCAGCACGTCGGCCCACCCGACGCCCGGGACGGGGTCGAGGTCGATGCGCAGCTCGTCGGGCCTGGCCAGGTCGTCGGCGCGGACCGGATGGGGGTTGAGGTCGACGCAGCCGAGGTTGACCACCCAGAGCAACTGCGCCAGATCGGTGCAGACCACCTCTTCGGCGCTCAGCCCGGACCGGTAGCGCAGCTCGGCCACCTCGATCCAGTCGGGCCGCTTGGCCGGCGCGCGCTTCTGGAAGAACGCCTCCTGCTCGATGCCGTGGACGAACCGCTTGAGCACCATCGGCCGCCCGTGCACGCCGCGCAGCGCCGCCTCACCGACCGCCTGGTAGAACCGGATCAGGTCGAGCTTGGTGTGGCCGGACTGCGGGAAGACCACCTTGTCGGGGCTGGTGACGCGGACGGAACGGCCCGCGACCTCGATGTCAGGCATGAGATCACGATACGCGGCGGGTCCGACAGTCAGCCGGGACGCCACCCCCGGCTGCGTGCCTCCCAGTAGGTCAGCCCGAGCCGCCGGTGCAGCTCGACGGCGGCCTCGTTGTGCTCGCGCGCCTCCCGTCCGCGGCCGAGCCGCCGGGCCAGCTCGGCCAGCACGTCGTGCACCGAGCCCCAGGCGGCGCTGCCCATGCCCATGACGATGAGCTGGCCGGCGATGGGCAGCAGCCGTTCGTACAGCTCGGCGGGGTCGGGCGTGCCGAGGCGGGCGGCCACCAGCCCCCAGACGGGGTGCAGGAAGTCCGCGGCCCAGTCCTCGCGCAGCTCCACCCCCCACCGGCCGATCAGCTCCCGGGCCAGCTCCGGCCGCCCGGCCTCCAGCGCCGCGAGCACGGCCAGCGGCCGCACCGGGCTCATCAGCGGCCGCTCCCCCGCCGCCACCAGCTCCTCCAGCAGCTCCGCGCCCCGGCCCCGGCCGCGCCTGCAGGTGTAGAGGGTGCCCAGGCGGCGCGCCTCGATCCCCCACAGGCTGCCGCCGAACGCGAGCCCCGGGAAGCGGGCGAGCAGGGCCTCGGCCTCGTCCCAGCGGGCGTGCAGGGTGTGCGCGGCGGTCTGGGAGACGCGGACCATGGCCTCCAGCTCGGGCCGGGCGACCTCGTGCAGGAGCTGCTCGCAGCGGTCCAGGTCCCTGGCCCACTCGGCCAGGTCGCCCGCGCGCAGCAGGCACGACATGCGCAGGACGCGCCCGACCAGCCGGGCCTCCCTGGGCAGGCCGGGCACGGCCAGCATCTCCTCGGCCGCCCTGCGCCGCGTGTCGTTGCGGCCCGGGACGAACCCGGCGATCAGGTAGTTGTTCAGCGCCTTGGCCAGCAGCATCGGGTCGTCCAGGCCGCGGGCCAGCTCGACGGCCTCCAGCGCCAGCCGTTCGCCCTCCGCGCGGCGCGGGCCGTAGTGCAGCTCGATGCCGAGCGTGCCGAGCAGCGCCGCCCTGGACGCCGGGTCCTGGCCGCCGGCGAGCAGGTCCTCCAGCACCACGACCATCGTCTCGTCCACGACGCCGTACGGCCGCCAGTTCCACACCGACAGCCCGCCGAACACCGAGACGGCGGCCACCAGCGCGTCCCTGTCGCCGAGCCGCTGGGCCTGGGCGACGGCCTCGTCCAGGTCGCGGTGGGCGCCGGCGGCGTCGCCCAGGCTGCGGCGGGCCCGGCCCAGCTCGGTGAGCAGCCGGCAGCGCCGCGGCGAGTCGCCGGGCGGGAGGTGGGCGAGCGCCAGCTCCCACAGCTCGACGGCCTCCTGGTAGCCGTGCCGGGCGGCGGCCTGGGCTGCGGCCTCGCAGGCGTGCGTGACGGCCTTGGGCGCGCCGCCCAGCCTGGCCGCCGCGGCGAAGTGGCCGGCCAGCAGCGCCGGGTCGGCGCCGGGCACGCTCTCCAGGTGCAGGCCGGCGCGCAGGTGCAGCCGGGCGCGGGCGAGCGTGGTCAGGCCGGCGTCGAGGGCCTGGCGGACGAGGGCGTGCGAGAAGCGGTAATCGGCGGCCTCGGTCAGCAGCCCGGCGGCCAGGGCCGGTTCCAGGCCGGTCATGACGTCCTCGACCGGCTGCTCCACGAGCGCGGCCAGCAGGTCCACCTCGACCTCGCGGCCCGCGACGGCGGCGGCCCTGAGCAGGTCCAGCGTCGTCCCGGGCAGCCTGACGAGCCTGCGGTCGATCACGTCGCGTGCGCCGGGCGGGACGAGATGGCGTTCGCGTTCGGGCAGCCGCAGCAGCTCGGTGAGGTAGAACGGGTTGCCGCCGGAGCGGTCGAGCAGCTCTTCCGGGTCGGCGCTCACCTCGCGCAGGCGCAGGAAGTCGCGCACCCCGTCGGCGTCGAACGGCGCGAGCGGCAGCCTGCGGCCCTCCCTGGACAGGGCGGCCAGGGTCTCGCGGAGCTGGGCCGGGTGGCCGTCCGGCTCGGGCCTGAGCGTGGCCAGCACCAGGGCGGACGTGCCCGCCAGCTCGCCGGCGACGTGGCCGAGCAGCTTCAGCGAGGAGGCGTCGGCCCAGTGCAGGTCCTCCAGCACCAGCAGCAGCGGGCCGCCGCGCAGCGAGTCGAGCACGGCGTCGTAGAGGTCGAACAGCTCGGCGTGCGGCGACGGCGGGATCATGCCCGCGCGCGTCCACGGCCAGAACGCCGGGGCCCTGGCGTCGTCCAGGCACCTGCCCCACTCCACCCGGAATCCGCGGGCGGCGGCCAGGTCGGCGGCGGCCCTGGCCAGGCTGGTCTTGCCGATGCCCGGCTCGCCGGTGACCAGCGCCAGCCCGCCGCGCCCGGCCCGCGCCGCGCCCAGCAGCTCCTCCAGGGTCTGCAGCTCCGCCTCCCGTCCCACCAGCCGCTCGCCCGTGCCCCGGCCCGCCATCGGCACGGGCTCCGGGGCGGCCGCCGCGTCCTTGTCCGGTCGCCGGTCCGCCGCCGGGCGGGCGGTCGTCACGCCGGGGGCGTCCAGGGCCGGGGACTGGTCGAAGACGGCCTGTTCCAGGCGTCTGAGCTCCGGGCCCGGCTCGATGCCCAGCCGTCCGGCCAGCAGGCCGCGCACCCGGCGCAGGGCGGCCAGCGCGTCGGCCTGCCGGCCCGCCCGGTAGAGCCCGAGCACCAGCAGCCGCCACGCCCGCTCCCGGTACGGGTACGCCTCGGCCAGCGCCTCCAGGTCGGGCACGGTGGCCTCGCCCAGCTCCAGCCGCGCCTCCAGCCGGTCCTCCTCGGCCGCCAGCCGCAGCTGCTCCAGCCGGGCCGGCACCTCGGGCGCGAGCCCGGGGAACTCCGCCAGCGGCTCGCCGCGCCACAGGCCGAGCGCCCGGTCGAGCACCCGCGCCGCCTCGCCGTGCCGTCCCCGCCGCACCAGCCGGGCGCCGTCGGCCGTCCAGGAGGCGAAGCGGGCGACGTCCGTCTGGCCGGGCGCGATGTCCAGCAGGTAGCCGGGCTCGCGGGTGAGCAGCACCCGGGGCGGCGTGCGCGGCCTGCGTCCGGGTTCGAGCACCCGCCGCAGGTGCGACACGTACGCCTGGAGCGTGGCGGTGGCCCTGGCCGGGGCCTCCCCCGCCCACAGCTCGTCGATCAGCCGGTCGAGCGGCACGATGCGGCCCGGTTCCAGCGCCAGCATGGCCAGCACCGCGCGCTGCTTGCGGGTGCCGAGGTCGAGCCGGACGCCGTCGGCGTCGTCCACCTCAAGCGGCCCGAAAAGTCTGAACTCCACAGACCTCAAGTCAACCCCAATTCCCACGCAAGTGGGACGACGCATCATCGATCACATGAACGACCTGAGGAACATGACGGCCGGCCCGGTGCTGCTCCCCGGCGACGACGGCTTCGACCAGGCGCGACGGCCCTGGAACCTGGCGGTGGACCAGCCGGTGCGCGCGGTGGTCGAGGCGGCCGACGCCGACGACGTGGCCGCCGTGATCGGCTACGCCCGCCTGCACGGCCTGGCGGTCACCGCGCAGCCGAGCGGCCACGGCGCGTCGGGCGACACCGAGGGGACGATCCTGCTGCGCACCGGCCGGCTGGGCGGGGTGGAGATCCGCGACGGCGTGGCGCGCGTCGGCGCGGGCGTGAAGTGGGGCGAGGTGCTGGCGGCCGCGAGCCCGCTCGGGCTGACCGGCCTGGCGGGCAGCTCGCCGGTGGTGAGCGTGACCGGTTACACCCTGGGCGGCGGCCTGAGCTGGTTCAGCCGCAAGTACGGCTTCGCCGCCGACAGCGTGCGCGCCGTCGAGGCCGTGGACGCCGACGGCGGCCGGGTCCGGGTGACCGCCGAGCACGACCCCGAGCTGTTCTGGGCCCTGCGCGGCGGCGGCGGCGACTTCGCGATCGTGACGGCGCTGGAGTTCGACCTGCACCCCGCGCCCATGCTGTACGGCGGCCGGATCATCTGGCCGGCCGACCGCGCCGAGCAGGTCATGGCGGCCTTCCGCGAGGTCACCGCCGGCGCGCCGGAGGAGCTGTCGGTGTGGTTCCAGCTCCTGACGCCGCCCGGCGCCCCCGGCTTCGTCATGGCCGACTGCACCTACCTCGGGGCCGACCCCGGGGCGCTGCTGCGGCCGTTCGAAGCGGTGGGCGGGGCGATCGCCGACACCAGGCGGCGGCTGCCGGTGGCCGAGCTGGCCTCGATCTGCGACGAGCCGGTCGACCCGAGCCCGGGCGTGGGCCACACCGAGCTGCTGACCAGGCTGGACGACGAGGTCGCCGGCGTGCTGGCCGGCGAGCCGATCGAGCCGCTGCTGGCGGTGCAGGTCCGGCACCTGGGCGGGGCCGTGGCCAGGCCGGTCGAGGGCGGGGGCGCGGTGGAGCGGCTGGCGGAGCCGTACCTCGTGCACGCGCTGGGCCTGCCGTCGCCGGAGGTGGCGGAGCGGATGGAGCGGCTCGGCAAGTCGCTGGTGCCGTTCAGCACCGGGCGGCGTCCGTTCACGATGCTGCACGGCGGGGAGCAGGCGGCGGCGGCGTTCTCGCCCGAGACGCTGGCCCGGCTGCGCGACCTCAAGCGCGCCCGCGACCCGCTGAGCGTCATCAGGTCCAACTTCCCGGTGCTGGGCTGACCGGCCTACGGCTCTTCGAGGACCAGGTCGCACGTCGCCCGGGGGTCGAGGAAGGCGCACAACCCGGCGGCCTCGGTCAGCAGGGCGTCGCGATCCGTGCGGCGCAACGGGGTGAACGGCCGGATGCGCAGCGTCCGGTCCCGGATCCGCCAGGTGCCCTGCCACATGCCGTCGATCAGAAAGGTGCCGGTGGTCGCGCCGTTGCCCGGAGGGAGCGGGACGGGGCGGTTGCCGGGGATCACCCGGGTCCGGTCCTTGTGTGACAGCAGCACCTCGCGCAGGTGGGTCAGCCCGGACCACAGCTGCACGTCGCGACGCTCGCCGGGCCGAACGCGCCGAGATGGCGCAGCACCAGCGCGTCCGCCGGCACCGGGCGCAGCGGCGCGCCCAGCCAGCTCTCCACCGGCGCCCACGCGGCGGGGCCGGTGCCGCCCCAGACGCCCCGCGGCGGCACCTGGCACAGCGCGAGGTGATGCGTGACCGCGTAGGCCAGCGCGCTCGGATCGGCGCCCGGCCGGCTCCGCACGAGCAGCCTGCCGAGCTCGCCGCGGGTGGGCGGCCGCTCCGCCAGCAGCCGCCCGGCCTGGTCGAGCAGCGCACGCATCAGGTGCAGCCGCACCACCTGGCGCTGCCCGGTCAGCGCCGACAGCTCATCCGGCGCGAAGCCCCGCAGCCGGGTCCACAACCCCACGTACGGGGCCAGCGGCGCCTGGGACTGCATGCCGCCCAGGTGCTCGATCGCGTCGATCGCCCGGCCCGGCGCGCGTTCCAGCAGGTACTGGCGGGCCAGCGTGGCCCGGTTGAGGCGACGCCGGCTCAGCACGTCGCTCACCGCAGCGGCCCGAAGAAGGCCCGCAGGTCGGCCGCCAGCAGGGCGGGGGCCTCCATCGCGGGGAAGTGCCTGCCGCGCTCGAACTCGCTCCAGTGCGCGCCGGCCGGCGCGGGCACCAGCCGGCGCACGGTCTCGTCGGCGCCGAAGACCGCGAACCCCTGCGGCACGGCGGGCGGCGCGCCCCAGTCGGCGGAGTGGGCCTGCTCGTACAGGGTGTGCGCGGCGGAGGCGCCGGAGCCGGTGAACCAGTACAGGCTGACCGTGGTGAGCAGCTGGTCGCGGTCGACCGGCAGGTCGGTCCATTCGTGGACCTTCTCGGCGATCCAGGCGAGCTGCAGCAGCGGCGAGTCGGCCAGGCCGTAGCCGATGGTCTGCGGCCGGCTGTTCTGGATCGCCAGGTAGCCGGAGCCCTCCTGCTGGAAGGCGTCCATCCGGCTCAGGATCAGCTTGTCGACCGGGTCGTCGGCGTCGAGCCGGTCGGCGATCCCCGGCATGAAGGTGGCGACGTTCGCGGCGGTGAACGGATCGGTCACCACGTGCACGCCGACGACGTGCTCGCCGTCGAGGCCGGCGAGCAGGCCGGACACGCCCGCGCCGACGTCGCCGCCGTGCACGCCGTACCGCTCGTAGCCGAGGCGGCCCATCAGCTCGGCCCAGGCGCGTGCGGTGCGCCCCATCGACCAGCCGGTCCCGCCCAGCGGCGTGGAGAAGGCGTAGCCGGGCAGCGACGGCGCGACGACGTGGAAGGCCGGGCCCTCGTCCGGGGCGACCAGCGGCTCGATCAGGTGCAGGAACTCGGCGACGGAGCTCGGGTAGCCGTGGGTGATCAGCAGCGGCCTGGCGTCGGGCCGGTCGGACCTGACGTGCAGGAAGTGCATGCGCTGGCCGTCGATCTCGGTGGTGAACTGCGGGTACCGGTTGAGCCGGGCCTCCTGGGCGCGCCAGTCGTACTGCGTACGCCAGTACTCGGCGAGCTCCTTCAGGTGGCCGAGCGGCACGCCGCGGGTCCATCCGACGCCGGGCAGCTCGCCGGGCCAGCGGGCGTGGGCGAGCCGGTCGTGCAGGTGATCGACGTCGGCCTGGGGGATCTCGACGCGGAAGGGCTGGATGTCGTCGCGCACGGCGCTTCTCCTTGTGAACGGCTCGGCCATGAGTGCTCTTGCGCTCATGCGGAGAACACTAGGAACATTCGCGGAAAGGATCGTTCCTAGATCGTCGTCAGGATTGAAGAATGCTGGAAACCTCGGCGCGGCTGCTGCGCCTGCTGTCCCTCTTCCAGGCCAGACGCGACTGGACGAGCACCGAGCTGGCCGCCCGGCTCGGCGTCACCACCCGCACGATCCGCAACGACGTCGGCCGGTTGCGCGCGCTCGGCTACCCGGTCGACGCGCGGCCGGGCGTGGCCGGCGGCTACCGGCTCGGCTCGGACGGCGCCCTGCCGCCGCTGCTGCTGGACGACGACGAGGCGGTGGCGGTCGCGATCGGCCTGCGCACCGCCGCGAGCGGCTCGATCGCCGGGATCGAGGAGACCTCGATGCGGGCGCTGGCCAAGCTGCAGCAGGTGCTGCCCGCGCGGCTGCGTCACCGGGTGAGCGCCTTCCAGTCGTACGCGCTGCCGATGCCGTCGCGCGGCTCGCAGGTGGATCCCGACGTGCTGACCGTGATCGCGAGCGCGTGCCGCGACCATGAGCGGCTGCGGTTCGACTACCGGGCGCATTCCGGGGCGGCCGGCCGGCGCTCGGTGGAGCCGTACCGACTGGTGCACGACCGGCGGCGCTGGTACCTGGTGGCCTGGGACGTCGACCGGGACGCCTGGCGCACCTTCCGGGTCGACCGGATCGAACCGCGGACGCCGGCGGGGCCGCGTTTCACGCCCCGCGAGCTGCCGCCCGACCACGAGATCACGGCGCGGGTGGCCCGCGGGGCCGGCGAGGCGACCTGGCGCTACCGGGCGCGGGTCATCGTGCACGCGCCCGCCTCGCACGTGCGCGACCGGCTGCCGATCCCGGTGGACGTGCAGCCGCTGGGCGAGGACCGGTGCGTGTTCGAGCCGGGCTCGGACCACCCGGAGACGCTCGCCCTCCACCTGGGCCTGCTCGACGCGGACTTCACGGTCGAGGACTCGCCGGAGCTGGTGGCCGCGCTGCGCACGCTGACGAGCCGCTACCAGCGCGCGATCGCCGCCGCCGACCAGCCACCCGGCTAGGCGAGGTCGCCGTGGCGGCCGGCTCCGGCGGCGAATCTGGCGGCGCCCTCCGCGGCGTCCGGCAGCGAGACCAGGCCGTGGCGCAGCTCGTTGCGCATGGCCTCGTCCTCGGGCAGGCCGTGCTGCTCCAGCAGCGACAGGCGGTCGCCGCGCAGGCACGCCTGCGGGAACGCGGCGATCCGCGCGGCCAGCTCCTCGGCGTGCCGCCGGGCCGTGCCGGTGGGCACCAGGCGGTTGACCAGGCCCATGTCACGGGCCTCCGGGGCGCTCACCGCGCGGCCGGTGAGGATCATGTCCATGGCGCGGGAGGCGCCGACGAGCCGGGGCAGCCGCACCGTGCCGCCGTCGATCAGCGGCACGCCCCAGCGGCGGCAGAAGACGCCGAACACCGCGTCCTCCTCGGCCACCCGCAGGTCGCACCAGAGGGCGAGCTCCAGCCCGCCGGCCACCGCGTGCCCGGCGACGGCCGCGATCACCGGCTTGGACAGGCGCATCCTGGTGGGCCCCATGGGGCCGTCGCCGTCCTCGCCGACGTGGTTGTCCAGCGCCTTGAGGTCGGCTCCGGCGCAGAACGTGCCGCCCTCGCCCCACAACACCGCCACGGCCGCGTCGGAGCGCTCGAAGCCGGCGAACGCGTCCGTGAGCGCGTCGGCGGTCTTCCTGTCCACCGCGTTGCGCGCCTCCGGCCTGCTGATCACGACGGTGGTGACGGGCCCCTCGCGCTCGACGCGTACGGTCATGCGCCCCTCCTCCGGGGAACGTGCGGCTTCGCCTCGGGGAAACCTGCCGAGCGTACCCTCAGGCGAGGGCCCCGGCCAGCAACGCGTCGAAGTGGTCGGCGGCCGGGGCGTCGATGCCGCGCAGCGGGCCCCGCTCGGCCAGGTGCGCCTCGGCGTACAGGCGGGCGACCAGGGCCTTGCGCCCGTCGTCGAGGCCCCATCCGGCCTGGTCCTCCAGCAGGGCGGCGGCGTAGACGTCGGCCATGAACTGGGCCAGCGGATAGAGGCGTTCCTCGGCGAGCGCCGGGTCGAGCCCGTGCCAGGCCGCGACGGCCTTGGACAGGTCGTCGATCCGCGCGTGCACCAGGTCGGAGGTGGCCAGGGCGCGCAGGCGGGCCAGGAACGGCACGTGGGCCTCCTCGCGGAGCATGGCGCGGCGCACGTCCAGGCACAGGATGTTGTCGCCGCCCTCCCAGATCGGGTTGACCTGGGCGTCGCGCAGCAGCCTGGCCACCGGCCACTGCTCGATGTAGCCGTTGCCGCCGTGCACCTCGATCGCGTCGCTGGCCGCCGTCAGGCCGAGCCGGGCGGCGCGCAGCTTGATCAGCGCGGGCCCGAGCCGCAGCCGGGGGCCGACCAGGCCGTCGAACACCATCGCCTGGGCGGCCTCGACCTCGACGATCAGCTCGGCCAGCTTGCGGCGCATCAGGGGCTGGTCGATGAGCGGGCGGCCGAACGCCTCGCGGGAACGCGCGTAGCAGACCGACTCGACCAGGGCCCGCCTGGCCACGCCGACGCCCATCATGGCCACGCCCAGCCGGGAGGCGTTGGTGAGCTTCATCATCGTGCCGAGCCCGGAGCCGGAGCCCCGGCCGGCCAGCAGGAACGCCTCGGCGTCGGTGAACTCGACCTCGGCCGAGGCGACCGAGCGGGTGCCCAGCTTGTCCTTCAGCCGCCGGATGCGCACCCCGTTGCGCGAGCCGTCGCGCCGCTCCCACAACGCCAGGAACGGCGCCACCGACCCGTCGGGCGTGCGGGCGAGCACCACGAACGCCGAGCCGTTGGCGTTGGAGGCGAACCACTTGAACCCGGTCAGCCGCCACGCCTCCCCGTCGGGCTCGGCCCACGCCTCCAGGGCGGCCAGGTCGGAGCCGCCGGTGCGTTCGGTGAACATCTGGGCGGCCTCGCCGGAGTAGTAGCCGTCGGCGAAGATCTCCCGGACCCGGTCGCGCACGTCCGGCGGCGCGTGCTTCTCGGCCAGCGAGACCACCATGTCCCCGCCGGTGCCGAGTGCGCAGCCCATCCCGATGTCGGCCTGGTCGAGCAGGTACGTCCAGGCCGCCGCCAGCGCGGACGGGTCCGCCCCGTTCGCCCGTGCCTCCTCGGCGAACGACGGCGAGGTGAAGTTGTCCTCCATGAGCGCCGCGCGCGCGGCCTGGAAGGACGGCGGCATGACGACCCGGCTGACGTCCCTGCCCCACTTGTCGTACTTCTCCAGGCGGGGCGGGTTGCGGTCGGTCTCCTCGGCGCACTCGGCGACCAGGCCGCCCATCAGCGCGCCGAGCCGTTCGAGGTGGGGCTCGGCCCAGGCGAAGCCGTCGCCGAGGTGGCGCCGCATGAGCAGGCGCAGCGTGGGGTCGCAGGTCCACCAGTTGCGCCCGGCCGCCCCCTGGTAGCGCTCGGTGGCGTAGCGGTCGCTGTGGTCGAAAGGTTCGATGAGATACCGGCCCATACTCGCGAGTGTTACATATAATCAACACGCGATGGAAGACCGTAACACCTCACTCAGCGCCCGGTCGGCGGTGCTGAGCGCGCTGCTCGGCAGCCACCCGCCCCGGCTGCCCGCCCGTCACCTGGTGCGCATCGGCGCGCTGTTCGGCATCGCCGAGGGCACGGTCCGGGTGGCGCTGTCGCGCATGGTGGCGGCCGGCGACCTGACGCAGCAGGGCGGCCGCTACACGCTGTCCGAGCGGCTCGTCGAGCGCCAGGCCCGGCAGGACGAGAGCCGCGACCCGCACACCAGGCCGTGGGATGGCACGTGGGAGGTGGCGGTGGTCACCGCCGAGCGGCGCGCCCCGGCCGACCGGGCCGCGTTCCGGCACACGATGTCCGCGCTGCGCATGGGCGAGCTGCGCGAGGGCACCTGGCTGCGTCCGGCCAACCTGGTGCGCGAGTGGCCCGAGACCGTCACCGCGCAGTGCACCCTGATCGACGGCCGCCCGCACGGCGACCCCACCCCGCTGCTGTGGGACCTCGACGGCTGGGCGGCCGAGGCGGGCCGGCTGGAGCGGGCGCTCGACCGGGCCGACGGGCTGGCCGAGGGCTTCCTGGTCTCGGCCGCCGTGCTGCGCCACCTGCTGGCCGACCCGCTGCTGCCCGCCGAGCTGCTGCCCGCCGGCTGGCCGGGAGCCGCCCTGCGGGCCCGCTACGACGCCTTCGACCGCCGCTACCGCGAGGTCCTGCGCGCGCACATGGAGGGCTGAGCCCCCTCCTGAATCAGAGTTCGACGCCGAAGACGATGCGCTTGTTCCTGAACTCGGTGACGCTCCACACCTTGCCGCCGCGCACCGTCAGGTCCTCAGGCCCGATCGGGTACGGCCTGGTCAGCAGCTTGTCGCCGCTGTGGACGAGCAGTCTGCCGTTGGTGGCGGCGTCGGCCGCCTGGCTCAGGTACCACTTGCCGCCCCACGAGACCGCGCCCTGGATCTTGGGGTGGCCCATGACGAAGGCGTCCTTGGGCGTGCCGTCGGTCAGCGGCAGGTTCCAGCGGGCGACCCACCCGCCGGGGTCGTTCTCCCGGTACTCGCCCGCGACCAGCGCGGGCGTGCCGCCGCTGCGGTCGACCGACAGGAACGAGAAGTGCGGCCCGCCGCGCGCGAGCTTCCAGCAGTCGGTCTGCGGGAGCAGGTAGCGGTAGCCGAAGGCGTGGAACCGGCCGCCGGAGCGCCCGATGCGCGCGGGGTCGCCCAGGTCGGGCTGGGCGGTGCGCAGGTCGAGCAGGTTGCCCAGGTCGAAGACGCGCAGGCCGTTGTAGGTGTCGGCGACGTAGAGCAGGTCGCCGTGGCAGGCCAGGCCGCCCGCGTGCACGTCGATCGGCCCGTACGAGCCGTCGGGCCTGGCCTCGACCAGCAGCGCGTGCTGGTACTTCAGCGTCCGGGGGCTCAGGAACGACACCCTGATCCCCCGCTCGCCCGCCGCCGGCTTGAAGTACCAGCTCACCAGCAGCACCGGCACGCCGATGTTGCCGGACTCCTCGCCGCAGGTCACGCCCTGCGGGTACCAGTCGACCGTGTCCTGGTCCTTGGCGTCGAAGGCGTACCAGTCCGCCGGCCTGGGCCGCATCGAGCCCAGCGCCGCCGTCGCGCCCTTGTGGACGGCGGTCCTGTTGGCGTGGGCCAGCAGGGCCTCGACCCCGGTCGCGCCGATCTCCCCGGCCAGCTTCGCCGCCCCCGTGGCCAGCGTCCCCGTGGCCCGCGTTAACGCGTAGGGCGCCTTGTCGGCCGGTACCATCCCCGTCGCCGCCATATCTGCCTCACTTCGTCCGTCTCTCGGAGTAGTTTGACGGACGCGCGGCGGCATTTGTTGGCGTTCAGTCCCCGTTCAGTCCCAGTTCAGTCCCACAGGTGCACCGGCAGGCCCGACAGGGCCAGCTCGCGGTAGCGGCGCACGAGCCGTTCCCGGTCGCCGCCGAAGCGCGCCAGCGCCTCGCGCTGCCAGACGGCGCCGGTGCGCCGCAGCCGGGTGCGCTGGGCGATGACGTCCAGCGCGGTGTCGGCGTCGTGCGGGGTCACCCCGGCCGCCAGCAGCGCGGCCCGCGCCTCGGGCAGCAGCCTGAGCACCAGGTCGGCGGCCTCGAACTCGCCGTCCAGCCCCGGCCAGGTCAGCTTGGCCTCCAGCCCGTCCTGGGCGGCGCGGTAGAAGTTCTGGTACGCCTCGGCGAACCGGTAGCCGGTCAGGTCCCTCTCGGCCTGCGACAACGTCAGCCCCAGCAGGAACGCCGTGTTCGCGGTCATGTCCGCGCACGAGGGCCCGGCGGGCAGCGCGCGCATCTCGACCCGCAGGTGACCGCCGTCGGCCGGGTCGTAGACGGGCCGGTTCCACTGCCAGATCGTGCCCTGGTGCAGCCGCAGCTCGGGCACCTCGTGCGGCTCGGCGTCGTCGGACAGATCGGGCACGATCGGCTCGTAGTCCTGGACGTACCGCTCGAACAGCTCGTGCGCGCCCTCCCGCACCCAGTCCGAGCCGAACGTGACCCGCCCGTCCCTGCGCCCGCGCCGCTCCACGTCGCGGTCGTCGGCCGCCTCCTCCATCAGCGCGATCCGCGTCTCCGCCCACAACTGCCTGCCCAGGAAGAACGGCGAGTTGCCGCACGCGGCCAGCACCGGCCCGATGGCGAGCTGGGCGGCGTTGAACAGCCGGGCGAAGCGGTCGGGCGGCGTGCGGATGTGCACCTGCCAGGAGGTGTTGGCGCTTTCCAGGATCACGTCCTCCACCGACAGCTCCAGGTCCTCGATCTTGACGAGGAACGGCTCCAGCCGCAGCCGCCTGATGCCCCTGCTCATGGCCCGGTAGCGGTTCTGGTCGCTCATCGCGCCGATGGTGAAGTCCTCGGCGGCCAGCGTGGGGAGAATGCCGATCGGCAGCGCGCCGCCGTCCTCGACGGCGGCGTCCACCTTGGTCACCGTCTCCTGGATCTCGGCCCCCATGCGCTCGAAGGGCGCGCCGGCCAGCGGCATCGGGGTGAGGTTCACCTCGATGTTGAAGCGGCCCAGTTCGAGCACCACGCGCGGGTCGCCGAGCTTGTCCCGCACCTCGTCGTTGCGCGGCAGCGGCCGTCCTTGCTCGTCAATGAGGAACAGCTCCAGCTCGGCCCCGATGGTGGCCGGCCCCTG
The DNA here is from genome assembly GCF_044465465.1 of Nonomuraea sp. NPDC049655. Lineage (NCBI taxonomy): Bacteria > Bacillati > Actinomycetota > Actinomycetes > Streptosporangiales > Streptosporangiaceae > Nonomuraea > Nonomuraea sp. NPDC049655. The sequence goes on from NZ_JBITLS010000010.1 coordinate 314,283, forward strand.
GCCGAAGCCAGGGGTTTCGAGCAGCTCGCGAAGAGTGCCGAGCTGCTCCCGGATGCGTTCTCCGAAGCGCGCGTACTCCGCCTCGGAGAACCGCTCTTTGTCCAGATCTCGTCCCATCGCCCCCTTCTGTCCAGTACGCAAGTGTCCACACCTCACCAGCCGATCGGTCCGTCGTCCTCCAGGTAGGCGCCGGTCGGTCCGTCGGCGTCCAGGGTCGCCAGCCGTACGGCGATGGCCGCGCCCTGCTCGGCGGTGCGGAAGCCGGTGTGGGCGTTGAGGTCGGTGGCGCAGTAGCCCGGGTTGGCGGCGTTCACCTTGACGGAGGTGCCCATCAGCTCCTTGGCGTAGCAGACGGTGATCATGTTGAGCGCGGTCTTGGAGGAGTTGTAGGCGGCGAAGTTGAGGTCCCAGAACGGGCTGTCCGGGGTGAGCGCCAGGCTGATCGAGCCCAGCTCGCTGGACATGTTCACGATCCGGCCCGCCGGCGATTCGAGCAGCAGCGGCAGCATGGCGTTGGTCACGGTGACCACGCCGAACACGTTCGTCTCGTAGACCTCCCGCAGCTCCCGCGCGGTGACGGCGCTCGGGACGCCGCCGTCCAGCCCGCCGGCGACGCCCGCGTTGTTGACCAGGATGTCCAGCGAGCCGTACTCGGCCTCGATCCACTTGGCGGCGGCGGCCACGCTCTCCTCGTCGGTCACGTCGATCCGCACGTACGGCAGGCCCAGCCGCCCGGCGGCGGCCCGTCCGCGCTCCTCGTCGCGGGCCCCCACGATCGCGGTGATCCCCCGCTCCGCAAGCAGCCGCGCGATCTCGTGGCCGATCCCCTTGTTCGCGCCCGTGATCAGGGCAGTCGTCGTCATGGCCCAACGTTCTCCCAGGCCGCGGCGGGGACGGGAGAGACCCGCGGAGGCTGGGATCAGCGGTACCACCTTCGCGCGCCCGCTCACCTGGCCTCAGGACGGAGGATGGAGGCATGAACCGCGACGAACTGGCCGGCTTCCTGCGCAGCAGGCGCGCCCGCGTCACCCCGTCCGACGTGGGCCTGCCCGGCGGCGGACGCCGGCGCACGCCCGGCCTGCGCCGCCAGGAGGTGGCCCAGCTCGCCGGGATGTCGATCGACTACTACATCCGGCTGGAGCAGGGCCGGGGCCCGCACCCGTCGCGGCAGGTGCTCGGCGCGCTCGGCCGGGCGCTCATGCTGGACCAGGACGAGCGCGCCCACCTGTTCCGGCTGGCCGGCCAGGTGCTGGAGACGCCCCGGATCAGGCAGGACGTGCCCGCGGGCATCCTGCACCTGCTCGCCTTCCTGGAGGACGTCCCCGCCTACGTCCTGGACGCCCGCTACGACCTGCGCGCCTGGAACCCCCTCGCCGGCATGCTCATGGGCGACCTGGACTCCCTCCCGCCCGACGGGCGCAACGTGATCCGCTGGGTGTTCAGGTCACCCGGCATCGCCGAGCACCTGTCGGACGAGGAGAAGAGCCGCTTCGCCCGCGCCTCGGTCGCCGACCTGCGCGTGGCCGCCGGCCGCTACCCCGACGACCGGGCGCTGCAGGCGCTGGTGGCCGAGATGCTGGCGCTCAGCCCCGAGTTCGCCGAGCTGTGGGCCCGGCACGAGGTGGAGGTGCGCAGGGAGCAGCGCAAACAGGTCACCCATCCGGCCGTCGGCACGATCGACGCCATCTGCCAGGTGCTCCCCGTGCCCGACCGCGACGACCTGCGGCTGGTGCTCTACACCACCGAACCCGGCTCGCCCTCCCACCGGGCCTTGCGCGACCTGCGGCGACTCACTCTAAGCTCATGAGATGCGAGCGGTTGCCTTTGACATCTTCGGCGGGGAGCTCGACGTGCGCGAGCTGCCCGATCCCACTCCCGCGCCCGGCGGGGCGGTGATCCGGGTCGAGGCGACCGGGCTGTGCCGCTCCGACTGGCACGGCTGGCAGGGGCACGACCCCGACATCAAGGTCCTTCCCCACGTGCCCGGCCACGAGCTGGCGGGCGTCATCGAGGCCGTGGGCCCCGACGTGCGCGGCTGGCTGCCGGGGGCGCGGGTCACCGTGCCGTTCATCTGCGCCTGCGGCACCTGCGCGGCCTGCGCCACGGGCCAGCAGCAGGTGTGCGAGCGGCAGACCCAGCCGGGCTTCACCCACTGGGGCTCCTTCGCCGAGTACGTCGCCGTCGACCACGCCGACGTCAACCTCGTCCCGATCCCCGAGGAGATGGCCTACGCCACCGCCGCCGGGCTCGGCTGCCGCTTCGCCACCGCCTTCCGGGCGATCGTCCAGGTGGGCGAGGTGCGCCCGGGAGAGTGGGTGGCGGTGCACGGCTGCGGCGGGGTCGGGCTGTCGGCCGTGATGATCGCGGCGGCGTCCGGGGCGCGGGTGGTGGCCGTGGACATCAGCACCGACGCGCTGGAGCTGGCGGAGCTGGCCGGGGCCACGCACTTCGTCAACGGCTCGGCCGGCGACGCGGCGGCCCAGGTCAGGGAGCTGACCAGGGGCGGCGCGCACGTCTCGCTCGACGCGCTGGGCAGCCCCCGCACGTGCGCGGCCTCGGTCGAGAGCCTGCGCAGGCGGGGGCGGCACGTCCAGGTCGGCCTGCTGCCGGGCGGCGCGACGCCGGTGCCGATGGACCGCGTGATCGGCCACGAGCTGCGGCTGCTGGGCAGCCACGGCATGGCCGCGCACGCCTACCCGCCCATGCTGGAGCTGATCAGGGCCGGGATCCTGCACCCCGACCAGCTCGTCACCCGGACGATCGGCCTGGCCGACGCCGGCAAGGCGCTGGCCTCGATCGGCTCGGTCCCGGGCGTGACGATGATCCTGCCGCGGGCGGGCGCGTGAGGGCCGGGGCGCGTACGGGCGAGTGAGGGGGGCTCACTCCTCCAGTTGCACGCCGAACGTCCTGAGCACCAGCGCCAGCATGGCGTAGTGCGCGACGAGGACGACCAGCTCGATCCTGCGCACCTCGTCGTAGCGGTCGCACAGGGCCGCCCAGGTGGCGTCGGTGAGGTCGCCCGCGTAGTGGAGGTCGTCGGCCACCTGTAACACCAGGCGGTCCTCGACCGACCAGAGGGCGTCGAGCTGGCGGACCGACTCGATCTCGACGTCGGTCAGGCCGACCTCGCGGGCGATGCGGGCGTGATGGGCCCATTCGTAGGCGCTGCCGCTGTGGAAGGCGGTGCGCAGGATGGCCAGCTCGCGGTCGCGGGCCGGCAGCGTGCCGTTGAGCAGCGCGCCGCCGAAACGCAGCCAGCCCTGGTAGAGCGCGGGGTGCCGGCCCAGCGTCGTGAACACGTTCTGGGGGTTCGCCTGCTGAAAGTCGTCCCATTCCGCAGGAGGCAGGGGCTTCACTCGAGGCTTCATGGCCATGAGCATTCCCCAAATGAGCGTCCACTTGTCCGGTGGCGGCTTTACCGTCACTTAGGAGGACTTTCCACAGTGCGGGCTTTACGTCAGGATTGAGTGGCCCGCAGGACGTTGCAAGCCTGGTCGACCGCAAGGACCCCATGGTGATTCGAACGTTGCTCGCTGAGGACATGAACCTGGTACGAGGGGCGCTCGTGGCGCTGCTGGCCTACGAGGAGGACATCGAGGTCGTCGCCGAAGTCGAGCGGGGCGACCGCATCCTGGCCGCCGCCCAGTCGTGCCGTCCGGACGTGGCGGTGCTGGACATCGCCCTGCCCGGCATGGACGGGCTCGCCGCGGCCGGCGAGCTGCACGAGAAGCTGCCCGGCTGCGGCGTGCTGATCCTGACCGGCGTCGGCACCCCCGGGCTGCTGAAGCAGGCGCTGGAGGTGCACGTCCGGGGGTTCATGGCCAAGGACGCGCCCCCGGAGCGGCTGGCCGACGCCATCCGCCGGGTCGCCGACGGCGAGCGGGTCATCGACTCGGAGCTGGCCATCGCGGCCATGCGCCCGCCGGAGCCGCCGCTCACCCCCCGCGAGCTGGACGTGATCGGCGCGGCGGCCGACGGCGCCTCCATCGGGGAGATCGCCGCGTCGCTGTTCCTGGCCGAGGGAACGGTCCGGAACTACCTGTGCCGGACGACGTCCAAACTGGGCGCGCGCAGCCGCATCGACGCCATCCGCATCGCCCGCGAGTCCGGCTGGATCTGACCTCCCTCCGCCGTCCCTGCCCGCCCCCGCCCGCTCAAGGGCGGGTGTGGGCGGCCAGGAAGGCCAGGACGTCGGCGGCGAGCGCGATGGACCGGCTGACGGCGCGGGCGCCGTGGCCGACGTCGCGCTCGTGGCGCAGCAGGACAGGACGGGAACCGGCCCCCCTGGTCCCCTGGGCCCACTGCATGGCCGCGCACATCTTGCGGGCGTGCATCGGGTCCACCCGGGTGTCGGCGGCCGAGACCGTGAACAGCGTCGCCGGGTAGCCGGCGTCCGGCCGGACGTGGTGGTAGGGCGAGTAGGCCATCAGCCAGGCCAGGTGGTCGGGGTCGGCGGGGTCGCCGTACTCGCCGGTCCAGGACGGGCCGAGGCCGCTGAGGTGGTAGCGGGCCATGTCCAGCAGCCCGGCCGAGCAGACGGCGGCGGCGAACAGGTCGGGGCGCTGGGTGAGGGCCGCGCCGACGAGCAGGCCGCCGTTCGACTCGCCCCAGATGCCGAGCTGCTCCGGGGTCGTCCAGCCGTCGGCGACCAGTTTCTCGGCCGCGGCGACGAAGTCGTCGAAGACGTTCTGCTTGCGTTCCAGCATGCCGTCGCGGTGCCAGGACTCGCCCTCCTCGCCGCCGCCGCGCAGGTTGGCGATGGCCAGCACGCCGCCCGACTCCACCCAGGCCAGCGAGTCGGCCGCGTAGCCGGGCATGAGGGGGATGCCGAAGCCGCCGTACCCGTTGAGTATCGCCGGGCGGGGGCCCGAGCCGGAGGACAGCGCGACCACGACCATGCGCACGGGGGTGCCGTCGGCCGAGGTGTACTCCACGTGGTGGCTCCGCACGTCGGGCAGCGCGACCCGGCCGGGCGGGGCGGCCCACAGGGTGGCGGCGCCGGTGCGGGCGTCGTAGCGCCAGATCTCGGCGGGCGTGACGGCGTCGGTGTAGGTGAACCAGGCCTCGTGGCCGCCCTCGGGCCGGGAGCTGAGCGAGGCGATCGAGCCGCTGCCGGGCAGGGGCACCTCGCCCAGCCGCTCCCCCGTCCTGGCGTCGTGCACGGCGATCTCGCCGATCGCGTGGCGGGTCCTGGAGACCAGCAGGCGGTCGCCGTCCAGCAGGGTGAACGCGCCGAGCACCGCCCGGGGGTCCTCGGGAACCAGCTCGCGCCACACCTCGGGCTCGGCCGGGTCGGCCACGCACAGCCGGCGCCGGGGGGCGTTGCGGTCGGTGAGCAGGTACAGGCGGCCGTCGGAGGCCACCGCGCCCGCCGTGCGCACGTGCGTCCCCTCCTGGACGACCCGCAGCCGCGGCCGGGCCGGGTCGCCGCCGGACAGGTCCGCCAGCCAGAGCGAGTTGCCGGCCGTGCCGCCCGCGGAGATCGTCAGCCAGCGGCCGTCCGCGCTGAGCTGCACGCCGTACGAGATCGGCCCGCCGGTCAGGACGGGCACGTCGTCGGGGACGCCGAGCCGGTGCAGGTGCACGCCCTCGTGGAAGCGCACGTAGTAGAAGCCCTCGCCGCCGGGCAGCCAGGCGACCGGCGAGTAGCGGCAGCCGCCGATGGGGCCGTCCACGAGCTTGCCGGTGTCGACCTCCTCGACGTACAGGTCGGCCTTCTCGTCGCCGCTGCGCGAGATCTGGTAGGCGACCAGGCGGCCCTGCGGGTCGGGCTGCCAGTCGTCCAGGGTGGTCAGGCCGGTGGGGTCGCGGTCGGCCGGGTTCAGGAAGGGCCGGTCGTCGCAGTACAGGACCGGGTGCTCCTGGCAGCCGGTCTGCCGCAGGTGGAAGCGCCGGCCGCCGCGCCAAACGGGCGGGGTGACCAGGCCGGTGACGCTCAGCTCGGTGAGCCTGGCCAGGAAGCGCTCGCGGTCCGGCAGGCGCGCGGCGGCCGCCCGCCACAGCCGGTCCTGCGCGGCCAGCCATTCCCCGGTCCGCGGGTCGAGGGGGTCCTCCAGCCAGCGGTACGGGTCGGGGATGTCGCGCCCGTGGAGGCGGTCGGTGACCGGTTGACGTTCGGCGGGCGGGTACTCGTCTGCAAATGTCATGACACGGGCTCCGGTTGCCAGTGGCCGGCCAGGTCGGCGTACAGGGGCGAGACCCGGATCAGCTCGTCGTGCGTGCCGATCGTGATCCGGGGTCCGTCCATGAGCAGGACGCGGCGGGCGCGCAGCGCGGAGGTGAGGCGGTGCGCGACCACGATGAGCGTGCCGCCCCTGGCCGCGAAGGCGTTCTCGGCCAGGGCTTCGGCGGCGGGGTCCAGGTGACAGGTGGCCTCGTCCAGGATGACCAGCGGGGCATCGGTCAGGTGGGCGCGGACGAGGGCGAGGAGCTGGCGCTGCCCGGCCGACAGCGCCGCCGGGTCCAGCGTGGCGTCGTACCCGCCCAGGCTCTCGACCAGGTCCGTGGCGCCCAGGGCGGCCACGGCCTCGTCCAGGCGGCCGGACCCGGGCGCGAGGTAGGCGAGGTTGTCGCGCAGCGTGCCGCGGAAGACGTACGCCTCCTGGGGGATGAGCACGCGGGCGGCGGGGTCGGCGCGGTCGGCGGGCACGCCGCCGACCAGCACCTCCCCCTCGCCGGGCGGCAGGATGCCGCTGAGCAGGGCGGCGAGCGTCGACTTGCCCGCGCCGCTCGGGCCGACGACGGCCAGGTGGTCGCCCTCGGGGACGGTGAGATCCAGGCGGTCCAGGACCGGCGCCGAGTGCGGGCCGTAGGCGAAGGTGACCGACCGCAGCGTGACGTCGCCCCCGGACGGACGGACCTTGGGCGGCGACGGCGGCCGGGGCGGCGCGGCGGCGGCGATCCGGCGCAGCGTGGCCACGAGCCGCACCCCGCTCACCCCGAGCCCCTGGACGAGCCCGCCGAGCGCGGGGGCCAGCGACTGGGTGACGTAGGCCAGCGCGCCGACGATCACGCCGGGCCGGGCGCCGCCGTCGAGCAGCCAGGGCGTGCCGGCCAGCAGCAGGACGACGGGCAGCCAGCCGCCGACGGCCAGCGCGGCGGTGCGCACCGCGGTCACCCTGGCCAGGGCGCGGGCGGCGTCGCGCTGCGCGCCGACCTGGCGGGCCAGCCGCTCGTCCTCGCGGTCCTGCAGGCCGCACGCCTCGATGTCGCGCAGCCCGGCGGCCGTCGCGGTCATCGACCGGGCCAGCTCCTCGTCGGCCAGCAGGAACGCGCGCTGCCGCCGGGCCAGCGCGGGCAGCGAGGCCAGGAAGAACGCCAGCCCGGCCGCGAACGGCGGCAGCACCAGCACGAGCGTGCCCGGCGCCAGCGTCAGCAGCCCCAGCACCACGCTGACCAGCGTGAACGCGAACCCCCTGACCGTGGTGACGACGGCGGCGAAGGCGTCCCTGGCCAGCTCGACCTGGAGCCCGGCCCGCGCGGTGGCCGCGCTGTCGGGGCGCTCGTCGAGCGGGCGGCGCAGCGCTCCCTGCACCACCCGCGTCAGGAGGTCGTCGCGGAACGGCTCGGCCACGGCGGCCACGGCCAGCACCACCTGGCGGGCGCCGACGGCCGAGACCAGCCACGCCAGCCCGAGCGCCGCCAGCCAGGCCAGCCCGGTCAGCGGCCGGGCGCGGGCGAAGCCGTCCTCGATGGCGCGGGCGACGGCGTGCCCGACCAGGAAGGCGGGCGCGGCCTCCAGCACCGACCAGAGCAGGATGGCGACCAGCCGCCGCGGGTCGCGCACGAGCGCCCGCCGGAACCCGGCCGCCGCGCCGGGAACCGCGGGCACGCCGGGAGCCGCCGGGACGCCGGAGTCGGGGGTCATGGGCGGGCCTCCTGGAAGACTGCCCGGTAGGCGGGGTCGCGCCACAGCACGTCGTGCGGGCCGGCGGCGCGCACCCGGCCCTCCTCCAGCCAGACGACCTGGTCGGCGCGGGCGGCGGTGGCCAGGCGGTGGGCGGTGATCAGGCGGGTGCGGCCCCTGGGGTCGCCGGTGAGCGCCCGGCTGACCTCGCGTTCGGTGACGGTGTCCAGGCTGGAGGTGGCGTCGTCGAGCACCAGCAGCCGATCCCCCCGCGCGAACGCCCTGGCCAGGCCGAGCCGCTGCCGCTCGCCGCCGGACATGGGCGTCTCGGCCAGCGGCGTGTCGTAACCGGCGGGCAGCCGGCGGACGAACCCGTCGGCGCGCGCCGCCAGGGCGGCCTCCCGTCCCGCCTGGGAGCCGGGGACGGCGCTGATCGCCTCGCCGACGGTGTCGCCGACCAGCACCGGCCGCTCGAAGGCGTAGCCGATGGCCGAGCGCAGGCCGTCGCGGGTCAGCTCGCGCAGCGGGACGCCGTCGAGCAGCACGTCCCCGCGTTCGGGGTCGGCCAGGCGGCCGGCGAGCGCGGCCAGCAGGGACTTGCCGGAGCCGGACCGTCCCACCACGGCGGTGACCGTGCCGCCGGGGATCGTCAGGTCGCCCACGGTGAGCCCGTCGGCGGCGACGTCGCGGAACTCGACCGTGCCGGGGCCGGGCGGCAGCGCGCGCGAGCCGTGGCGGACCGGGGGCAGGGTGAGGACGTCGGCGACGCGGGCGGCGGCGGCCCGCGCCCTGGCCAGGCCGCCGACGTAACCGAGCGAGGTGCTGAGCGCGGCCCCGAGGGCGGCGTAGCGGGCGGCGGCGTACAGGTCGCCGACGGTGAGCCGCCCGGCGGCCAGCATGAGCCCCCCGGCGGCCAGCACGGCGACCTCCAGCAGCGGGATCATCAGCCCCGACCGGACCCCGGCGGAGGCGTTCGCGCGCCACAGGGCCATGCCGTGCGCGCGCAGCCGGGGCAGGGGCGCGAGCACCCGGCGGGCCTCCTGGTCGGCGGTCCCGGCGGCGGCGATGGTGCGGGCGCCGTCGAGGGCGTCCACGAGGCGGGCCGCGATCTCGCCCTGGATCTCCTGGTAGCCGCCGGAGATGACGGTCGTGACGCGCAGGAAGGCCCGCAGGACGAACACGATGACGACGATGCCCGCCGCGAGGGTGAGGGTCAGCAGCGGATGGATGAGGGTGAGCGCGACCAGGGCGCCGACGGTCGGCACCAGCAGCGCCAGGGCGCCGGTGACCGTCTCGGGGGCCCGTCCGGCCTCCTCGGCGTTCAGCCCGGCCCGGGTGACGAGGTCGCCCTCGGGGAAGCGGCGGGTGGCGGCCCGGCCGACGCCGAGCACGTGCCGCAGCACGCCGAGCCGCAGCCGGGCGGCCGCGTACGCGCTGCTCGCCCCTCTGGCCCAGCCGCCGAGGCTCTCGCAGAGCACCACCACGGCGACCACGCCCGCGCACAGCGCCAGGGCGGTGGCGGCGTCCGGCGAGCGGACGAGGAGCAGGTCGATCGTGCGGCCGACGAGGAACGGGACGGCCAGCTCACCGGCCGCGCCGGCGACGGCGGTGACCGCCAGCACGGCGGGCCACGGGCCGCAGCGCCGTACGGCGTCCGTCACCAGGCGGTCTCCCGGTCCCACCTGCCGGCCTCCTTCAGACTCGGGAGGTCCCCGCGCCACCACGAAACGGCGCGGGGACCCTGTCAGCTATCAGTGGCAGAGAGCGACACTGAGGTTGCTCGGGTGACCCGAGTGACACGTGAGAGCAGTGAGCGAGCTGCCGCCGCTGGCCACGTCGCTGGCCGCGGGAGCCTCCAGACCCTGCAGGTCGAGAAGAACCATGTTCTTACACCTCCTTCCGCGGTTGATCATGCGCAGGCCGCTCTGGTGCGGCCTCCAGGAACGGCAGGCGTGCCGGCTGGTCTCCCAGCACCGCCCCGAGGGCGAACAGCACGCCGGCCGTACCGGTCGCGAAATCCATGGACAGGCGCAACAGCCCGTCGCCGGGGAAGGCCAGGCCGCCGCCGTACGGCATGGCGTGCCAGCTCAACCCCTTGATCAGCTCGCGGGCCACCGGATCTCCGGCGAGTGCCGCGATGATGCCCGCGCGGCCGGTGAACAGCCCCGGCTGGACGAAGAACCCGGCGCGGGCGACCAGCTTGAGCCGGTCCAGCTCGGCGGCGAGCTCGTCGTCGTCGCGGTGCGCGAGATAGCGTCCGAGCACCATCGCGATGCCCACGGAGCCCTCGTCCAGGTAGGGCAGCATCCGCCAGCCCTGGTTCACCTGGAGCGAGCCGTCCTCCGAGGCCCGGCAGCGCCGCAGGTCCTGCCTGAGCGCGATCTCGGCCAGGTCGAGCAGCGCCCGGTCGCCGGTGTGCTCGTAGGCGTGCAGGAAGAGCAGGGCGGAGCCGGACGAGCCGTACATGAGGCCGGCTCTGGGGTTGTCGCCGCCGCTGATCTCGGGCACGTCCTCGGGGCCGCCGAGGCGGTCGGCGCAGATGTCCACCGCGCGCATGGCGTGCCCGGTCAGGGCGGGCTCGGTCCGGCCGAGGCGCAGGAGGTTCAGCCCGATGCCGGGCAGGCCGGAGAACAGCGCCGTCTCCAGGCGGTCCCACTGCTCGCGCAGGGCGATGTCGACGACGTCGAGCGCGTCCTGGCGGTGTCCGAGCCGGTCGAGGACGTGGGCGATGCCGTGCAGGCCGTCGTACAGGCCGATGCCGGAGCCGGGGGCCGGGCGCAGGGCGCGCTCGCGCAGCCAGGTCTCGTACTCGGGGAAGGGCCCGAGGCCGGTGGCCGACAGGGCGAGCAGCACGCCGGCCGCGCCGGTCGCCACGTTGAGGCCGCCGCCGGGCTTGAACTGGGCGACGTCGCCGGGGAAGAGGCGGTCGTCGCGCCCGGGGGTCGCGCCGGCCCGGATGGCCCGGCACATCGCCTCCCGCAGCTCGGCCCAGGTGGCCGTCCCCGGCGCCGGCACGGGGGTCTCCACGGCCTGGTCACCCGCGATGGTCGCGGCGGCGGTGTCCATGAAGGCACCGGGGACGGGGAAGGTCTCCTTGACGATCCGCGCGAGCTGGACGATCTTCGGCCGGTGGATCGGCAGCATGATCGTGCACTGCGGGGCGAACAGGGCGAAGCGCAGGCAGGCCAGCGCGTACCGGTCGACCTCGACGCCGTGGCGGTCGCGCGGGGCGGCGAAGGCGGGATGGGCCAGCGCGGCCCTGGCCCGGTCCGCGGCGAGGGTGGCGACCTCGTAGTCGATGAGCACGACCCGGCCGTCCTGGGTGAGCAGGATGTTGTCGGGGTGCAGGTCGCCGAAGACGACGCCGCGTCCGTGCAGCGACTCGACGGCCTCCTCGACGCTCTCCAGGGTCGTGGTGGCCCAGGCGGTGTAGTCGGCGAGGTCCTGCTCGTCGCAGGTGGCGCTGGTCAGCGGGAAGCGGCGCACCAGCCGCCGCTGGAGCGGGGTGCCGTCCACGAACTCCTGGACGAGGAAGTGGTGGCCGCCGATGGTGAAGTAGTCGCGCAGCTCGGGGGCGGCGGGCAGGCCGGCCAGGCGGCGCAGCATGTCGCGCTCGTGTTCGAGCCTGGCGACCGCGTCCCGGCCGGCCACGTCGAGGCCGGCGTGCGGCCTGCCCTCCTTGAGCACCACCCGTTCGTCGGTGCGGGTGTCGCGGGCCAGGTAGACGCCGCCGCCGTTGGAGAAGTGCAGCACGCTCTCGATCCGGTACGGCAGCCCCTCCATGGTCACCGCGTTGCGCGCGGCCAGGTGGGGTTCGAGGAACTCGGGCAGCGTCGTCCAGGGCGGCACCGAGAACGTCGCGCCGCGCACGTCGGGGATCAGCTTGCCGTCGCCGTCCTCGACGGCCAGCACCCGCTCCCCGGACGGGGACAGGCAGTGCCGCTCGGCGAACCCGCCGTACCGGACGAACATCGGCCCGTCGCCGTAGCGCAGGTCGCTCAGGATGTACGGCCCCTCGACGCCGCGCAGCAGCTCGTCGAGCTCCTTGAGCACGAGTTCGAGCTGCCCCTCGTCCCGGGGGTAGATGGTGACCAGCTTGCCGCTGGAGGCCCGGGAGGCGGCCTTGGAGTTGACCATGACCAGCACCGCCGGGCCGCGCAGGAACTTGAAGGCGACCCCGCGGGGAACGCAGTAGTCCCACACGGTGTCGACGACCTTCTCGGCGTCCTCGACGCGGGCCGACACGTGGATCTTCCAGCCCTGGGTCGGCAGGGGCGCCTCACCGGTGGGCATGTAGTACGCCCAGGTGTCGCTGAGGTCGTGGCCCCAGCCGTCGGGGACGGGCCGGCGCAGCTGGGCGAAGTCGACGTCCGCCGCCGTGCTGTGGTCGGGAGTGTCGTAGAAACACTGGTCCACAAGGCAGTAGAGCTCGTACTTGTCCATTTGGCGCGGCCCTCCGAGGCGGTGTGCTTAGAGCCTGCCGCACCCGCGCCGGGTCGGACTAGTAACACGCAACATGAGCCATATATGGCTATGAAATGTGCTTTGATGCGTTTTTCACAAATGGTAATTATATGCGCGGGGCATAAACACTGAACGAGAATTCCCCGCTGCGCGACGTGGACGCCTCCAGCCAGCCGCCCAGCGCCGAGACGCGTTCGGCCAGGTTGAGCAGGCCCTGACCGGCGTCTCCCGGCCGGCGCGGCGGGCGCACGCCGTCGTTCCTGATGGACAGGCGGACCACATTGTCGCGTTCCATGAGCTGGATCCAGCACTGCCCGGCCTCGGCGTGCCGCAGCACGTTCGTCACCCCCTCGCGCAGCGCGTGCGTGAGGGCCTCCTCCACGTCGGGATGCAGGTCACGGCAGGCCACCCTGATCTGGCAGCGCACCCGCGCCGACTCCAGCAGCGCCCGCGCCGCGCCCAGCTCGGCCGCCAGCGAGGAGCTGCGCAGACGGCCGTGCGCGACGGCCCGGACGTCGGCCGACAGGTCCCGCAGCAGTTCGAGCGTCTCGCCCACCTCCTGCCGGGCCTTCTCGTCGTCCTCGGCCACCAGCCGCTGGATGAGCTGCGCCTTCAGCGTCAGGACGGTCAGCCGGTGCCCGACCAGGTCGTGCAGGTCGCGGGTGAAGCGGCGGCGCTCCAGCGTCACGGCCTGGCGCATGACGTCGGTACGGGCCCCGGACAGCCGGCGCACCCGGGCCAGCAGACTCAGCAGCGCGAACTCCACGACGCCGATCAAGGGGGTGACCAGCGCCCACACCGGCTCGACCTGCCACGAGCCCGGCGCGGCCAGCAGCACCGGCCCGCACGACAGCGCCAGCGCCACCAGCACGAGCGACCTGATCCGGGACGCGACCACGAGCAGCGCGCCGGCCAGCAGCCCGCACACCGGCGTCCAGGCCGGCCCGAGCACCCCGAGCGGCACGTACGTCAGCCACGCCTGGACGGCCACCAGCCACCACGAGCCGGCCCGCCGCACGGGCTCCTCCAGGACGAACCTGCCGTGCAGCGTGAGCAGGACGGCCAGCGCCACCGACCCCTCGACCACCAGCCCCGACCCGGCCAGCCCGGCCTGCACCGGGATCACCAGCCCGACGCCGCCGGCCACCAGGCCGAGCCCGCCGGCCCAGCCGGGCGACGTCAGGACGTGCGCCTTGGAACGTAATCGAGGCGCCGGGCCACGGCGTGTGGCGTCCACCTCACCCCCGGTGTGCGGTTGACGTGACGGGACAGTACGCGTGGCGAGTGCGCTCACCGCTCCCTCGTTCCTCTAATCGACCTGACACGGCCACCTTGTGTAAAGACCGAGGCCGCTTCCGGACACGCTGACTTCCCACCCCACAAGGGGTTAGGCAGTTCATATCAGTCATAGGGTGTCGGTATGGAATACATGCGACTTGGCACCACGGGTATGAAAGTTTCTCGCATCTGTTTGGGGATGATGAGCTACGGCGATCCGGCGCGCCAGGAATGGGCATTGCCGGAGGAACAGGCCGAGCCGATCATCCGGCGGGCCGCCGACGCGGGCGTGACGTTCTTCGACACCGCCGACATCTACAGCCGCGGCCAGAGCGAGGTCGTCACCGGGGCCGTGCTGCGCCGGATCTTCCCCCGCCGCGAGGACTACGTGCTGGCCACCAAGGTCTACTTCCCGATGGGCAGGGGCGCCAACGACGGCGGGCTGTCGCGCAAGCACATCCTCGCGGCCGTCGACGCCTCGCTCGCCCGGCTCGGCACCGACTACGTGGACCTGTACCAGATCCACCGGTGGGACGACGAGACGCCCATCGAGGAGACCATGGAGGCGCTGCACGAGGTGGTCAGGTCGGGGCGGGCCCGCTACATCGGCGCGTCCACGATGTGGGCCTGGCAGTTCGCCAAGGCCCAGCACGTCGCCGAGGCCAACGGCTGGACGCGGTTCGTCTCGATGCAGAACCACTACAACCTGCTCTACCGCGAGGAGGAGCGGGAGATGCTGCCCCTCTGCGCCGACCAGGGCGTGGGCGTGATCCCGTGGAGCCCGCTCGCGCGCGGCGTGCTGGCCAGGGCGGGCGCGGCCGGCCCGGCGGCCTCCGCGACCGCCAGGACCGGCTCCGACGCGCGCATCGACTTCCTGTACGACCCCGACAACGACCGGCGCATCCTCGACCGGGTCGCCCAGCTCGCCGCCGAGCGGGAGCTGCCGCCGGCCCAGATCGCCCTGGCCTGGCTGCTGCACCAGCCGGGCGTCACCGCGCCGATCGTCGGGGCCACCAAGGACGGGCACGTGGACGACGCCGTGGCGGCCGTCGGGGTGGAGCTGTCGGACAAGGAGCTGGCGTTCCTGGCCGAGCCGTACCGGCCGCGGGAGGTCAAGTTCTGAGCACCGGGATTGTCGGTCGGAGATCCTAAGGTAGGGGCATGCGGGCTAATGAGGAGGCGGCGGCGGCGCTGCAGGAATACGCGGAGCTGTTCGCGCTGAGCGGCGGCGACGCCTTCCGGGTGCGGAGCTACCAGAAGGCGGCCAAGGCGATCGCCGGGTTCCCCGAGGACATCTCGGAGGTCGACGTGCGCGGCGTCCCCGGCGTCGGGGAGGCCATCGCCAAGAAGATGGAGGAGTTCCTCCAGCGCGGCAGCTTCCGGCAGCTCGACGACCTGCGGGGCCGCGTGCCGGAGGGCGTGCGGCGGCTCACCCGGGTGCCCACGCTCGGCCCCAAGACGGCCATCATGCTGTTCGAGGACTACGGCATCGACTCCACGGTGGCGCTGGGCGAGGCCATCACCTCCGGCCGGCTCGACGGCGTCAAGGGCCTCGGCCCCAAGACGCTGGCCAACCTGCTCAAGGGCATCGAGCAGCTTGAGCAGTCGGGCCGCCGGGTGCACATCGGCGTCGCCATGGCGCTGGCCGAGCAGGTCATCGGCTCGCTCAAGACCGAGCGGGTGGCGTACGCGGGGTCGCTGCGGCGGATGAAGGACACGATCGGCGACATCGACATCCTGGCGGTGGCACCCGAGTCGATCATGGCCGACTTCCGCGCGCAGCCCTACGTCGCCGACGTGATCGCCGCGGGCGAGAAGAAGACCTCGATCCGCACGACCTCCGGCGTCCAGGTCGACCTGCGCCTGATCCCGGCCGGGTCGTGGGGCGCGGCGATGCAGTACTTCACCGGCTCCAAGGAGCACAACGTGGCCATCCGGGAGATGGCGGTGAAGAAGGGCTGGAAGCTGTCCGAGTACGGGCTGTTCGAGGGCGAGCGGGTGATCGCCGCGGAGTCCGAGGAGGACATCTACGAGGCGCTCGGCATGCAGTTCGTGCCGCCGCCCATGCGGGAGGACGGCGGCGAGGTCAAGGCGGCGCTGCGCGGCGAGCTGCCGGTGCCGGTGGAGCTGGCCGACCTCAAGGGCGACCTGCACACCCACACCGACCTCACCGACGGCATCGCCTCCCTGGAGGACATGGTGGCCGCCGGCGCCGCGCGCGGCTACTCCTACTACGCGGTCACCGACCACGCGCCCGACCTGGCCATGCAGCGCATGACCCTGGACAAGGCGCTGGAGCAGCGCGGGCGGGTGGCGGAGCTGCAGAAGAAGTATCCGCACATGCGCATCCTGCACGGGTCGGAGCTCAACATCGCGCCCGACGGGTCGGTCGACTGGCCGGGCGAGGTGCTGCGCGAGTTCGACGTGTGCGTGGCCTCCGTCCACTCGCACTTCGGCATGTCGCGGGAGGAGATGACCCGCCGGTTCATCACCGCCTGCGAGAACCCGTACGTCGACATCATCGGCCATCCGACCACCCGGAAGATCGGCAAGCGGCCGCCGGTCGACGCCGACTGGGACGCCGTCTTCCGGGCGGCCGCCCGTACGGGCACCGCGATGGAGATCGACTCCTACCCCGACCGCTCCGACCTGCCGGCCGACCTGGTGCGGCTGGCCAAGCACCACGGGGTGAAGTTCTCCATCGACAGCGACTCGCACGCGATCCCCCACCTGGCCCACCAGCGGTTCGGGGTCGGGATCGCGCAGCGGGCCTGGCTGACGAGCGACGACGTCATCAACACCTGGCCCCTCGACCGCCTCCTCGCCTTCCTGGGCCGCTGACCCACCGCCCCATCCCACACCGGGGTGGGGTCGGGCGCGGGCCCGGATCAGGGTTCGAGGGACGGGCACGGCCCGCGTTGGCGTGCTGAGCAGGCGTTGTGTGCGGCCCTCGTTGGTGTGGCGCGGGCGCGGCCGATACCGGTGCGCGGCCCCGCGTCGGGGGCCGCCGTCCGCGTTGGCGTGCGGTACGCGTCGAGGTGCAGGGGGTCGCCCGTGTCGGCATGCGGGTCGGCGCGTCCCGCCTCGGGGTGCCGGTCGGGTGCGGCCCGCACCCAGCGCGGGCCGCACCCGAGCCTCGACGGGGGCATCCGCCGCGGATGGTCGCGGCCCTGCTCCAGGAGCGGGCGTCCACCAGAATTCCTGCTCTCAAATCCGGACTTAACACCCCAAAAGGGGACATTTGCCGTAGCCTTGGAGCGGCGCCGCTCCTTGGAGTGCGGGCCGGCGCACACACCCGGCGTCCGGCCGAGCGGCACGCGCCGCCCCCTCCGACGGACGGCACGCGCACGGCTCCGCCCGCGGACGGCGTGTGCAGCCCCTCCCCTGACCAGCCGCCGTACCTGGATGGCTTCATTCGGCCAGGCGCGCCCGGACGACGCCGTCACTCGCCGACTCGGCCGCCGTCCGGGCCCCGGACCCCGGGCCGCAGGACCGGCAGCCCGGCCCGCAGCCGGTCCAGGAACTCGTCGACGTTCAGGCAGCGGTCCTCCGCGTCGACGACCTCGGGCACGAACGCCTCGACGATGCCGTCCCCGACGGCGAAGTCGGCGTCGTCGTCATCGTCGTCGTAATTGTTCACCCAGCGCCCGCCGGGGGCGTACACGTCCATGGCGTGGTCGTAGTCGATCACCCAAGGGGTGTCGACGATCCCGGTCCGCAAAGAGCCGTGGTTGTACCAGCCGTAGACCAGGTGGGTGAAGGCGCCGTCGTGGATGTAGATCTCCGCTTCGCCGCCCTCCAGGGTCTCGGCCTCGGTGTGACCGCCGACGTACAGGCCGGGCCGGTCCTCATAGAGCGCGATCGGGCCGTTGACCTTCAGGTCGCCGGTGACCACGATCAACTCGACGTCGCCCCCGGGGTCGCCGCCGCGCAGTTCGTTGACGGCGTCCAGGAAATCCCCGTCGAGGGTGAGGTCGCCGTCGAAGAACAGCACCTCGTCGTAGCCGGGCGACGCTCCCGCACCCTCGAACACGGCGGACAACGCGCCGCCCAGACGGGCATCGGCTTCGGCATAGGACAGGGATACGGCGATGGCGGATATCGGCATGGGGAAGAGCGTAGGTCCGTGTACTGACAATCCGGCGTGCGGCGTATGCGGGGTTCCTCAGGAAGTGTGCACGTGGCCCCGCCGACAGATGGCGCGCGCACGGTCGTCTCGGCAGATGACGCGCACAGGAGTCCTCCTGCGGCCGGTGCGCCAGGAAGCCAGTCCGGCAGCCTGCGCGGCACCCGTCCGGCGGAAGGGGACGGGGTCCGGCTGGTGGCGGGACAGCGCCCGGCCGTCGGCGGGTGTGCGCGTAGATCCTTCTGCTTCGCTAGCTTGGACGGCGATGGAGGACAACCAGCCCCCGCGCCCCGCAGCCCCGGACCCGGCCTCCGCGCCCCGGCCCGCCGACTCCGCCGCCGGGCCACCCCGCGATCCGGCCAACCCTCCCGCCGCCGCGCCTGATTCCAGCAAAGGTCCCGCCGCCGGCGGTTCCAGCAAAGGTCCCGCCGTCGGGGCGCCGGGCGGTCCTGCCGGGGCGTCCGCGCCGCGCCTCAGGACGGGGCGCCGGGGGCGGCGAGTGTGGAAGGTCGTCGTTGTCGCGCTGGCCGGGCTGGTGGTCGCCGCAGTCGGCGGGGTCGCCCTGGCCTATCCCTCGCTCGCCGCCACCACCTGCCCCGGCTGCTACGGCCTGACCGAGCTGAGCCCGGGGGTGCACGTCGAGGACGGCCTCACCCCCGCCCAGCGTGAGCGCGTCGGCGAGGTGGCCGACCAGGCCGCCCGCCGGGTCACCGCCTTCTACGGCGGCCGCCGCAGCTCCCCCGGCCTCCTGGTCTGCCTGACCGAGGCGTGCTACCGGCGCATCGGCGGCGGCCAGGAGCGCGGCGTCGCGGTGCTCAACCGGTCGATCATGCTCTCGCCGCGCGGCCTCGACCCGGTGATCGCCTCCCACGAGATGTCCCACGTCGAACTGCACGCCAGGCTCGCCTCCTCCGCCGAGGTGCCGCAGTGGTTCGACGAGGGGCTGGCGGTGGTGGTCTCGGGCGACCCGCGCTACCTGGCCCCGGAGTCCGCGCCGGACCGCTGCCTGGTGGCGCCGTCCGGGCCGCTGCCGGTGACGCTGGAGGAGTGGCTGCGCACGGCGAGCGCCGACCCGGCCACGTACGCCAGGTCGGCCTGCCAGGTGAGCCGCTGGCTGGGCGAGAACGGCGGCCGCGCCGGGCTGCTCGGCCTGGTGACCAGGCTCAACGCCGGCGAGCCCTTCTCCGCCCTCGTCCGGACGCGCTGACGAACCACCTCGAAAGGCACGGTTGCCGCACCCGTGCCGCTGGGTAGGTCTTCGTACGGCTGGAACGGTCCCAGGATCGGGACAGCATTCGGCAAGCACGCGCACGCGGAGACAGCGCGAGGAGATTAAATGGTTTCCAGGTAGGAAATACGTCTTGCGAGAGGTGGCTCCCATGAAGCAAGTCGCGGCGACGATCGTCAAACCGCTGCCCGACCACCTGTTCCGGGTCCACGACGGGAACGCGGAGATGCGGTGGGAGGCGATGTCCGGGGTCGGCTACCACACGCCGAACGACCGCTTCTTCGTCAGGAACCACACCTCCACCCCGCTGATCGACGCCGCCGGCTGGCAGCTCCACCTGCACGGCGCCGGGCTGCGCGGGCCGCGCGCCTTCACCTACGACGAGCTGCTGTCGATGCCCTCGCGCACCCACGACGTGGCCATCGAGTGCGCCGGCAACGGCCGCGCGTTCTACGGCACCCAGCAGGGCGACCCCGCGCCCGGCACGCAGTGGGGCCTCGGGGCCGTCGGCGTGGCGAGGTGGCGCGGCGTGCCGCTGCGCGACCTGCTCGCCAAGGCCGGCCTGCGTCCCGAGGCCGTGGACGTGCTGCCCACCGGCCTCGACGCGCCCTTCGAGGACCACGGCCACGTCCGCCGCCCGCTGCCCGTCGCCAAGGCGGTGCGCGACGTGCTCGTGGCGTACGAGATGAACGGCCGCCCGCTGCCGCCCGACCACGGGTTCCCGGTGCGGCTGGTGGTGCCGGGATGGGTGGGGATCGCCTCCATCAAGTGGCTGGGCGACATCGAGGTCTCGACCAGCAAGCTGTTCACGCCGTGGAACACCGTCTTCTACCGGGACGTCGCGGCGCAGCCGGTGAAGAGCGCCTTCGAGCTGCCCTGGGACGCCCGGCTGCCGATCCGCGGCCCGCACGCCTGGCGCGGCCGTCCGGGGCCGCACGTGCTGCGCGGCCGGTCGTGGTCGGGGCGGGGGCGGATCGTCGCGGTCGAGGTCAGCTTCGACGGCGGGCAGTCCTGGCACCCGGCCGAGCATCACGGCCCGCACCTGGTCGGCGCGTGGTTGCCGTGGCACGTCCAGTGGGCGCCGAAGCACACCGGGCCCGCCGTGCTGATGGCCAGGGCCACCGACGAGACCGGCGCCACCCAGCCGCTGCGCACGCCCAAGCACCCCTTCGGCTACTCCTTCGACGCGGTCGTGCGGCATCCGGTGCAGGTGGTCAACGGATAGATAAGTGTCACGAACGCGGCTGAGCTGGCCGTTCATCAGGAAGTGGTTCGGAGGTGTGCATTTCATCTGAAAGACTCTCGCGGAAACGTTACGGAAATGACACCGTGCGAGGCTTTCGCACAAGACGAAGCAGTCATCGAAGCATCCGTCGAAGAACGCAACGGAGAAGGGAGAGCAGATGCGCCAGCTGACCCCGTTGGACGCCCAGTTCCTCCATGTCGAGTCCGAGACCACCGCGGCGCACGTCGCCGGGCTGGCGGTCCTCGACCCGGCCGGCGGCGCGGTGGACCGGGACGCGCTGGCCGAGCTGCTGCTGGACCGCGTCCACCTCTCCCCCGCGCTCAGCCTGCGCCTGGTCGAGGTGCCGTTCGGGCTCGACCGTCCCTACTGGTGCGCCGACCCGGACTTCGACCTGGCCGACCACCTGTTCGAGACGACGCTGCCGGCGCCCGGCGACGACGCCGCGCTGGCCGAGGCGGTGGCCGCGATCCACGAGCGCCGGCTCGACCGGTCGCGTCCGCTGTGGGAGATGCACCTGATCAAGGGGCTGGCGGGCGGCCGGGTCGCGGTCTACACGAAGGTGCACCACGCGGCCATCGACGGCGTGTCGGGCGCGGAGACCCTGGCGACCCTGCTCGACCTGAGCCCGGAGGGCGTGCGGGAGCGCGGGCCGCGCCCGGCGCCGCCGCGTCAGGACCCGCCGGGCCTGGTGGAGATGCTGGCCGGGGCCGCCGTGCGCTCGCTCACCCATCCGATGCGCGCCGCCCGCTCGGTGGTCAGGGCCGCGGGCGACCTCGACGCGATCCCGCTGGCCGGCGCGCTGCCCGGCGCGCAGGCGATCGCCAGGGCCGCCCGGCTGGTGACCGGCGACCAGAAGCAGCGCCCCGAGCTGCCGGGGCTGACCGCGCCGCGCACGCCGTTCAACGGGCCGATCAGCGCGCGGCGGGAGCTGTCGTTCGGGTCGGTGCCGCTGAAGGAGGTCAAGAAGGTCGCCAAGGCCAACGGCATCAGCGTCAACGACGTGGTGATGGCGCTGTGCGCCTCGGCGCTGCGGTCGTGGCTGGACGAACGGGACGCGCTGCCCGCCGAGCCGCTGGTGGTGGCCGTGCCCGTGTCGGTGCGTACGGGCGGGGCCACGGACGTGGTCGGGAACCAGATCTCGGCCATGGTGGCGCCGATGCCGACGAACGTCCCCGACGCCGGGGAACGGCTGCGGGCGGTCGGCGAGACCATGAGCAGGGCCAAGCGGCGCTTCGCCGTCGCGCCGGCGAGCTGGCTCGGCGAGCTGTGCTCGCTGCTGCCCGCGCCGGTCACCAGCCTGGCCACCCCGGCGATCTTCCGGCTGGCCGGGACGGCGTTCCCGCCGATCAACCTGATCATCAGCAACGTGCCGGGCCCGCAGTTCCCGCTCTACATGTGCGGCGGCCGGGTGCTGGCCTACTACCCGCTGTCGGTGCTGACCGACCTGTCCGGTGGCGTGAACATCACCTGCTTCTCCTACGACGGCATGCTCGACTTCGGCATCGTGGCCTGCCCCGAGCGTATGGACGACGTGTGGGGCCTGCTCGGCCACCTGCGCGACGCCCTCGACGAGCTGCTAGCCGAGGGCGTGGGCGATGAGTTCGGCGACGGCGTCGGGGTCGATCTGGTGACCGGTTAGCTGGCAGAGGTTCTCCTGGTAGAGCAGCACGGCGGCGAACGTCGCCGCGGCCACCTCCAGGCGGGCCGCGTCGCCGCGCGTGCCGGGCAGCGCCAGCTCCAGCGCGAACCTGGCCCTGCTGATCAGCTCGCCGTTGAGCCGGCCGAGCCGCTCCTTGACCGAGCCGTGCGTGTCGGCCTCGCGGAACAGGATGCGCCGCATCGCCGGTGAGGCCCGCAGCGGCAGCCCGCGCGCCAGCCGGGCCAGCGTGCCGGCCGGGTCGCCGGGCACGGCGTCGACCTCCCGGCCCTCCTCGACCAGGGTGCGCTCGTCGACGAGGGCGACGAGTACGTCGATCTTCCGCGGGAAGTAGTGGAAGATCAGCCCTTTGGGGACTCTCGCGAGCCTGGCGATCACCGCGGTCGGAGTGGCCTCGTAGCCGCTGCCCGCGAACAGTTCCTCGGCCGCGTCCAGGATGCGCGTGCGCGCGTCACCGATCGACACAGCTCGCACCCTAACGCCACCTGCGGCTTCATCGCCATCCCGCCGGGGCGAGAGCCTGCTGCCCTCCCGCCCCCGTGTAGGATTGAGACGTAAATGTCTCATATTTGACGGAGTTGTCTCATGGTGGTGAGCCGGGAGCAGATCATGACCGCGGCGATCCAGCACCTCAACGAGCATCCGGCCGCCTCGATGGCCCAGCTCGCCGAGGCGGTGGGCATCAGCAGGGCCACGCTCCACCGGCAGTTCAGCAGCCGGGAGGAGCTGATGACGGCGCTCGGCCACCGCGCGCACGACCGGTGGCACGACCTCCAGGCACGCGCGGACGTGCCGGCCGCCGCCGCCTCCGACGACCCGGGCGTGCTCCGCGAGTCCCTGGAGATCCTGCTGGAGGGGTGGATCGAAGTGGCCGACGAGTACGGATTCGGCCTCACCGACTACGCGATGGCCGTGCACCCGGAGCTGCTGCGCCGCGCCGATGAGCTGGAGGAGCGCGAGATCGCGCTCTTCGCCGCCGCCCAGCGGGCCGGCCTGCTGCGTGCCGACCTGCCGCCCCGCTGGATCAGCAACACGGTCTACGGCCTGCTGGTGGCCGTCCGGGAGAGCCTGCGACGCGGCGACGTCGCCCGCCGGGACGTCGCCAGGCTGCTGCGGGAGACGTTCCTGACCGGCGCGGGCGCCGGGGGGTGGTCGTGATGACGGTCACCGGCCTGTCGGCGCGCCGGCGGTGGGCGGGCCTGGCCGTGCTGTCGGCCAGCGTGCTGCTCGTGGTCATGGACATGACCGTGCTGAACGTCGCCCTGCCCGCGATCACCGAGGACCTGCGGCCGACCTCGGTCGAGCTGCTGTGGATGGTCGACGCGTACTCGCTGGTGCTGTCCGGGCTGCTGGTCACGGCGAGCGCGCTCGGCGACCGGTGGGGGCGCAAGCGCATGCTGCTGGCCGGGTTCACCGTGTTCGGGATGGCTTCGACGGCGGTGCTGCTGGCCGACTCGGCCGCCGAGGTGATCGCCGTACGGGCGCTGCTCGGCGTGGGCGGCGCGATGATCATGCCGTCCACGCTGTCGATGATCCGGAACCTGTTCACCGACCCGGGCGAACGGGCCAGGGCGCTCGGCGTCTGGTCGGCGATGGCGGCGATGGGCGCGGCGCTCGGCCCGATCCTGGGCGGGTTCCTGCTGGAGCACTTCTCCTGGCAGTCGGCGTTCCTGGTGAACGTGCCCGTCATGGCGGCGGCCGTCGTCGCCGGGCTGCTCCTGCTGCCCGAGACGCGCAACCCCAGGCCGGGCCGGTGGGACGCGCCGGCGACCGTCCTGTCGATGGCGGGCATGGCCGCGCTGCTGTACGCGGTCAAGACGTTCGGCAAGGACGGCCTGACCTCGCCCGCCGCCCTGGCCGCCACGGTCGTCGCGGCGGTCGCGCTGGGCTGGTTCGTGGTGCGGTGCGCGCGCCGTCCCGATCCGCTGCTGGAGATCAGGCTGTTCCGCAGCGCGCCGTTCTCGGCGGGCGTGGTGACGGCGCTGACCACGTCGATCGCGATGGCCGCCGTGCTGCTGCTGCTCGCGCAGTGGATGCAGCTCGTCCAGGGGTACGCGCCGCTGGAGACGGGGGTGCGGCTGCTGCCGGCCGCGCTGGCCGCGCTGATCGCCTCGCCGCTCGCGCCGGTCCTGGCCGAACGCGTCGGCGCCCGGACGGTGCTGGCGGGCGGGCTCGCGGTGACGGGGCTGGGGTTCCTGCTGGTGTGCCTGGCGCCGGAGCCGCTGGGCTACTGGCCGGTCGCCGTCGCGCTGGCGCTGATCGGCGCGGGCAACGGCGCGCTGGCCATCGCCTCGGCGGTGATCATGGCCGGTTCGCCGCCGGAGAAGTCGGGCAGCGCGGCGGCCATCGAGGAGACCAGCTACGAGGTGGGCGCGGCGCTCGGCGTGGCGGTGCTGGGCAGCGTGGCCGCCGCGGTCTACCGCAACGGGCTGGACTACGCGGGCCCCGGCGCGGGCGCGGCGCGCGAGTCGCTGGGCGGCGCGCTCGACGTGGCCGCCGAGCTCGGGGCGCAGGGGGCGCGGCTGGTGGAGACGGCCAGGGCGGCCTTCACCGACTCGCTGGCGCTGACCTCGGGGGCGGGGGCGGCGCTGATGCTGGCCGGCGCGCTGGTGGTCTGGCTGCTCACCCCGCGCGCCCTCGACCTGGCCTCCGTGGAGCACTGACCGCACGTCTCCCACCAGCACGGACGTGACCGGGGCGCCGTCCGTGCCTGTTCGCGGGGGGCACGGATAATGGCCGTATGAGATCAATAGGCACGACGGACCTGTCCGTTTTCCCGATATCGCTCGGCACCAACGTCTTCGGCTGGACCGCGGACAAGGAGACCTCGTTCGCGATCCTCGACGCCTACGTCGAGGGCGGCGGCAACTTCATCGACACGGCCGACGTCTACCCCCACTGGGTGACCGGCGAGTCCACGTCCGAGCTGATCATCGGCGAGTGGATGGCCGACCGCGGCAACCGGGACTCGGTGGTCGTGGCCACCAAGGTCGGCATGCTGGAGGGGCTCGAAGGGCTGGCCCCGGCCACCATCCGGACGGCCGTCGAGGACTCGCTGCGCCGCCTGCGCACCGACTACATCGACCTGTACTGGGCGCACGTGGACGACCGCGACACGCCCCTGGTGGAGTCGCTGGCCGCCTTCGACGCCCTGGTCAAGGAGGGCAAGGTGCGCCAGATCGGCGCGTCCAACTACGGGCCGGCCCGGCTGGCGGAGGCCCTGCGGATCTCCCGGGAGGAGGGGCTGGCCGCGTACGTCGCGCTCCAGCAGCCGTACAACCTGGTCGACCGGGGGTACGAGGGCGAGCTGCGGGACGTGGTGGCCTCGGCCGGCCTGTCGAGCACGCCGTACTTCGGGCTGGCCCGCGGGTTCCTGACCGGCAAGTACCAGCCGGGCGTCACGGTCGACAGCCCGCGGGCCGGGAAGGCGGCCGAGTACCTGGACACCGAGCACGGGCGCAGGGCGCTCGAAGGGCTGCTGAAGGTGGCGGCCGAGCGCGGCGCCGAGCCCGCCTCCGTGGCGCTGGCCTGGCTGGCCGCCCAGCCCACGGTCACCGCGCCGATCGCCAGCGCGCGCGACCCCCGCCAGCTGAAGCCGCTGCTGGCGGCGGCGGAGCTGGAGCTGAGCGAGGAGGAGCTGGCCCTCCTCGACGAGGCCTCCCGCCCCTGATCGGCCGGTGCCGGCCCTCACGGGCAGCGGCAACCGGCGGGGTCAGCGGGCGCGGCCGGCCAGCGAGACGCACAGCTCCCTGAGCTCGACGGCGTCGGGGAGGCACTCGTCCAGCACGTCCAGCGCCGCCTTCAGGTGCCGGGCGGCCAGGCGGTCCGCGATCGTCCGGCCGCCCGCCTCCTCGATCAGGCAGGCGGCCAGGGTCAGGGTCGCGTCGTCGGTCTCGCCCGAGGCCAGCGCGTCGGCCAGGCGGCCGGCCGCGGGCTCGCCCGATCCCAGCGCGGCGAGCACCGGCACGGTCTTCTTCCGCAGCCGCAGGTCGCCGTGCACGGGTTTCCCGGTGACCTGCGGATCCCCCCAGATCCCCAGCATGTCGTCGGCGATCTGGAAGGCCACGCCGAGCTCCACCCCCATGCGCCACATGCGCTCGGACAGATCCGGCCGGCCGCCGAGCGCGACCCCCGCGGCCGTGGCCGCCCCCAGCAGGGACCCGGTCTTGCCCGCCGCCATCTGCGTGTACTCGGCCACGCTCACCTCCTCCGGCCCGCTCCACGGCCTGCTCTCGAAAGCCATGTCGGCGGTCTGGCCCTGGACCAGCTCGACGAGGGCCGCCGACAGGTGGCGCATCGCCTCGGGGCGGTCGGCGAGCCGGGCGACGGCCAGGGCCAGCAGCGCGTCCCCGGCCAGCAGGGCGGGCCCCACCCCGTACGCCTTCCACAGGGCGTCCCGGTGCCTGCGCTGCTCGTCCTGGTCGATGATGTCGTCGTGCACCAGCGAGAAGGCGTGCACGAGCTCGATCGCGACGGCTCCCGGCAGCGCCTGTTCGGCGGTGCCGCCGACGGCCTCGGCGCTGAGGATGGCCAGGGCCGGGCGCACGCTCTTGCCGCCGGTCCCCTCGTCCGGCCGTCCGGTGGCGTCCGACCAGCCCAGGCTGTAGGAGACCATGGCGGCCCCCCAGGGATGCAGACCCTCGACCGCGGCTCGCATGGCGGGCTCCACCAGGCGACGACAGCGGGCGATCACGTCGGCGTCCGACAACCGGGCGCCGGGGTGGCTGAGGTTCACGAGATGCTCCTGCCAATGTTCGATCTTGAATCTACATGCACGCTCATGTGATACTCCAGCCTAGGTTTTTACGTTCGTCATCAAATGTCCGTTATGTAAGACGGGCGCAAGGGAGACACACTCGTGGCGGATACTGCCACTGCCACCAGGACTATCCCTTTCCTCACCAGGCTCACCAGACACCGGGTACCGGTCCACGCGCTCGAAGCGGCCGGCGCCGAGGCCGGCGGCCGGGTCGTACGCCTGAACATGGGCCCCTTCCGCCCCTACCTCGTCACCCACCCCGACCACGTCGAGCGGGTGCTCACCACCAACCAGGCCAACTACCTGCGCGAGGGCATGTTCTGGGATCCGCTGGCGCCGCTGCTCGGCAAGGGGATCCTGTCCGACGGCGAGAACTGGGCCGAGAGCCGCCGCATCCTCCAGCCGCTGTTCACCGCCCGGCACGTCAACGCCATGGCCGAGAACATGGCACGGATCATGGACGAGCTGATCGACACGACCATCGTCCCCGGGCAGCCGTTCGACGTGGCCAAGGGCATGTCGGCCATCGTGCACCCGGTGATCGTGCGGCTCTTCTTCGGGGCGAAGATCTCGCTGGAGGACATCAACCGGCTGGTGCCCGCCTACGACGTCGCCGTCACCGCCAAGGCGCTGCGCCTGGTGCTGCCGTTCGTTCCGGAACAGGTCCCGATGCCCGGCGACCGGGCGTTCAGGCAGGCGATCAAGGCCATCGACGAGGTCGTCTACCCCCGCATCGCCGAGGCCCGCGCCCAGCGGCAGGAAGGCGACGACGTCGTCTCGCGCCTGGTCAGGGCCCGGACGCAGGACGGCGGCGCCGACGTGGACCGCCGGATCCGGGACGACCTCGTCGCCATGCACGGCGCCTCGACCGAGACCTCGACCACCGCGCTGTCCTGGGTCTGGCCGGTGCTCCAGGCCCACCCGGAGATCGCCGCCAAGGTGTACGACGAGGTGGACCGCGTCGTCGGGGACGACCCCGTCGGCATCGGCCACCTGCCGCGCATGCCGTACCTGAAGATGTTCGTCAGCGAGCTGATGCGGCTCTACCCCTCGGGCTGGATCCTGCCCCGCACGGCGATCGCGACCGACGTGATCGGCGGGGTCACCGTCGAGGCGGGTTCCACGGTGATCCTCAGCCCGTACCTGACGCACCGGCTGGCCGAGTTCTGGGACCGTCCCACCACGTTCGACCCCGAGCGCTTCGCGCCGGACGGCGCCGCGCCGCGCCACCGCTACGCCTACTGGCCCTTCGCCGCCGGGCCGCACGTGTGCCTGGGGCAACACCTGTTCGCGATGGAGGCGCCGCTGCTCATCGCCGGCATCCTGCGCAGGTACCGCCCCCACGTGCACCTGGACCGGCCGCCCGTCCCGCGCCTGGCCTCCTCGCTGCGCCCGCCGCGCGGCCTGACCATGACGCTGGAGGCACGGCGGTGAACGCCTTCGACACCGGCCGCGCCTGCGCGCTGGCCGTGTCCGGCGGCCGGGAGCTGGCCCGGCACGCCGCGCGCTTCGGCGACCTGTTCCCGGCCGCCGCGTTCGACGCCGGGCTCTACACCTCCCTCGGGCTGGCGAGCGCGTTCGGCTCGCCCTGGGCGACGGCCGCGGAACTGCGGGCGATCAACCGGGCCTCGCTGCTGGTGTTCGCCGCCGACCGGCTGATCGACCACGAGGCCGGTACGCGCGAGGAGGTCGCCGCGCTGGTCGCCGACTGCCTGTCGCCGGCCCCCGCCGCCCCCGCCGGGGCCTTCGCCGCCGACCTGCGGGCGACGCTGGGCACCACGCCGGAGCTCGAAGCCGCCTGGCGCGACCAACTCGGCCGCATGCTCACCGCCATGGCCCGCGAATGGGAGTGGAGCCGCGCCGACCGGCCGCCCGCCGTCGAGGAGTACCTGGCGAACGCCGGCAGTTGCGGCGCGTACTTCGTGGCCGTCTCCCACTGGATCGCGACCGGGCAGGTGGGCGTGCCCGACTCCCTGGAGCTCCTGCGCCCGGCCGGAGAGGCGGTGCAACGGTACCTGCGCCTGCTCAACGACCTGGCCACGCACCACCGGGAGAAGGCGTACGGCGACCTCAACGCCTTCACCCTCGGCATGACCCACGACGAGGTGACCGGGCGGATGGCCGCGCTGGCCCGCGAGGCGCACGCGCTGATCGGCCCCCTGCGCGACGCCCATCCGCGCCCGGCCTCGTACCTGACATGGCAGCTTGACTACAGCGCCGGCTTCTACGGCCTGTCCGACTTCTGGGCGACGACGTGAACCTCTCCGAACAGGCCGGCCTCCTGGTGGGCGAGCTGATGGCGCAGCCGTGGGGCCAGGTGTCGCCGTCGGTCTACGAGACCGGGCGCCTGGTCTCGCTCGTCCCCGACCTGGCCGGGCACCGCGAGCGGGTGGCGTACCTGCTGGCCGGGCAGCGCGGCGACGGCGCGTGGGGCCCTCCCGACGGCTACGCGCTGGTGCCCACGCTGAGCGCCACGGAGGCCCTGCTCAGCTCGGTCGCGCGCGGCGAGGGCGACCCCCGCGCGCTGCTCCCGGCGGTCAAGGCGGGGCTGGAGGCGTTGCGTCCGATGCTGGCCGAGGCGTCGGACCTGCCGGACACGCCGGCCATCGAGCTG
This sequence comes from Nonomuraea sp. NPDC049655, assembly GCF_044465465.1. Classification (NCBI taxonomy): domain Bacteria; kingdom Bacillati; phylum Actinomycetota; class Actinomycetes; order Streptosporangiales; family Streptosporangiaceae; genus Nonomuraea; species Nonomuraea sp. NPDC049655. Next base: position 343,501 of record NZ_JBITLS010000010.1, read on the forward strand.
ATCGTCCCGGCCCTCGTCCGGCTCGTGAACGAGCACGTGGACGGGCCGCCCCTGCCCCTGCCGCCCGGCATGGACACCACGCGGCTCGGCCGGATCAGGCGGCTGCTGGAGTCGGGCGGCGAGCCGCCGCAGAAGGTCCAGCACGTGCTGGAGGTCGTGGGCGCGACGGGCGGGGTGCGGCCCACGCCCATCGGCACCGTCGGCGCCTCGCCGGCCGCGACGGCCGCCTGGCTGTCCGCCCGGCCCGAGGCGGAGGGCGCGGGGCCGGCCAGGCACCACCTGGAGGCCGTCGCCCTCCGGTACGGCGGCCCGGTGCCCGTGGGCCTGCCGATCACCGTCTTCGAACGGGCCTGGGTGCTGAGCTGGCTGCTCAGGGCGGGCGTGCCGGTGGACGTGCCGCCGGAGATGGCCGCCGACCTGAGGGCCGCCATCGGGCCCGAGGGCACCCCCGCGGGAGCCGGCCTGCCCGCCGACGCGGACACCACCAGCGTCGCGCTCTACGCCCTGGCCCTGCTCGGGGTGCCGCACGAGCCCTCGTCGCTGGCGGCCTTCGACGCCGGCGCGCACTTCTGCACCTGGCAGGGCGAGGACGGCTCCTCCGTCAGCGTCAACGCTCACGTGCTCGACGCGCTGGGCCAGTACGCGCGGGCCAGGCCCGCGGCGGCGCGGCCGTACCGGGCGCGGATCGAGCGGGTGGCGCGCTGGCTGGCCGAGCGGCAGCGGCCGGACGGGAGCTGGAGCGACAGGTGGCACGCCTCGCCGTACTACGCCACGCTGAGCTGTGTGCTGGCGCTGGGCGAGTTCGGCGGCCCCCGGTACGCCGAGGCCGTGCGCCGGGCCCGGGAGTGGATCCTGTCGACCCAGCGGGCCGACGGATCCTGGGGCCGGTGGGCGGGCCGGCCGGAGGAGACGGCGTACGGGATGCAGGCTCTCCTGCTGTCCGGTCCCGAGCCGGACGAACGATGCGAACGGGCCGCGCGACGCGGTTATGAGTACCTGATTCGGTCGGCCAATTTATCCGACTATCCACCACTGTGGCATGACAAGGACCTTTACTCACCGACAGCCATCGTGCGGGCCGCGGTCATCGCCGCTCAGCATGTCACAATATGTCACACCGAAGGAAATTCCAGGTGTGAAAATAGGACATAGTACGCCTTATGGTGCTCTAGCGTGTTGAGGCAGTATTCAGGCGTTGCTAGGGTGACCCGAGTGTCGGAATCCTGGAGTACCTCTTTCTCCGTCTTGACATGGCCTGCTGACCGAGCGGTTCTTTCTTCCGGAGGGCTTCATGCGCTTCCGTAATGCCAGTGTGCGGGCCAAAGTCACGGCGCTAATCGTGTCGCTCACCCTGTTGTGGGCGTTCGCGGCGTGGGTCACGCTGAGAGAGGGCGTCAACCTGCTCTGGGCGGCGACCGTCGACAGCAGGATCGTCGAGCCGAGCGAGCCGCTGCTGGTCGAGCTGCAGCGTGAGCGCCGGCTGACCGTCGCCCACCTCGGCGCGGGCTCGCGGGCCGTCGACAAGGGCATGCGCGACCAGCGGGCCAAGACCGACTCTTTGCGCGCGGAGTTCACCTCCACGGCCCAGGGCAACGTGGTCGATCTCGCCGCCGACGAGCCGCTGCTCGAACATATCGCCGAGGTCAACGTCGAGCTGGACAAGCTCGTGGCGGCACGGAAGGCGATCGACAGCGGCAAGGCGGACCTGTCCCAGGCGACGCGGCAGTACAACAACGCCATCGACGCGATGTACCGCATGTACGACTCCGTGGCCGCCTTCGACGACAAGGAGATCGCCAAGATCGGCCGTACGCTGTCGGACATGTCCCGCTCGCGGGAGTTCCTGGCCCGGGAGGACGCGCTCCTGTCCGGTGTCTTCGCCAAGGGCGCGTTCACCGAGAACGAGCACGCCGAGTTCGTCAAGACGTCGGGAATCTTCCACTACACGCTGACCGCGGCGCTGGACAGGCTGCCCGACGAGGACAGGGCCGGGTTCGACGCGTGGCTCAAGAGCGAGTCCGTCGTGCGGCTGCAGGCCATGGAGGCGCAGCTCGTCCAGCACCAGCCGGGCATGGGCCCGCTGCCGATGAGCGGCGAGAGCTGGCGCGTGGCGGCCGACGGGACGCTCGCCGGCATGCAGGCCACCACCCTGGCGGGCGGCGACCGCCTGTACGACCGGATCGTCCCCGTCGCCGTCGGCGTCATCGTGCGGCTGCTCCTGGCCGGTGGTCTCGGCCTGATCGCCGTCATCGCCTCGATCGTGTTGTCCATCACCACGACCAGGCAGCTGCTCGCCCAGCTCCAGAAGCTGCGCGACGCCGCGCACGAGCTGTCCGACGAGCGCCTGCCCGGCATCGTCGAGCGCATCGGCCACGGCGAGGAGGTGGACGTCGCCAAGGAGGCGCCCGCGCTGGAGTTCGGCGACGACGAGATCGGCCAGGTGGGCCAGGCGTTCAACACCGTGCAGCGCACGGCGATCAGCGTCGCGGCCGAGCAGGCGGAGCTGCGCCGCAGCATCCGCGACATCCTGCTCAGCCTCGCCCGCCGCACCCAGGGCCTGGTGCACCGGCAGCTGACCGTCCTCGACGTGATGGAGCGCCGGGAGACCGACCCCGAGGAGCTGAAGGAGCTCTTCCGCCTGGACCACCTGGCCATCCGGATGCGGCGCAACGCCGAGAACCTGATCGTCCTGTCCGGTTCGTCGCCCGCCCGTACGTGGCGGCGGGCCGTCCCCATGGTGGACGTGGTGCGCGGCGCGCTGGCCGAGGTCGAGGACTACACCCGCGTCACGCTCATGCCGATGGGCGAGGTCGTGCTCGTCGGCCGGGCCGTCGGTGACGTCATCCACCTGCTGGCCGAGCTGATCGAGAACGCCGTGTCGTTCTCGCCGCCGTACACGAACGTGCAGGTCAGCGGGCAGCTCGTGGCCAACGGGTACGTCATCGAGATCGAGGACCGCGGGCTCGGCATGAAGCCCGAGGACCTCGACGCGGCCAACGAGCGCATCGCCGACCCGCCGGAGTTCCGCATCTCCGGCACCGCCCGGCTGGGGCTCTACGTGGTCAGCCAGCTCGCCCGGCGGCACGACATCCAGGTCGTGCTCAAGCCCTCCCCGTACGGGGGGACCACGGTCGTGGTGCTGCTGCCGCAGGAGCTCGTCGAGCTCGACCCCGCGCCGCGGCACCCGGAGGGCGACACCCGGCCGAGCCTGCCGCGCCGGACGAGCACCGGGACCACGCTGGCGACGGTCGCGCGGCCCGCCGAGAACGTGCGCACCCTGACCCCGCCGCGTCCCGCCCCCATGTCCGCCCCGCTCCACGCGGTGGCCACCCCCTTCCCGGCACCAGCACCCTCGCCTTCACCCCAACCAGAACCGCCCGCGGAACCGGAGCAGCAGCCTGTGACCGAGTTCACGCCGTCCGGCCTGCCGTTCCGAGTCCCTCAGGCCAACCTGGCGCCAGCGCTGCGGGACGACACGCCGACGCAGCCCGACTTCGAGGAGGACGATGACGAGCGCTCGCCCGAGGAGATCCGCGCCATGATGGGATCCCTGCAGTCAGGCACCCGTCTTGGCCGCAACGAGGCGGCCAGGCTGATGGAAGAGCAGCCGGGAGGCGAGGCATGACCGCCGCGGCCCGGCTCCCGACGGGAGGCCCGACATGACGCCCACCGCGGGCACCGACCTCAACTGGCTGCTCGACGACCTGATCGGCCGGATCAAGGAGGCCGAGCACGCCATCGTGCTGTCCTCCGACGGCCTGCTCATGGCCTCGTCCGCCGGTCTGCAGCGCACCGACGGGGAGCACCTGTCGGCCGTCGCCTCCGGCCTGCAGAGCCTGGCCAAGGGCGTCGCGGACCACATCGCCGGCGGCGCGGTGCGGCAGACGGTCGTGGAGTGGAAGTCGCAGTTCCTGATCGTGACGACCGCGGGCGAACGCGCCTGCCTGGCCGTGCTGTGCGCCCAGAACGCCGACATCGGGCTGGTGGCGTACGAGATGGCGATGCTGGTGGCGCGGGTCGGCCAGTACCTCACCTCCGGCGCGCGCAACGCCGAGGCCGTCGCCAGGAGCGACCGGTGAGCACCACGGAGGAGTCCACGGACGAACACTGGATAGATCCGGAGATCATCCGGCCCTACGTCGTCACGCGCGGGCGGACCCAGCCCGCGCACGGCAAGTTCGACCTCATCTCCATGGCGCTGGCGGTGGGTCCGCCGCCGGGCCCCGACGCCGGGCTGGACCCCGAACACCTGCGCATTCTCCAGCTCTGCCGTGAACCCAAGTCCGTCGCCGAGATAGCCGCGCACCTCAACCTGCCGGCCGGCACGATCCGCGTGCTGCTCGGCGACCTGTTCGACCGCGAACTCGTCTCTGCCCAGGAACCGCAATCCGAGGTGGACATGCATGACATGAAGATGTACAGGGCGGTGCTCGATGGTCTTCGCTCGCTCTGAGCGCCCGCGCCTCCCGACGGCGATCAAGATCCTGATCGCCGGAGGGTTCGGGGCGGGCAAGACGACGATGGTCGGAGCCGTGTCCGAGACCCGGCCGTTGCGCACCGAGGAGGTGCTGACCGACCGCAGCGTGGGCGTCGACGACCTGACCTCCGTGGAGGCCAAGCGCACCACCACGGTGGCCATGGACTTCGGGCGCATCACCCTGGGCACCGACTACGTCCTGTACCTGTTCGGCACCCCCGGGCAGGAACGTTTCTGGTTCGTGTGGGACGAGCTGGCCGAGGGCTCCCTGGGGGCCGTCATCCTGGCCGACACCCGCCGCCTGGCCGACTGCTTCCCCTCGGTCGACTACTTCGAGCGGCGCGGAACGCCGTTCGTGGTGGCGGTGAACTGCTTCGAGGGGTCGCCGACGTTCGAGCTGGACGAGGTGCGGCTGGCGCTGCAGCTCAACCCGTCGATCCCGATCGTGATGTGCGACGCGCGGAAGCGGGACTCCAGCCGCGAGGTGCTGATCACGCTGGTCAAGCACTCGGCGCGGCTGCGCGCGGAGCCGGTCGGAAGCTGACCGAGCACGCGGACGGGGCCCGGCCGGTGAGCGGCCGGGCCCCGTCACGCACAGGGCGAGGTCAGTGCTCGGTGGCCTTCTCGGCGCCCACGCCGGTCAGCGAGCGCACCTCGATCTCGGCGTACTTGGCGGCGTTGTACTCCTTGCTGAGGATCGTGCCCAGCCAGCCGAACAGGAAGCCGAGCGGGATGGAGACGATGCCCGGGTTGCTCAGCGGGAACCAGTGGAAGTCCACGCCGTGGATCAGCGCGGTCACCGCGGCGCCCGCGGGCGGCGGCGGGGCCGAGACCACCGGCGAGAAGATCACCAGGATCAGCGCCGAGCCGAGTCCGCCGTAGATGGCCGCGACCGCGCCCGCCGTGTTGAACCTCTTCCAGAACAGGCTGTAGAGGATCGCCGGCAGGTTGCCCGAGGCCGCGATGGCGAAGGCCAGGGCGACCAGGAACGCCACGTTCTGGCCCTGGGCGAGGATGCCGAGGCCGATCGCGATGGCGCCGATGACCAGCGCCGAGACGCGGGCCACCACGACCTCCTGCCGCTCGCTGGCGCCGCCGCGCTTGAAGACGTGCGCGTACAGGTCGTGGGCGAAGCTGGAGGAGGAGGCCAGGGTCAGGCCGGCGACGACGGCCAGGATCGTGGCGAAGGCGACGGCGCCGATGAGCGCGAGCAGGATCGTGCCGCCGACGTCGCCGAAGATCTGCGCGCCGATCCGCTCGGCGAGCAGCGGGGCGGCGGTGTTGGCCGCCTTGTCGGCCTTGAGGATGTCGGTCTTGCCGACGATGGCCGCCGCGCCGAAGCCGAGCACCAGGGTCAGCAGGTAGAACACGCCGATGATGCCGATGCCCCACAGGACCGACTTGCGGGCGTCCTTGGCGGTGGGGACGGTGTAGAAGCGGATGAGGATGTGCGGCAGGCCCGCCGTGCCGAGCACCAGCGCGAGGCCGAGGCTGATCAGGTCGATCTTGCCCGCGAGCCCCTGGGCGTCGGTGCCGTACTTCAGGCCGGGGATGAGGAAGTTGCCGGGGTTGGCCTTCGGGCCGCTGGTGGCGGCGGCCTGGCCGAGCAGGGACGACAGGTTGAAGCCGAACTTGCCCAGCACCAGCAGCGTCACCAGCGCGGCGCCGGTCATCAGCAGCACGGCCTTGACGATCTGGACCCAGGTGGTGCCCTTCATACCGCCGAACACCACGTAGACGATCATCAGCGCGCCGACGCCGATGATCGTCCAGACCTTGCCGGCCTCGCTGGTGATGCCGAGCAGCAGGCCGACCAGCGCGCCGGCGCCGACCATCTGGGCCAGCAGGTAGAAGATGCTGACCACGATCGTGGACACGCCCGCCGCCGTGCGCACCGGGCGCGGGCTCATCCGGAACGCCAGCACGTCGGCCATGGTGAACTTGCCGGAGTTCCGCATCAGCTCGGCCACCAGCAGCAACGCCACCAGCCAGGCGACCAGGAACCCGATGGAGTACAGGAACCCGTCGTAGCCGGAGACGGCGATGATGCCGGCGATGCCGAGGAAGGAGGCGGCCGACATGTAGTCGCCGCCGATCGCCAGGCCGTTCTGGACGCCGCTGAAGGACCGGCCGCCCGCGTAGTAGTCGGCGGCCGTCTTGGTCTGGCGGCTGGCCCAGAACGTGATGGCCAGGGTGCCGGCGACGAAGGTGAGGAAGAGGATCATTCCCAGCGTCGTGGAAGTCACTGCGTCTTCTCCTCGACCTCGTGACGGAGCTTGTCGGCGATCGGGTCGAGCTTCCTCTCGGCGTGCCGGGCGTAGGCCCACGCGATGAGGAACGTCGAGACGAACTGCAGCAACCCGAAGATCAGCCCGACGTTGATGTCGCCGAACAACTTGATGCCCATGAAGCCGCGGGCCCAGCCGGACAGCACCACGTACAGCAGGTACCACACCAGGAAGGCCACCGTCATGGGGAAGGTCCAGCGGCGGAAACGCCGCTTCAACTCCTGGAACTCACTGCTCTCCTGAACCTGTTCATAGACGGACGCGTCATGTTCTCTGGTCGTCACGAGACCTCCACTGTGATGCGGATCACGCTCAACGTAAGAGCGCAACCTACCCGTCGTGGAGAGCCGTGGGGGTGCTGTTCGGCGAGCCGCTCGCGTACCGCGATTAGTTGGGGATGGCCTGCGGTGAAAGGTCTGTTCGGCGCGATGAGCGGTCGGGTATTCCGTTCACCCCGATATCGGACGCGGCGGGCCGGGCAGGGCGCTCAGTGCCTGATCCAGGTCCTCGACGAGGGTCGCGGCGGGCTCCAGGCCGATCGACAGGCGGGCCAGGCCGACGGGGATGCCCATGGTGGCCCGTACGCTCTCCTCGACGGTCAGGGCGGGGGCGTTGACCAGGCTCTCGAAGCCTCCCCAGGACACCCCGATCCTGAAATGTCGCAATTTATCGAGGAAAAGTGCGGCCTGCTGGCGATCGTCCGTGGCGAGTTCGATGCTGAACAGGCTGGAGAAGCCGGACATCTGCCGCAACGCGGTCGCATGGCCCGGATGCGAGGGCAACCCCGGATGGTTCACCGCCCGTACGGCGGGATGCCCCTCCAGGAACGCCGCCACGGCCAGCCCCCGCTCCTGGTGGGCGGCCATGCGCACGGGCAGCGTGCGCAGCCCCTTGATCACCTTGGCCGCGTCGTGCGGCGACATGGCCGCGCCGTAGAGCTGGTACTCCGTCAGCGCCAGCGGCCGGATCAGCCGGGCCGGGCCGACCACCACGCCGCCGACCAGGTCGCTGTGCCCGCCGACGTACTTGGAGAGCGAATGCACGACCAGGTCAACGCCCAGCGTCAGCGGTTTCTGGAACAGCGGCGTGGACCAGGTGTTGTCCATGACCGTGACCAGCCCGCGCCCGCGCGCCCAGGCCGCCACCTCGGCGATGTCCACGATCGCGTACGCCATGTAGGAGGGCGACTCGAAGTAGAGTAGGCGGGTACTCGCCCTGATAGCGCTGTCACATCCCGCGAGGTCGTCGACGTGCGTATGCGTGACGCCGTACTTCTCCAGGTAGCGCAGGAACTGCGTGGTCGGCCCGTACACCGCGCCGAGCACCAGCACGTGGTCGCCGGCGGAGACGAGCGAGGAGATCGTCGCCGAGATGGCGCCCATCCCCGAGCCGAAGCACTTGGCCCGCTCACCGCGCTCCAGCGCGGCCAGCTTGCGCTGCGCCACGTCGACGGTCGGGTTGGTGCCGCGGCCGTAGACGTACCGCTCGTCCTCGTCCCGGATCGCGGCTCCCAGCTCGGCCGCCGTCCCGAAGGTGAACAACGAGTTCTCGAACACCGGCGGGTTCACCGCGCCCAGTGTCCACGGCTCGTCCTCGCCCATCCGGCCGCAGATCCATTCATCCTCCATGGGGGCAGACTATGACAACGCGTAAGCCCACCATGGCGGACGTCGCCCGGCACGCGGGCGTCAGCCTGAAGACGGTGTCCCGCGTGGTCAACCAGGAGCCGCACGTCCGGGCCTCGCTGCAGCAGCGGGTGCACGACTCGATCAGCGCGCTCGGCTTCCGCCGCAACGAGGCCGCCGCCCGGCTGGCCCGCGGTGCGACCATGCTCACGCTCGGCCTGGTGATGGAGAACATCTCCAACGAGTTCTACGCCCGCCTCGCCGCCGCGGTGGAGGCGGCCGCGGCCGAGCACGAGGCGCTGGTGGTGTTCGGTTCGTACGAGGAGCGTCCGGACAAGGAGCGCATGCTGATCGAGTCGATGCACGCGCGGGGCGTGGACGCGCTGATCGTCGTGCCCTCGCCGGCCGACCATTCCTGGCTGGCCGAGCACGGCGGCCCGCGCACGGTCTTCGTCGACCGCGTGCCGCGCGGGCTCGACCGGGCCGACGTGGTGAAGCTCGACGACGAGCGCGGCGGCCGGACGGCCACCGCGCACCTGCTCGCCCACGGGCACCGCCGCATCGCGCTGATCTCCGACGACGACGGGCTGAGCTCGGTGCACGACCGGGCCCGCGGCTACCGGGCGGCGCTGCGCGAGGCGGGGGCGGCGGCCGACGAGGCGCTGGTGGTGCGGGGGGTGTTCGATCCCGGGCGGGTGTCGTACGAGGTGGGGCGGCTGCTCGACCTGCCCGACCCGCCGACGGCGTTCTTCGCGACGAACAACCGGGCGGCGATCGGCGTGCTGGAGGCGTTGCGGGAGCGTCCCGAGCGGCCGGCGTACGTGGGGTTCGACGACTTCGCGCTGGCCGGCCTGTTCAGCCCGGGGGTGACGGTGGTGCGGTACGACATCGGCCGGCTGGCGCGCGGCGCGGTGGAGCTGCTGCTGGATCCCGTCCGCGAGCCGCGGCGGATCACGGTTCCCGTGGAGCTGGTCGTCCGGGGGTCCGGGGAGTTGCCGCCTGCCTGACCTTCCGGTCAAACCTCCCCCAAGTCCCCTTATGTCGGAGCCTGATGGGATACGGGAGGGGTAATCGCAGGTCATGGCCGAGAGCAGCCCGTACCGCGATGACCGTACGCCCGAGGAGCAGGCGCTCGGCTCCGGCGCGTCGGCGCCCGCCCGTCCGAGCCCTGAGGTCTGCCTGGAGATCTCCGAGATGCGGGTGGAGGAGGCCGGGCCGGAGGGCCGGGCCCCGGGTGCCCGGCGCGGCGGCGCGCAGGCGCGGGCGACGCTGCGGGTGCGGCTGGACGACCTGGCGCACCTCATCGACCACCTCCTGAACGCCGCCCCCCACCTCCTGGACCACCTGCCCTCGACCACCGCCACTCCCCCACCCCGCACCGCCCGCCACGCCTTCCCCACCACCACCCCACCCTCCACGCCCACCCCCTCCCTTCGGGACTCCCTGTCCTCGGGGAAGACCGCTGCGGGGACGCCTGCCTCGGCGGCGCGGGGAGGCGGGGTGCGGGGAGGCCGACCGGAGGAGGGCGGCGGGGTGCGTCGGGGGTGGCCGAGGGGTGGCGCCCCCTCCTGGCGACCGGAGCGGAAGCACGCGGGCGACCTGGGAGCGGCCACCGGACGGACCATCCACCACGCGGCCCCCGGCGAGGAGGCCCCGCACACCGTCCCGGGACACGAGGTGCTCGACGTCGAGACCCACGCCGGCACGGCCGCCAGACCCATGACCGAACAGGCCGCCCGGCACAGCGACGCCTCCCACCCGACGCCCCCGACCAGACCGTACTTCGCCCCCGACGAGGGAACCCTCCCGGACGAGCTGCCCTCGCCCGCGGGCAGTCGTTCCCGCGCGGCCCGGTCCGGCGGTCGAGACCCGGGGCCCGGCCGTTCCAAGACACCGCCCACCGGCGTCGGTCACCGCCCGGGGCTGGACCCTCCGCCGCAGGAGCCGTCCCATCCGGGCCTCGCCCACCGGATACCGTCCCAACCCGGCCCTCGGTCACAGGCGTCGGCCCAGCCCGCCCACGCGCCGCAAGCACCAGCCCAGCACCAGCCCGGCCGGCCCGCGACCCATCCCGGCAGCACGCCGCAGGAGTGGACCCGTTCGCACGTCCCACCCCAGGGGACCGCCCAGCCGCGCCCAGGCCGAACCCCGGCCCCACCCGACACCGAGCCAGAGGGGTCGGGCCGGCCGGACGTCGCGAGGGAAGGGGCGAGTCAGCCCTGGCCCGGCCGAAGCACGTCCGCACGCGCCGCCGGCCCGTACCGCCCCGGCCTGGACCCACCACCCCAGAGCGAACAGCATGACGACCAGGGCGGCATCCCGCGCCCCACGCCAAGCGACCGCAAGCCCCGAGCCGCGAGCGCCCCGGGAAGCCCAGCCGCATCAAGGGCAGCAGGCGGCGCGGGGGCCGTGGGCGGCGCCGGGACCGAAGGCGGCCCTGGGAGAGGACGAGGTGCCGGAGCCGGGGCGGGGGCCGGCGATGTGGCGCACAACGAGGGCGCCAGTGGTAACGGGGTGGCGTCGGAGCGCTTGGGAGGCGTCGCCGCGGGCTGGTCGTGAAGGGCGGGAGGGCGCAAGGGCGGTCAGACGCCCACCGGCACGCTCCCGCGCGTCGGCCGGGCACGGGACCGACGGGCGGACGAGGGACCGGCGGGCCGGGGGCGGGTCATGGGGAGCGGGGGTGCCAGTCGCCGCGGTCCAGGTCGAGGTTCTCCGGGGTGTGGAGGCGGACCATCGTGCGGGCCACGCCGGGCGGTACGCGGTGTGGCGTCAGGAACGACACCGACACCATCACCGTGAACGCGATCGGCACCGTCCAGGCCGCCGGCTGGGCCAGCAGCGCCCCCGTGAGCCCCTCGTACGGCCCCCCGGTGATCGTGGCGAGCACGGCCGAGCAGGCGAGCCCGCCCCCCACGAACAGCCCCGCCAGCGCCCCGGTGGTGGTGAGCCGCCGCCACCAGATGCCCAGCACCAGCAGCGGGCAGAAGGACGAGGCGGCCACCGCGAACGCCAGCCCCACCACGTCCGCGACCGGCAGCGCCCGCGCCCACAACGCCAGCGCCAGCGGCACGGCGACGGCCATGAGCGTGGCGATCCGGAACGAGCGCACCCCGCCCTTCAGCAGGTCCTGCGCGATCACCCCGGCGACGGACACGGTCAGCCCCGAGGAGGTGGACAGGAAGGCCGCGAACGCCCCGGCCGTCACGAGGGCGGTGAGCAGGTCGCCGAGCGTGCCGCCGATCATGCGGCTGGGCAGGGTGAGCACGACCGCGTCGGTGCGCACGAGGTCGGGGGCGTAGAGGCGGCCGAGCCAGCCGTACAGGGCGGGCAGCAGGTAGAAGGCGCCGAGCAGGGTCAGCACGACCAGCGTCGTACGGCGGGCGGCCCGGCCGTCGGGGTTGGTGTAGAAGCGCACGAGCACGTGCGGCAGGCCCATCGTGCCGAGGAACGTGGCCAGGATCAGCGAGTACGTCGAGTAGAGCCCGTACTCCTTGGCCCCGGCCAGCGGCATCTGCCAGGTGGTGGCATCCTGGACGCTGAGGGCGGGCGCGCCGTCGCCCTTCCAGGCCAGCAGCAGGAACACCAGCGGCACGGCCAGCGCGGTCAGCTTGAGCCAGTACTGGAACGCCTGCACGAACGTGATCGACCGCATGCCGCCGGACAGCACGTTCACCGCCACCACACCCGCGACCAGCAGCCCGCCCGCCCACACCGGCGCCCCGGTGATCGTGCGCAGCACCAGCCCGGCGCTCTGGAACTGCGGCATCAGGTACAGCCATCCGATCAGGACGACGAGCACGCTGGCGGTCCTGCGCACGGTCATCGACTCCAGCCTGGCCTCGGCGAAGTCGGGCAGCGTGTACGCCCCCGAGCGCCGCAGCGGCGCCGACACCAGCACCAGCAGCACCAGGTAGCCGCCGGTCCACCCGACGGGCAGCCACAACATGTCCACGCCGTAGGACAGGACGAGCCCGGCTACGCCGAGGAAGGAGGCCGCCGACAGGTACTCGCCGCCGATGGCGGAGGCGTTCCACAGGGGGCTGACGGTCCGGGAGGCGACGTAGAAGTCGGAGGTGGTGCGGGAGAACCTGATGCCGTACGCGCCGATGAGCACGGCCGCCGCCATCACGACGACCACCGCGGTGAGGCTCACGAGGGGCCCTTCGCGCCGGTCACCGGCGTTCCACCAGCTCGGCGAAGTGGCGTTCGTTGCGCTCTGCCTGGCGGACGTACAGCCAGGCGCCGATGACGAAGGCGGGGTAGATGAGCCCGGCCAGCACCGCCCACGGCAGGGAGACGCCGAGGACGTCCACCTCGCGCAGTTCGGGGATGAGCAGGAACAGCAGCGGCAGGCCGCCGACCACGCAGGCCAGCACGGTGCAGACGAACAGGGCGAGCCGGAACTGGGTGCGCAGGAGCGAGCGCATGTAGACCTCGCCGAGGCGGGTCTGCTCGTCGATCTCCCTGGTGGCCGGGTAGCGGGGGCGGCGGGCGGCGGCGGTGCGCGGGCTGGTGACGCTGACCCGGCGCGGCGTCTCGGAGCGGCGGAAGGCGTCCATGCGGCGGGCGGCGTCGGTGCGGCGGGCGGCGGGGTCGGTGCGCGGCGACCCCGCCGGACGCCCCGGCCGGGGATCGGAGGTCATTCCGTCCTGCCCTTCCTGGCGCGGCGGACCAGCAGGTCGCGCAGCTCGCGGGTGTGCCGCCGGCTCACCGGGAGCTCGGTGTCGCCGACCCGCACGCTGCACCGGCCCGAGTCGATGTGCAGTTCCTCGATGTGCTTGACGGCGACCAGATGGCTGCGGTGCACCCGGACGAACCCGGCCGGGGCCCAGCGCTCCTCCAGCGTGGCGAGCGGGATGCGGACGAGGTGGCTGCCGTTCGCGGTGTGCAGCCGGGCGTAGTCGCCCTGGGCCTCCACGTAGAGGACGTCGGCGCTGGAGACGAACCGGGTCACGCCGCCCAGCTCGACGGGGATGGTGTCGCTCTCGCCGGTCTCGGCGGGCACGTCGGCCGAGACCGCCACGCGCCTGATGGCCTCGGCGAGCCGTTCGGGACGTACCGGTTTGAGCAGGTAGTCCTCGGCCTTGATCTCGAAGGCGTCCACCGCGTGCTCCTCGTACGCGGTGACGAACACGACCCGCGGCGGGTTGGCGAACTGCGACAGCAGCCGTCCGAGCACGACGCCGTCCAGGCCGCGCATGCGGATGTCGAGGAAGACGGCGTCGATCGGGCGGCCCTCGGCGATGCCGCGGTCCAGCAGGCGCAGCGCGGCCGCCCCGTCGCGCGCCGTCACCACCTCGCCGATGCGGGCGTCGGCGCGGAGCAGGTAGGACAGGTCCTCCAGCGCGGGTAGCTCGTCGTCCACCGCCAGGACGCGCAGCCCGGTCACTCGTCACTCCTCACACCTCGAATGCATTAGACAGTGATGAAACCCGCACCAAACGTCAAGGCCGTCACGGCGGGGTCACAGGTGGGGGCAGGTGTGGGAAGTCGGCGGGAGGTCAGCGGGCCGAGACGCCGGGGTGGTACTTCGGCAGGCGCACGTTGACCTTGGTGCCCGCGCCCGTGCCGGTCTCGACGACCAGGCCGTACTCGTCGCCGTAAACCTGGCGGAGCCGTTCGTCGACGTTGGCCAGGCCGACGCCGCCGGTGGGGGCGATCTCGCCGGCCAGGATGCGGCGCAGCCGGTCGGGGTCCATGCCGAGGCCGTCGTCCTCGACGCTGATGCGGCACTCGGCGCCGGCGTCCTCGGCGATGATCGTGATGCGGCCGACGCCGTTGCGGCTCTCCAGGCCGTGCCGGACGGCGTTCTCGACCAGCGGCTGCAGGCACAGGAACGGCACCGCGACCGGCAGCACCTCGGGGGCGATGCGCAGGGTGACCTGCAACTGGTCGCCGAACCTGGCGTGTTCCAGGGTGAGGTAGCGCTCGATCGAGTGCAGCTCCTCGGCCAGCGTGGTGAACTCGCCGTGCCGCCGGAAGGAGTAGCGGGTGAAGTCAGCGAACTCCAGCAGCAGCTCGCGGGCGCGTTCGGGGTCCGTACGGACGAAGGAGGCGATCGTGGTGAGCGAGTTGTAGATGAAGTGCGGCGAGATCTGCGCGCGCAGGGCCCGGACCTCGGCCTCCATGAGCAGCGTGCGCGAGCGGTCGAGCTCGGCCAGCTCCAGCTGCGAGTTGACCCAGCCGGCCACCTCCTGCGCCGCCCTGACCAGGCCGGCCGAGGCGTTCTGCCCGTAGGCGGCCAGCGCGCCGACCAGGCGGTCGTCGGTGGTCAGCGGGACGACGACGGCGTGCCGGATCGGGCATTCGAGCAGCTCGCAGTCGATGGTGAGCACCTGGGTGCGGCCGTCCCGCAAGGTGGCCGCGGCGTGCTCGAACGCCTGGGCGGCGTGGTGGTCGCCGGCGCCGTCGTAGACGAGCAGGCGCTCGCGGTCGGTGATCGCGAGCGCGGCCGAGCCGAGCAGCGCGCGCAGGTGGCGGGAGGCGCGCTCGGCGCCCTCGGGGGTCAGCCCGGCCCGCAGCGGCGGCCCGGCCATGGAGGCGGTGTGCAGGGTCTCGAACGTGGCCCGCTCGGCCGGGCTGGTGCCCAGCTCGCGGCGGCCTCGCATGACGCGCCAGAGCACGATCGCGGGCACGCCCACCAGCACGGCCACGACGGCGACGCCGACCAGGTACTCCACGCGCCCCGAGCCTAGCGCCCACCGCCGCCCGTGCCGCCCGCCGCCCTCACTCGGCCGCCAGCGCCTTGGCGACGGCCGCCGCGTAGGTCTCGGCCTCCTGCGCGGACTCGTAGGTGGTGCGCGGCCAGAAGAAGCCGCGCAGCCCGTCCTTGCGGTTGCGCGGCACGACGTGCACGTGCAGGTGGGGCACGCTCTGGCTGACCCGGTTGTTCATCGCCACGAACGTGCCGGCCGCCTCCAGCCCCTCCTCCACGGCCCTGGCCATGGCCTGCACCCGGGAGAAGAACGGCCCGACGTCGGCGAGGTCGGCCAGCGTCTCGACGTGCAGCCGGGGCACGACGAGCACGTGCCCCTTGAAGACCGGGCGGGTGTCGAGGAAGGAGACGGCCACCTCGTCGGCGCTCACCACGTGGGCGGGACGCGCGCCGGCGATGATCTCGCAGAACAGGTCGGTGCTCACCGCCCGACCTTATCGGCGAAGGCCGTCCAGCTCGTCATGTTGGGCGCGGTCCACTCGTCGGGGGCGTGCAGGAAGCGCTCGCCGACGCGGTCGCGCAGCCGCCCGGGGACGTCGGCGACCTTGGCCCCCCGGCAGTGGTAGACCAGCCCGCCCGGCCGCTGTCCCATGGCCATCCAGGGCAGCCAGGGCGAGACCCGGCACCAGGAGAAGACCGCCGGCACGTCGGGCATTCCGGACTCGACGTCGGCGGCCGAGGCGAAGAACTGGAAGAGCTCCAACGCCCGATACGTATCCCGAGCCGAGTTTTCCGGATATTTCGCGACAGGTAGTGGCGAAGGGTAGGAAAGGCGGATGTCGGCGTTGTAGACGACCTGCTCCCCCAACCGCGTCACCGGCACCGGATAGGCCCCGAGCCGCTGGTTGACCGGGTCGTTGAAGACGTGCTGCACCTCGACGGGCCGCCCGGTGAGCGGGTTGTCCCACACGTCGATCGGTTCCCTGGTCCTCGGGTCGAGGTAGAGCGCCGCCTCCCTGGTCAGCAGCTCCCAGCCGCCGTCGGCCGGGCGCGCCCGCGCCACGTTCAGCCCCTCGAAGCCGAACAGGTGATGGGGGCCGTCGTCGTCCTGCCAGCCGTAGACGTCGCCGGTCCAGTAGGAGATCGTCTCGGCGCCGTCGGCCGAGGCACGCACCCGGATGAAGTCCATGATCCGGAGCTTACCCCTTGTTTCGAGACAGCATGTTGCTATCTTTAGAGACATGGTGTCGCTAAATGAGCGGACCCGGCAGAGCTGGCTCCCGCTGATCGTGCTCGGCGTCGGGATGTCGATGATCATCATCGACGCGACGATCGTGAACGTCGCCGTCCCCGCGATCATGGGCGATCTGGGGTTGTCGGCCACGGACGTCGAATGGGTCAACTCCATCTACTCCCTGGCCTTCGCCTCCCTGCTCATCCCCCTCGGCCGGACCGGCGACGTGCACGGCAGGCGCCGGATGTTCGCCGTCGGCCTGGTGGTGTTCCTGGCCGCGAGCATGCTGGCCGCCTCCGCGCCGAGCGGCGCGCTGCTCATCGCCGCCCGCGTCGTCCAGGGCGTCGGGGCGTCCATGGTGGTCCCGATGACGCTGGCGATCATCAACTCCCTCTACACGGGCTCGCGCCGGACGATCGCCTTCGCCGTCTGGGGCTCGATCATCGGCGGCATGGCCGCGCTCGGCCCGCTGCTCGGCGGCTGGGTGGTGACCGACTTCGGCTGGCGCTGGGCGTTCTGGGTGAACCTGCCGATCGGCCTGCTCGTGCTGCTCGGCACGGCCCGGGTGCCCGAGTCGAAGGACGCGGCGGCGGGCGGCTCGGACGTCCCCGGCGTGCTGCTGTCGGTGGTCGGCCCGGCCGCGCTGGTGTTCGGCCTGATCGAGGGCCAGCGCTACGGCTGGTTCACGCCGACCGGCGAGGCCACGCTGTTCGGGTGGACCTGGCCGCTCGGCGGCATCTCGCCGATCCCGTTCGCCTTCGCGCTCGCGGCGCTCGCGCTGGCCGCGCTGCTGCTGGTCGAGCGCTCGCGGGCACGATCGGGCCGCCCGGTCGTGCTGGACCTGTCGCTGTTCGCCATCCCGTCCTTCAGGTACGGCGGCGCCGCCGCGATGATCATCAGTCTCGGCGAGTTCGGCCTGATCCTGGTGCTGCCGCTGTTCCTGCAGGCGGCCATGGGGTTCACCGCGTTCGCCACCGGCCTGATCATCGCCTCGCTGGCCGGGGGCACGTTCCTGGCGGGCGGCCTCGTCCCGCGGCTCGACCTGGCGCCCAGGGTCATCGTGCGGCTGGGGCTCGTCCTGGAGGCCGTGGGCGCGATCGCGATCGGCCTGGCCGTCTCCCCCTCGCTCGGCCCGTGGACGCTGGTGCCGTGGCTCGTCCTGTACGGCGTCGGCGTCGGCTTCGCCTCGGCCCAGCTCCCGAACGTGATGCTCGCCGACGTGCCCGCCCGCCGCTCCGGCGTGGCCTCCGGGCTCCAGAGCACGATCCGCCAGCTCGGCGCCGCCGTCGGCATCGCGGTGCTGGGCGCCGTCCTGGTCACCGGCCTGGACGCGGCGATGGCCGAACGCCTGCCCGGCGAGCCCGCGCTCGGGCAGGCCGTCCGGGAGAGCGCCGGCGCGGCCATCGCGGCGATCAGGGAGCCGGCCGACCACGCCGCCGCGGTCGCGGCGGGCGCCGACGCCACCCGCCGGGTCACGATCGTGACCGGCCTCGTGCTGTTCGGCGGCGTCGGGGCGACGTTCCTGCTGCCCGATACTGGGAGGAGACGACGCGAGGAGGAGTGAGTCCGGTGCCGAGGATCAGCGCGGCGACGGTGGCCGACCATCGGGCCAGCCAGCACGCGGCCCTGCTGGCGGCCGCCATGGAGGTGCTGGCGGCCGAGGGCCCGGCCGGGCTCACCCCCGCGGCCGTGGGCGCGCGGGTCGGGCTGGCCCGCTCCAGCGTCTACCGCTACTTCTCCTCCACCGCCGACATCCTGGCCCAGCTCGTGGAGGACGCGATCCCCCGCTGGGCCGACCGGCTCGTCACGGCCACCCGCGACGGCGGCCTGGAGGAGCGGGTGCGCGCCTTCGGCGCCGTGTCGCTGGCGTTCGTGACCAGCCCCGACCACGCGCTGCTGCGCGCGGTGGCCGCGGTCGACCTGCCCGCCGAGTGCCGCCACCGGCTCGACCAGCTGCACGAGTCGATGATCGAGCCGCTGCGCGGGCTGCTCGCCGAGGCCGGGGAGCCGCATCCCGACCTGGTGGCCCACCTGGGGTGGAGCATCCTGGGCGAGGGCCGCCGCCGCCTGGCCGCGTGCGCCGGCTCCGGCGAAGGCGCCGAGGCCGAGGTGATCACCGCGACCACCCTCGACGTGTTGTGCCGGGCCGTGCTCAGCGCACGGTGATCTCGAAGACCGCCTCGCCCGACTGCCGCCTGCTCTGCTCGTCGGGCGGCGTCGAGCTCTGGCCGCACCGCCAGCAGTCGCGCAGCGTGATCCGGGCGGTGCCCGGGCTCTTGGTGTTGAAGACGAAGTAGGCGGTGCCGCCGCTGCCGGGGCCCTGGCCCGCGCTCTTGCGCTCCTCGCTGATGTAGGAGGCCACCCTGGCGTCGGGCACCGCCGCCAGCCGCCAATCGTCGCCCACCGAGGGGTTGTCCGGGACGGCCAGCGAGAACCGCTGCCCGGGGCGCAGCTCGGCGCGCACGGTCGTGCCCTTGGCGCCCCTGACGACGGTGCCGAAGTCGCTGACCGCCGAGCCGTCGCCGCAGCCGGCCACCAACCCCGAGGTCAACCCCGAGGTCAGCAGGGCGAGTGCGGCGACGACGGCCTTTCCACGCTTCACTCGGGAAGGCTATCCTCCTTCGGCGGGTCCCGGGGCTCCACGTACGGCTCCTGCCCGACGGGCTCGCCCTCGGCGATCTGGCGTTCCCTGACGAGCTCGGCGTCCAGCTCGGCGCCCAGCAGCAGGGCCATGTTCGACAACCACAGCCAGATCAGGAACACCACGACGCCGGCCAGCGTGCCGTAGGTCTTGCCGTAGGACCCGAAGTGGGCCACGTACAGGGCGAAGCCGCCGGAGACCACGACCCAGAGCACCACCGCGAGCAGCCCGCCGGGGGTGATCCAGCGCACGCCGGGCTGGCGCACGTTCGGCGCGGCCCAGTAGAGCACCATGATCAGCCCTGCCGCGACGAGCGCGAGGACCGGCCATTTCAGGATGTCCCAGGCGGTCACCAGCGCGCTGCCCAGGCCGAGCGCCTTTCCGACGCTCCTGGCCAGGTCGCCGGTCAGCGCGACGGAGATCGCGCCGAGCGCCAGCAGCACGGTGGCCAGCACGGTGAGCCCGATCCGGAGCGGGGTCACCTTCCAGAACGGACGCCCCTCGTCGATGTCGTAGATGGTGTTGCCGGCCCGGATGAACGCGCCGATGTAGCCCGACGCCGACCAGAGCGCGACCAGCAGGCCGACGATCGCCACCAGGCCGGCCGAGGCCGCGTTCTCCTGGACCGACCGCACGCCCGTGACGATCAGGGAGCGCACCTCGTCGGGCGCCAGCACCACGAGGTTGCCGACCAGGGTGGCGGTGTCGCGCCTGCCGAGCAGGCCGAACACCGACACCAGCACGATCAGCGCGGGGAAGATGGACAGGACGGCGTAGTAGGTGAGCGCTGCCGCGAGGTCCTGGACGCCGTCGTTGCGGAACTCGACGACGGTGCGTTTGAGCACGCTCCACCAGGCCCTGCGCGGCAGTTCCGCAGGTCTTTCGGGGGAACGCACGCCTACTTCGCCCTGTTGCGCTTCCTGAGCCGCCGCACGACGAGGGCCGTCACCGCCGCCGCCGCGGCCAGCAGCAGCACCGGACGCTTGCGCGCCCCGGTGGCGGCGTCCTTGACCTGGTGGGGGGTGGCCTCGCGGACCTTGCCCGCGACCTCGCCGGCCATGCCCTTGGCCGTGCCGGTCACCTCGGCGGCCTTGCCCTTGGCCACGCCGGTCATCTCGGCGACCTTGCCCTTGGCCGTGCCGGCCGCCTCGGTGGCCCGGCCCTTCAGGTCGGCCTTGTGGGCCAGGGCGCTGACCGTGTCGCCCAGTTCGTTCCTGGTCTCCTTGATGCTTTTTCGCACGTCGTCCTCTTCCTCGTCGTCCTCGCCACGGTCCCCGCCCCCGCCCAGCGACTCCTCCTCGACCGCGCGGCTCTCCACCGCCTCGGTCCGGTCGTCCGGCACGGGGGTCTCGGGGATGAAGGTCTCGTGTTCCTGCCGGGCCAGTTCGGCCCGTTTCGCGTTCTCCGCAGCCCCCGGTCTCGTCGGAGGCACGTTGATCGACTCGCGTTCGGTCGGCGTGCCGACGGTCGCCCTGCGGGCGCCCACGTCACCGGCGTGCTGCTCGCTGTATCCGGGGTCCGTCTCGCTCATCGGCGTGCCCTCTCCTTGACCATGTCGATATCGGCCTTGACGCTCGCGATGGTCTCCTCGGGGACCGGCGGCGTGGCCTGTTTCACCTGGTTCTTTCCGGTCAGGCCGAGCAGGGCGGCGGCGATGAGCAGGACCGCCCCCACGATCGCGGCGGCCGCCCACGCGGGCATGACCAGAGCGAGGAGCAGGACGACGGCGGCCACCAGCGCGGCAGCGCCGAAGAACGCGGCCATCCCGGCCGCGCCGAACAGCCCCGCGCCGAACCCGGCGCGCCTGCCCTTCTCCGCGAGCTCCAGCCTGGCCAGGCGCAGCTCGTCCTTGACGAGCCTGGAGACCTGATCGGACAGATCACTGACCAGCTTGTGGGTATCGTTCACGACGTCGCCTCCTCCGCTGAGGAAGGCGACTACCCAGCTGACCGCCTGTTATTACCTCTTGGCGGCCTTCAGCAGGAACCGGAGGACGGACGCCACCGGCGACTCGGGCGCCTCGCACCAGTTGTCGGGCTGCTTCGGCTTGCTCCACGGTGCGGGCAGCTCGCACGAGGGAGCCTGCGGCTCAGGCCGCTCACACCACGATCCGGGAGTGTTCATCCTTCGATGGTACGACCTCCGGCCCGGCCCGCAGAAGACTCGCGGACCGGTCGCTCCAGGCCGGCGGTAACCTGCCGGGGTGCTGGTACACGGGGTGTGGGCGGGCGACGGGCTCGCCTTCTGGGGAGAGGTTCCCGGCCGGGCCGCCGCCGTGCCCCGTGGGGCGGGCGCGCGGCCCCATCCGTTCGCCGCGTCCCCTGCCGAGCTGGCCGGCGCGCCGGGCCTCGGGGTGGGCGGGCCGTCCAGGGAGCTGGAGCTGCTGCTGCCGGGGGCGGCCAAGGGACCGCTGCCCTCGCCGGAGACGGGGCTGCTGACGGAGGTGGTCAGGCCGCGGCTGCTGCCGTGGCGGGTGCCCGCGGTCGTGCTGCCGCCCGCCGGGGGCCTTGCCGCGCTGGACGGCCTTCCGGGCGACGCCACCGCCACCGTCCGCCACTGGGCCGCCGTCGCCGCGCTCGCCCGCGACCTGGTGGGCCGTGGCCGGGTCGTCCCCCAGCTCGTCCCCGTGCCCGATGCCGACGGGGCCGTTCCGGGTGCCGACGGCGCCGCGCTGGCCCTGTGGCGGCCCGTGCTGACCGGGGCCGACGCCGCATACTTCCGCGACCTGGCCCTGGCCATGCCGCCCGCCTGCCGCACCTGGGCCGCCGAGCGCCCGGCCGCCGGGGTGCAGCTCCAGGCGCTGGAGGCGTTCACCGACGCGCTCGTCCGGCAGGCCGTCACCACTCCCCTGGCCGCCCCCTCCGCCGCCGCCCCGGCGACGCCGCGGGAACGGTGGCTGGCCGCGCTGACCGGCGACCCGGCCTGCCCCGACGACCCGGGGCTGCGCGAGGAGCTGGACCGCTGGCGGGCGGCCGTCACGGCGGCCGAGGGCGCCACCCGCGTCTGCTTCCGCCTGCTCGAACCGGCCGACGGCGACGACTGGCGGGTCGAGCTGGCGCTGCAGGCCGCCGACGACCCCAGCCTGTACGTCCCGGCCGCCCGCGTCTGGGACGGCGAGAAGGGCCTGCCCGGCCGGCCGGAGCGCGAGCTGCTGGCCGGGCTCGGCCGGGCCGTGCGGCTCTACCCGGAGCTGGACCGGGCCCTGCGCGTGCCGGAGCCGAGCGAGCTGGCCCTCGACACGGCGGGCGCGTTCGGCTTCCTGCGCCAGGCCGCGCCGCTGCTCCAGGCGGCCGGGTTCGGGGTGCAGCTGCCGCGCTGGGCGGGCCGTACGCGGCTCGGGCTCAAGCTCACCACCAGGACCAAGCCGCAGACGGCGGCCGTCAGCCAGGGCTTCGGGCTGCGCGAGCTGGTCGACTTCCGCGTCGACCTGGCGGTGGGCGAGGAGACGATCAGCGAGGCGGAGCTGGCCGAGCTGGCCAGGCTCAAGGTGCCGCTGGTCCGGGTCCGCGGCCAGTGGGTGGAGCTGGACGACCGGCAGCTCAAGGCCGCGCTGCGGGCCGTGGAGGGGGTGCGCGCGGGCGAGGCGGCCGCGGCCGACCTGCTGCGCCACGTGATCCAGGGCGACGACGAGCTGCCGTTGCTGGCGGTCGACGCCGACGGCGTGCTCGGCGACCTGCTGTCGGGCCAGGCCGAGCGGCGGCTCACCCCGCTCGCGACCCCGCCGGGCCTGGACGCCGTGCTGCGGCCCTACCAGGAGCGTGGGCTGGCGTGGCTGAGCTTCCTGTCGGAGCTGGGCCTCGGCGGGGTGCTCGCCGACGACATGGGCCTGGGCAAGACGGTCACCACGCTGGCGCTGCTCGTCCACGAGCGGGCCGCCGCGCCCACGCTGCTGGTCTGCCCGATGTCGCTGGTGGGCAACTGGCAGCGGGAGGCGGCCAGGTTCGCCCCGGGGCTGCG
Source organism: Nonomuraea sp. NPDC049655 (assembly GCF_044465465.1). Taxonomy (NCBI): domain Bacteria; kingdom Bacillati; phylum Actinomycetota; class Actinomycetes; order Streptosporangiales; family Streptosporangiaceae; genus Nonomuraea; species Nonomuraea sp. NPDC049655. The sequence goes on from NZ_JBITLS010000010.1 coordinate 366,378, forward strand.
CGTGTACGTCCACCACGGCCCCGGCCGGGACGCCGCCCGCATCGCGGCGGCCGACCTGGTGATCACCACGTACGGCACCGCCCACCGCGACCTGGAGATCCTGCGGGAGCACGAGTGGCGCCGGGTGGTGTGCGACGAGGCCCAGGCGATCAAGAACAGCGGCACCCTCCAGGCCCGCGCCGTCCGGTCGATCCCCACCGGCACCCGCCTGGCCCTGACCGGCACGCCCGTCGAGAACCACCTCGCCGAGCTCTGGTCGATCATGGAGTTCGCCAACCCCGGCCTGCTCGGGCCGCGGGCCCGCTTCCGCACCCGGTTCCAGGAGCCCATCGAGGCCCGCCAGGACGAGCAGGCCGCCGATGCGCTGAAGCGGGCGACGGGCCCGTTCATCCTGCGCCGCCTCAAGACCGACCGGTCCGTCATCTCCGACCTGCCGGAGAAGATCGAGATCAAGGAGTGGTGCCCGCTCACCCCCGAGCAGGCCACCCTCTACCAGGCCGTCGTCGACGACATGCTGGCCCGGATCGACGACAGCGAGGGCGTCGAGCGGCGCGGCCTGGTGCTGTCGGCCATGGCCAGGCTCAAGCAGGTCTGCAACCACCCGGCCCACCTGCTCAAGGACGGCTCCCGCCTGGCCGGCCGGTCGGGCAAGCTGGCCCGGCTGGAGCAGCTGGCCGAGGAGGTCCTGGCCGAGGGCGAGAAGGCGCTGCTGTTCACGCAGTACGCCGAGTTCGGGACGATGCTCCAGCCCTACCTCGCCCAGCGGCTCGGCCGCCCGGTCCTGTGGCTGCACGGCGGCCTGCCCAAGAAGACCCGCGACCGGCTGGTCGAGCGGTTCCAGCACGACCCGGAGCCGATGTTGTTCCTGCTGTCGCTCAAGGCGGCCGGCGTCGGGCTCAACCTGACGGCGGCGAGCCACGTCGTCCACGTCGACCGCTGGTGGAACCCGGCCGTGGAGGACCAGGCCACCGACCGGGCCTTCCGCATCGGCCAGCGCAGGAACGTCCAGGTGCGCAAGCTGATCTGCGCGGGCACCCTCGAAGAGCGCGTCGACCAGATGATCGAGCGCAAGAAGGCGCTGGCCGAGCGGGTGGTCGGCGCCGGCGAGGAGTGGCTGACCGACCTGTCCACCGACGAGCTGCGCGAGGTGTTCCGCCTCACGGGAGGGTCCTGACCATGCCCGACTGGTACGACGGCGGCGGCCCCATCGAGGTCGAGGGCGGCCTGCGGGCCCGGTCGCGGCGCGGCAGCATCGGCTCGGCCTGGTGGTCCAGGCGCTTCGTCGACATCCTGGAACGCGTCTGCGACAAGGGCCGCCTGTCCCGCGGCCGCGCCTACGCCCGCAAGGGCCAGGTGCTCTCGATCGACCTGTCGGCGGGGCTGGTCCGGGCGTCCGTGCAGGGGTCGCGGCCGAAGCCGTACGACGTCGTGGTCAGGATCGACGTCTACGGCGAGGACGTGTGGGCGCGGCTGGAGGAGGCCGTCGCGGCGCAGGCCGTCCACCGGGCCAGGCTGCTGGCCGGGGAGATGCCGGTCGAGATCGAGGAGCTGTTCGCCGCCCATGGCGCCGACCTGTTCCCGCGCGACCTGGACATGGAGTGCTCGTGCCCCGACTGGGGGTTCCCGTGCAAGCACCTGTCGGCCGTGCTCTACCTGCTGGCCGAGTCGTTCGACGACGACCCGTTCCTGGTGCTGGCCTGGCGCGGGCGCACCCGCGAGCAGCTGCTCGGCTCGCTGGCCGACGACCCGCCCGCGCCCGACCCGCTGGAGGTGGCCGACGTGCCGTTCGCCGACCGGCTGGCCGACTTCTACGCCCCCGGCGCCACCGCGCACCGCCCGGAACGCCGCCCCGCCGCGGCCGCCGCCGACCTGCTGCCGCGGGTCTTCCCGCCGCCCGCCGGCCTGGCGGACGCGCTCGCCCCCGCCTACCGGGCGCTGGGCGAGGGCTGAGGTCAGTTGTCCTCGAAGGAGTCGGGGACCATCACGCGCACGCCGTTGGGCACCACGCGCAGCGTGATCGGGGTGCGCAGGCGCACCTCGCCGTCGACGTCGGCGGCCATCGGCGGGTCGGTCTCCAGCAGCATCTCCCGGCCGACCACGAACGGGCCGCCCGCCAGGCTGCGCCAGCGGCCGGTGGTCGCGCGCAGCAGCGTCTCGCCGAGCAGGCGCAGCTTCTTGCCCGAGCCGAGCTGGTAGGCCACCAGCATGCCGTTGTCGATGCTGATGTCCTTGGCCACCTGCCAGCCGCCGTGGAAGCGGCCGTTGGCGATGTTGAGCTGGTGGGTGAGCAGCTCGTGGCGCTGGCCCTCGACGGTGATGTAGGCCCGGAAGGGCCGGTGGCCCGGCAGGACGGTCAGCGCGGTCATCGGGTAGGCCGGACGGCCCACGATGCGCTTGAGCCACGGCTTGACCCGGCCGGCCACCTCGACCGAGACGCCGAAGCTGGCCAGGTTGGCGAAGGGCCGGTCGCCGGCCATGCCGAGGTCGATGTCGGCGACCTTGCCGGTGGAGAACACCCGGATGGCGCCGGCCAGGTCGAGCGGCAGGCCGAGGCTCCTGGCGAAGTTGTTGGTGGTGCCGAGCGGCAACACGCCGAGCGCCACGTCGCGGTGGGCGACGTGGCGCACGGCCGAGGAGAGGGTGCCGTCGCCGCCGCCCACGATCAGCAGGTCGGGGTCGGTGGCGAGGGCGGTGTCGAGCAGGTCGCGCAGCCGCTTGGGGTTGTAGACCGACAGCTCGGCCAGCGGCTCGAACCCCAGGTTGTGCAGCTGCTCGATGACCTCGAAGTAGTGGCGGCGGCCGCGGCGTGAGCGAGTGTTCACCACCACCGCCACCCGGCGATCCCGCCGGATCGCCTCAGTGTGCTCGATCTTGGTGCGCAGTTCGCTCATGGTCATCAATCGTAGGCGCTGTGTCCGCCGCTCCGTGCTGGATCGGGGGGCCGCCGGAGACCCGGCGGCCCCCTCACGCTACTTCTTGGGCGGGACGACCTGGACGATGGCGCCCAGGTTGCCCGGCAGCTGGCTGATCAGCTTGAACTGCACGCCCAGCGCCTTGCCCTCGTCGCCGGGGTTGCCCGAGCCGGCCACGTGGCCGTCGCCGAGGTCGGTCCCGTACAGCTCGGTGGCGGGGGTGCCGTCCAGGTGCACCACGCGGGTGCTGTACGGCTGGTCGCCCTTGCTCGGCACCACCGCGGAGGCGTCGAAGTCACGGTAGTAGAGCGAGCCGTTCTGCAGCTCGAAGCCCGGAACCCAGGTCTTCGCGTCGGTGAAGGACGACACGCCCCTGAGCGCGGGGATGTTGGTGCAGTACTCGCTGAACGGCTCGTCCGGCGCCTCCAGGCACTCCTTCAGGGGGTACGTCTGGTCGAAGGAGAAGGCCGCGTTCGAGGACTGCGTGCGGCCCTCCAGGTTCTTGTGCCTGGTCGGGTCCTTCTGGGCGGCGGTGCCGGTGCGGCGCAGCGGGTCGTAGTGCGAGTCCACGACCAGCAGGCTGCCCTTGGAGCCGATGCTCGGCGGCAGGGTCAGGTTGTTGGCCACCGAGTTGTTGGTGAAGGTCGAGTCGCGGTACCAGACCAGCAGGCCGGGCGCGTTGTACTTGACCTTCTCGACCTTCCACGCCCCGTCGCGGGAGTAGTTGGTGTCGTAGGCGTACTGCAGGCCCTTGTCGAAGCCGTCGAAGTTGCGCCACTCGGCGAGGTAGAAGCGGGAGATCTCGCGCGAGCCGTTGTTGACGGTCCAGCCCTGGCCGCTGGTGTTGGTGAACGTGCCGCCGGTGGCCTTCCAGCCGTTGTCGCCGTTCTCGACGTCGTCGCTCCAGACGGCGGTGCCGCCGTTGGTGAGCGAGAAGTCGTCGGCGTGCCAGCCGCGCGGCTCGAAGGCGGCGTCGGTGTTGTAGGTCAGGCGCAGCTTGATCGACTGCCCGGCGTACGGCGTCAGGTTGACGTAGTCGTGCCGCCACTGGCCGCCGGTGTCACCGGTGAGCCCGTACTTCTTGTTGCCGAACGTCTTGAGGTTCTTGTTCGGGTCGGGGTAGCCGTCGGGGGTGGTGACCTCGGCGCCGGCCTCGTCGTAGACCTTGAGCTGGGTCCAGGTCTGGCCGCCGTCGGTCGAGACCTCCACGAAGCCGAAGTCCCAGTCCTGCTCGATCTCGTAGTTGTTCCACATCCAGAACCGCACGTCGGAGCCGGCGGGCACCGGGACGTCACGGGTCAGGGTCTGGTTGGCCCAGTCCTGGTCGAGGTTGGACCACCAGGCCTTCGTGCCGCTGTGCGGGTCGATCATCTTCAGCGGCGTGGAGGCCAGGTTCACCCGGACGCCGTCCTCGGTGTACTTGGGCGTGCGCGAGGACTGCCCGACCGTGACGGACTGGGCGGCGTCACCCGGGTTGAACGTCTTCGGGTTGGCCCAGCCGAGCACCCACTTGTCCCACAGGCCCATGTGCGTGGGCATGGACTGGAAGATGGGGCCGGAGTGGGAGCCGCTGGACATCAGGTCCCAGAAGTCCACCGCGGAGCTGGCCTGGCCGCTGGTGTCGTACAGGTCGGGCAGGCCCAGGTCGTGGCCGTACTCGTGGGCGAAGACGCCGACGCCGGAGTCCTCGGGCTGCACGATGTAGTTGGAGATCTTCTTGTCGCTGCCGGGGATCTTGTAGCCGCCCGCGACCGCGCTGGAGTGCGCCCAGATGGCGTAGGTGCCCTCGGCGCCGCCGTCGGAGGACTTGTCCTTGCCGGCGTGCACCATCACCAGGTGGTCGATGACGCCGTCGGGCTCGTTGAAGTTGCCGTCGCCGTCGGAGTCGGCCACGTCCTCCTGGTCGTAGTCGGCCCACGGGAAGTTCGGCTGGGCCGCGGCCAGGGCGTTGACCGTGTCGATGGCGAGCTGGCCCGCGCCGGTCGGGTTGCTGGGGTGACCCGACATGTCCTGCGGCTGGCCGCCACAGGCCGCGGCGCCGTAGTACGCCTCGGAGTGGGGGGCCTTGATCCAGCCGACGGCCGAGCCGGTGACGGAGTAGGCGCCCTTGGACAGCTCCTCGTACATCTTCTTCATCGTGAAGCCGGAGATGTCGATGCCGGGCTTGCCGTCGCGCGGGTCCTTGAGGTCCTTGCGCACGCGCTCGGTGATGCCCTCGTCGCTGTAGAGCATCTTGTTGAAGTGGTCGGTGCTGAAGTCCTTGAGCCAGAAGGAGTTGTTGTCCTTCTGCGGCAGCGTCGCCGGGTCGGGGATGTTGTTGTGCAGCGGGCCGTTCTTCAGCGTGCCCGGCGGCTCGACCACGCAGTCGTCCGGCGGGCTGTCGGTGGTGCGCAGCCGGTTGAAGCCGGAGAAGTCGTCGTTCGCCTGCTCGTTGAACTCGACCAGGACGGTGAGCAGCTTGGCGGTCTTGACCTGCTTGGAGTTCTTGAAGATCCATTCAGCCGGGTTGCGGCCGGTCCTGATCGCCTGGTTCTCGCGGGCGGCGAGGACGCGGGCCGCGGCGGGGTTCCCGCTGACGAACTTCCTGTCGAACTTCTCCGCCGGTGAGAGCGAGCGGGCCTTGCCCTTGTTCAGGCCGGGTTCCTGCGGCTCCTTCTCGACCCGCGGGGGAGCGTAGTTGATGTAGTAGTCCGCCGCCGTGGGCTGGTAGCTGGCCACTGACGTGGCCTGGGCCGCCGGGACGGTCAGCGCGGCGCCGAGGAGGGCGACCGCCGGGAACACGACTAACAGGCGCTTTGAGCTTGGCACCAGGTACCCTCTCTGCCCGGGGTCGCCGGGCGCATGGCCATAGGGTGTGCAATGCCGGACGCTAGAGGGTGGATAAACGGGTCGTAAAGTACGTTGTTGAAACGTGATCAAACTACGACATTTTGACCAACAGAATTGCCGTGGCGGCGTCGCCCGCAATCGCCGCGCATAAACGGAACGACGCGATCTTGAAACGCCGTACTAGTCGGCGGCGAGCACCGGCGGCGGCTGCTCGGGGCCAGGGTCCGGCTCCACGGCGGGCGTCGCGTCCTCGTGCGGGTAGTGCAGGTCGAACGCGGGCCGCTCGGAGCGGATCGGCGGCATGCCGGTGAAGTTGTGCCGTGGCGGCGGGCAGGAGGTCGCCCACTCCAGCGAGTTGCCGTAGCCCCAGGGGTCGTCGAGCGTGACCCTGGGCGCGTGCCTGGCCGTCCGGTACACGTTGTAGAGGAACGGCAGCGTCGAGGCGCCGAGCAGGAACGCCCCGGCCGAGGAGATCTCGTTGAGCGCGGTGAACCCGTCGGCCGCACTGTAGTCGGCGTACCGGCGCGGCATGCCGAGCTGGCCGAGCCAGTGCTGGACGAGGAACGTGGTGTGGAAGCCGGCGAACAACGTCCAGAAGTGCACCTTGCCGAGCCGGTCGTCCAGCATCTTGCCGGTCATCTTCGGCCACCAGAAGTAGAAGCCGGCGAACATGGCGAACACCACCGTGCCGAAGACCACGTAGTGGAAGTGGGCGACGACGAAGTAGGTGTCGCTGATCTGGAAGTCCAGCGGCGGCGAGGCCAGGATGACGCCGGTCAGCCCGCCGAGCAGGAACGTGACCAGGAACCCCACCGCGAACAGCATCGGCGTCTCGAACGACAGATGGCCGCGCCACATCGTGCCGATCCAGTTGAAGAACTTCACCCCCGTCGGCACCGCGATGAGGAACGTCATGAACGAGAAGAACGGCAGCAGCACCTGCCCGGTCGCGAACATGTGGTGCGCCCACACGGTCATCGACAGCCCGGCGATGGCGATGGTGGCCCCGACCAGGCTCAGGTAGCCGAAGATCGGCTTGCGGCTGAACACCGGGATCACCTCGGTGACGATCCCGAAGAACGGCAACGCGATGATGTAGACCTCGGGATGGCCGAAGAACCAGAACAGGTGCTGCCACAGCAGCGGCCCGCCGTTCGCGCCGTCGAAGACGTGCGTGCCGAGCTTGCGGTCCGACTCCAGCACCAGCAGCGCGGCGGCCAGCACGGGGAAGGCCATCAGCACGAGCATGCTGGTCAGCAGCACGTTCCAGGTGAAGATCGGCAGGCGGAACATGGTCATGCCGGGGGCCCGCATGCCGATGATCGTGGAGATGAAGTTGACCGCGCCGAGGATCGTGCCGAGGCCGGACATCACCAGGCCCATGATCCACAGGTCGCCGCCGACCTGCGGCGAGTGGATGGCCGACGACAGCGGCGTGTAGGCGAACCAGCCGAAGTCGGCGGCCCCGCCCGGGGTGAGGAAGCCCGCCAGCACCATCAGCCCGCCGAACAGGAACAGCCAGTACGCCACCGCGTTCAGCCGGGGGAAGGCCACGTCGGGCGCGCCGATCTGCAGCGGCATGACCACGTTGGCGAACCCGGCGAACAGCGGCGTGGCGAACAGCAGCAGCATCACCGTGCCGTGGATGGTGAACAGCTGGTTGTACAGCTGCTGGCTGACCACCTGCATGCCGGGCCGCGCCAGCTCGGCCCTGATCAGCATGGCCATGACGCCCGCGACGAGGAAGAAGCCGAAGGAGGTGATCAGGTAGAGGTACCCGATGACCTTGTGGTCGGTCGTCGAGAGCCAGGAGGCGATGACGGTCCCGGTACGGCGGCGCCTGACCTGCTCGATCGAGGTGTCCCGAACAGTCGTCACGGCTGCTCCCTCCTTCGCGGAGTTGTGCCTGCCCCGATGTCCTCCATTCCACTCCGGCGATCGCCGGACGGGAAGCGCTTCTTTAGAACGTCTTTGAAGCGGTGTCCCACATGCCGGGCGATTACCGGACCCCTTGGGGACTTCTTCTATCCTTTGGACCGAACCGACTCGGAGGAGAGATCTCGTGACCGCACAGAGTGACTACGCCGCCCTCGTCCAGCGGGGGCTCTCGCTCGACCTCACCCGGGGCAAGCCGTCACCGCGCCAGCTCGATCTCTCCGACGGCATGCTCAAGCTGCCCACCTCCGTCAAGGCCGCCGACGGCACCGACGGCCGCAACTACGGCAACCTCCAGGGCCTGCCCGAGCTGCGCGAGCTCTTCGCGCCGCTGGTGCAGGTGCCCGCCGGTCAGCTCGTCGTGGGCGGCAACTCCAGCCTGACGCTGATGCACGACACGATCGTGCACGCGCTGCTGTCGAAGGTGCCGGGGGCCGAGCGCCGCTGGGTCGAGGAGCCGGAGATCACGTTCCTGTGCCCGGTGCCCGGCTACGACCGGCATTTCACCATCTGCGAGCGGCTCGGCATCAAGATGACGGCCGTCCCGATGAACGCCGACGGCCCCGACATGGACGTCGTGGAGCGCCTGGTCGCCGCGGACCCGGCGGTCAAGGGCATCTGGTGCGTGCCGAAGTACAGCAACCCGTCCGGCGTCACCTACAGCGACGAGACCGTGCGCAGGCTGGCCGCCATGCCGACGGCCGCCCCCGACTTCCGGATCATGTGGGACAACGCCTACGCCGTCCACCACCTCACCGACACGCCGGACGAGCTGGCCGACCTGCTCGCGCTGGCGGCCGAGCACGGCAACGCCGACCGCGTGTTCGTCTACGCCTCCACCTCGAAGGTGACGTACGCGGGCTCGGGCGTGTCGTTCTTCGGCTCCTCGCCGGCGAACGTGGAGTGGTTCCTCGCCAACACCGCCAAGCAGTCCATCGGCCCCGACAAGCTCAACCAGCTCCGGCACGTGGAGTTCCTGCGCGACGCCGCGGGCGTGGCCGCGCACATGCGGCGGCACGCCGAGCTGATCGGCCCGAAGTTCGAGCTGGTCGACAAGGTGCTGACCGAGCGCCTCGGCGACCTGGCCACCTGGACCAGCCCGCGCGGCGGCTACTTCATCAGCCTGGAGGTGCCGCACGCCGCCGAGGTCGTGGCCAGGGCCAAGGCCGCGGGCATCGCGCTCACCCCGGCCGGCGCCACCCACCCCTACGGCCAGGACCCGGAGGACCGCACGATCCGCATCGCCCCCACCTTCCCCGAGCTGGACGAGCTGGAGCAGGCCATCGACGGCCTGGCCGTCTGCGTCCGCCTGGTGGCGGAGGAGCGCGGCTAGATCGCCCGGCCCCGGAAGCCGAAGATGTACTCGCGCGTCTCGCCCGGATGGAACGAGACGCCGACCCCCGGCTCGAACGCGACGTTGTCGCGGGCGCAGTAGTACAGCCGTTCCCACACGGCCAGCGCCTTCTCCCGGGCCGGGGCCTCGGCGTGGTCGCGCCTGCGGGCGCCGCGCGCGCCGAGCACGAACAGCAGCCCGAGCCCCCAGAACAGCCCGGTGAGGCAGAACGGCGCGAGCAGCACCTCGCTCCACTGCGAGTCCTTGCCCATCGCGATCACCAGCGACACGACGAGGTGCACCAGGGCCGCCACGCCGAGCATGATCCACCCCTGGTTCCTGGCCCAGGGCGTGTAGTGGCGGCTGGGGAACGACATCCACACCGCGAGCTGCGTACGGCTCATGACGTGCTTCGACGCGCCCATCGACGGCGCGGTCGGCAGGTCGGCGACCTCGCGCTGGCCGGGCAACCTGACCCTTCCGATCCGGTATGTCGTCCCCGCGGCGACCGCGCCCGGAACCGAGACGAGCTGGTCAGCCTGCGTACATACCGGGCACCTGACTTCCACCCAGGGCAGTCTGGCCTTAAGGAACGGTCCGCGCAAACCGTAGGGTGCAGGTGTGAGACCGATTGATGCCCTGGTGAACTCGCTGTCCGAAGCTCGCGTGCTGACCGACCCGGACGTGATCGACTCCTACGCCCGCGACCGCACGTTCGTCGAGCCGGGCAAGCCGCTCGGCGTGGTGCTCGCCGCCTCGCGCGAGGACGTGGTGACGACCCTGCGGTGGGCCACCGAGCACCGGGTGCCGGTCGTGCCGCGCGGCGCCGGCACGGGCCTGGCGGGCGCGGCCACGGCCGGCGACGGGACGATCGTGTTGTCGCTGGCCAGGATGACGGCCATCAGGGAGCTCTCCCCCGCCGACGAGATCGCCGTGGTGGAGCCGGGGGTCATCACCGCCGACCTCGACCGCGCCGCCCGCGAGCACGGGCTCATGTACGCGCCGGACCCCTCGTCGTACGAGATCTCCACGATCGGCGGGAACCTGGCCACCAACGCCGGCGGCCTGCGCTGCGTGAAGTACGGCGTCACCAGGGACGCCACGCTCGGCCTTGAGGTCGTGCTGGCCGACGGGCGGATCCTGAACACCGGCCGGCGCACGATGAAGGGCGTCACCGGCTACGACCTGACCGGCCTGTTCGTCGGCTCGGAGGGCACGCTGGGCGTGATCACCGCGGCCACCGTGCGACTGCGACGGGCTCCGGCCGCGCCGCCGGCCACGTTCGCCGCCGAGTTCGGCTCGCTGCGCGAGGCGGGCGCGGCCGTTTCGGCGATCATGGCCGCGGGCTGCCAGCCCTCGCTGATGGAGCTGCTGGACCGCGCCACGCTGGAGGCCATCGACGACTGGCGCAACATCGGGCTCGAACCGGCCACGCAGGCCATGCTGATCGGCCAGTCCGACGCGACCGACGGCCAGGCCGTGGCCGCCCGCATGGAACGGCTCTGCCTGGACAACGGCGCCTCGTTCGTGGCCGTCTCCTCCAGTCCGCAGGAGACCGAGGAGCTGGTCGGGCTGCGCAGGATGGCCTACCAGGCCAAGGAGCGGCTGGGGGCGTGCCTGGTCGAGGACGTGTGCGTGCCGCGTTCGGCGCTGCCCGAGATGATCACCGCGATCGAGGCGGCGGCGGCCCGGCACGGCGTGCGGATCTGCACGGTCGCCCACGCCGGCGACGGCAACCTGCACCCGGTCTTCATCTTCGAGCACGGCACGGCCGAGCCGCCCCCGCAGGTGTGGGCCGCGGCCGACGAGGTGTTCCGGCACGCGCTCTCGCTCGGCGGCACGCTGACCGGCGAGCACGGCGTGGGCGTGCTCAAGCGGCGCTGGCTGGGGCTGGAGTCCGGGCCGGTGGCGGCCGAGGTGCAGCAGGGCATCAAGGCGGTCTTCGACCCGCTGGGCATCATGAACCCGGGCAAGGCCATCTGAATTTGCCAAGCCGTGACCTTGGGGCTCCGGCGCGGACACGACCTGCGACGAAACACTGACATATTCCGTCAAAAGGCGAAACTTACTTACAGGTCCGGCAGACGTCCCACATGTCACGCTGGTAGCGTTTTGCCCCATCTATTGGTTGTCATGGGGGTCCGACGTGAATCAGTTCCAGCCGCTGGCGGCGGACGACCCGCGGCGGCTGGGGGCGTACGACATCGTCGCCCGGCTCGGCGAGGGTGGTCAAGGCGTCGTCTATCTGGGCAAGAGCGACTCGGGTGACCAGGTCGCCGTCAAGCTGCTGCACAACGCCCTCGTGGCCGACGCCGACGCGCGGACCAGGTTCCTGCGCGAGGTGGCGGTGGCGCAGCGGGTCGCCCGGTTCTGCACCGCGCCCGTCCTCCACGCCGACCTCGACGGGAGCCGCCCGTACATCGTGAGCGAGTACGTGCCCGGCCCCTCGCTGCGCGAGCTCGTCATCAACGAGGGCCCGCGGCGGGGCGCGGCGCTGGAACGGCTCGCGATCAGCACGGCCACCGCGCTGGCGGCCATCCACCGGGCCGGCATCCTGCACCGCGACTTCAAGCCCGCGAACGTGCTCATGGGCCCCGAGGGGCCGGTCGTGATCGACTTCGGCATCGCCCGCGCGCTGGACTCCCCCGGCGCGACGGCCACGGGGATGGCGATGGGGACGCCGTCGTACCTGGCGCCGGAGCAGCTCAGCGGGGCCGCCGTGTCGGAGGCGGCCGACGTCTTCGCGTGGGGCGTCACGATGGTGTACGCGGCTACCGGCAAGCCCGCGTTCGGGGCGGACTCGATCCCCGTGGTGATGAACCGCATCCTGAACGAGGAGCCGCAGCTCGGCGGGATGGAGGGCGAGCTCGGCGCGCTGGTGGGCCTGTGCCTGTCGAAGGACCCGGCGCAGCGGCCGAGCGCCGACGAGCTGATCGTCCGGCTCACGGGGCAGCCCGCTCCCAAGGCCGCCATCGAGCCGGTCACCGGCGCGACCGCCACCCCGGCCGTGCCCCACCAGGCCGGTCCTGCGAACAGCCCTGCGAATGGCCCTGCGAATGGCCCTGCGGCCGGCTCCTCGGGTGCGGCGCAGGACGCCTACCCCGGTCCCTGGACCCAGCCCACCGGCACCAACGCCGTGCCCCGGCAGCCCGGCCCCGACAACCGCCCCGCCCCCGGCGTCCCGCAGGGACCGGCGGGCCCCCAGGCCGCGACGGGCCCTCAAGGTGCGGCGAGCCCTCAAGGTGCGGCGGGCGGTCCTCAGGGCGGCCCGGCCGGGCCCGGCGCGCCAGGCGGCCACGCGGGCGCCATGCCCGGCGCCGCCCAGGGCGTCCCCCACCCGGGCGTCCCGCAGGCCGGAGCCCCCGGCGGTCCGCAGGCCGGCGTCCCCGGCGGCCCGCACACGCCGAGCGGCGTTCCCGGCGGCCCTCAGGGCGGGCCGGCCGCGCAGGGCGCGGTGCCGCACGGGCACCCACACGGCGGCATGCCGGGCGCTCCTCAGGCCGGACATCCCGGCGCTCCTCAGCCGGGACATCCCGGCGGCTCCCAGGCGGGGCACCCCGGTGGACCTCAGGCGGGGAACGCGGGGGCGACCAGGGTCGGCGGTCCCAGTGGTCCCGGAGGTCCGCAGGGCGAGACGTCCGGCAAAGCGCCCGACAAGCAGCGGCGGACGCTGACGCTCGCCCTCTCCGGCGCGGCCGCCGCCGCGCTGCTGGTGGTGGCGGGCGCCGTCGTGGTGCAGGCCAACAGCGACAAGGTCGCCGTGACCGCCACCGGCAGCACCTCCGAGAACCCCACGGGCGACGGACAGGGCGCGGGACAGCCCGAGCCGCCGGTCGCCGAGGTGACCCCGGACCCGATCCTCCCGGCGGAGACCGGCGAGCCCGTCCCCACGCTGGACGTCGGCGAGGCCGAGCCGCCCAAGAAGGTCAAGCACACCAAGGACCCCGTCATCGCGGTCCCGAACCCGGTGACGACCGTGACGGCGACGGCCCACCCGGCGACCAAGCACCCCACGCCCAAGCCCACCCCCACCAAGACGAAGAAGCCCACGGGGTTGATCGACGGCGAGGACCAGCCGGACGCCACCCCGACCCCCGGCCCCACGACGACGGTCCCGGCCAAGAAGCCGACGACGAGCAAGCCGACCGTGAAGCCGACCGTCAAGCCGACCGCCACGCCCAAGCCGAACACCTACAACGTGGTGACCGTCTGCGGCTCCGGCTACAAGGTGATCGACAAGCACGCGCTGGGCACCGCGGCCACGATCTACCTGCTCTACAACACCAGCGCGGGCAAGAACTGCGTGGTCACGATGTCGAAGCTGGTCTATCCCGGCAAGGTCTCCATGAACGCCACCCTCCAGGTCCAGGGCGGCGCGAGCGGCGGCAACCCGGGCACGTTCACCGCGTACGCGGGCCCGGTCCGGCTGGCGGCCGTGAAGAAGTGCGTGATCTGGGGCGGTTCGTGGAGGTCGCTGAGCTGGAAGTCCGGCTGGAGCCACTGCACCTGACGTGACGGCGCGCGGCGGGACCCCTTCCTTCCGCGCGCCCCGCTCGCTACGGTGACTGACGTGATCGTCAGGTCCCTGACCCTGCGCGGCAAGCGCACCCGGGCCACGTTGCTCGCGGCCGGGCGTGAGGCGTTCGAGGAGCACGGGTTTGACGCCGTGCGGATCGACGACGTGTGCGCGCGGGCCGGGGTCTCCCACGGCACCTTCTACACGTACTTCGACTCCAAGGAGTCGCTGTTCGGGGAGGTGGCGCAGACGGTGGTCGGCGAGATGTTCGCGGCGAGCGCGGTCGGCGACGCCGCCTCCGGCGACCCGTACGCCCGCATCGAGGCCGCCAACCGCCTCTACCTGCGGGCCTGGGCGGCCAACTCGCGCCTGGTCCGCATGGTGGAGCACGCCGCCGACGCCGACGCCCGCTTCGGGCGGCTGGTGCTGGAGCTGCGCGAGGCGTTCATCCGGCGCGGCGCCGACGGGCTGCGCCGGCTGCAGGAGCAGGGCCTGGCCGACCCCGCGCTGGACCCGCGGCTGACGGCCGTCATGCTGGGCGGCATGGTCGAGCACTTCGCCCACGTGTGGCTGGATCTCGGGGAGCGGGCCGGCGAGCAGGACGCCGTCGACCACCTGACCCGGCTGTGGGCGCGGGCCATCGGGCTGACGCCCGCGTCGACTTCGCGACAGGAGGCCCCGTGATCAGGAGCCGGCTCGACCCGCGCGACGCCGAACATCTGGCCCGGCGCGCGGCCATGCTCGCCAAGCTGGCCGAGCTCGACGCCGAGCACGCCAAGGCGGTGGCCGGCGGCGGCGAGAAGTACGTCGAGCGCCACCGCCGGCGCGGCAAGCTGCTCGCCAGGGAGCGCGTCGAGCTGCTGATCGATCCCGATTCGCCGTTCCTGGAGCTGTCCCCGCTGGCCGCGTGGGGCAGCGAGTTCCAGGTGGGCGCGGGCATGGTGACCGGCATCGGGGTGATCGAGGGCGTCGAGTGCCTGATCACCGCGAACGACCCCACGGTCAGGGGCGGCGCGTCCAACCCGTGGACGCTGCGCAAGTCGCTGCGCGCGGCCGACATCGCGCTGGCCAACCGGCTGCCGTACGTCAACCTGGTCGAGAGCGGCGGCGCCGACCTGCCGACGCAGAAGGAGATCTTCATCCCGGGCGGCCGGATCTTCCGCGACCTGACGCGGCTGTCAGCGGCGGGCGTGCCGACGGTGGCGCTGGTCTTCGGCAACTCCACGGCCGGCGGCGCGTACGTGCCCGGCATGAGCGACTACGTGGTGATGGTCCGCGACCGCGCCAAGGTGTTCCTGGGCGGGCCGCCGCTGGTGAAGATGGCCACCGGCGAGGAGTCCGACGACGAGTCGCTGGGCGGCGCCGAGATGCACGCCAGGACCAGCGGCCTGGCCGACTACCTGGCCGAGGACGAGCACGACGCGCTGCGCATCGGCCGCGCCGTCGTGCGCTCGCTCAACTGGCGCAAGCAGGGCGTGGCGCCGCTGCCCGCCCGCGAGCCCGCCTACCCGGCCGACGAGCTGCTGGGGATCGTCCCGGAGGACCTGAAGATCCCCTTCGACCCGCGCGAGGTGATCGCCCGCGTGGTGGACGGCAGCGAGTTCGAGGAGTTCAAGCCCCTGTACGGCCCCTCGCTGGTCACCGGCTGGGCGCGCGTCCACGGTTACCCGATCGGAGTGCTGGCCAACGCGCGCGGGGTGCTGTTCAGCCAGGAGTCGCAGAAGGCCACCCAGTTCATCCAGCTCGCGAACCAGTCGCGCACGCCGCTGCTGTTCCTGCAGAACACCACCGGCTACATGGTGGGCAAGGACTACGAGCAGGGCGGCATCATCAAGCACGGCGCCATGATGATCAACGCCGTGTCGAACTCGACCGTGCCCCACCTGACCGTCGTCATGGGCGCCTCCTACGGCGCCGGCAACTACGGCATGTGCGGGCGCGCCTACGACCCCCGCTTCCTGTTCAGCTGGCCGAGCGCCAAGTCGGCGGTGATGGGCCCGGCCCAGCTCGCCGGGGTGCTGTCGATCGTCGGCCGGGCCGCGGCGCAGGCCAGGGGGCAGGTCTACGACGAGGAGGCCGACGCGGCGATGCGTGCCATGGTGGAGTCCCAGATCGAGGCGGAGTCGTTGCCGTTCTTCCTGTCGGGACGGCTCTACGACGACGGGGTGATCGACCCGCGCGACACCCGTACGGTACTGGGGATGTGCCTGTCGGCGATCAACAGCGCGCCGGTGCCGCCCGCGGCGGGGTTCGGGGTGTTCCGCCCGTGATCACCCGTCTGCTCGTGGCCAACCGGGGCGAGATCGCCCGCCGGGTCTTCCGCACCTGCCGCTCCCTCGGCGTCTCCACGGTCGCCGTCTTCTCCGACGCCGACTCCGGCGCGCCGCACGCCCGCGAGGCCGACCTCGCCGTCCGCCTGCCGGGGACCCATCCGGCCGAGACCTACCTGGCGGTGGACCGGATCATCGAGGCGTGCCGGGTCTCCGGCGCCGACGCGGTGCACCCGGGCTACGGGTTCCTGTCGGAGAACGCCGCGTTCGCGCGGGCCGTGCTGGACGCCGGGCTCACGTGGGTGGGGCCGCCGCCCGAGGCGATCGAGGCGATGGGCTCGAAGATCGCGGCCAAGCGGCTGATGGCCGAGGTCGGCGTGCCGGTGCTGCCCTCGCTCGACCTGGCCGCCCCGGACGAGTTCCCGCTGCTGGTGAAGGCCTCCGCGGGCGGGGGCGGGCGCGGGATGCGGATCGTCAGGCACGCCGGCGAGCTGGCCGCCGAGGTGGAGTCGGCGCGGCGGGAGGCGGAGGCGGCCTTCGGCGACGGCGCCCTGCTCGCCGAGCCGCTGCTGGAGGCCGCCCGGCACGTCGAGGTGCAGGTGCTGGCCGACGGGCACGGCACGGTGTGGGCGTTGGGCGAGCGGGAGTGCAGCGTCCAGCGCAGGCATCAGAAGGTCGTCGAGGAGTGCCCGTCGCCGGGGATCTCGGAGCGCACCCGCGAGCTGCTGTGCGCGGCGGCCGTGCGCGCGGCCCGGCGCATCGGCTACGTCGGGGCCGGCACGGTGGAGTTCCTGGTCAAGGGCGAGCGGGTGGCGTTCCTGGAGATGAACACCCGGCTCCAGGTCGAGCATCCGGTCACCGAGCTGGTGTTCGGCGTCGACCTCGTCCGGCTGCAGCTGGAGGTGGCCGAGGGCGCGGCGCTGCCGTCCGGGCCGCCCGCGCCGCGCGGCCACGCGATCGAGGCGCGGCTGTACGCCGAGGACGCCGCCTACGTGCCCCAGACGGGCGTGCTGCGCCGGTTCGAGGTGCCGGGTGACGTCCGGGTCGACTCGGGCGTCGAGTCCGGGTCGCGGGTGTCGCCGCACTACGACGCGATGCTGGCCAAGATCGTCGCGTACGGCGCGACGCGGGCGGAGGCGGCGCGGAAGCTGGCCGCGTCCCTGCGCGGGGCCCGGCTGCACGGCCTCACCACCAACCGCGACCTGCTGCTGGAGATCGTGACCGATCCGGCCTTCCTCGCGGGCGAGACGAACACCGCCTTCCTCTCCCCCGGCGGCCCGCTGTCGCCGCCGTCGCCGCCGTCGTCCCCGTCGTCCCGGCCTTCCGGCGACAGCGGGCTGCCGGCGCTGGCCGCCGCGCTCGCCATGGCCGCCGGGCGCCGGCGCGAGGCCACCGTCCTGGCCGGGCTGCCCGGCGGCTGGCGCAACGTGCGCTCGCAGCCCGCCCGTGCCCGGTTCGAGGAGGCCGACGTCGTCTACGACCCGCTGCCCGCGGGCGTCACGGTGGTCTCCGCGCGGCCGGAGGAGGTGGTCCTGGAGCGCGACGGCCTGCGGCGGACGTTCCAGGTCGCCCGGTACGACGGCGACGAGCGCGTCTACGTCGACTCCTCCATGGGCGCGGCCGTGCTGACGCCGGTGCCGCGCCTGCCCGAGCCGGTCGAGCACGTCGCCCCGGGCTCGCTGCTCGCGCCCATGCCGGGCAGCGTGCTGCGGGTCGAGGTGGCCGAGGGCGACACGGTGGCCCGGGGCCAGCCGGTCCTGGTGCTGGAGGCGATGAAGATGGAGCATCGCATCGCCGCCCCGGCGGGCGGCGTGGTGTCGGACGTACGCGTCGAGAAGGGGCAGCAGGTCGAAGCCGGGGCCGTGCTGGCGATCATCCAGGAGGAGACCACATGACGAGCCTGGTGCACAGGGAGCTGGCGGACGGCGTGGCCACCGTCACGCTCGACTCGCCGGCCAACCGCAACGCGTTGTCCAGGCGGCTGCTGGCCGAGCTGGCCGAGCACCTGCGCTGGGCGCTGGCCGAGCCGGGGGCCCGGGTGATCGTGCTGACCGGCACGGGCCGGGTGTTCTGCTCGGGCGCCGACCTGAAGGAGCAGCGCGGCGACGCGGACGCGCCGGTGACGGCGTCCTTCCCGGAGATCATGACGCTGCTCTGGGAGAGCCCGAAGCCGGTGATCTGCCGCCTGAACGGCACGGCCCGCGCGGGCGGCCTCGGCCTGGTCGCCGCGTGCGACTTCGCGATCGCGCCGGACACGGCGTCGTTCGCGTTCACCGAGGTGCGGCTCGGGGTGGTGCCCGCGATGATCTCGGTGCCCGTGCTGCGCAGGCTCGACCCGCGGGCGGCGGCCGAGTACTTCCTGACCGGCGAGGTGTTCGACGCCGCCACGGCGGCCCGCATCGGCCTGCTGACCAGGGCCGTCCCGGAGGACGAGCTCGACGCGACCGTGCGCCACTACGCGGGGATGCTGGCCAGGGGCGGCCCGGAGGCGCTGGCCATCACCAAGCGGCTGGTGCGGGAGGTCCCGGCGGTGTCGTTCGAGGAGGGCCTGCGGCGGATGAGCGAGCTGTCGGCCGAGCGGTTCACCTCGGCGGAGGGGCAGGAGGGCATCGCGGCGTTCATGGACAAGCGTCCGCCCAAGTGGGTGCCGTGATGGCGCTGCGCGTCGCGAACTGCAGCGGTTTCTACGGCGACCGGCTCTCGGCGGCCAGGGAGATGGTCGAGGGCGGCCCGATCGACGTGCTCACCGGCGACTGGCTGGCCGAGCTGACCATGCTCATCCTGGCCGGCAACCGGCTCAAGGACCGTCCCGGCTACGCCCCGACGTTCCTGCGCCAGCTTGAGGACGTGCTCGGCCCGTGCCTCGACCGCGGCATCCGGATCGTGACGAACGCGGGCGGCCTCGACCCGGCCGGGTGCGCCGAGGCCGTGCACGAGCTGGCCGCCCGGCTGGGCCTGTCCCCCAAGGTCGCCCACGTGACCGGCGACGACCTCATGGGCCGCCCGCTCGACCTGGTCCACGCAGGCACCGGCGAGCGCGCGCCGGCCGCGCCGCTGACCGCGAACGCCTACCTCGGCGGCCGTCCGATCGCCGCCGCGCTGTCGGCGGGCGCGGACGTCGTGGTGACCGGCCGGGTGACGGACGCCGCCCTGGTCACCGGCCCCGGCATCTGGCGGTACGGGTGGGGCCCCGGCGACCTCGACCCGCTGGCCGGCTCGGTCGTCGCGGGCCACGTCATCGAGTGCGGCTGCCAGGCCACAGGCGGCAACTACGCCTTCTTCCAGGACGTGCCCGACCTGGCCCACTGCGGCTTCCCCATCGCCGAGCTGCGCGCCGACGGCTCGGCGGTGATCACCAAGCATCCGGGCACGGGCGGCCTGGTCTCGGTCGGCACGGTCACCGCGCAACTCGTCTACGAGCTGGGCGGCCCGCGCTACCCGGGCCCCGACGTGGTGGCCAGGTTCGACACGATCACGCTCTCCGACGACGGCCCCGACCGGGTGCTGATCTCCGGCACGCGCGGCGAGCCGCCGCCGGACACGCTCAAGGTCGCCGTCAACTACCCGGCCGGCTACCGCAACACGATGACGCTCGTCCTGACCGGCCTGGACGTCGAGGCCAAGGCGCGGGTCGCCGAGGAGGCCGTCTGGGCGCGGGTGCCGCGCGAGACCTTCGACCAGGTGGACGTGACGCTGACGGACGCGGGCCTGCTGCGGATCACCGTCATGGACGCCGACCGGCGCACGGCGGGCCGGGTCTTCTCCTCGGCCGTCGTGGAGACGGGCCTGTCCAGCTATCCGGGCTTTTACGGCCTCACCCCGCCGGGTGACGCCTCCCCGTACGGGGTGTACTGGCCGGTCCTGGTGCCGGCCTCGGAGGTGCGCCCGCGGGTCTTCCTGGACGGCGTGGAGCTGCCCGTCCAGGAGGAGCCTGCGGTTCCCCAGGGCGGGCCGGTCCCCGAGCCGCCCGCGCCGCCGCTTCACGCAGCCCCCGGCGGGCCTGCCGTGCGCGTGCCCCTGGGCCGGGTGGCGGGGGCGCGCTCCGGCGACAAGGGCGGCGACGCCAACCTCGGCGTCTGGGTCGCGACCGACGAGCAGTACGCCTGGCTGGCGGCCACCCTCACCGCCGACCGGCTCACGTCCCTGCTGCCGGAGCTGGCCGCCCACCGCGTCGAGCGGCACGAGCTGCCCAACATCAGGGCGCTCAACTTCGTCGTGCACGGGCTGCTGGGCAGAGGCGTGGCGGCCAGCCCGCGCATGGATCCGCAGGCCAAGGCCCTGGGCGAGGAGCTACGCGCCCAGATGGTCGACGTGCCGGCCGCCCTGCTGCCCCAGCGCCCGCAGGCCGAGCAGCCCGGCGCCTAGCAGGCCCGCGTCCACGCCGAGCGCCGACACCCGCACCTCGGGCGCGGGGCGGAAGGCGAGCCGCGCGGCCAGCCGGGCGCGCAGCGGGGTCAGCAGGGCGTCCCCGGCCAGCGACAGGCCGCCGCCGACGACGATCACCGCGGGGTCCAGCACCAGCGTGTACGTGGCCAGCGCCAGCGCCAGCGCCTCCACGGCCTCCGCCCACACGCGGGCGGCCGGCTCGTCCCCGGCGGCGGCCCGGCGGACGACGTCCTCGGCGCAGGTCTCGCCGGCGCGGGCGGCGACGGAGGCGGCCGAGGCGTAGGCGGACAGGCAGCCGCGCTGCCCGCACGGGCACGGGAGCCCGCCGGGACGCACCGGGATGTGCCCGATCTGCCCGGCCCAGCCGGCGGCGCCGCCGTACAGGGGGCCGGTCAGGACGACGGCTCCGGCGATGCCGGTGCCGATGGGCAGGTACAGCGCGTCGGGGGCCGCCGATCCGTAGGCCAGCTCCGCCTCGCCGGCCGAGCGCACGTCGTGGCCGAGGGTGAGGGGGAGCGTCCCGTCGGCGAAGGCCGCGGCGGGCACGTCCCGCCAGCCGAACGCGGCCGAGAAGACCGCCCGCCCGGACGCGACCAGGCCGGGCACGGCCAGGCCCACGGCCGCCGGGCGCAGCAGGGCGCCGGCGACGGTCCGCGGCGCGCTCAGGTCGGCGACGAAGGCGGAGATCGCCGCGATCACGCGTTCCGGCCCCTCGGTGCGGGGGGTGGGGCGGCGTTCCCGGTAGAGGATGCCGCCGTCCTGGGCGATCAATCCGCCCTTGAGGGTTGTCCCGCCCACATCGACTGCCACAACACACGTCATCCACCCATATTGTCCCAATGAAGGATGATGGCGGCCAGAGCCTGCCGTTCATGCCGGCCTCGGGTTGACCGGGCGTCGGCGGCTCTCGTAGGTTGAAGCCTCCAGAATATCGTTCTGTCAGAGGGCGGCCATGACCTCCACCCACATCGACGTCAGCGCCATCGACCTCGACGACCTCGGCGCGTGGATGGACGCCGAGGGGCTGCCGGGCGGGGCGATCACGGACGTCGCGCCGATCCCCGGCGGCACCCAGAACGTCATGGTCCGCCTCGAACGCGGCGGCCGGCCGTACGTACTGCGCAGGCCGCCCCTGCACGCCCGGGCCAGGAGCAACGAGGTGCTGCGGCGCGAGGCGCGGCTGCTGGCGGCGCTGAGCGGCACGGCGGTGCCGGCACCCCGGCTGGTGGCCGCGCAGACCGCCCGGGAGCCGGTGTTCTACCTGATGGAGCCGGTGGCCGGGTTCAACCCCTCGACCGGGCTGCCCGAGCCGCACGCCTCCGACGCCGCGATCCGGCACCGGATGGGCCTGGAGGCCGCCGCCGCGCTGGCCGAGCTGGGACGGGTCGATCCGGCGGTGCTGCCCGGGTTCGGCCGTCCAGAGGGCTTCCTCGACCGGCAGGTGCCGCGCTGGCTGAAGGAGCTCGACTCCTACGGCGAGCTCGACGGCTACCCCGGCCCCGACATCCCGGGCCTCGACGCCACCGCCGACTGGCTGACCCGCCACCGGCCCGCCGCGTTCGTCCCGGGGATCATGCACGGCGACTACCATTTCGCCAACCTCATGTTCGCCCTCGACGGGCCCCGGGTGGCGGCGATCGTCGACTGGGAGATGTGCACGATCGGCGACCCGCTGCTCGACCTGGGCTGGCTGCTGGCCACCTGGCCGGTGAACGACGGGCACGTGCCGGGGCTGCCGTCGGAGCGGGAGCTGGTCGCGTACTACGCGGCGCTGTCGGAGCGCGACCTGTCGGCGATCGACTGGTACGCGGTGCTGGCCTGCTTCAAGCTCGGCATCGTGCTGGAGGGCACGCACGCGCGGGCGTTCGCCGGCAAGGCGCCCCGGGACATCGGCGACGTGCTGCACGCGACCACCCTCGGTCTGTTCGGCCGCGCCCACGACATCATGGAAGGCTTGTTGCGCTGAACCCGATGCGGGAAAAGGATCACGCCGGACGCCCAGATGCGTACAATTGCGCGCAATTGCATCTGGCATTCGGGGAAAGGATCGTCATGCGCATGCGGTTCCTCGGCTCCACCTCGGAGGCGGGCGCCTGCCCCACCCTGTACGAGACCGATCGCGGCACCATCGTCGTCCAGGGGCTTCACGTCACCGACCCCGAGGCGCTCGCGGACCTCCGCGACGTGCTCGACGGCGAGGCCGCCGTCGAGGTGCCCCGCGAGCTCATCACGGAGATCGCCCGCCGGGTCCTGCTCGACGGGTCAGCCGGCGCCCGGCCCACCAGCGACGGGACACCGTCGGCAACCGCTTGATCACGATTGCGCGGCTGGGCCTGGCATGATCGGTGCCCGCGGAGCTAGCCTCTTGCCGCGTGACGTCCTATCAGCAGGCGCGCATCGACCTCGGCGGCCAGCTTCGCCAGTTGCGCGAAGCCGCCCACCTGTCGGGCAAAGACCTGGCCGAGCGGCTGCGCTGGCAGCCGTCCAAGGTCTCCCGCCTGGAGAACGCCAGGCAGACGGCGACCGAGGACGACGTGGTCGTGTGGGCGCAGGCCGTGGGAGCCGCGCCCGACACGACCGACGAGCTCATCAGGCAGGCCATCGCGCTGCTGGAGCGGCACGACGACTGGAAGCAGCGGCACCGCAGCGGCCTGGCCGCCATCCAGGAGGACATCCGCGACCTGGAGGCGCGCACGAAGCTGTTCCGCGTCTTCGAGCCCGGCATCGTCGTCGGCCTGCTGCAGACCTCCGAGTACGCCCGGCACGTGTTCCGCAAGGTCAAGCGCCTCTACAGCGCGGCCGACCAGATCGACGCGGCCGTCCGCGTGCGCATGCAGCGCCAGGAGATCCTCTACGACCGCACGCGCACGTTCCGGTTCGTGGTGCCGGAGTCGGCGCTGCGCAGCGCGCTGGCCCCGGCCGACGTCATGCGCGGCCAGCTCGACCGGCTGCTGGCCGTCAGCACGCTGCCCAACGTGGAGTTCGGGGTGATCCCCTTCGGCACCGAGCTGCCGTCCGCGCCGATCAACGGGTTCTGGATCTACAACGAGGCCATGGTGGGCGTCGCCACGATGACCAAGGACCTCGTGCTGCGCGACCCCGACGACATCGCCTTCTACGTGCGGGCCTTCGACGACTACGCCAAGGTGGCGGAGTTCGGCGAGCCCGGCCGAGAAGTCATCATCCGTATTCTTCGCGAATACCTGCAACAAACCCCACATTAACCTCAGCAATTGCTTGCCACCCGCAGCAAGATCGTGCAATTCTGTCGCGAGACGTTGCGGAGGTGACGCATGATGCTTGATACCGCGCTCTGCCTTGAGCGGTTCGCGTGGCACGCGGGCCGTCACGCCGATCTTTCGGTGCAGAATGTCGCGCTGGCCAGCGACCCGGCGTACGTGTCGGTGCGCAACCGGTTCTCCGCCACCCTGGCCGAGACGGTGACCTGCTCCGACGACGGCGCGTACATCACGTCGTGGGGCTACCGCCTCGGCACCGCCGAGGACGTCGAGTCGGCGGCCGCCCGCCTGGCCTTCCTGCTGGCCGCCCTGCCCGCCTGACTCGGGCCGGACCCGAGCCAGATCCAGGCCCACCCCGAGCCGGGCTCAGCCGAACCGCTCCACCGCGATGCCGGCCTCCCCAGCGGCGGCCGTGCGCGCGTGGGCCAGCAGCCGCGCCCGGTCGAGCACGTTGGGATGCAGGGTGTAGCGGATGATCAGGCCGTCGAGCATGGCGTCGATGCGCTCGGCCGCGCCCGCCGGATCGGCGCAGGCGAACTCCCCCGCCTCGGTGCCGGCCGACAACACCTGGGCCAGCGCGTCGAGCCAGGCCGTCTCCAGCTCCAGCATGATCGCGTTGACCGCCGGCTCGCGCAGCGCGGTGTTCCAGGCGTCGATCCAGAGCAGCCAGCTCTGGTCGGAGCGCGACTCGGGGATGTAGTAGCGCAGCACCCGGTCGAGGCGCTCCACCGCCGTGCCGGGGCCGTCGGCCAGCTCCTTGAGCCGGGCGCTCTCGATGTCGAGCGTGGCCCGCAGCATGGCGGTGATCAGCTCGTCCTTGGTCGCGAAGTGGTAGTGGATCAGGCCGCCGCTGACGTTGATGGACTTGGCGATGTCGGCGATGCGCGTGTTGGCCAGGCCGCGTTCGAGCACCACTTTGCGGGTGGCCTCAAGGAGCTCTGCTCTGCGCTGGTCGGCCTGATCGGCCCGGGTCGTACTCGCCACCCGATCAGCCTATAGCGCGCCGCGGGGACGGGCCCCGCGGCCGCCGTCGCTTCCTCAGGGGGCGCAGTCGTACAGGCCGGTGTGGCCGTCCACGGCCGCGCAGTGGGCGGTGACCCAGGTGGTCACCGCGGTGTCGCCGCCGCCGGGGCCGCCCCGGCCGCCGGGCAGCACGTACCTGAGCCGTCCCGACGAGACGAGCTCCCGCAGGCGGGGGACGGTCATGGCGGGGTCGGAGCCGGTGAAGCCGCCCATGGCGATCACCGGGCGGCCGGTGGACAGGATGATCGAGGACGCCTGCTGGGCGCTGCCCACGGCCACCAACCACGTCGCCCGGCCCTGGTTGGCGACCAGGTACCGCACCGTCGAGCCGGCCACGCCGCCGCCCATGGAACCGCGCTCCCGGACACCCGGCTCCCCCTGCGGCGGCTCGCCGCCCCGGAGGGCGTCCGTCCGGGGGCCGGGGAGCTCGCCGCCCGGCGGCGGGCCGCCGAAACCGCCGGGGCCGCCCGTGCGGCCCGTGGACGGGCCCGCCGTGGGATTGGTCCCGTTCACCCGCGCCCCCAGCGGTGAGACGGCATAGGCCGCCGGACCGGCGAGCCCCGCGACCACAGCGGCCGCCACCGCCACGACGGTCACCCGGCCCGCCATCCGCCCCCTGCCCGCCACGAGCCCTGTCGCGGCCCCTGTCGCGGACGCCGGCACGAGCCCTGTCACGAGCCTTGTCACGAGCCCTGTCACGATCACCGTCACGAACCCCGCCACGGCCACTGTGGTCGCCCCGAGCACGACCCAGGCCAGCCACGGCAGCCACTCCGGCGTGCGGCGCAGCACCACGAACGCCCACCCGCCGGTCACCGCGACCGCCACGGGCAGCGCCCACGCCCAGCCCCGCGACCCGCGGTACGCCTGCCACATCACGGTCGCCCCCATGCCGGTCAGCGCGGCCACGGCGGGCGCCATCGCGGTCGTGTAGTAGGGATGGAACGTTCCATGGGAGAAGCTGAACACGGCGTGGTGCACGACCAGCCAGCCACCCCACAGCAGCCAGGCGGCCCCGTCGAAGAGGGGCCCGCGCGCCCGCAGCAGCACGACGAAGGCGAGCGCCACCGCGCAGAACGGCAGCAGCCAGGAGATCTGCCCGGCCATGACGTCGTTGAACAGCCGCCCGGCCCCGGCCTGCCCGCCGAAGTTCGCGCCGCCGGACCCGCCGCCGGCCCGATCCTGGCCGAAGATCCGGCCGAGCCCGTTGTAGCCGATCACCAGGTCCCGGACGGTGTTGCCGGTCGAGCCGCCGACGTAGGGCCGCGAGGCGGCGGGCCAGAGGTCGACGACCACCATCCACCAGGCGCTGGACGCGACCAGCACGACCCCGGCGGCCAGCAGGTGCCCCACCCGCCGGGCCAGGCCGTGGCGGGCGCACACCAGGTACGCCATCCCGAACGCGGGCACCACCAGGTACGCCTGCAACATCTTGGCGTTGAACCCGAGCCCCACGAACAGCGCGGCGAGCAGCAGCGGCCGCAGCCGGGCCGTGCGCAGGGACTCCAGGCAGAACCAGGCCGCCAGCACCAGCAGCAGCACGAGCACGGTGTCGGGGTTGTTGTCCCGGTTGATGGCCACCGTGATCGGGGTGAGCGTCATGACCACGGCCGCGACCAGCGCCGCGACGTGCCCCTGACGGGTGCGCCCGAAGGACCGGCGGACCGCCGAGTACACCGTCCCGACGGCCGCCACTCCGGCGAGGACCTGCGGCATCAGCATGCTGTACGTGCCGTGGCCGAAGATCCGCGCCGACAGCCCCATGACCCACAGCGCGAGCGGCGGCTTGTCCACGGTGATGAAGGACCCGGCGTCGATCGCGCCGAAGAAGAACGCCTTCCAGCTCCGCGTGCCCGACAGGACGGCGGCGGCGTAGTACTCGTTGGCGTTCCCGCCGAGCGCCCAGGCGTACAGGACGAAGGCGGCGGCCAGCACCGTCCACATCGCGGGCCGCGACCAGCGCGGGTCGCCCGCGGCGCCGGTCAGCGCGCGCACCCGGGCGGGCGCGGCCACGGCGGTCATCGCCCGCTCCTGCGCCGGGGGTTGAACACCCACACGCGCAGCAGCAGGAACCGGACGAGGGTGGCCGCCGCGTTGGCCGCGATGACCGCCCCCAGCTCCACCCCGTGCGAGACCCCGCCCGGCAGCAGCGCGAGGCTCCCCGACGTCAGCGCCAGCCCCACCAGGAACGCGATCAGGCCTTCGAACTGGTCGCGCAGCGCCCCGCCCGAGCCCTTGACCCCGAACGTGAAGCGGCGGTTGGCCGCCGTGTTGGCCACGGCCGTGACGAGCAGCGCGACCGCGTTGGCCGGCTGCGCCGGGACGACCTGCCGCGACATCGAGAACAGCGCCAGGTAGGCCAGCGTGCTGACCACGCCCACGATCGCGAACCTGGGCAGCTGCCTGGCCATCCCCTTCGGCAGCTCGGCCCGCCGCACCCGGGCGGGCATCGGCAGGCGCGCCGCGCCCGACAGGGTCCTGCGGGCCACCCTGGCCAGCCCGCGCAGGTCGTCCAGGGCGGTCCGCAGGAGGTCCACGCGGCTGTCGGGGTCGTCCACCCAGTCGACGGGGACCTCGTGGATGCGCAGGCCGTGCCGCTCGGCCAGCAGCAGCAGCTCGGTGTCGAAGAACCACTGCTCGTCCTCGACGGCGGGCAGCAGCGCCTGCGCGATCTCCGTGCGCACGGCCTTGAACCCGCACTGCGCGTCGGAGAACCCGGCGCCCATCACCGAGCGCAGCAGCAGGTTGTACGAGCGGGAGATGAACTCCCGCTTGGGCCCGCGCTCCACCCGCGAGGCTCTGGCCAGGCGGGTGCCGATGGCCAGGTCGCTGTGGCCCGACAGCAGGGGGGCGACCAGCGGGAGGAAGGCGTCCAGGTCGGTGGACAGGTCGACGTCCATGTAGCTGACGACGTCGGCCTCGCTGGTGGACCAGACCTGGCGCAGTGCCCGGCCGCGGCCCTTCTCGTCGAGGTGCACGGCCCGTACCTGCGGCAGCTCACGGGCCAGCTCGGTGGCCAGCCGCCAGGTGTCGTCGGTGCTGGCGTTGTCGGCGATGGTGATGCGGAATCCGTAGGGGAACGTGGTGGCGAGGTAGGCGTGCAGCCGGGCGACGCTCTCCCGCAGCGCCCGCTGCTCGTTGTGGACCGGGACGACCACCTCTACCAGGCGCGTCCTTACCGCTGTTGTCTCCATGCAGCCAGCTCACGATTCGGGTCTTTGAGAGGACTTATCCGATTGTGAGTGACGCGTGAGAGTTCCGGGAAGATCGATCGTCGCGATCGCGCCGCCGCCGGGCGCGTTGGACAGCCGTACCTTGCCGCCGGTCTCGGACACGGCCTGCGCCACGATCGCCAGGCCCAGCCCGGAGCCGGGCAGGCCGCGGGCCGAGGGCGAGCGCCAGAAGCGCTCGAAGACGTGCGGCAGCTCCTCCTCGGGGATGCCGGGGCCGTGGTCGCGGACCGTCAGCCGGCCGTCCTTGAGCGAGACCTCGACCTGGCCCTCGGGGCTGAACTTGCGGGCGTTGTCGATGAGGTTGAGCACGGCGCGTTCGAGCGAGGCGGGGCTGCCGACGACGTACCAGGGGTGCAGGTCGGTGCGCACGTCGGCGCCGCGCAGCCGGGCGCGTTCGGCGGCGGCCGTGACGACGTCGTGCAGGGCCAGCTCGACGTGCGGCTCGTGGTCGGTGTCGCCCCTGGCGAGCTGGAGCAGGTCGCCGACCAGCGTGGACAGCTCCGCGAACTGCGCCTTGACGTTGACCAGCAGGCGTTCCTTGGCGCCCGGGTCGAGCTGCCTGCCGGTCTGCTCGCTGCGCAGCAGCAGGTCGATGTTGGTGCGCAGGGTGGTGAGCGGGGTGCGCAGCTCGTGACCGGCGTCGGCGACGAGCTGCTGCTGGCGTTCGCGGGAACCGGCCAGGGCGGCGGTCATGGCGTTGAAGGAGGAGCTGAGCCGGGCGATCTCGTCGTTGCCCTGGACGGGGATGCGGGTGTTGAGGTCCTCGGTCTCGGCGATGTGCTCGGCCGCCTTGGTCAGCCGGCCCACGGGACGCAGGGCCGTACGGGAGATGGCCCGTCCCGCCAGTGCGGCGCCGATCACGCCCACGGCCGCGATGGCGGCGAGCGCGAGCGCGGTGTTCCGCAGGGTGATCTTGATGTGATAGAGCGGCCTGGCCTCCAGGACGGCCACGCCGGGCGCGAAGTTGACGGCCACGACGCGGACCTCGCTGCCGTCCCGCGTCACGCCGTAGCGGTAGACCGGCTCACCGCCACCGGATGTCGCCCCTTTGTCCTCCTCCGCCGGCACGATCGGCGAGCCGAGCGAGCAGGTCCTGCCGTCGGCGAACAGCAGCGTGGCCATGTCGTGGTAGTCGGAGGCGCCCTCCGGTGTGCAGTTCTTCTGGAGGAACCGCTTGTCCCCCTCGCCCTCCGGCTCCAGGATGGTCTGGTCGAGCTGCCTGATGACCTGGTTCTGCACGATGAACCAGGACAGCCCGGCGCACACCGCGATCGCGATCGCGACGGCGGCCGCGACCAGCAGCGTCAGCCGTGTGCGCAGGCTGTTGCGGATCACGGTGTGGCCCGCAGGACGTACCCCACCCCGCGGACCGTGTGGATCACCCGGGGCTCTCCCCCGGCCTCGGTCTTGCGGCGCAGGTACATGACGTACACGTCGAGGGAGTTGGAGGTCGGCTCGAAGTCGAAGCCCCACACCTCGTTGAGGATCTGGTCGCGGGTCAGGACCTGACGGGGGTGGGCCAGGAACAGCTCCATCAGCAGGTACTCGGTCCTGGTCAGGTCGAGCGCGCGGGCGCCGCGGGTGACCTCCCTGGTCGCCGGGTCCATGCGCAGGTCGCCGTAGGACAGCGTGCCGCTGTCGGCCGAGCCCGCGTTGAGCGCGCCGCGGCGCAGCAGCGCGCGCACCCGGGCCAGCAACTCGTCCAGCTCGAACGGCTTGACCAGGTAGTCGTCGGCCCCCGCGTCGAGCCCGGACACCCGGTCGCCGACGGCGTCGCGGGCGGTGAGCATGAGCACGGGGATGTGGTTGCCCTGGGCCCGCAGCCGCCGGCAGGCGGTGAGCCCGTCGAGCCGCGGCATCATCACGTCGAGCAGCACCGCGTCGTACGGCTCGCCGGCCAGCGCCTCCAGCGCCGCCTGGCCGTCGTTGGCGGTGCCGACCCGGTAGCCCTCGAACTCCAGGCTCGACTGCAGCGCCTCGCGCAACGCGGGCTCGTCGTCCACCACCAGCAACCGTGCGGGCTCACTCATGTGTCACAAGATATGAGCCCACTATGAGAGCACGATGAACGGGATCACCGACGTGCCCTGAGAAATCGCCGCCGGGGAACGGCGGTCTTTCCGGCCCGGTTCAGGGCCGCAGCAGCGCCATGGCCGCGTTGTGGCCGCCGATCCCGCTCACGCCGCCGCCCCTGCGGGCCGCGGCGCCGCACAGCAGGATGCGTTCGTGCCCGGTCTCGACGCCCCATCCCCTCTCTTCCGCGTACGGCCAGCTGAGGTCGGCGTGGAAGATGTGGCCGCCCGGCAGCCCCGCGTCCCTCTCCAGGTCGACGGGGGTTTTGACCTCGACGCACGGGGTGCCGTCGGGGGTGCGCAGCAGGCAGTCCTCGATGGGCTCGGCGAGCACCGCGTTCATGGAGGCGAACGTGGCCCGCAACGCATCCTCACGCGCTTTTTCTGGATTTTCCCGGAAAAGTCGGGCGGGCATGTGGAGGCCGAACAGGGTCATCGTCTCGGCCTTCCCCCGCAGTTCCGGCCCCAGAACGGACGGGTCCGTCAAGGAATGGCAGTAGACCTCCGCGGGCGGCGATTCCGGGATCTCCCCTCGCGCCGCCTGCTCGTACGCCTTCGCGAGCTGGTCGCGCCCCTCGTTGATGTGGAACGTGCCGCTGAAGGCGGCCCGGGGATCGGCCGAGGGGTCCTTCAGCCGGGGCAGCCGGGCGAGCACCATGTTGATTTTGAGCTGCGCGCCCTCCGGCACGGTCGCGGGCCCGCCGAGCACCCGGTCGAGCACCGCCGGGGGCAGGTTGACCAGCACGTGGCGGCCGTCCACGGTGTGCTCGCCGTCCTCGGCGACGTACGTGACCTCGCCCGACGGCGAGATGCCGACGATCTCCGCGCCGGTCCTGATCTCCGCCCCGGCCCGCCTGGCCGCCCGCTCCAGCGCGCCGGAGACCGCGCCCATGCCGCCCACCGGGACGTTCCACTCGCCGGTGCCGTCGCCGATCACGTGATAGAGGAAGCACCTGTTGGCCAGCAGGTCGGCGGACGGGTCGGCGAACGTGCCGATCAGCGCGTCGGTGAGCACGACGCCGCGCACGGTGTCGTCGGCGAACCGCTCGTCCACGGTCTGGCCGACGGGCCGGGCGAACAGGTCGCGCCAGGCCGCCGGGCCGACCAGGCGTTCGATCTCGGCGGGCGTGCGCAGGGGTTCGAGCAGCGTGGGGGCCAGGACGCGGGCCACGTCCGCCGTCATGGCGTAGAAGTCGCGCCAGGCGCGGTGGTCGTGCTCGCCGCCGGTGACGGCGCGGAAGGAGGCGGCGGTGCGGGCCTCGTCCTCGTTGTCGACGAGCAGGCCGGTGTCGCCCTTGGGGGTGTAGGAGGCGTACCGGCGGCGGCGCAGGTCGAGGTCGAGCCCGAGGTCGCGGACGATCTGGGTGGGCAGCAGGCTCACCAGGTAGGAGTAGCGGGACAGACGGACGTCCACGCCCGGGAAGGCCCGCGTGGAGATCGCCAGGCCGCCGACGTGCCCCAGGCGCTCCAGCACCAGGACCCGGCGGCCGGCTCCGGCGAGGTAGGCGGCCGCGACCAGCCCGTTGTGCCCGCCACCTGCCACGACGACGTCATACGCACCCATCCCCGCACCCTATGACCCGACCTGTGCCCTTAGTCAACGGTTCGTGCGGAGATGGCGCGGCCACTCGCGGGTGGGCCCGGCCGGGGTCCCCTCCCGGCCGGGCCCGGATCCGTCAGCCCGTCCGGTTCACCCAGACGCGCTTGACCGGCCACGGCGTGAGCCGTACCGAGGAGACCCCGCCGACGGCCGTCCAGCCGCCGGTGAGGACGATCGGCCCGGCGTACGGGTGCGACTGCTCCACCCCGACGGCGTGCTGGCCGGTGCCGGAGGTGCAGCTGCTGTAGGCGTAGCCGCCGCTGACCCAGGCGGTGCAGTCGGTGGGCGCGGCCAGGGCGGGCGACGGCGCCAGGCCCGCCGCGGCGAGGCACATCACCGCCGATCCGGCCAGGGCGACGAGGGGACGACGAAGGCTCATGCGGAGTCTCCTGAGGTTCGGGGGGTGAACGCGCTCTTATTTTTAGGAAACTTTCCTAAGGGAAAGCTAGATCGCGTTCCAGGCGGCGTCAACGGCCACCTTCGGGCACGTGCTCACGGACGGCTGGCGATGGCCAGGAGCGTGGCGGCCGGGACGGTGAGCGAGCGCCCGCGCCGCCACACCGCGCGCAGGTTCCGCACCAGGTTGAGCCCGGCGAGGGGCACCTCGACCAGGCGGCCGGTCGCGATGTCCGCCTCGACCGCGTAACCGCTGAGCACCGCGGGCGCGGCCCCGGCCTGCGCCGCCCCCTTGACCGCCGAGTTCGACCCGAGCTCCAGGCGAGGGCTGGCCCGGTGGAGGCTCTTGAACGCCACGTCCAGCGTCTCCCGGGTACCCGAGCCCGGCTCACGTACCACCAGCGGCGTGGCGGCCAGCTCGGCCCCGCGCAGGGCCGTACGGCGGCGTGCCCAGGGATGGCCGGGGGCCACCACGACGACCAGCCGGTCGGTGCCCACCACCCGGCTGTCCAGCCCCTCCGGCACGGTCGGCCCCTCGACGAAGCCGAGCTCCACCTCCTCGCCCAGCACCCTGGCCGCGACGTCGGCGGAGTTGACCACGTCCAGCCCCACCTGGACCTCGGGCTCGCGGTTCTGCAGCTCGCCGAGCCAGCGCGGCACCAGGTACTCGGCCACCGTCATGCTGGCGGCCACCCGCAGGTGGGCCGCCTCGCTGTGCCGCACCGCCTCCACGGCCCGCATCAGCTCCTCGGCCGCGGCCAGCACCTGGGCCGCCCATCCGGCCACCATCCGGCCCTCGGCGGTGAGCGTGGACCCGCGCGGCGTGCGCTCCAGCAGCGGGACGCCGAGGCGGCGCTCCAGCATGGCCACCCGCTTGCTGGCCGACGGCTGGGCCATGCCCGCCGCCTTGGCCGCCTGGCCCAGGCTGCCCAGCTCGCCCACGTCGACCAGCAGCTTCAGCGAGTCGAGATCCGGCAGCGCACTCATAGCCACAGGCTATGGCCTCCCAGTCAACGCGTGTCTACCGGCCGGTACGGAGGGCCCGAAGACTGGGATCATGCCTCTCCCCGACCAGCGGACACCCCCGCTCACCGCGCCCCGGCCGACCCCCGACCCCCGAGGCGGCCAGGCGCCGGCCGTCCCCGCGACGTCGGTGTGGCCGGGCATCGGGCTGGCGGCCGTCGCCGTGGTGGTGGCCATGGTGGCGAACCGGTTCGCCCCGGCGTTCAGCCCTGCGGTGATCGCGGTGCTGTCCGGGGCGGTCCTGGCCAACCTCGCGGCCTGGGCGGCGACGTCCGCGCGATGGGGCGGGGCGGGGGCCGTCTGGGAGCGGTTCAGGCCGGGGCTGGCGTTCGTGGCCCGGCGGGTGCTGCGGGTGGCGATCGCGCTGCTCGGGCTCCAGATCGCGCTGCCGCAGGTGCTCGCGCTCGGCTGGCAGACGCTGGTGATCGTGGTGACCGCGACCGGCGTGACGTTCACCGTGACGCCGCTGATCGGCCGCCGCCTGGGCCTGTCGTCCGGCACGTCGCTGCTGGTGGCGACCGGGGTGTCGATCTGCGGGGCGGCGGCGGTCGCGGCCATGCGCGAGAGCGCGGAGGACGCCGACGACGACGACGCGGCCGCCGCACTGAGCGTGGTCGTGCTCTACGGCAGCGCGGCCATCGTGGCCGTCCCGGCGCTGGCGGCGCTGCTCGGGCTGTCGCCGGCCCAGCTCGGCGTCTGGACCGGCGCGGCCGTGCACGAGGTGGCGCAGGTGGCCGCGATCGGCGCGGCGTCGGGCGTCCTGGCCGCCGCGGTGACGGTGAAGCTGGCCCGCGTCGTCCTGCTGGCCCCCATCGTCGCCCTGACGTCCTTCCGTGCCCGCCGCTCCGTGACCGCGCCCGCGGCCGACCGGCGGGAGGGGCGCCGGACGCCCGTCATGCCGCTGTTCGTGGCGGCGTTCCTGGTCATGGTGGCGGTACGCAGCACCGGCTGGGTCCCGGACGTCGTCACGCGGGCGGTCCCGCAGGTCACCAACGTGCTCATGGCCGCCGCCCTGTTCGGCCTGGGCACCGGGATCGACGTGCGCAAACTCGTCAAGGGCGGGCGGGCCGTGCTGCTCGGCGCCATCGCCACCGGGCTCATCGCCGCCGTCTCGCTCACCGGGGTCGCCGTGCTGCTGTGAGGCCGCCCGAGTGGACGTCCTGGCCGGGCCACCGTACGCTGCTCTGTTCGGAACAAATTCCGTCAGGCACGCCGTTCTCCCTGAACCGGCCAGGACCACTCAAGGAGCTTGAAACCCGTCATGCGCAGCGCCACCGATCCCCTTCTCCAGCCGTCCGACGAGGTCGCCGAGGCCCTGGCGGGCGGCGCGCCCGTCGTGGCCCTGGAGTCCACGATCATCTCCCACGGCCTGCCGCAGCCGCGCAACCTGGAGGTGGCCCGCGAGCTGGAGGGAGTGGTCCGCGCGGCGGGCGCGGTCCCGGCGACGATCGCCGTCCTCGACGGCGTGGCCAGGATCGGCCTGAACGAGCTGGAGCTGGAGCGCATCGCCACCGAGTCCGGGCTGCGCAAGCTGGGTCAGCGCGACCTGCCGCTGGCCGCCGCGCTGAAGGCGAGCGGGGCGACCACCGTGTCGGCCACGTCGTTCCTGGCCGCCCGCGCCGGTGTGCGGATCTTCGCGACCGGCGGCCTGGGCGGCGTGCACCGCGGCTGGACCGAGGACCAGGACGAGTCCGCCGACCTCGACACCCTGGCCCGCACCCGCATCACGGTCGTCTGCGCGGGCGTGAAGTCGATCCTCGACGTGCCGGCCACGCTGCAGCGGCTGGAGACGCGCGGCGTGACCGTGGCCGGCTACCGCACCGACACCTTCCCCGGCTTCTACCTCAACTCCTCCGGCCAGCCGATCGACTGGCGGATCGAGTCGCCCGAGGACGCCGCCGTCGTCATGCGCGGCCAGGACGCGCTGGCCGGCCCGGAGACCGCGTTCATCGTGGCCAACCCGGTGCCGCGGGACCAGCAGCTCGACCCGGCGCTGCACGACCGCGTGCTGGCCGAGGCGCTGGCCGCCGCCGAGCGCGAGGGCGTCAAGGGGCAGGCGATCACGCCGTTCCTGCTCAGCTACCTCGTCAACGGCACCGGCGGCGCGTCGCTGGAGGCCAACCTGGCCGCCGTGCGCGGGAACACCGCCCTGGCCGCCGAGATCGCCGTGGCCTGGTCGCGGGCGTGAGCGACACCGGCCTCCTGGTGATCGGTGACGTCGTCACCGACGTGGTGGCGCTGCACGGCTCCCCGGTCATGGCGGGCACCGACACCGCCGCGGAGATCGTGCTGCGGCCCGGCGGCTCGGGCGCGAACACCGCCGCCTGGGCCGCCCACCTGGGGGCCGACTCGCGGCTGCTGGCCAAGCTCGGCTACGACAGCAGCGAGTGGCACACGACCGAGCTGGTCAGGACCGGGGTCCGGCCCCACGTGCTGGTGGACCAGGAGCACCCCACGGCGGTCGTCATCGCCATGGTGGACAAGACCGGCGAGCGTTCCATGCTCACCAATCGCGGCGCGGGCGGCCTGATCTCCGACGCCGACTGGGACCCGTCCCTGCTGGACGGGGTCGGCCGGCTGCACCTGTCGGGTTACACGCTGTTCGCGGCCCCCGGTCTCCGCCTGGCCAGGGCCGCCGTCCGGGACGCCGTGGCCGCCGGGGTGCCGGTCAGCATCGACCCGGCCTCGACGGGCCCGCTGCGGGACTTCGGCGTCGAACGTTTCATGCGGGAGACGTCCGCGGCCGACCTGATCATCCCGAACCTGGACGAGGCGCTGGTCCTGACCGGCGTCCCGGCGCCGGAGCGGGCCGCCGTGCTGCTGAGTGAGACGTACGGCACAGCGGTCGTGAAACTGGGCGCCGAGGGCGCGCTGGTGGCGGTGGACGGCAAGGTCACGGCGACGTGCGCGGGCGTGTCCGCCGAGGTCGTGGACTCCACGGGCGCCGGTGACGCCTTCGCGGCCGGGTATCTCACCGCCACCCTCCAGAGGGCGGACGCCGCGCTCGCGCTGGAGGCGGGTTGCCGTGCCGGTGCGCAATGTGTGGCCCAGGTGGGCGGCCGTCCACGGTACGGTTTGGATCTGAACCGTCTTTACCCTATTCACACTGATTGATAGCTTGCCGCGTAGGCTGCACCATTAGCCACATGCGTACCGGGTTGCCCACGCGGCCCACTGGGGAGGATAAGGTCCGCCGATGGAAGTCGAGTCATCGATCTGCCTGAGCGACCTCGTCCCTGCTCTGCGCTGGAGCCGCCCTCAGCAGGTGGCCGAGGTGCTGGGTGATCCGCGGCTGCCGGCGGGGTGGTGGTCCTCGCTCGCGGTGTCCAGGGCGCTCGGCACGGCGGGTCTCGACTGGGTCTGCGAACGGCTCGCCCGGCTGATCTCCTCCCGCTGGGACCATCTGCCGCTGGTGGACCTGCTTCCCGCGCTCGCCGTCCATCAGGTCGATCCGGCCCTGCCCGGCTGGCCGGAGGCCACCCGTACGGCGATCACCGGGCTCGGCGGCTGGCAGCGGCTGCGCCGCCTGTCACCCGGCGATCTCGGCACCCCGTCGGCGACGCCCGAGGTGGTGGTCGGCTCGGTCCTGCGCGAGGTGCTCGGGCGCATCCCGGCGCAGCGGGAGGCCGTACCCGCCCAGCAGTCCGGCTCGCCGGACGTCACCCGTCCGCTCGCGCGCGGCGCGACGGGGTCCTTCCCGGCCGTCCCGGCGGCCGAAGCCGGTGCGTACGCCGCCCAGCCCGCCAGCGGCCCCCAGCGCCCGCCCGCCGCCTTCACCCCGCACAGCGACGCCTTCCCGGCCCAGCCCCAGGGCGCCCCGCGCCCGGCCCCGGCCGGTGAGGGCGGCCTGCCGCAGCGGCCGGCCGCGGCCCGCCCCGCCGCCCAGCAGCCCGGCTCGTTCCCCCCGCCGCCGGAGAACGCCCAGGGACACCAGACCGGCTCCTTCACCGCCCAGCCCGACGCCACCCGCCAGACCGGCTCGTTCCCGGCGCAGTCCGAAGGCGGCCGCCAGACCGGCTCGTTCCCGGCCCAGCCCGCCAACGGCCCTCAGACCGGCTCGTTCCCCGCGCAGCCGTCCAGCGGACCTCAGACCGGGTCCTTCCCGGCGCAGCCGTCCAACGGGCCTCAGACCGGGTCCTTCCCGGCGCAGGGTGGTGCGCGGCTGCCGCAGCGGCCCACCGCCGGGCGTCCGGACGGCGGCCCGCAGGCCGGCGCCGACGGCCCCCCGTACACCGCCCCCGTCCCCGGCGGGACGGCCGCTCCCGGCCCGGTGCCCGCCGACCCCGACCACGCGATGGTCCGCGTCGTGGACGGCCTGTTCCGCGGCCTGGACAAGCTGGAGCTGGCCGTCGCCGTGCACCGGCTGTTCGCCGAGGACCCGGTCAGCCTGCGCACCCTGGCGCACAAGCTGCTGGTGGACCGCGACGTGCTCTCCCAGGCCCAGCGCACCGCCGAGGAACGCGTCCTGCACTGGCTGCGCTCGTCGGAGTCGGCGCCGGTCACCGGCCACATGTTCCGGCTCACCGAATGGCTCGGCGCGGCGGCCACCGAGGAGCAGCTCATCGGCGCCGACCCGGCCCACCCGGCCATGGTCCCGTCGCTGCGCACGCCCCTGTGGCGGGTCCTGGTCACGCTCATGCCCGACCGCCGTCTCCAGGACGGCTGGCTGGTCGTCGGCGACATCCACGGCCTCCAGGCCCGTACGCGACAGCTCCTGGCCGCCGCCCCGCCGGACACCGACGTCGTCGAGCTGCTGGCCGAGCTGGGCATCCGCGCCCACTCCGCCAAGGCGTGGCTCGACGCCCTGCCCTCGGAGTCGGCCCCCGGCCCGGCGGACGCCTCCCCGCAGCCCGCCCAGCCGCTCCCCCGCCGTACGCCCGGCGCCAACGGCCACCACCACCGGGGCGGCCAGCCCATCCCGACGGCGGGCGCGAACTCGATCGACCCCTCGGCGGCCCTGGCCACGTTGTCGGCGCTGTCCGGCGGCCGGTCCGGCATGCTGCCCGGCAGCCTGGCCGGAACGCCGTCCACGCCGCCTCCGCCGCTGCCGAGCCCGTCGTCGGACCCGCGCCGCTGGCAGCGCATCGAGGTCACCCCGGAACACCTCAGGGGCGGCCCGGTGCCGGTGCCGGAGGGTTACGCGGCCCAGCTCGGCATGCGTCCGGGCACCCTGCTGTCGGTGACCGGTCCGGGCGACAACGCGATCGTGCTGGTCTGGCAGGGCCACCAGCCGGTCTTCGACTCGCTGCAGCCGGTGCTCATGCGCCTGAACGCCCGCCCCGGCGACCAGGTCTACGTCACGGTGGACGGCTACCGCCTGGAGGCCCAGCTCACCGGCTGACGCTCCGCCGCGGTCACCCGAACAGGCCCAGCCGGTGGGCCGTGGCCGCCGCCTCGCCGCGGGTGGCGACGCCCAGTTTGGCCAGGATGTTGGAGACGTGCACGCTGACCGTCTTCACCGAGATGAACAGCGCCGCGGCGATCTCCCGGTTGCTGCGCCCGTTGCTCACCTCGCGCAGCACCTCCAGCTCGCGCGCGGTCAGCCCCAGCGGCGGCCCCTCGGGCTCGTCGGCGCCGCCGACGCGGGCCCGCCGTCCGAACACTTCGAGCTGTTCGAGCAGCGGCGTGGCGCCCAGCTGCGCGGCCAGCTCCCGCGCCCGCGTCACCATCCCGGCCGCGGCGCGCCGGTCGCCCTCGGCCAGCGCCGCCTGGGCGGCCCCCACCAGGCACTGCGCCTCCGCGTACGGCTGCCGCAACCCCGCCCAGGCCGCCACCGCCGACTCCCACGCCTTGAGCTGGGCCGCCCCGCCGAGCCCCTCCTCCGGCCCGGTCAGCGCCGCGAACGTCAGCCGCTGCGCCTCCTGCAGGTCGCCGTCCACGGCCAGCTCCCGCGCGACCTCCCGCAGCCGCGCCACGAGGGCCGCCGCGACCCCCGCGCACGGCGCGCCGCCCTCGCCGAGCGCGGGCCGGGCGAGCTGCGCGAACGTCACCAGCAGCGGCCAGGCGTAACGCGGCGAGGGCAGCAGGTCCTGGTTCTCCAGCCCCCGGGACGCGGCCTCCAGCGCCTCGCCGAGCCGCCCCTGCGCCCGCAGCAGCAGGACCTGCCTGCGCAGCTGCGGCAGCACGGTCTGGTCCCGGTAGGTGCCGCGCGCGAACACGCTGGCGGAGGACGACAGCAGCTTGTCGGCCCGGTCGATCTGTCCCCGCGCGAGCGCGATGTCCACCAGGAACCCCTGGAGACTGGCCCGGTAGGGGGCCGGCGGCGCGAGGTCGAGCGCCTGCTCGACCACCTGGAGCGCCTCGTCCCAGCGGCCCAGCGAGAGCAGCGGCTCGGTCAGGTTGATCGCCAGGAAGGTGCCGGACGTGCGCGCCAGGCCGTAGTGCCCGGCCTCCTGCACGCCCTCGCGGGCGACCTGGGCGGCCCG
Source organism: Nonomuraea sp. NPDC049655 (assembly GCF_044465465.1). NCBI lineage: Bacteria > Bacillati > Actinomycetota > Actinomycetes > Streptosporangiales > Streptosporangiaceae > Nonomuraea > Nonomuraea sp. NPDC049655. The sequence goes on from NZ_JBITLS010000010.1 coordinate 405,570, forward strand.
CTCGTGCCGTCCGGCGCCCTCCAGCGCGTCGGACTCGGAGATCGCGCAGCGCATCAGCGCGTTGTAGGCGCCCTGGGCGCGGGCGACCCGGCGCGCCTCGGCGAACTGCCCGAGCTGGGCCTCGATGTCGGAGAAGCGCGACCGCGCCCAGGCGAGGCTGATGAGCGCGTGGGCCTCGACGTTCGCGTCGCCCATCTGGTGGCCGATCTCCATGGCGAGCTGCGCCGTCGCCAGCTTCTCCGGCCAGTCCTCGGGACGGTGCAGCATGCGCGCCAGCGTCTCCAGGACCTGGCCGCGCAGCTTGCTCGGCGGCTCGGCGGGCACCAGCTCGGCCGCCTGGCGCAGGTCGTCGAGATAACCGGCGCGGCCCAGGTCGTAGCGGGTCAGGCCGCGCTGGCGCAGCAGGGTGGCCGCGGTGATCGGGTCGGCGTCGAGGTCGACCTCGGCGAGCGCGGCCCCGGCCAGGGCCAGGCTGCGCTCGTACTCGCCGGCGAGGTGGGCGACCGTGGAGGTCTGCCTGAGCACGTCGAGGCGGCCGCAGCCGATGCGCTCGGCGGCGTCGGGCACCTGGTCCCACAGCTCCAGCACCCGCGAGAGCATCCTGAGCTGCTCGTCGTAGGCGGTGGACTTGCGGGCCGCGGCGGCCGCGCGCCAGGCGCTGACCAGCGCCCAGGTGGAGTCGTGGGCGGAGTGCCAGTGGTGGGCCAGCTCGATCGCGCCGCGCGGGGCGGGCAGGATCGACAGGTCGCGTTCGAGTGCCTGCGCGTAGCGGGTGTGCAGGCGGGTGTGCTCGCCGGGCAGCAGGTCGTCGTGGAGCGCCTCGCGGATGAGCGCGTGCCGGAAGCCGTAGCCCTCGCCGTCGACCACCAGCACGTTGCCCGCCACGGCGGGGCGCAGCGCCCGCGACAGGGCGGTGTCGTCGAGCCCGGCCACCGCGCTCAGCAGGTCGTGCTCGATGCGCTGGCCGCCCGCGCTGGCCACGCGCAGCAGCTCCTGGGTCTCGTCGGGCAGCCGCTCGACACTGGCCAGCAGCAGGTCGCGCAGGGACTCGGGCAGCATGTCGCCGCCGTCGGCCTCGCTCAGCAGCGCCTCGACGAACAGCGGGTTGCCCTCGCTGCGGGCGTAGATGAGGTCCATCGCGGCGGCCGACGGCTCGCGCCGCAGGATGCTGGCCGCCTGCGCGACGGCCTCCCTGCGGGTGAGGCGGCGCAGCTCGATCCGGCTCACCCACTCGATGCGGCCCAGCTCGGCCAGCATCGGCCGGAGCGGATGGGTGCGGTGCAGCTCGTCGGTGCGGTAGGTGACCACGATCATCAGCCGGGCCGCCGTGCGCTGGTAGCGGACCAGGAACGACAGCAGGTCACGGGTGGAGCGGTCGGCCCAGTGGGCGTCCTCGACCACCAGCAGCACCGGACGCTCCTCGGCCAGCCGCTCCAGCAGCCCGAGCACCTGCTCGAACAGCCGGGCCCGCGCCTCGGCGCCGTCCTTGTCCGGCTCGCCGAACTCGGGCAGCAGCCGGGCCAGCCCGCGCGTCGTGCCGCCGGGCACCAGCGCCGCCACGCCGTCGCGCCCCAGCTCGCGCACGAGCCCGCGCAGCACGGCCGTGAACGGCGCGAACGGCAGGCCCTCGGTGCCCAGCTCCAGGCAGCCGCCGACGAGCACCCGCGCCTCGCCCGCCCGGTCGATGAACTCGCTGATCAGGCGGGTCTTGCCGACCCCCGCCTCGCCGCCCACGAGCACGGTGGACGACGCGCCCGCACGTGCTCTGGCCAGGGCGTCGCCCAGAGCGTGCAGCTCGCGGGCGCGCCCGACGAACAGGGGGCTGACGGTGTGAATGCTCACGCCCCAAGGATGCCATCAAACACCGACAAAACGGACCGAAACTCCGGGCCGTCGTCTGTCAGCGCAAAACCTTGCGGAAGAAGGTGGCCGACGCCTCGTAGCCCAGGGCGTGGTAGAACTCCGGCGCCCGCCGGGTGGCCATCGCCACGTACCCGGCCTGACGGGTACGGGCCCACGCCTCGAACTCCTCCAGCAGCCGGCGGCCGATGCCCTGCCGGCGCGAGCCCGACTGGACCATCGCCTCCTCGACCCAGGCGACCGGCCCGTTGGCGAACAGCGTCAGGTGCACGAACCCCAGCAGGTACCCGTGGACGCGCCCGCCCACCACGGCCGTGAGCAGCAGGGCGTCCTCGTTGCGCAGGAGCTGCGGGAGCGCGGCGTCGAAGGCCGCGCGCTCCGGCCTGAAGGTCAGCCCGAACTCGCGCGCCAACGCGAACACCTCGTCCGCGTCCGCCTTCTCCGCCCTCCTGATGAGAAGATCGTCCGCCGTCATGAGGTACGACACTAGAACCTCTGTGCCCTTTCGTCCATCGTGCCACGGGAGTGTGCCGTGACGTCCGGTACGGCCTCCGGTCAGAGGTCGCCGAGGCCGAGCTGGCGGGCGATGAGCATGCGCTGCACCTCGCTGGTGCCCTCGCCGATCTCCAGGATCTTGGCGTCGCGGTAGAAGCGGCCGACCGGGAACTCGTTCATGAAGCCGTACCCGCCGAACACCTGGGTGGCGTCGCGGGAGTTGTCCATGGCCGCGTTCGAGGACACCAGCTTGGCGATCGCCGCCTCCTTCTTGAACGGCACCCCGGCCAGCATCTTCTCGGCCGCGTGGTAGTAGGCCAGCCGGGCGGTGTGGGCGCGCACCTCCATGTCGGCGATCTTGAACTGGATGGCCTGGTAGTGGCCGATCGGGTGGCCGAACGCCTTGCGGTCCCTGACGTACTTGAGGCATTCGTCCACGCAGCCCTGGGCCAGGCCCACGCTGAGGGCGGCGATGGCGATGCGGCCCTCGTCGAGGGTCTGCAGGAACTGCGCGTAGCCGCGTCCGCGCTCGCCGAGCAGGTTGGCGGCGGGCACCCGGCAGTCGGAGAAGGACAGCTCGCGGGTGTCGGAGGCGTTCCAGCCGACCTTGGAGTACTTCTTGGAGACCGTGAACCCCGGCGTGCCGCTCGGCACCAGGATCGTGGAGATCTCCCGCTCGCCGGTGAGCGCGGCCACGCCGATCACGCCGGTGATGTCGGTGCCGGAGTTGGTGATGAACGCCTTCGTCCCGTTGATCACCCATTCGCCGCCGTCGAGCACGGCGGTCGTCCGCATGCCGCCCGGCACGTCGGAGCCGCCGCCAGGCTCGGTCAGCCCGAACGCGCCCAGCATCTCGCCGGAGGCCAGCCGGGGCAGCCACTCCTGGCGCTGCTCGTCGGTGCCGAACCGGTAGATCGGCATCGCGCCCAGCGAGACCGCGGCCTCCAGGGTGATCGCCACGCTGGAGTCGGCGCGGGCCAGCTCCTCCAGGGCCAGGCACAGCGCGAAGTAGTCGCCGCCCATGCCGCCGTACTCCTCCGGGAACGGCAGGCCGAACAGCCCCATGTCGGCCATCTTGCGCACGATGTCGTAGGGGAACTCCTCGCGCTCGTAGTAGTCGCCGATCACGGGGGCCACCACGTCACGGGCGAACGCCTCGACGGTCTTGCGCAACTCTTGGTATTCGTCGTTCAGCATGATCAGCCTTTCGCGAGGGCCTGGACGACGCGCGAGGGGCTGGGCCGGCCCAGCCGCTCGGCCAGCCAGGTGCTGGTGGACACGAGTTTGTCCAGGTCGAGCCCGGTCTCGATGCCGAGCCCCGACAACATCCACACGAGGTCTTCGGTGGCCAGGTTGCCGGTGGCGGACTCGGCGTACGGGCAGCCGCCGATGCCGCCGGTGGAGGCGTCGACGGTGGTCACGCCCGCCTGCAGGGCGGCGAGCGTGTTGCCGAGCGCCTGCCCGTAGGTGTCGTGGAAGTGCACGGCGAGCCGCTCGGGGCCGCCGAACGCGCCGATCAGCTCAGTGACGTGGCCAGGCGTGCCGACGCCGATCGTGTCGCCGAGCGACAGCTCGTAGCAGCCGAGCCCGAGCAGCCGCTCGCCGACCGCGACGACCTGCCCGACCGGCGTGGGCCCCTCCCAGGGGTCGCCGAAGCACATCGACACGTACGCGCGCACCCGCAGCCCGTGCTCCAGCGCCCTGGCCACGACCGGCTCGAACATGTCGAACTGGCTCTCCAGCGTGCGGTTGAGGTTCTTGGCGGCGAACGTCTCGGTGGCGCTGGCGAAGATCGCGATCTCGGTGACGCCCAGCTCCAGCGCGCGGTCGAGCCCGCGCTCGTTGGGCACCAGCACCGGGTAGCGCACGCCGGGCCTGCGGTCGAGGCGGCCGAGCAGCTCACCGGCGTCGGCCAGCTGCGGCACCCACTTGGGATGCACGAAGCTGGTCGCCTCGATCACCTGGTGGCCGGCGTCGGCCAGCCGGTCGACGAACTCGGCCTTCACCTCGACCGGCACGATCGCCGACTCGTTCTGCAGGCCGTCGCGCGGGCCCACCTCGTAGACCGTGACCCGCTCGGGAAGCCCTCGCATGCGGTACGGCATCACGCCTCCTCACCGGTGACCACGGCCAGCACGGCGTCCATGTCGACCGGCCTGCCCGGCTGGACGGGCAGCTCGGCGACCACGCCGTCACAGGGGGCGGTGACCGTGTGCTCCATCTTCATGGCCTCGACGACGACCAGCGGCTGCCCCTCGCTCACCCGGTCGCCGGGCTGCACCTTGACCAGCAGGACGGTGCCGGGCATGGGGCTGCGCACCACGCCGTCGGCCGCCCCCGCGGCGCCGGGCCGGTCGCCCGGGTCGCCGATGAGGTGGCGGGTGAACGCCCACGACTCGCCGTCCTTGCCGAGCCAGAGCGTGTCGCCGTGACGGGCGGTCAGGTAGCGGGCGGTCCGGCCGCCGAGCGTGACGGCCGCCGCGCCGCCGTCGGTCGTGATCCGGGCGGGCACCGCCGCTCCGTCGAGCAGCACCTCGGCCGACCGGCCGGGCAGGCCGCGGACGGGCACCGCGTGCACGCCGTCGCGCGACTCCAGCCGCCAGGTCGTCCAGGCGGGCGCGCCGACCCGCCAGCCGTCGGTGACCTGCCAGGGGTCGGGGCCCTGCGGCAGCGTGTGGAAGATCAGCGCCGCGGCCGCGGCAACCTCGCGCGGCACGCCGGACTCCGGCAGCAGCCCGGGCAGCACCCGTTCGACCAGGCCGGTGTCGAGCTCGCCCGCCACGACCGCGGGGTGGCGGGCGAGCCCGCGCAGGAACGGCACGTTGGTGACCACGCCCAGCACCGCGGTGCGGGCCAGCGCCCGGTCGAGCGCTCTGAGCGCCGCCTCTCGGTCCGGCGCCCAGGCGATCACCTTGGACAGCATGGGGTCGTAGTCGCTGCCGACGACCCCGCCCTCGGCCAGGCCGGAGTCGACCCGCACCCGGCCCGGCCCGTCGTCGCCGGGCTCGCGCAGGGCCAGCACGCGCCCGCCGCTGGGCAGGAAGCCGCGCGCCGGGTCCTCGGCGTAGACGCGCGCCTCGACCGCGTGGCCGTCGAGCCGCACCTGCTCCTGGCCGAACGGCAGCGGCTCGCCGGCCGCGACGCGCAGTTGCAGCTCCACCAGGTCCAGGCCGGTGACCAGCTCGGTGACCGGGTGCTCGACCTGGAGCCGGGTGTTCATCTCCATGAAGTGGTAGGAGCCGGTGGTGCCGTCGACGATGAACTCGACCGTGCCCGCGCCGACGTACCCGACCGAGCGGGCGGCCTCGACGGCCGCGGCGCCCATGTCGGCGCGCATGCCGGGGGTCACGAAGGGCGACGGCGCCTCCTCGATGATCTTCTGGTGCCGGCGTTGCAGGCTGCACTCGCGCTCGCCCAGGTGCACGACGTTGCCGTGGGCGTCGGCCATGACCTGGATCTCGATGTGCCGGGGGTTCTCGACGTAGCGCTCGATGAGCAGGGTGCCGTCGCCGAACGCCGCCCGCGCCGTACGGCGGGCCGACTCCAGCGCGTCGGGCAGCTCGGCGGCCGAGCGCACCAGCACCATGCCCTTGCCGCCGCCGCCCGCGGACGGCTTGATCAGCGCCGGGAAGTCGGCCCACTGCGCCAGGTCGTCGCCCGGCTCGGCCCCGCCGGGGACGACCGGCACCCCGGCCGCCGACACGGTGGCCTTGGCGCGGATCTTGTCGCCCATGGCGTCGATGGCCTCGGGGGACGGGCCGACGAAGACGAGCCCGGCCTCGGCGCAGCGCCGCGCGAACGCGGCGTTCTCGGCCAGGAAGCCGTAGCCGGGATGCACGGCCTGCGCGCCGGCGGCGAGCGCCGCCTCGACAATCGCCTCGATGTCCAGATATTTCGAGACTTCGAGGGCGATGTCTGCTTCGCGGGCGTGCCTGGCGCCCGCGTCCGGCGGCGTGAACACCGCCACCGACTCGATGCCGAGCGCGCGCAGCGTCCGGACGACCCGGACGGCGATCTCGCCCCGGTTGGCGATGAGAACACGGTCGAAGAACATGATCACATCCGGAAGACGCCGTAGCCGGCGGGTTCGAGCGGCGCGTTGGCCGCCGCGGACAGGGCCAGCCCGAGGACGGTGCGGGTGTCGAGCGGGTCGATCACGCCGTCGTCCCAGAGCCGGGCGGTGGAGTAGTAGGGGTTGCCCTGGTGCTCGTACTGGGCGCGGATGGCGTCGGGGTCGGCGTTGCCGACCGTGGTCAGCACGTTCGCCGCCTGCTCGCCGCCCATGACGGAGATGCGGGCGTTGGGCCACATCCACAGGAACCTGGGCGAGTACGCCCGTCCGGCCATGGCGTAGTTGCCCGCCCCGAACGAGCCGCCGATCACCACCGTGAACTTGGGCACCCGCGCGCACGACACGGCCGTGACCATCTTGGCGCCGTGCTTGGCGATGCCGCCCGCCTCGTACGCCTTGCCGACCATGAACCCGCTGATGTTCTGCAGGAACACCAGCGGGATGCGGCGCTGGTCGCACAGCTCGATGAAGTGCGCGCCCTTCATCGCCGACTCGCTGAACAGGATGCCGTTGTTGGCCACGATGCCCACCGGGTGACCGTGCAGGTGGGCGAAGCCGGTGACGAGGGTGGAGCCGTACTCGGCCTTGAACTCCAGGAAGCAGGAGCCGTCCACCAGGCGGGCGATGACCTCGCGCACGTCGTAGGGCTGGCGGGTGTCGGCGGGGACGAGGCCGTAGAGGTCGCGCGGGTCGTGCCGCGGCTCCTCGGGCTCGACCGTGTCCCAGGGACGGGGGGCCCGGGGGGCCAGCGTCGAGACGATGTCGCGGACGATGGCCAGGGCGTGGGCGTCGTCCTCGGCCAGGTGGTCGGTGACGCCGCTGACCCGGGAGTGCAGGTCGCCGCCGCCCAGCTCCTCGGCCGTGACCTCCTCGCCGGTGGCCGCCTTCACCAGGGGCGGACCGCCCAGGAAGATCGTGCCCTGGCCGCGGACGATGACCGCCTCGTCGCTCATGGCCGGCACGTACGCGCCGCCGGCGGTGCACGAGCCGAGCACGGCGGCGATCTGCGGGATGCCGCGGGCCGACATGGTGGCCTGGTTGTAGAAGATGCGCCCGAAGTGCTCCCGGTCGGGGAAGACCTCGTCCTGCTTGGGCAGGAACGCGCCGCCGGAGTCGACCAGGTAGACGCAGGGCAGGTGGTTGTGCAGGGCCACCTCCTGCGCGCGCAGGTGCTTCTTGACGGTCATCGGGTAGTACGTGCCGCCCTTGACGGTCGCGTCGTTGGCCACGACCACGCACTCGCGCCCGGCAACCCTGCCGACGCCGGTGATGATCCCGGCGGCGGGCGCCTGGTCGTCGTAGAGGCCGCCGGCCGCCAGCGGCGACAGCTCCAGGAAGCGGGAACCCGGGTCGAGCAGCCCGTCGACGCGGTCGCGCGGCAGCAGCTTGCCCCGCTCGACGTGGCGCTGCCGCGACCGCTCGGGACCGCCGAGCGCCGCCGCGGCCAGCCGTTCGAGCAGCTCGGCGGCCAGCCGCTCGTTGAGCTCGGCGTTGCGTTTGTACGCCTCGCTCCCGGGCTCCACGGCCGACTTCAGCACCGGCCAGTCGCTCATGAGTCCCCTCTCGTCATGGCCGAGATGTTAGTCATCATTAACGTAATCGTCTAGCATGTGAGACGTGACCACTGCCTCCCCACCTACCCGCGAGCGCGGCAGAAGGCGCATGGAGATCCTCGCCGCGGCCGCCCGGCTGTTCGCCGCCCGCGGTTTCCACGGGGTCTCCATCGAGGACATCGGGGGCGCGGTCGGCGTCTCGGGTCCCGCGCTCTACCGGCACTTCAGCGGCAAGGAGGCGCTGCTCGCCGAGATGCTGCTCGACGTCAGCTCGCGGCTTCGGGAGTCGGCGGTGGCGGTGGCGACCTCCTCGGACGGCCCGGCCGAGACGCTCGACGCGCTGCTCAACGTGCAGATCACGTTCGCGCTCGACCAGCCGGCGCTGATCACCGTGCACGACCGCGAGCTGGGCAACGTGCCCGAGCCGGAGCGGCGCAGGATCAGGCGGCTGCAGCGCCTCTACGTCGAGGAGTGGGTGACCGTGCTGGCCGAGCTGCACCCGGCGTGCCCGCCGGCCCGGCTGCGCGCGGCCACGCACGCGGTCTTCGGCCTGCTCAACTCGACGCCCCACAGCGCGGGCGAGCTGCCCCCGCACGACATGCGCCCCCTGCTGCACACGATGGCCCGCGCCGCGATCGAGGCCAGCGTTAACAATCACTAACTGACCGACGGCGATTCACACGGTACGAAAACCCCCGAAACGCCGTAGATATCTGCAAACGGTCCTGGATCAGGGTTAAACGGACCGGACCACAATCTGTCATGCACTCCGGCAGACGGCGACGGCGATGACGGACATAATCAGGGTGTGGCGCGCGACACTGTTGAGACACATTTCATCCAATCCGTTGAGGCGCTGAAGTCAGGCCCCGCCCGAGATCCCGGCGGCCCGGTGCGCGAGGGCACGTCGCTCACCGGCGACCGGTGCCGGACCCTGTTCCAGCGCCAGCTCGACAGCCGCCTGCTCGACATCGCCGCCCGCTGGCTCCGCGAGCAGAACGAGGGCTTCTACACGATCGGGTCGGCCGGCCACGAGGGCAACGCGGCGGTCGCCGCCGCGGCCAGGGCGAGCGACCCGGCGCTGCTCCACTACCGGTCCGGCGCCTTCTACCTGACCAGGTCCGAGCAGGCCGGCCGGCTGCCCGAGCAGGGCCTTCGCGACGTGCTGATGGGCCTCACCGCGGCGGCCGACGAGCCGATCGCGGGCGGCCGGCACAAGGTCTTCGGCCACCCCCACCTGGCCGTCATCCCGCAGACCTCGACGATCGCCAGCCATCTGCCGCGCGCCGTGGGCGTGGCCTTCGCCATCGAACGGGCCGCCGCCCTCGGCGACCGGTCGGCCTGGCCGCCCGACGCCATCGCCGTGTGCAGCTTCGGCGACGCCTCGATCAACCACGCCAGCGCCCTGACCGGGCTCAACACCGCCTCCTACGCCACCTTCCAGGGGCAGCCGCTGCCCATCCTGTTCGTGTGCGAGGACAACGGCATCGGCATCAGCGTCCGCACCCCCAAGGGCTGGGTGGAGGCGGCGGCGCGGCGGCCGGGCATCGCCTACTTCGCCGCCGACGGCTGCGACCTGGCCGACGCCTACGACGCCGCCACGCTCGCCGTCCAGCACGTCCGCGCCAACCGCTCACCCGCGTTCCTGCACCTGTCCACCGTGCGGCTGATGGGGCACGCCGGGTCCGACGTCGAGTCGGCCTACCGCACCCAGCGGGAGCTGCGGGCCGACATGGAGCGCGACCCGCTCGTCCGCACCGCGCGGCTGCTGGTGGAGGCCGGCCTGGAGACGCCGGAGGACCTGCTCAAGACGTACGAGTCGGCGCGCGAGCACATCCTGCGCATCGCCCTGGAGACCACCCGCGCCCCGCGGCTCGGCTCGGCCGCGGAGGTCATGGAGCCGATCGCGCCGCGCCGTCCCGACCTGATCGCCAACATCAGCCCGACCGCGGCCGAGGGCCCGGTCAGGGAGAAGGCGTTCGCCGGCACGCTGCCCGAGACGGAGAAGCCGCTGACCTTGTCGCAGACCATCAACCGCACGCTCGCCGACGCGCTGGTGGTCTACCCCGAGATGACGGTCTTCGGCGAGGACGTCGCCAGGAAGGGCGGCGTCTACGGCGTCACCCGGGGGCTGCAGAAGCGGTTCGGCGGCTCGCGGGTGTTCGACACGCTCCTCGACGAGCAGGCCATCCTCGGCCTCGCGCTCGGCTCGGCGGTGTCCAACCAGCTCCCGGTGCCGGAGATCCAATACCTGGCCTACCTGCACAACGCGCTCGACCAGATCCGCGGCGAGGGCGCCACCCTGTCGTTCTTCTCGCGCGGCGCCTACACCAACGGCATGGTCGTCCGCGTCGCCGGCTACGCCTACCAGAAGGGCTTCGGCGGCCACTTCCACAACGACAACGCGGTGGCCGCGCTGCGCGACATCCCGGGCCTGGTCCTCGCCTCGCCCGCGCGTCCCGACGACGCCGCCGCCATGTTGCGCACCTGCCTGGCCGCCGCCCGTACGGCCGGGTCGGTCTGCGTGTTCCTGGAGCCGATCGCGCTCTACCACACGCGTGACCTGTTCGAGGAGGGCGACGGCGGCTGGCTGGCGCCGTACACGCCGCCGGGGCGCTGGCGCGAGACGCACGTGCCCGTCGGCCGGGCCCGCTCGTACGGCGAGGGCCGTGACCTGACGATCGTGACGTTCGGCAACGGGCTGCGGATGAGCCTGCGCGCCGCCGTCCGGCTCACCCAGGAGGGCTACGGCTGCCGCGTCCTCGACCTGCGCTGGCTGGCCCCCCTGCCGGTGGACGACCTGCTGCGGGCGGCCGAGCTGACCGGCAAGGTGCTGATCGCCGACGAGACCCGCCACTCCGGCGGCGTGTCCGAGGGCGTGACGGCCGAGCTGATCGACGCCGGGTTCACGGGGCAGGTGGCCCGGGTGACCTCGGCCGACAGCTTCATCCCGCTGGGCGACGCGGCCAACCACGTGCTGCTGTCGGAGGAGGAGATCGAGCAGGCGGCGCGCAAGCTACTGGGCTGAGCGCGCCCCTCTGACGCAGGCCGGCTTCGACCAGGCGACCGTGGTGGCCGCCGAGATGCGCAGCGGCACCCCCACCAGGAAGCAGTAGCCGGTGTCCGGGTCGAGCCCGGCGACGCGGCCGCTGGTGGCGCCCGTGCCGAGGGCGACGACGGTCACCTCGCCCCCGCCCGCCCGCGAGCGTTGCAGGACGACCGGGTAGCGGCGGGCGTCGGCCGGGAGCGCCCAGCTCAGCTCCACCAGGGCGCCGCGGTCGGCGGTGACCTTGAGCCTGCGGGGGGCGAGCGCGGCGACGTCCCGCTTGCTGATCGGCGGCGGGGTGGTGGCGGTCGCCGCGGGGGTCGCGGCCTCGGGGCGGCGCTCGGCGGGGCCCGCGGCGGGCGGGCGCAGCGACAGGTAGACGGCCAGGCCGGTGCCGCCGATCGCGACGGCCGCGACCGAGCCCCCGATCAGCAGACGCCTCCCGAGGCTTCCGGCCCCGGCGGGCGGCGTCGTGACGGCCTCCCGCCGGGCCCCGCCCATGTGCCCCGCCGTGGGGGCGTCCCGCCTCGCCACGCCCGCGTTCCCCGCCAGGCCCGGCTGATGCGGGGCGGGGGCTTGGGGGTGAGGGTGGGGGAGCCGGCTGCCGGTGGCGGGGAGGGAGGAGTCGCCGGGGTGCGGCGGAGGCTGCGGGCCGCCGCGCGGGCGGCGCGGGACGGTGGACGTCGCCGGCCCCGGCCCCGGATCCTGGCCCACCAGGTCGGTCACCGACAACCCCAGCTCGGCCTGCACCTCCTGCAACCGCCGCGCCAGCTCCCTGGCCGACCCGGGCCGCAGCTCGGGCTGTTTGGACATCGCGTGCAGGATCGTCCCGAACACCGCCGGCGGCACGTCCGGCCGGTTGATCGGCGGCGGGTCGAGGCTCAGCACCCGGTACATCAGCGGCGCGATCGACGGGTCGGCCGGGTTGTGGAAGGCGGGCTGCCCGGCCAGCAGATGGTAGAGCGTGGAGCCCAGGGAGTAGATGTCACCGGAGACCGAGTGCGGCTGCCCGGTGAGCACCTCCGGGGCGGCGTGCAGCGGGGTGAACGCCTGGGAGGTGGCCGAGATCTCCGCGTTGTCCACCACCCTGGCCACGCCGAAGTCGGCGATGGCGGGCTCGCCGTAGCGGGAGATGAGGATGTTCTGCGGCTTGATGTCGCCGTGCAGCACCCCGGCCTCGTGCACGGCGGCCAGCGCGCCGGCCAGCTTGACGCCCGCGCGCAGCACGTCGGGAACCCCGAGCGGCCCCTCCTTGCGGACCTTGTCGCGCAGCGAGCCGTTCTCGAAGAAGTCCATCGCGATGTACGGCTTGCCCGAGCGGGTCACGCCGGTGTCGAAGACGGTCACGACGTTGGGATGACCGGTCAGGCGGCCGGTGAGCCGGAGCTCGCGCTGGAAGTGGCGCATGGTGCGCTGGTCGACCCGGTCGACCGACAGGACCTTCAGCGCCACGATCCGGTCGAGGCGCTCCTGATAGGCGCGGTAGACGACGGCGAAACCGCCCTGGCCCGCCTGATCGAGCACCCGGTAGCCGGGCGCGTCCTCGGCTGGCAACACGGCACTCCCCCCTGTTGCCGGTGAGTTTAATGTGAAATTTCGGCTTTCAGGGGGTCAACGGGTTCATCAAGTACGCGCCGAACACCACCGACACGGCGGCCACGACCAGGAAGAAGAAGACGTAGAAGCCGCCGGGCAGGAACGTCAGCCGGGCGAGCTGGTCGGCGTCGGAGTCTCTGGCCTGCCGCCTGCGCCGCTTGCGCTGCAGCTCGACGATCGGCCGGACGCCGCCGAACAGCAGGAACCACGTCGCGACCATGGCCACGATCTGCTGGACCTGGGCGGGGGCGTACATGGACAAGGCGAACACCGCGCCGCCGGTGACCAGCAGGATCAGCGCGCCGTAGAGGTTGCGGATCAGCAGCAGCATGCACACCAGGAAGAGCAGCACGCTCCAGATCAGCAGCGTGATGCGGCCCTGCTCGGTGAGCCAGGCGGCGGCCAGCCCCAGCAGCGAGGGGGCCAGGTAGCCGGCGAGCGCGGTCAGCACCATGCCGGGACCGTTGGGGCGGCCCCTGGTCAGCGTGACGCCGGAGGTGTCGGAGTGGAGCCGGATGCCTTCCAGCTTGCGCCGGGTGAGCAGCGCCATGACCGCGTGACCGCCCTCGTGGGCGATCGTGATCAGGCCCCTGGACACCTGCCAGGGGGTGCGGAACGCGACGACCGCGAGCGCGGCCAGAGCCGAGACCAGCACGACCCAGGGGTCGGGGTCAGGCTGAACCTTGATCAGGTGGGCCCAGAGCATGTCCATCGAGGAGAAACACTAGCCGGGTAAAGTCCCGGCTGTGGCCGCAGAACTACATTCTGACGCGGACGTTCCGGCGTGGTGGCGCGACCTCGGGCTGCCGGGCCTGATCGACCTGCATGTGCATTTCCTGCCCGAACGAATGGAACGCCGGGTCTGGCATCACTTCAACCACGGCGGCCCCTTGATGGGCGCCGGCTGGAAGATCGAGTACGAACGCCCGGTCGAGGAGCGGCTGACGAGGCTGCGTGAGATGGGCGTACGGTGCTTCCCCGCCCTCGCGTACGCGCACCGGCCGGACATGGCGCGCGACCTCAACGCCTGGACGCTCGACTTCGCCCGCCGCAACCCCGACTGCCTGCCGTCGGCGACGTTCTACCCCGAGCCCGGCGTCGCGGACTACGTGCGCGCGGCGCTGGCGGACGGCGTCCAGATCTTCAAGGTGCACCTCCAGGTCGGCGGCTTCGACCCGGCCGCGCCCGAGCTGGACGAGGTCTGGGGGCTGCTGGCGGAGTCGGGCGTGCCCGTCGTCGTGCACGCCAGCTCGGTGCCCGTGCCCGGCGGCCACGTGGGGCCGGGGCCGATCGGCGCGGTGCTGGCCGCCCATCCGCGGCTGCGGGCGGTGATCGCGCATCTGGGCATGCCCGAGTACGAGCCGTTCTTCGAGCTGGCCGTCCGCCATGAGCGGGTCGCCCTGGACACCACCATGGCCTTCACCGACTTCTCCGAGCGCGGCATGCCGTTTCCCAGCCGATTGCGCCCGGTTCTGCGTGATCTCGGGCTTTCGGGGAAGGTGGTGCTCGGCAGCGATTTCCCGACGATCCCGCACCCCTACGCGCACCAGCTCTACGCACTCGCCCGCCTGGACCTCGGCGAGCAGTGGCTGCGGGCGGTGTGCTGGGACAATGGTGCGGCCATGATTCGATAGCAAGGTGAACGATCGGCACGTGGCGCTCATCAGCGCCTTCTACGACGCTCTGGGCCGCGCGGACTTCGCGGCCATGGAGCGCTGCTACCACCCCGAGATCAGTTTCGGCGACCCCATCTTCCAGGAGGTCGAGGGCCGCGACCGGGTGATGGCGATGTGGCGGTTGCAGCTCGGCGTGCGCGACGGACTGAGATCCGGCTACCGCGACGTCCAGGCCGACGAGTTCAGCGGCTCGGCCCACTGGACGGCCAGCTACACCTTCTCCTCCACCGGCCGCACGGTCGTCAACGAGATCGACGCGCTGTTCAGGTTCGAGGACGACCTCATCGTCCGCCACCACGACGAGTTCGACTTCAGGCGCTGGTCCAGAATGGCTCTCGGCAGGCCGCAGGGTCTGCTGTTCGGCTGGACGCCGATGTGGCGCAAGACCATCAGGGACCGGGCGACCCAGGAGCTCGCCAGCCTGGTGTCCTCGCAGTAGTCAGCAACGGCAACCGGATCGGAGGGTGCATGGCCAGGGTGAAGGGGTTCAGGCGCAGCGGTGACCACCGCGAGGAGGCGCCGGAGCACTCGATGGACCCGCGCGCCACCGAGGAGCACCCCTACCGGCCCACCGTGATCGACAACGCCGTCTACCAGAACGGCGAGCGGGTCGACAACCCCGGCTCGCTCGCCGACGCCTTCGAACGCCTCAAGCAGATGCCGGACAGCATGGCCTGGATCGGCCTCTACCGTCCGAAGGAGTGGGAGCTGGTCAAGCTCGCCGAGGAGTTCGAGCTGCACGAGCTGGCGCTGGAGGACGCGATCGTCGGCTCCCAGCGGGCCAAGGCCGACCGTTACGGCGACACGCTGTTCGTGGTGCTGCGCGCCGCCCGCTACCTCGACGACGTGGAGGAGGTGGCCTTCGGCGAGCTGCACGTCTTCGTCGGCCCCAACTTCGTGATCACCGTGCGCCACGCCGAGGCCCCCGACCTGCAGGGGGTGCGCAAGCGCATGGAGTCCGACCCCGACCTGCTGCGCCAGGGCCCGCAGGCCGTCCTGTACGCGATCCTCGACGCCGTGGTCGACGGCTACGCGCCGGTGGTCGCCGGGCTGCAGAAGGACATCGAGGAGATCGAGGTCGAGGTCTTCAGCGGCGACCCCTCGGTGTCGCGGCGCGTCTACGAGCTGTCCGGCGAGGTGATCGAGTTCCAGCGGGCCACCGCGCCGCTGGTGGGCATGATCCACGGCTTCATCGCCGGCGCCGCCAAGTACGGCGTCAACGACGAGCTGCAGAGCTACCTGCGCGACGTCGCCGACCACGCGATCACGGTGACCGAGCGCATCTCGGCCTTCCGCCAGATGTTGCAGAACATCCTGGTGGTCAACTCGACGCTGGTGACCCAGGCCCAGAACGCGGAGATGGCCCGCATGACCGAGGCCAGCATCCAGCAGGGCGAGGAGGTCAAGAAGATCTCCGCGTGGGCGGCCATCCTGTTCGCCCCGACGCTGGTCGGCACCATCTACGGGATGAACTTCGACTTCATGCCCGAGACCCACTGGGTGTTCGGCTACCCGTTCGCGATCCTGCTGATGGCGGCGGTGTGCATGGTGCTCTACATGGTCTTCAAGCGCCGCGACTGGCTCTAGGGTCCGCTGCGTCCGCTGCGTCCACTGCGTCCACTGCGGGCGTGGGCCGCGAAACTAACCACGTGGTAGATTCTTGGGCGAGCCGGTGGACGGCCGATCTCGCCGTACCCCGGCACGTTTGCGCAGCCCGCGTGCCCCCAGACCGCCAGAAAGGGCCGGCCGGTGACCGAACCGACACCACGCCGAGGGCGCAAGGGCGAGCGCACGCGCGCCCGCATCCTCGACTCCGCCACAGAGCTGTTCTCCCGCTCGGGCTTCCACGCGGTGTCGCTGCGCGACATCGCCGCGCACGCGGGCATGACCCACGCGGGGCTGCTGCACCACTTCCCCGGCAAGGAGAGCCTGCTCATCCAGGTGCTCAGCCGCCGCGACGAGGTGGACGACGAGCTGATGGGCGGCCCCGACGACGGGCTCTCGCCGCAGGAGCTGCTCGACCGCGCGGTCGCGCAGGTCGCCAGGAACATGGGCACGCCCGGCCTGGTCGGGCTGTACGTGAAGATCTCCGGCGAGGCCGCCGATCCCGGCCATCCCGCCCACGACTACTTCGTCCAGCGCTACCGCAGGCTGCGCCGGCAGGCCGCGTGGCTGCTCGGCGCCCTGTTCGAACGCGCCACGCCGCCGCTCGACCACGATCCCGACGCCGTCGCCCAGCAGCTCATCGCGCTCGTCGACGGCCTGCAGACGCAATGGCTGCTCGACCCGGACCAGGTGGACATGCGGGCCGCCGTCATCACCTTCCTCAAGCAACTAGGACTGCAGCCCAGATAACGAGGTGTCCCATGGCTCTTCCCCCCGACCTCACCACGGCAGAGAAGGCGTCGCTCACGTCCGGGAGCGACACCTGGCACACCACGGCCGTCCGCGACGCGGTGCCCGCGATCACGCTGTCCGACGGGCCGCACGGCATCCGCCGCCAGCGCGCGGACGCCGGCGACGCGCTCGGGCTGACCCGCAGCGAGCCCGCCACGTGCTTCCCGCCCGCCGTGGCCCTCGGCTCCTCGTGGGACCCGGCGCTGGCCCGCCGGGTGGGCGCGGCGCTGGCCAAGGAGGCCGCCGCGCTGGGGGTGGACGTCGTGCTGGGCCCGGGGGTGAACATCAAGCGGTCGCCGCTGTGCGGGCGCAACTTCGAGTACTTCTCCGAGGACCCGTACCTGACCGGGGTAATAGGGGCGGCGCTGGTCACCGGCGTCCAGTCCCGCGGCGTCGGGGCCTGCGTCAAGCACTTCGCGGTCAACAACCAGGAGACCGACCGCATGCGGATCAGCGCGGACGTCGACGAGCGCACGCTGCGCGAGATCTACCTGCCCGCCTTCGAGCACATCGTCCGGGAGGCCCGCCCGTACGCGATCATGTGCTCCTACAACCGCGTCAACGGCGTGTACGCCTCCCAGCACCGCTGGCTCCTGACCACCCTGCTGCGCGACGAATGGGGCTTCGACGGCCTGGTGATGTCGGACTGGGGCGCGGTCAACGACCGGGTGGCGGCCCTCGAAGCGGGCCTGGACCTGGAGATGCCGCCCACCGGCACCGACGGCCTGATCGAGGACGCGGTGCGCTCGGGCCGCCTGCCCGAGTCCGTGCTCGACCTGGCGGCGGGCCGCGTCGCCGGGCTCGCCGAGCGCGTCGCCGGCCGCGAGCGGCACGACGGCTGGGACGTCGACGAGCACCACGAGCTGGCCCGCGAGGCCGCTCGCGCCTCCGCCGTGCTGCTGAAGAACGACGGCGTGCTGCCGCTGGCCCCCGGCCTGC
This sequence comes from Nonomuraea sp. NPDC049655, assembly GCF_044465465.1. Classification (NCBI taxonomy): domain Bacteria; kingdom Bacillati; phylum Actinomycetota; class Actinomycetes; order Streptosporangiales; family Streptosporangiaceae; genus Nonomuraea; species Nonomuraea sp. NPDC049655. The sequence goes on from NZ_JBITLS010000010.1 coordinate 423,204, forward strand.
GCGTGGCCGTGCTGGGCGAGCTCGCCCGCACCCCGCGCTACCAGGGGCACGGCAGCTCGCACGTGGTGCCCACCCGCCTGGACACCGCGCTCGACGCGCTCGGCCAGGCTGTCGAGGGGCTGACGTTCGCCCCCGGCTACCGGCTCGACGGCGAGGCCGACGACGATCTGGCGCGGGAGGCGGTGGAGAGCGCGGCGGCGGCCGAGGTGGCGGTGGTGTTCCTCGGCCTGCCCGAGGCCGCCGAGTCCGAGGGCTTCGACCGCACGTCGATCGACCTGCCCGGCGTCCAGGTCGAGCTGCTGCGGCGGGTGGCCGAGGTGTGCCCACGGGTGGTCGTCGTGCTGTCCAACGGCGGGGTCGTGTCGGTGACCGGGTGGCGGCACCTCGCCTCGGCCGTCCTGGAGGGCTGGCTGCTCGGCCAGGCGGGCGGCGCGGCGCTGGCCGACCTGCTGCTCGGCACGCACAGCCCGTCCGGACGGCTCACCGAGACGATCCCGCTGCGCCTCGCCGACGTACCGTCCCACCTGCACTTCCCCGGCTCAGACGGCCACGTCGTGTACGGCGAGGGCCGCTACGTCGGCTACCGGCACCACGACACGCTGGGCACCGAGGTCGCCTACCCCTTCGGCCACGGGCTGACCTACACCCGGTTCGAGTACTCCGACCTGGACGTGCGCGAGACCGGCCCCCACACCTGGGACGTCGCCTTCACCGTCGCCAACACCGGCGACCGCCACGGCCAGGAGGTGGCCCAGCTCTACGTCGCCTTCGAGGCCGAACACCCCTCGCGGCCGCGGCACGGGCTGCGCGCCTTCGCCAAGGTCGGCCTGGCCCCCGGGGCGAGCGAGCGCGTACGGCTCGCCCTCGGGCCGCGCGACCTGGCGTGGTGGTCGGCGACGCGCGGCGGCTGGCGGATCGACCCCGGGCCGTTCACCGTCGAGGTGGGCGCGTCGTCACGGGACATCCGGCTGCGCGCGGAGCTGAGCACGCCCGGCGACGGATATGTGGGCGAGCTGAGTGAGATGTCGACGCTGGGCGAGTGGCTGGCGCACCCGGTGGGCGGCCGGGTGCTGAGGGAACGACTCCGGCAGGCCCCGGGACTGCCCGACCTCGACCGGACAGATTCGCCTCTGGTGGGGCTGGCGCTCGGCATCCCGTTGATCAAGTTCCGGACGTTCGGGATCGGGCTGACGGCCGACGTCGTCGCCGACCTCGTCGCCGCCGCTCGGAGCGAGCTTCCGGGAGATGATCGTTAGGTCTTCCCGTCCTGGCGGACCCCATGTGCGTCCGTTCCTCCTGGAGGACCCGCCTCCCCGGCACCCCCATCTCCCTAGCCCCACCAGCAGCACCGCGCGCCGCCTGGTGGCTGAACGAGCGGCGGCCCCCTCCTCCCCGAAGAACGCCCTTCACCACCCCCCACCCAGCCCTTCCACGCGCCCCCCAGTCCAGTCTTTCGGCCCCCACCCGCCGCCACCTCCAGCCCCCTCACCCAGCGCTCATCTCCCCTCACCTGACACCGCCCCAAGGCTTCCCCCCTCCCTCCCATTCACCAAATACAACGAAATAACGCATTTAGTCTCTTTATCATCACAAACCTTCGCCCAATTCATCAGCCCAGAGCCGAATCACGCGAGGACTGCTTTTCCGTTTCACCGGCGCCGACGCGGCGGGCTAATATTCCATCGACCACCCCTCCCCCGCCTCCAAAGCGCAACGAAATCGGGTGATGATGGCGACGCAGCACGAAATAACCGCCGCCCGGCGTCACATCGAACGACTGCGCGACGAACACGCCAACGACCTGACCGCTCTGATCCGCCTGGTGGACGGCGGCGCGCTCAAGGGCCCCGCCGGCGACAGGCTCGCCGCCGACCTGCGCACCTGGGACCACGGCTTCAAGGACCTGTTCACCCGGGCCCTGAGGCTGCTCGACACGCTGCACCCGTCCGAGCCCGCCTCATGACCCCTCCCGTGGGCATCGACCCCGCCCTGATGACCCAGCTCATCAACGGCATGAAGCGAGCAAGCAGCACACTTCCCGACATCGGCCTCCAAGTCGAACGAGCCCTCACCGCCCTCGGCGTAGCCCTGTGGGGGCCGGCCCAGCTGTCGGCCATCGGCCGCCAGCTGCACGACCAGATCCCCACACTCCAGGGCCGTCTCGACCTCATCCTCGCCACCCCAGACCGGCGCCCCGGCGAAGACGGCGTCCTCTGGGCCGACGAATCCCCATGGCTGTCGAAATCCCCCTCCGAAGGCGCGGCCGCGGCCACCGCACTGGCCGCCCGACTCCGTGCGCAAATCGCATCCCATTCACTCGACGCAGAATCCGTAGCCGAACTCGAACGTCACAAGAACGACCCGTTCTTCGCCGTGGCCTTTCTCACCCTGATGCCGCCGCGTGAACTCAAATCGCTCATCGCCCGCGCATACTCCTACGATCTCCCGCCCGGCGACCGCCCCCTCCTCTACGACACGGCCACCCAGGACCGGCTCCTCACCATGCTCAGCACCCTGCTCGGCACCGCCTCCCACGGAGTCGGCCGGACGCGCCTGGCCGCCGACTACGCCGACCGCCTGATCGAGGACATCGACCACCCCCAGGACGCGTTCGCCGTCAAGAGACTCCTCCAGGACGGCGACTTCGACCACACCTTCCTGCTCACCCTGGTCCGCAAACTGCACGACCTGGACCTCGCCCATCCCCCCGACCTGTCCCTCCCCCGAGACCCCTGGACGCTCCCCGGCCCCAGAGACATCTCCCCCGGCGACCTCAGCCCCATGGGCACCGCCCTGATCGCCCTGGCCCACCACCCCGCCGTGGCCCAGGACTTCTTCACCGACCCCGCCCGCAAACCCCTCGCCTACCTGATGCGCACCCACCCCTGGCTGGGCGACGCCGACGCCGACCTCGGCTGGGCCATCCAGGCCGCCACCACAGAATTCCGCGACCACGACCTGCCACCGGGCGGGTCACGCGGCTACAAGTCTGCCCTGATCGCCTCCTGGGCGGTCCGCTTCTGGAGCGACCCCAAGGTCCAGACCAACCTCCCCTCCACCCGCCCCCACCTCGGCACCATCCTCAGCCAGTACATCGGCGACGTACACCGCGACGCCCAGTCGTTCACCGACAAGAGACCCGGAGTGGAGACAAGCGCCAATGCGGACAAGAACCTCCTCGGCGGCGACCCCTACGGCGCCAAGTTCAACGCCAAGGACATGAAGCAGGCCATGGCCTGGGGGTTCGAGGACGACGACGCCTTCCGGAAGGTGACCGCCGCGCACGGCCTGTACGCCGCCCGGATGCTGGACGAACTGGCAGCCCAGATCGAAGCGGAGGTCGAGGCCGATGTCACGGCCTGGCGCCAGTCGCACCCCGGCGCCACGCGGCAGCAACTGGACGCAGCACGGCAGGACATCCTCGAGGAGCGGATGAGCCGGAGCGGAGGCGCGGAGTTCGCCCGGGCGGCACGCGGCCTCAGCGTGACGACCTGGATGATCACTGATGCGGCCAACCTCTCCGGCATCGAGAAGGCTAAGGCGGAAGACGCCCGTTTCTCCGTATTCAAGGAGATGACGGAGGCGGTCGTCGGGCTTGCCCCCGGCCCTCCAAGCAAGTTCATCGGACTGCTGGTCGACACGGCCAAGGGAGAGCTCTTCGGCAAGATCAAGCCCGGCCGGGAGGAACAGGCCCGCATGAACGCCGACGATGCGCTGGGGGCCGCCAAGCACATGTTCTCGGACCTGACCGCGGCCACCATGATGCGCCACGGCTTGTTCGGGGACGGTTCCATACCGGCCAGGACGCATCCGTACCGTCACAAGGACTTCTCGCCGGGGGCTGCCGGGCACTTCCTGGTCAATGGAGAGATCAAACCTTGGGACGAGATGAACGCGGATCAGCGGGAGTCCTACGACGAGTGGCTGCATCTCAACGAGACCGGCCGCGTATTCGACCGCCCGGACGCGGCCATCGAGATTGGCTTCGACAACGCCACGGATTACCACGCCGGAAGTGGATCATGAAGGTCAATCCAGCGTTTGCCCTTACCACGCTCATTCTGGTGGGATGCTCGTCGGTTCCGCCTCCGGATGCCAGATTGCTCGGAAACGTCACCGCCGCTCCGCGCGAATGCGACTTGATCTCCGCCAACTCCATCATGGTCGCGACCGGCCTCCACGAATACCGCGCATTCGGCACGAAGATGGATATGGGCCGCAAGTTCGAGTCATGCACGGTGACCGAGAAACCTGATGCGGAACACAACCGAGGCCTGCTGATCGAAGTGTTCGATCCCTCGCCGGATGATGCGGAAGATCTGGAGAACACAAGGCGATCCACCAATGGAACCGATCTTCCCGGTGGTCTCGGGCCGGGTTTCGCTGCTCGGCGGAAGAATGGTCAGGATCAGAGCATTGCGTTTGTCTACGGGTGGACGTCTGACTACAAGCGGCTGCTTACCGTGAATATCATCGAAGGCGCGCCCGGGAGGGATTCGTTGGCGGATGCGGTGGAGTTTTTTCGGCAGCTCAAGCCGCTGCTGCTCACGTCGTCTCGATAGTGGGTTGTTTTGTGGTGGTCGGAGCAGGTGGGCGGCTGTCCCAGGGCCTCCGGCGGGTCAGGTGGGGAAGTTGGTGAGGTGGGGTTCGGCCTCGGTTATGGACTGGCGGAGGTCGGTCAGGAGGGACGGGAGGCGGTCGGGGGTGTAGCGGGCCGAGGGGATCGAGATGGACAGGGCTCCCACGGGGGTGCCGCGGCCGTTGCGTAGCGCCGCTCCGATCGCCGAGACGCCCTGTTCCGTGCCGTCGAGGTTGAGGGCGTAGCCGCGGGGGCGGATCTCGTCGAGTTCGCGGAGCAGGGACGCGCGTTCCTGCTCGGGCAGGTCCTGGTAGAGGTCGGCGAGCTGGTCGCGGGGCAGCGAGGACAGCAGGACCTTGCCGCCGGAGGCGCGGTGGGCGGGCAGGATCGTGCCGCGGCGGTCGCCGACGTACAGGATCTGCGGGGACTCGATGCTGTCCAGGAAGCGTACTTCGGTGCCCATTCTGACCATGAGATTCACGGTCTCCCGGACGCGGGCGCACAGGGCCTCCATGGCGGGCCGGACGTGCGCGCGCAGCTCGCGCAGGGACGAGCCGCCGCCGTCGCCCGCCGCCGGGCCGAGGAAGGGGCCCGGCAGGTAGGTGTGGTGCTCGTCCTGGACGGCGAAGTCGCGATAGACCAGCATCGCCAGCAGGCGGTGCGCGGTCGAGCGGGCGATGCCGAGCTCCTTGGCGACGTCGGTGACCTTGAGACGTCCTTGATCACGCAGCATGTGGAGGAGAAGCAGCGCGTTGTCGACCGAGCCCAGGGGGTACGCGGGCTTGTTCTTCACAGCAGAACGCTAGTGCAGTACGCGGAATTACTCCCTAGCGTTGGGCAGCATGAATCCCGATGAGACGTTGTACGTGGACGTCGCTGTCGTGCATCTGTCCTGTTCTGGGCGCAGGTCGGCGACTTGATACCCGTACGTCCTGGGTTCAGGGCGCGGCTGCATGGGAGACGCTCCATCCGACGGTTCAACGGGCGGTCCAGCGGACGGGTGAGGTGGGTTCGGTGGGTGGGGGTGGCGAGCGGCGGGCCGTCGTGCCGGCCCGCTCCGGTCTGGACGGTCTGCCGGGTGTCACCGCGGCCGTCAGGGCGGGCATCCCGTGCCCTGGGGCTGCTGTTGCCTGAGCACCGCTGCATCCGGGGGCGCGGTTGGTTCAGGCGCGCGGGCCGGTTCGAAGTGTTCTGTTTTCCGACACGCCCTCTTGAGGGCCTGCACCAGTATCGAGAGGAGCTCGAGTGAAGCTCGCGACGCTGCGACTGCCGCGCCGTACGGCCGCCGTCCGGATCGACGGGGAGCACGCCGTTGAGGTCGGGGCGCCCGACGTCGGGATGTTGCTGGCCGACCCGCGCTGGCGGGAGGTGGCCGCCGCGGCGGACGGGGCGCGGCATCCGCTGTCCACGGCCGACCTGGCGCCCGTGGTCCCGGTGCCGGGGAAGATCATCTGCGTCGGGCTCAACTACCGCGATCACATCCTGGAGATGGGACGGGAGTTGCCGCGGTATCCGACGGTGTTCGCGAAGTTCGCCGAGGCGCTGATCGGGCCGTACGACGACATCGAGCTGCCCGCGGTGTCGGATGCCATGGACTGGGAGGGTGAGCTGGCCGTGATCGTCGGGGCGGAGGTGCGCGACGCCTCGCCCGAGGAGGCCGAGGCGGCCATCGCCGGATACTCGGTGCTCAACGACGTGACGGCCAGGGACTACCAGAACCGTACGGCGCAGTGGTTGCAGGGCAAGACGTTCGAGGGGACGACGCCGTTCGGGCCCTTCCTCGTCACGCCGGACGAGATCAGCGGGGCGATGACCCTGGAGTGCGAGGTGGACGGAGAGGTCGTGCAGCAGGCGGACACGGCCGGCCTGGTGTTCCCGCCGGGTGAGCTGATCGCGTACCTGTCGCAGATTCTCACGTTGCGGCCGGGCGACGTCATCGCGACCGGCACGCCCGGGGGCGTGGGCCATGCCCGGAAGCCGCCCCGATATCTGATGGACGGGAGCAAGGTCGTCACCCGGATCGCGGGGGTCGGCGAGCTGGTGAACACGGCTCGCCGCCTGGCCTGACCCGGCCTCACTGAACGCCGGGGCGACGTACTTCCCGGACCGCCTCGGCCCGACCTGGTCTCGCTGGGTGCCGCGACGACCTACTTCGCCGGTTACATGTGGGCAGCCGACCTCGACCGTCTCTCGGTGCTGCCGGGGTGCGTGGGGGCTCGGCGGCCGTCGTGGGCCTCTACCGAACTGCACGAGGGTTCGGCAGAGGTCCGAGAGACGGGACGCAGGGGCGGTCCCCGTGGGCGGGTGCAGTGGGGGTTCCGGCGGACGAGTGGGGTGGCCGGCAAGGCGCGCGGTGGCGTCCCGCCTGCGGATGTCGTGGCGGTACCGGTGGACGGGGGCAGTCGGGGCGGTGAGCCCTGGTGCCGGTCCCAGGTCGGTACGTGGGGCAGGACCGCCTGGTCTTTCCCCGGAGACGAGTGTGCGGGCGGTGATGCGATGTCTGGTGGGCGACATCGCGCGCCCGGTGCCGTGGTTCCTGGTCCGGGGGCCTGCGCCGGGTCGTAGGGGTGTGCGAGGCGGTCGTGGGGGCTGGTGGTGACGAGGGTGCGGTGGCTGGGTGCCTGAGAAGGTGCACGGGTTGTGGGTCAAGGAGAAGGGGTCCATGGCAGGGGGAGGTGGGTGGTGGCTGGGGTGTCGGTGCCGGGGAGGATCATGGTCAGTACCTCGGCTGCGCTTCCTGACGTGACCGTCACCGCCTCCGCCGTGCGCAGGTAGCCGGTGGAGACCGTCGTGGTCCCCACCTCCATGCCCGACGCGGGCCGCTGGAGCAGTGTGACGCGCCAGTCGCCGTCGCCGAGGACCACGGCGTCCGTCCGCCGTTCGACCAGTCGTAGCGCGGGGTCGAAGTGCCACAGGCTGCGCAGCGTCCCGGACGGGACCGAGTCGCGTACGGCCATCACGTCCTCGCCGTGCCCGACCAACACGCGGCGGGTCCTGGTCACCCCGTAGGCGTCGTCGGCCAGCTCGAACTCCTGGCGTCCGGGGGCGAGGTCGGCGTGCACCAGGCGGGTGGCCGTGCCGGGACGGAAGTCCCCGTCCGGGACGGGCACGTTGTGGGCCTGCGGGGTACGGGTCCAGGCCGCGTACTCGGTCCGCTCGTAGGAGTGGAACCCGGCCTCGACCAGGATGCGGCGGCCCTGGGCGCTGTAGGTGACGCCGAGGTGGTCCTCGTGGCCGTGCAGACGGCGGCCGGGGCCGAACCTGATCGAGTAGTGGGCCGAGCGCGGGTCGTCCCAGGCGGTCCTGCCGAAGACGTATCCGGCGTCGAAGACGCGTACGAGAGGGCCCTCGTGAGGGAAGCCGGGGGCGCGGGTGTCAGCCGGGCTGTCGCCGATGGGGGTCAGGCAGCCGTCGGGCTGGGTGGCGTGCGCGATGTAGCCCTCCAGGGCGGTCCGGCGGGCGGCGAGGCGAGCCGGGGGCTCGGCGCCGCTCTCGCCGATCGCGCGCAGGGCCACGCCGAGGCGGCGGTGCACGTACAGGCCGTAGCGGGGGGCCTGTTCGTGCAGCACGCCCTGGGCGTCGACGGCCAGTTCGGCGGATCCGGTCATCCTGCGTACGGCCAGGTCGCGCCACTTGGCGCGGCCGAGGCGGCAGCCGGTGAGCAGCAGCCCGATGTCCTGGTCCAGCCCATGGTTGTGGCCCGCGCGGTAGAGCGCGGGGTCGGCCAGGACCTCGCCGTGCTCGGCCAGGCTCGCCCACAACTGCGGGGTGCGCACGTGCTCGCTCAGGCAGACCAGCACGGGCGCGCGCAGGGCGACGGCGTGCTCGGCCCACGCCCACGGGCTCAGCTCGTGGCCGCCGCGCGGGTTCCGGCTGATCCACTGCGCGGTCACGTCGGCGGCGCGCTCCAGGCAGGCCCGCTCGCCCGTGCGCTCGTACGCGGCGACCAGCCGGCCCGCCCAGCGCAGCGTGTGCAGGTTCAGCGCCCAGGAGCGGTTGCCGTACGGGTCGGCGGTCCAGTCGATCTCCGTGCCGAGGTCGGCGGGCGGCAGGCCGGCGAAGCGGACCCGTCCGTCCATCACCTCCGCGACGTCGGCGGCGGGGAACTGGTCGCTCAGGCAGATGGCCCTGCCGGTGGTCGTGCGGGCACGCCAGAACACGTCGCGGCTCCTGTTTCGGGGCGCGCTGAACTCGCCGCGCGGCGGTCACGCGCCTGCCGGGGTGGGGTCAGTGCAGGTCGGGGTGGGAGGGAACGCGGCTCAGTGCAGGTTGGGGGCCTGGTCGGTCCAGCCTGCCGTGAGGACGATCTGCGAGCCGCCGGTCCCGCCCGCGTCGGTGCCGGCGAGGACCTGGGAGGTGGCCGGATCGATGATCAACGTCCGCCGGACGCCGGTGGGGAGCGGATAGCTGAACGCCTCCCCGGGACGGCCCAGCGGGTCGGCGCGACCGCCCAGGTAGCGGACGTCGGGCAGGTCGGCCAACGCCCGGTAGGCGGCGGCGCGTACGGCGGGAGGCGACGGCTTGCTCCACAGCAGGCCGCTGAGCGCGTCGGCGAGCAGGCCCGCCGAACCGGCGGGCAACATCGCGGCCACCCGCTCCTTGAGCGCCGCGGGGTCGGCGGGCAGCTCCTGGATCTGGCGGAACGTCAGGTCGCGGCCCGCCATGGTGAACGGCGCCCGGCCCGTCACCGGGACGACCCGCCCACGCCCCGCACAGCTTCCCTCATGGGCCGGTCCCGAGGGGGGGGCGGGGGTGGCGACGCGGCCCAGGTGCGACGCGGAGGCGGCAGGGGTGGAGGTGGGAGTCGTAGGAGCGGCGGTGGAGGTGGGAGCCGAAGGGGTGGAGGTGGAGGTGCAGGTCCAGGCTCGGCCGTCTCTGGTGGCCCAGAGCTCGGTGAGGCGGTCGCCGTCGTGCAGCCGGCTGATGTGCCAGTAGGTCGCCTGCTGCCCGGAGGCCGCCGTACTGGCCGCCGCGAGCAGGATCGAACGGCCCGGCACGGCGGACGGCGTCCCTCTGACCAGCATGAGGGCCACGGCGAGGGCGGTGGCCGCGGCCAGGGAGAGCGCCGAGAGCCGCGTCAGGCGCCGGCGGCGGCGCGCGGCCGCCACCCGCCGCCACACCCTGGCCTGGGCGTAGGGTGCGGGCGCCGGATGCCCATACAGGTCCCGGACGACCCGCAGGTCGTCACCGCCAGGGAACGAGCGCGGGTCAGGAGCGGGCCCGGACTGCTCGGGAACGGAGGACGAGCGCGGGTCGGGAGCGGAGCCGGGCTGCTCCGAGGCGGGAAGGCGGGGGTCAGCCATGGGTGGGCTCCAGGACGTGCGTGCCGAGCAGGCCGCGCAGCTTCTTGCGGGCCCGGCTGAGCCGCGACCCCACGGTCCCGTACGGGATGCCGAGGACGGTGGCGATCTCGTCGTGGCTCAGCCCGGCGAGCGCGACGAGCAGCAGCACGTCGCGGTCGCGCCGGTCGAGCTCGGCCAGGGCGGCGGCCAGGTTGGGACGAAGGCTCTGGGCGCTGACCCGCAGGGCGACGGCCTCCTCGTGGCCGGGCGCGTCGCCGTCGGGGCCGCAGCGTCCGAGCGCCCGCAGTGTGCGGGCCTCCAGCCGGCGCTGCTTGCCGATGAGGTTCGTGGCGATGCCGTAGAGCCAGGCGCGCACGCCCGCCCGCGACGGGTCGTAGTGCGCGCGCTTGCGGAAGGCGGTCAGGAAGGTCTCGGCGACGATGTCCTCGGCGTGGTCGGGGCCGAGCCGCTGGGCGACGTAGGCGTGGATCTCGCCGAAGTACCGGTCGAACACCTCCTCGAAGCGCTCGTCGAGCGTGCGCTCGCCGGGCGCGCGGGCGGCCCACGGCACCGCCGTCGTGATGGTCTCCCCCGTCATGTCCAGCCTCCGTGCGTCAAGTGGTTCTTCTCTTATCACCCGATGTGCCGGATCGCGTTCACGACAATTCCCTCCCAACGGTCACATGCCTTTCTTCCGGGTAGGCGGATGGCACGGGGGAGCTGGTCATCGCCCTGGTCGGGGTGGGCCACGGGGACGGGCGGGTGTGGCGGGCCGGGCGGCCTGCGTTACCTGCCGAGCGGGAACGAGCCCCGGCTGCTGGCGGTGTCGCGCGGCGGGCTGCCGTTCCTGGCCCGGCCGCCCGTGCCCGTCTTCCCGGCGCCGGCGGTGCAGACGCCGTGGCCGCCGCGCTGCTCGGCCAGGACAGTCCCGGCGAGGACGGGCTCGGCCAGGAAGAGCGCGGCGAGGACGGGGGGTCAGCGGCCGCTGAGGAAGCGGTGGACGTCCTCGATCTCCGCCCGGACCAGTTCCTCGGGCAGCTCGCCGAACGGCTGCACGCTCACCTGCGCGCCCTTCCTGGACCACACGCCCGCGACCGTCCCCCCGGCCAGCACGACCGGGCGCAGGACGCCTCCGCCAGGGAACACCTCGGCGGCGTGCTCGGGGGCCAGGACGCCGTCCCGGCCGCGCCAGCCCATCAGGAACTCGTCGAAGGCGGGCGCGAGGCGCAGCACGGGCTCGCCGGGCTCGGGCGGGTCCTGGGCGGCGCTCGTCCGCCAGGCGGCGCGGGCCTCGCCGAGCGGCAGGCCGGACCAGGCGGCCAGGTCCTCGGGGGTGGCCGGGTGGTGGGCGCGGCGGTAGCGCACGGCCAGCTCCTTCAGTGCCTTCCCGCGGTCGGGCTCGGGCACGACGGGCGCGCCGAGCCAGTCGCCCGCGTGCACGTACGTCGGCTTGCCCGCCCTGGACGGGCCGAGCACCGCCAGGCCGTGATGGGCGGCCAGCGCCATCAGGTGCACGACGCCCTGGCCGCGGGCCCGTCCGGCGAGGCGTTCCGTCAGCTCGGCCTTGGTCAGCGGGCCCTGGCCGGCGAGCGCGTTCACGGCGAGCGGGAGCAGGTCGTCTCCCGTGACGCCCTCCTGCCGCAGGCGGCGCAGGGCCGCGGTGTCGCTGCTGGTGAGGGCGTGGATCCAGGGGAGGTCGTCGGCGTGCACGAAGTGCAGCGTGCCGCGCGGGCCCCACGTCCTGACGATCTCGCGGGCCCGCCAGGCGGCCTCGATGCCGGACGGTGTGAGGGTGGCCGAGCGGGCGCGGAAGGCGAGCAGGGCGGAGGGCACGTCCTGGGCCTGGATCGCGGTCAGGTGCCGGACGACGTCGGCCGCGGTGAGGCCGGGCGGGCGGTGCAGGAGCTGGGCCTCGACGCTTCTCATGGACGGGATCATCGCAGGAGGAGGCGGTCGCGCAGGCGGGTGGGGAGGGGGGTGCGCGAGCGGGCGGCGCGGCGGACGGCGTCGCTGCTGTCCCATGCGCGGGCGGCGTCGGCGTCGGTGACGTCGTCGGGGGCGTACCGGACGAAGTTTGAAATTTCGGCCAACGGCCTGAGATGGGTGGTGATGTCGGGTGGCTGGCCGGTCAGGACGTCCTCGGCGGTCAGCGTCCGCCTGCCGCCCAGCCGCAGGTCGTCGCAGGTCTGCCGCCAGGCGCCGAGCACCCGGTCGCCGGGCGCCCCGCCGCGTCTCCTGGACCGCCTGCGCCACCAGGGCAGCACGGCGGCCGTCACCGCGTACGCCACCAGCAGGCCCCCGCCCACGGCCGCGGCGAGCACCCAGGGCGACGGCCCGCCGCCGGGCCGCGCGCCCTGTTCCCCGGCCTTCGGGCGGGCCGTGCCGGACCGGTCGCCGCCCCCGCGCGTGAACTCGCCCTCCAGCTGCTCGCTCTCCTTGATCGACGAGGAGACGACGTCGTGGTCGTCCTTGGCGCCGCTGCGGCCGGGCGTGGGGTAGAACGGCCGCCAGCCCAGCCGTTCGAACTTGATCTCCGCCCACGCCATGATGTGCCCCGACCTGACGTGGTAGACGCCCCCGGACGCCTGTCCCGGCCGGAAGCCCACCACCACCCGCGACGGCAGCCCGAGCGTCCTGGCCATGAGCGCGAACGTCGCCGCGAACTGCTCCGAGGTGCCCCGGTGCGTGGTCCGCAGGAAGAACTCCAGGCCCTTGAGCGAGTGGCCGGGCGGCGCGGTGACGTCGTAGGAGGCGCTGGTGCGCAGGTAGCTCTGCAGCCGGTACGCCTGCTTGATCGGCGCGTCCGCGCCCTTGGTCGCCTCCTGCGCGAGCTCGCGGAACAGCTTCTCCTGCGGCCCGGGCGGGAACGCGGTCAGCGCGGCGTCGTCGTGCGCGGGGGTGGCCGCCAGCAGGTCCTCCTTGGACGGCTCCGGCACCCTGGACGTCACCTCATAGGCCAAGCCCTTGCCGGGACGCCTGCCGGTTCCCGCGGCGGGGTCGGCCAGCAGGGCGCCGCTCTGCGGGTCGGCGGCCAGCCCGGGGACGCCGTCGACCTCGACCGGCCGTTCGGCGGCGGGCAGCCACGTCCCCGGCAGCCCGGTGAAGGTCACCCGCTGCCGGACGACCCGGGCGGCCCCCGTCCACTCCCCCTCCGGGACCCGGCCGCCCGTGGGACGGAAGCGGGCCCCGGACGTCCAGCGCACGCCGTCGTAGCGGTCGAGCACGGCCAGCCGCCAGTTGAGCGGCTTGTCCGCCTTGACGGTGAACAGCTCCCTGTCGGGGATCTGCAGCCAGCCCGACACGCGGTCGAGCGGGCTCACGCTGTCCACCCGCCGGGGCGGCGGCAGATCGGCGTCCTGCCTCGGGTCGTACGGCTGCGCCGCCACGGGCAGCAGCGGCCCCACCGCCAGCGCCAGCGCGGCCAGGACGGCGGCGGCGGGCAGGCCGCCGAGCAGCCAGAGCGGCGAGCGGTCGTCGCGGACCAGGGCGAGGGCGGCGACGAGCACGAACAGGGCGGCGGCGACCGGCAGGTTCGAGCCCTCGCCGTCCACGCCGAGCAGCAGCGCGGCGGCGAACACGGCCAGGGCGGGGACGGCGGCGGCGATCCTGGTGCGGGTGCGGGTGAGGGTCTCGGCGCCGATGACGGCCGCGGCCCAGACGAGCGTGTGCACGAGGACGAGCAGGCGCGGCTCCGGCTGGGCGGGGAGCAGTGTGGTGAGCAGCGCGTGCCAGGCGTCGGCCACGTCGGCGAGCACGCCGGGGGCCAGGCCGTGGTAGAGCGGGATCGTCCCGGCGAGCCAGGCGACGAGGTCGAGCGCGAGCGCGAGCCACAGGGGCCGCCGCGCGGTGAGCGCCGCCACCAGGACGGGGGCGACGGCGGCGGGCGCGATCGCGAGCAGGAGCTCCGCGCCGGGGAAGACCCGGTGGAACCCCCACCCGGCGACCCCGGCCACGGCCGCCACCACCACCAGCCCGACGCCTCCCCGCCACCCCACCCCGGACGCGCGCGCAGAAGGGACACGAGCGGGCACGGGCGCGGGCACGGGCACGACAGGCGCGGGCACGGGCGCGGGCACGACAGGCGCGGGAGAAGCGGTGGCGGGGGCGGGAGAAACCGGAGCGGGCGCGGGCACGACAGGCGCGGGAGGGCCGAAGGCGGGCGCGGGGGGTTGTGGGGGTGTCATCGGGGGGTCCAGGCGAAGGGGAGGGCGGCCAGGTCGGTGAGGGGGATGACCGTGACGCCGGGCACGCTCACCGACCCCGGACCGGTCAGCACGCAGATCACCCGGTCGAAGCGCCGCCGGACCCCCGCCGCCCGTCCCGCCTCGGCCGCGTCACCGGTGACCAGCACCAGCGACCCGCCGCCGCGCGCCACCCGCATGATCTCCCCCACGCCCGCCGAGCCCGGCCGCGCCAGGGCGAGCCGGTCGAGGATCGCGTCGGGGTCGGCGTCGGCCTTGGCGTCGGCCGCCGCCCGCTCGCCGGCCAGCACCCGCACCGGGAACCCGGCGCGGGCGGCCGCCACCGCCACGGAAGCCGCCGCGTCGACCGCCAGTTCGGTCAGCTCCCGCGTGTCCAGGACGACGGTCGTGGTGGGCAGGCTCGCGTCGATGAGCTGGCGGACCATCAGCGTGCCGGTCCTGGCGCTGGAGCGCCAGTGGACGTGCCGCAGGTCGTCGCCCACGACGTACTCGCGCAGGGTGTGGAAGGTGACGGTGCCGCTGGGGGCGTTGTCGCTGGTGGGCCCCTCCAGGTGGTGGGCCCGGCCGGACGGCGGCACGGACAGCGCGACGGTGCGCGGGCGGACCAGGAGGGTGACGGCGTCGCCGTACCGGCGCACCCGGCGCGTGAGGCCGAACGGGTCGGCCCGGACCAGCAGCAGCGGCCCGACCGGGATCTCGCCGCGCACGTCGGTGGGCAGCGGGTAGGAGACGGTGCGCGCGGCGTTCCTGGGCAGCCGCGGCAGACCGATCAGGTGCTCCGACGTCCCGACGCGGTCCTGGACGCGCAGCCCCGACAGGCCGCGCCGGCCCCGGTTGACCACGTTCAGCACCGCGACCGCCGCCTCGCCCCTCGGCACCTTGAGCGGCGTCACCTCGCGCCGCACCTCCAGGTCGGGCGCGGGGGCCGTCCAGGCGAGGGCGGCGGCCAGGGCGAGCACGCCGCCGGTGGCCAGCACGACCGGCTCGGGGTAGCCGAGGGCGAAGCCCGCCGCGTAGAGCGCCGCCGAGCCCGCGAGCGTGGCCCACCCGAGCGGGGTGAACAGGGCCGTGAGCCGCATCTACGCCGCCTGCGGCACCGGCATCCCGGCGAGGATCTCGCCGAGCGCGGACGCCGCGCCGATCTCGCGCAGCTCGGCCTCCGGGGTGACGATCAGCCGGTGCGCCAGCACCGGGACGGCCAGCGCCTTGACGTCCTCGGGCACCACGTAGTGCCGCCCGGCGGCGGCCGCCCTGACGCGGGCGGCGCGCAGCAGCGCGAGGCTTCCCCGGGGGCTCGCGCCCAGCCGCAGGTGCGGGCTGGTACGGGTGGCCGCGCACAGCCCGACGATGTAGTCGTAGACCGGGTCGGCCACGTGGATCCGGGAGGCGAAGTCGATCATCCCGGCCACGTCCGTCGCCCGCGCCACCACCGGCAGCCGCTCGACCTGCGGCCCGGTCGGCCCGCCCTTGAGCACCTCGACCTCCGAGACGTGGTCGGGGTAGCCGACGGAGATCTTCATCAGGAACCGGTCGAGCTGGGCCTCGGGCAGCGGGTACGTGCCGTCCATGTCCACCGGGTTCTGCGTGGCCACCACCAGGAACGGCCGCGGCACCGGGTGCGGCTCGGCGTCCACGGTGACCCGGCGCTCCTCCATGACCTCCAGCAGGGCCGACTGGGTCTTGGGCGAGGCCCGGTTGATCTCGTCGGCGAGCACGATGTTGGCGAACACCGGGCCCTGGTGGAACTCGAACTTCTGGTGCGCCTGGTTGAAGATCGACACGCCGGTGATGTCGCTCGGCAGCAGGTCGGGGGTGAACTGGATGCGCCGCCACTCGGCGTCCACGCTGGCCGCGACCGAGCGGGCGAGGGTGGTCTTGCCGGTGCCCGGGACGTCCTCGACGAGCAGGTGGCCCTCCGCGAACAGGCAGATCAGGGCCAGTTCGACGGCCTCGCGCTTGCCGCGGACGACGCGCTCGATGTTGCCGGCCAGGAGCTGGAACCGCTGGGCGAACTGGCCGGCCAGGGCGGCGGGCTGCTGGGCCTGGGCCATCTGGTCCGGGTAGTTGTACTGGGTCAACCGGTCCCCCTCCTCAGTCGGTGCACTCGAAGAGCGGCGGCGCCGGGAACGAGCCGCGGGGCGTGGTCATGAGCGTCTCGCTCAGATAGGCCACGCCGCCGTTCCACTCGATCCTGTTCCAGACGTCGCTGGTCTCCTTGCTCTCGTCCTCCGTGACGCTCTGGCCCTTGACCTGGCAGATGACGGTGATCGAGAGGTACTGCCCCTTCGGGATGCGGCCCGCCTCGCCGGTCTTCGTCGCGGCGGGGCGGACCAGCGTGTCCACCACGTTGTTGTTGGCGTTCTTGTACTGCTGCCTCGGGTAGGTCAGGTCCACCTCGACGGAGGCGACGTCCGGGCTCTCCCCCGCCTGGTTCGTGGCCTTGAGCTTGAAGGCGTACTTCGCGTTGTTCTTCAGCCCGTCCACGCTGAACGACGTCCCCTTGATCGCGTCGTTCGCGACCGCGCCGCTGAGCTGGTAGGTCACGCTCGGGTCGCCGTTCTCGGGGGCGCTCCAGGTCAGCTCGGCGCCCCGGTTCCTGGGCCTGGCGGCGAAGTTCGACGGCGCCGCGGGCGCCACGCAGGGCCTGGCCCCCGCGCTCCGCTCCGACTCCACCTCCCCGCCCGGCCAGTGGGCGACGACGACGAAGGTGTACTCCTGGGCGCAGTCGCCGCCGGTGAACTCGAACTGGAAGGGCCCGTCGGCGTTCACCGACTGCGGTTCCGGCCGTCCCTCGCCGGACGCCTTGAGCGTGTAGCGCTCGACCTTGCCGCCGGTGGACGGGCTGAAGGTGACGGTCACCCGGCCGGGGCCCGACCGCGCGGTCACCGCGCCGGGCGCGCCGGGGGCGGCGGTGGGCGTCGGCGTCGGGGTCGGGGTCGGGGTGGTCGCAGGGGTCGGCGTGGCCGTCCTGGCCGGGTGGCGGGGCCGCTCGGTCTGCTTCGTCCTGGTCGGGTCGGGTTCGCTGGTCTCGGGCGGATCGTCCGGCGGCGGGTCGGGGGTCGTGGGGTCGGGGAGCGGGGTCTGCTTGGGCTTGGGGGTGTTGGTCGGCCCCGGTACGTCGGAGTCGTCCTTGTCCACGTCGTGCTTGCGGCCCTCGGGGTCGATGACCAGGGCCTTGTCGCCGTTCTCGTCGTTGGCCCAGAGCAGGCCGTCCTTGACGAACACGTCCACCGGGCCCGGCCCGTCGGCCACCTGGAGGGTGGTGGGCCGCCCGCCGGCGGCGCTGTCCCAGACGATCAGCGCGCCACGGCTCTTGTCCGGTACGTACACCTTGGACCCGAGCACCTGCGGCACCCCGAGCCCGGCGGGGTCGCCGGTCGCGAACCTGGTGCTGAGCACGGCGTTGGAGGAGGTGTCGAGCACGACGAGCAGCCCCGAGCCGCCCGGCGTCAGCACCGGGACGAGCGGGCCCTCGGTCGAGGCCGGGGTGAGCACGCCGCCCTTGGCCGCCCGCGCGACCTCCTTGGGCAGGGCGATCTCGCCGACGCCGCCGTCCGCGCCGACGGTGACGGCGGTGGCGGCCCGCGTGTTGACCACGACGGGCAGTCCGCCGGCGATGGTCACGGCCAGTTCCTCGCCCGGTTCGCCCACCTTGACGGGGGTCGCGGCGACGCCGTCGGACACCGGCACGACCTGGCCCCTGGCGGTCACCGGCACCCACAGCCTGCCGCCGCCGTCGATCCTGGCCGCGCCGAGCGGGCCGGGCAGGGTGACGGGCGCGCCCACGGCGTTCAGCGTGACCGGGTCGATGCGCTGGACGCGGCCCGCCGCCGGATCGACGGCGTAGGCCGTGCCGCCGGAGACGGCGAGCTGCGTCCCGGCCGCGCCGAGGTCGCGGGTCTGGGTGACGGTGAGCTGGCTGGGCTCGACCCGGCTGACGAAGCCGGTGCGGTCGTCGACGAGCAGCACGTTCGTGCCGTCCTGGACGACGCGCAACTGCTTGCCGGCCTTGTCGTCGAGGTAGCCGTCCACCTCGCCCGACAGGCCGTTCACGTGCACGACCCTGCCCTTGGCCTTGGTCCACAGCCACGCGCCGACGTCGGCCAGCTCCGGATTGGCGCTGGAGACGCCCACGCCGAACCACGCCGCCGCGGCCACCAGGAGCACGGCCGCCCCACCGGCCATCAGGGCCGTCGCCCGGTCCCCGCCGAGCACACGGATGGACAACCGTTACTCACCCCGTATGTGCGATCACAGAGAGTTTGCCCCGCTTTAACCTGGATCACCCTAGCGGGCGGGAGTCCCATCCGCGTCCGTACCGGCTGGTAGCCCGCGCCGGGTTCCGTGTCTGTCGGTGTGAAGCCGTACCTTAGTGCGCGTGTCCGAACAGCCCCTGACCCTCGACGCCGCCCTCTCCGAGGAGGCGGTGCTGTCGACCTACCGCCGCATGTTCGCCGCGCTGGCCCGCGACAGCGGCGCGGTGGTCGACGACCCCGCGCTGGTCGACATCGCCGAGACGCTGTTCGCGGCGTTCGCCGAGGCGGGCGAGGAGTGGCTGACGCACGAGCAGATGCGCTTCGTCTGCCGGGCCTACCCCAGCGACCAGTTCGACAACCGGCTGCGGGTGCTCAAGGGGCTCGGCGCGATCCGCGAGGTGTTCCCCAAACCCAACCAGCTCCGCTACCGCGCCTCGTTCACCAGCGTCGTCGGCCTGATGTTCATCCGCCGCATGATGGACGACGGCGGCCAGTCCGAGATGCACCGCCTGCTCGCCCTGGAAGACCTCAACGTCGCCGACCCCCGCACCACCGGCGAGGAGGCCCGGCAGAGCGCGGTCAACCTGGCGCGCGCGTTCCGGCTCTGGGCCCTGGAGCTGATCACGCTGACCACGGGCACCATCGAGGAGCTGCGCGAGCAGGCCCCCAAGCTCTGGGGCACCGAGGAGATCGCCCGGCGCGCCCAGGGCCTGCACGGCACGATCCTGACCCGCTGGCCCGAGCTCGACCGGGTCTGCACCGACCTGCGCGCGTCCATCTACTCCTACAGCGACGCCTCGCGCCGCGCCGCCGGCCGCCTGGCCGACTCGGCGGGCACGACCCGCAACCTGACGCTGCTGCCCACCGAGACGTGGCGCACGTTCGCCCAGACCGCCTCCAAGGAGCGGCTGGCCTCGGTGCTCGACGGGTTCGTCTTCGACGCGCCCGCGCCGTGGCACGATCCGGCCGCCGTCGCGCGGGCGGTCGACGAGGCGCCGCGGCCGGCTCCCGTCCAGCCCACTCCCCCGCGTTCGGCGCTGCCCGACCCCGGGCCCGAGGGCTCGCTCGACTCCTCGCCGGGGGCCGCCGTCGAGCGGCTCACGCAGGTGGCCGAGTCGCTGCTCGGCGCCGCCTCCCGGGTCGCGCTGGCCGACGTGATCGGCTCCGACTGGCCCGCCGCCCGCCGCCTGCTCGCCGACCTGACCACCGCCGACCTGCGCCCCGAGCTCCCCTACCGGCTCACCTGGTCCGACGGCCTGACCGTCGACCCCGACGGCGAGCCCGCCTGGCTGTCCCACGGCTACCTGGAGCGCACCTCATGACGTCCACCGGTTCTCCGGCCTCCGAGCGCGGCCGGTCCGCCGGTCAGGCGCTCGCCCACGCGCGGGCGCGCTCCGGCGGGCCGCTGCGGCTGGGGGCGGGCGTGCCCGCGCCCGCCGGGATGACCCGTCTGACCCGGCCCGACTCCACCGGGCACGCGCTGCCGGTGTGGCCCGACGGGGTGACACCGGCGCTGCTGGAGGAGTACCAGATCGCCGCCGTCCCGGTGGAGCGGGCCGGCGAGACGCGGCGGGTGCTGGCGGCCACGCTCAAGTGCTGCTGGAACGATCTCTCCGTCGATCCGTGGCCCGGCGACCCGGCGCCCGTCGAGCTGGTGCTCGACACCTACCGGGCGCTGATCGGGCGTACCGACGACCTGATGCGCAACTGGGCGCGCGGCGCGCTGCGGCGGCTGCACGACTCGGCGTGGATCGTCCTCGACGACGGGGTGGTGACGCTCGGGCCGCGCTGCGCGCTGTGGCCGGCGGAGTCGCACGCCCAGTTGCAGGAGCTGGTCCGCCGCCTGCCCGAGCCCGAGCGGCCGGAGCTCACGGTGGTGGGCGACGCCGACATCGTGGCCGCGGCGGTCCTGCCCCTGCCCGGCGCGGGCGGGCGGGCCGAGCTCGGCGTGTCCGAGTTCGACGACCTGCTGGGCGCCTACGACGAGCGGCGGCGGGCCGAGCTGGTGGCCGCGTACATGGTGGTCGAGCACGCCGCCGAGCCGGTCGCCGAGGGCCGCTTCGCCGCGCTGCGCGACCCGGCGCTGCGCCACACGCTGGGCGAGATGCTGGCCCGCCGCGGCCGCGTCCTCATCCAGCTGCGCGAACGCTGGACCTCGGGCTACGACGACACCCACACGGCCGCCCTGGCCCAGCCCCCGTCCCCCGCCCCCGAGCCGGAGGCGGCCCTGGAGGCTGCGGGCGCGGCGACGGCGGATCGCCCGCCGACGGGCGCGGCGGGCGCGGGGCTCGGCGTGAGCGAGCGGGCGGTGCTGACGCTGGTGCTGGTCCACTCTGTCGCGATCCCCCGGGCCGAGGGCCTGCTGCCGGAGGACTCCTGGCTGTCGCCGCACCCCACCCCGGTCGAGGAGCTGCGCCGCCACACCCAGGTCCCGATCGGCGAGCTGGAGTCGGCGCTGCGCACGCTGCGCCACGCCGGCCTGCTGGCCCAGGTGAAGGCCGGGGAGGAGGCGGGCGGCTACGTCCCGGGCCCGCAGTTCCATCGGCTGACGCCGGCGGCCCGGCGGCGGCTGCAGGAGGAGCTGATCCTCGCCGCCGGCCCGCACACGCCGCTCGCGGCGGCCGTACGCGCCCGCAGGTCGGCGCAGTGAACGTCATGACAGATGGAAGGGTTACGGGGGTTCGGGTGTCGCAGATGGAGAACGTCGTCGGAGACCGGGTGCTGATCGCCGTGCAGGCGGTCAACATCTCACGGCTCTCGACCCATCCGGTGCCCACGGTCCCCGGCACGCTCATCGTCGTCGCGGGCGCGGGCCCCAAAGACTCCAACGGCGCGGGCAAGTCGTCGTTCATCGCCTCGATCACGGCGCTGCTCGGCGACGAGCAGTGGCGCTTCGCCTCGGGCGCCAAGGCGGTCTCCGAGCTGCTCTTCAACGCCGAGCTGGCCAGCGGCGCGGGCGCCCGCCAGTGGGCGAGCGCCGACCACGGCTACATCGTGGGCGTCTTCGGCCCGCCCGGCATGGACTCCTTCGCCCCGCCGCCGGCCCCGCCCGAGCCGGTCGCCGCGCCCGACCTCACCCTGACCGAGGCGGGCGAGGAGGGCGAGCAGGACAGCGGGGAGCTGTTCGAGGTGCCCGACACCTCGGGCGGCGCGATCACCGTGTGGCTCAAGGTCAACCAGGAGGCTCCGCACCTGGAGATCCGCTGGCGGGAGGGCGTCCATCTGGCCGCCTCGCCGTCCGAGGCCGAGCGGGTGGCGCGGGCCGACGAGATCTGGGCGTCGCTGCCGAGGTCGGCGGGCAAGCGCGACGTCGTGGCCCGCGACCTGACCAAGGTGCTCTACGGCGACCGGGTCAGGTGCGTGTCGTTCCTGTCCACGTCCGTGCGCAGCAAGGTCGCCACCAACCTGCTCTCCCAGCCGCTCAACGAGATCTCCCCCGAGCGCGTCTTCGAGGCCATCGCGGCGCTCACCGGCCTCGACGCCGAGCTGGAGCAGGAGCGCGAGGCCCGGCGCGACGAGCACGCCAAGCGGGTGCGGGCGGCGCAGGCGGCCGACCGGCTGGCCGAGTTCGAGGTGGAGTCCAAGGCGCTGCTCGGCACGTTCGACCGCCGCGACCAGGCCCGGGTGCGCCTGGCCGAGGCGTTGCGCTGCTGGCGCGGCAGGCAGGCGCGCAAGCTCGCCGACGCCGCCGCCAAGGACGAGCTGCTGGCCGCCGACCTCGGCCGCCACCGCGCCGCGGGCGAGTCGGCGGCCGAGGAGATCGCGCTGGTCAAGGCCGAGATCGCCACACTGCGCGAGGACACGCTCGACCGACAGGTGTCCCAGGCCCGCAAGGAGCTGGCCGCCCTGCAGGCCCGTACCACCAAGCTCGACGCCGACCGCGCGGTGGCCGAGAACTCCGCCGACGAGCTGCGCGCCGCGATCCCGGCGCTGGAGGAGACCCGCAGGTTCGCCGACGGACGTGACGTGCCCGCCGCCGAGGCCGAGCTGCGGCAGGCCGGGCTCCGGCTCAACGAGGCGCTCAAGGCGCTCGGCGTCGCCGACCAGGAGGTGTCCTCGGCGCGGGCGGCGCTCGACGACGCCGAGGGCGGCCCGGCCGCGGCCCAGCTCGACGCGCTGTCGGCGGCGGGTGTCGGGGCGACCGGCCTGCTCGACGCCCTCGACGTGGCCGAGCAGGCCCGCG
Organism: Nonomuraea sp. NPDC049655; assembly: GCF_044465465.1. NCBI lineage: Bacteria > Bacillati > Actinomycetota > Actinomycetes > Streptosporangiales > Streptosporangiaceae > Nonomuraea > Nonomuraea sp. NPDC049655. Next base: position 445,706 of record NZ_JBITLS010000010.1, read on the forward strand.
ACGCCGCCCTTCCCGGCGCCCGCCTGCGCGGCTGGCCGCACGAGCACGCCGTCATCGTCGACGCCGCGCGGCTCGGCGAGGCGGCGCAGGCCCTGGCCGGGCTGCCCGGGTCCGTGCTGGTCAGCGCGGCCGGGGTGAGCGTGGTGGGGGCGTTCGACGGGGTGGCGACCGGGCGGGAGGCCCGCATCAAGGCCGCCGGCCAGCGGCTCAACCGCGCCGAAGACGCCCAGGAGAGCGCCGCGGAGGTGGTGCGCGAGGCCGAGGAGGCCGTCGCCGAGGCGCAGCGCCGGCTGGAGGGCGCGCGGGCCGGGGTGCGGCTGGCGGAGCTGGAGGCCAGGCTGGCCGAGCGGCGCGACCGGCTCGTCGGGCTCAACGCGGCGATCGAGGAGCTGGCGCCGAAGGTCGCCGAGGCCGAGCGGCAGGCGGGCGCGCTCGACTTCCGGGCCCGTACCCGCGACATGGAGATCGAACGGCTCGACGGGCGGCGGCAGCGGCACGAGAGCGAGCGGGCGCAGGCCCGCGAGCAGGAGGCCAAGGTCACCGCCGAGCGCGAGGCGCTGCGGCTCGACGCGCTGGCCGCCGACTGGGGCGGCACGGTGGAGACCGCCCGCGAGTGGATCGCGGCGCTGCCGGAGGAGGAGCGTCCGCGCGCGGCCGAGGAGTGGTGGCGCGTCGCCGAACGCCACTTCGACCAGGCGCTGCGCGACACCTTCCCCGAGGAGGACGCCGAGATCCCGGAGGAGCTGGCGTTCCTGCTGTCGGAGCGGGGCGGCAGCACGGCGCGCGAGCAGGCGACGTTCGCGGCGGTGTGCGGATCGCTGGCCTCCTACCTGCGCGGCCAGGAGGAGTACGAGAAGCACCAGCGGCGGCAGATCGAGGCGCAGGTCGTCACCCGGCAGCGCGACCTGGCGGCGGCGGCCCGGGGCGCGGAGGAGGCGGCGCAGTCCACGGCCGTCCACCGGGCGGCGCTGACGGCGGCGATCAAGGCGAGGCTGACGCGGGTGGCCGAGGAGTTCGAGAAGCTCGACACCTCCTACGGCGGCTACGGCGCGACGCTGGAGTTCCCGGTGCCGCCCGCGCCCGCCGACCCCGAGCAGCGCTGGCAGTGGCGGGTGACGCCGAAGTGGCGGCGGGGCGAGGGGCAGGGGTTCGTGCCGTACAACCGGCGGGCCAACACCGCGCTCATGGACGAGAAGGCCGTCAAGCTGGTGTGCGCGGCGGCCATCGCGTCCTCCGGCGGCGGCCATCTGTGCCTGGTGCTCGACGAGCTCGGCCGCAACCTGGGCAAGGAGCACCGCAGGGAGGCGGTCGCGCTGTTCCGGCGGATCGGCGAGACGTACGGCATCACGGTGATCGGCGCGCTCCAGGACGACATGGAGCCGTACGCGATCGACGCCTGCGGCCAGTACGTCAAGCTGCGGCGGTCGTCGGACGCGATGCCGTACAACGAGCCGCCGGTGATCGTCGGCCACGACCAGCACGCCGAGCGGGTGCGCGCGCTGGCCGCGTACGTCGACCGGGGCCAGCCGGTCAGCCAGCCGGTCGAGCAGCCGGTGTAGCGGGCGCGGGGAGGGCGGGTCAGACATCCCTGGACGTTGAGTGTCAAGCGGTGAGGTCGTAGTCGTGGTGTGACCAGGCGGTTGCTTGGTCGTAGTGGCTGTGGGTTTTGA